>NZ_LEKN01000013.1 GCF_009761395.1 Ursidibacter maritimus | reverse complement strand
TGATAACTCGCGGTTTTTTTGCATATAGGAGGATTAAGTTGTGTGTTAGTTCAGTATTTGCAGTGATTACACCATTAGGAAAACAAAAATATCTGAATCTTATTGCATATCTGAACTTTTTAGTTGTGAGTTTAGTGTATTAGTTTTAATCGATACCCGCTCTAAAACATCGTCTATCATCCTGTCATTAAAACTGAGAAGAGTCTTTATTATAAATTTGCATTGAACTAAATATAGAAAGGATGGCAAATCGTTTAGAAGGATTATTTCTTGAACTTTAAAGAGTCACAATAAATTAGCAAAAAAACGTAATATTTTGTTTATCGAAGGTTTTTTAAATAAAAATAGTTGCTAACATTTAAAGAAAATAAACATTAGCAACAATTGTGTTCACTTGACATAGTTTGGGGTAGAACAGCAACAAATTTCTACTATGCTTTATCGACTAATGCTCCTATTTTCTAACATGGTGTACACTTACTAACTTATTATTTAGTTCCTGCAAACCCAATAGATGCTTCGGCATCTTCTGCTTTCCAATCTTCTTTTAGAGTAAATACCGTTCCGCTAATTTCTTCTGCATTTGGACCGAAGAACTGTAAATGGTAACTTTTAACAGTTTTATCGTCAGTTGCTTTTTCTGCTTTCGCTGTGCCAAAAATACCTAATTGGTTTGATTTAAAGTATTCTGTGATGTATTTATGTTTATTTTCTGTCGTTGTGGTAATGTCGCCTTTTTCTAAATTAATTTTTCCAACATTGTCAATTCCTACAATTTCACCATATCCTTGCTTTTTATCGAAATCAACGTGATAGACAAGAGTTCCTTGTTGCTCTTTGTCAAAAGCGATCCCTTTGTACTGAGCATTTCCTAATTTAGGTAATTGATTTGTTTTGGTGTTATAGCCAACCACATCTTCTATTTCAAAAATCTTAGTTTGAGTAACAATATTCCTATCTATCTTTTTTACAGATGCTGCTGTTTCTAAATTTCCAACAATCGCAGAGTATTGCTGATTATAAATTCGCCAAAATCCCTTTTCATTCCAATGCTCGTTTTCAACATTAAAAGATTCTTCCCAATTTTCTTGCGAAAGTTTGTAACGTGGAAATAAGTCAAGTTCAATATTGTTGTGACCATAGTCTTTACCAAGAATAATAAACTTATGATTTTCAACTGCTTTATCATCAACAGAAATTGTGGCAGTAGATGATTTCTTTTCTACCTTAATATTTTCTCCTAATTTATCTAGTGTACCTGATTGTGGGGTAGAAGATATTTGTGAAGAAGTAGTAGAGCTGCTATTCGGTATCTTATTTAAAGTAGATGTATTTGATGACGTCGGTAAACCGTTAGACCCAGAACTACAAGCTGTTACTGATAGTATTGTTAAACTTAATAGAGATAGTGAGATTGATGTTTTCATAAAATTTGCTCCAATAGGAAATATAGTGTTGGTTCATCATATACCAACTAACCCTCCCTAAGCAAACTAATGCAAACGTTTGCGTAATAGGGTATAATCACGCCAATTTTCTTACATTTTTATGGAACTTCAGTAATGACTGTACAAACTTTTCGTGGCTCTCCAGCCCTATCAGAATTTCGTTTAAATCAACTTTCTCAAAAATTCCAACAACAGCAATTACCCGTTAAGTCCGTTTATGCGGAATATTTGCATTTTGTTGAGCTAAATGCACCGCTTACAGAAGCAGAAACAGTCAAAATTCAAGAATTATTACATTACGGTCCAACGCTTGCCGAACACGAACCAGTCGGCTTTTGCTTAATTGTGACACCTCGTGTAGGGACTATTTCATCTTGGTCTTCAAAAGCCACAGATATTGCCCATAACTGCGGTTTAAAAGCAGTAGATCGTATTGAGCGTGGTTTAGCATACTATTTTGAGTTTAGTTCAGAGCCAACAGCAGAGCAGATCGACACCTTAAAAGGCTTATTACACGACCGTATGTTAGAAACGGTATTAGACAACGTAGAACAAGGTGCAACATTATTTACTCAGCACGAGCCAAAACCATTTACTACTGTTGATATTTTAGCAGGCGGTCGTAAAGCTCTAGAAGAAGCGAATATCAATTTAGGTTTAGCATTAGCCGAAGATGAAATTGATTATTTGGTGGAGAATTTTACCGCACTTGGTCGTAACCCGAATGATATTGAACTCTATATGTTTGCTCAAGCGAACTCAGAGCATTGCCGCCATAAAATCTTTAATGCGGACTGGACCATTGACGGCCATAAACAAGAAAAATCATTATTCAAAATGATTAAAAATACCTTCGAAAAAACGCCTGATTATGTGCTTTCTGCGTATAAAGATAACGCCGCGGTAATGGAAGGTTCAACGGTTGGACGTTTCTTCCCTGACCAAGATGGACAATATCGTTATCACAATGAAGATGCGCATATTTTAATGAAAGTGGAAACGCACAACCACCCAACGGCCATTTCACCTTTCCCTGGAGCTGCAACAGGCTCAGGCGGTGAAATTCGTGATGAAGGGGCAACAGGTCGTGGTGCAAAACCAAAAGCAGGCTTAACAGGCTTTTCAGTCTCTAACTTAGTGATCCCAAACTTTGAACAACCTTGGGAAAATCCACTTTCAAAACCAAACCGTATTGCGTCTGCATTAGATATTATGATTGAAGGCCCACTTGGCGGTGCGGCATTTAACAATGAGTTTGGTCGCCCTGCATTACTTGGTTATTTCCGTACTTATGAAGAAAAAGTGAACAGCTTTGGTGGAGAAGAAGTGCGTGGCTACCATAAACCGATTATGCTGGCAGGCGGTATTGGTAATATTCGTGCGGAACACGTTCAAAAAGGGGAAATCCCAGTTGGTGCGAAGTTGATCGTGCTTGGTGGTCCAGCGATGAATATCGGCTTAGGTGGCGGTGCGGCATCATCAATGGCATCAGGTAAATCAAAAGAAGATTTAGATTTCGCTTCAGTACAACGTGAAAACCCTGAAATGGAACGCCGTTGCCAAGAAGTGATCGACCGTTGTTGGCAACTTGGCGAAGATAACCCAATCCTATTTATTCACGATGTGGGTGCAGGCGGTTTATCGAATGCAATGCCTGAATTAGTCCACGATGGCGAGCGTGGCGGTAAATTTGATCTACGTTCTATCCTGTGTGATGAAAAAGGAATGTCGCCATTAGAAATCTGGTGTAACGAATCACAAGAACGCTATGTATTAGCGGTTGCACCTGAAAAACTCGAATTATTTACCGCACTTTGCGAGCGTGAGCGTGCACCTTTTGCGGTTATCGGTGAAGCAACCGAAGAAAAACACTTGACCCTTGCAGATAGCCACTTTGAGAATAAACCGATTGACTTACCGATGAATGTATTACTTGGCAAAACACCAAAAATGCACCGTCAAGTTTCGTCAAAAGCTGTGGAAAACCCACCGCTTGCACAAGATGATATTCAACTAAAAGAGGCTTTCCATCGTGTATTACGTTTGCCTGTGGTTGCGGAAAAAACTTTCTTAATCACTATCGGTGACCGCTCTGTTACCGCAATGGTGGCTCGTGATCAGATGGTCGGTCCTTGGCAAATTCCAGTGGCAGACTGTGCAGTCACGACCGCAAGTTTAGACAGCTACCACGGTGAAGCAATGTCAATGGGCGAACGTGCACCTGTTGCATTATTAGATTTTGGAGCATCAGCTCGCTTGGCTGTTGCTGAAAGCATTACCAACATTGCGGCAACAGATATCGGTGATATTAAACGCATTAAACTTTCTGCAAACTGGATGTCTGCGGCAGGTCATACAGGCGAAGATGCGGGCTTATATGAAGCGGTAAAAGCAGTGGGCGAAGAGCTTTGCCCTGCGTTAGGCATTACGATTCCTGTGGGTAAAGACTCAATGTCAATGCGTACCACTTGGGAAGAAAATGGCGAACAAAAAGCGGTTACCGCACCGCTTTCACTGGTTATTTCAGCCTTTGCTCGTGTCGAAGATGTGCGTAAAACGGTTACGACACAACTGCGTACCGATAAAGGAGCCACTCGCTTATTATTGATTGACTTAGGCGAAGGAAACAATCGCTTAGGTGCAACAGCACTGGCACAAGTTTACAAACAACTGGGCGACAAACCTGCTGATGTGGTTAATGTTGAAACCTTGAAAAACTTCTTCAATGCAATGCAAGCACTTGTTTCTGAACAGAAATTACTTGCTTACCACGACCGTTCGGACGGTGGTTTAATTACGACCTTAGCGGAAATGGCATTTGCAGGAAATTGTGGTGTAGATGTGGATATCAGTGCCTTAGGCGATAACGATTTAGCCGTTTTATTCAACGAAGAACTCGGTGCGGTGATCCAAATTGCTGACAGCGACTTTGCCAAAGTGCGTGAAATTCTCCAAGCACACAACTTGCTCAATATCACTAAAGAATTAGGAGCAGTGGTTGCTGAAGACCGCTTCGACATCAGTCGTGGTACACGCAAATTACTCAGCGAAAAACGCTCTGAATTGCGTGGGATTTGGGCGGAATTAACCCATCAAATGCAACGTTTGCGTGATAACCCTGAATGTGCCGATCAAGAATTTGAGATGAAAAAAGACCCGAATAACAAAGGGTTATCAGTTCACTTAACCTACGATATCAACGAAGATATTACCGCACCTTATATCAATAAAGGGGTAAAACCAACCATCGCTATCTTGCGTGAACAAGGTGTAAACAGCCATTATGAAATGGCGGCAGCTTTTGACAGAGCAGGATTTAACAGTATTGACGTACATATGAGTGACCTAATGAGCGGACGCAGAAACTTAAAAGATTTCAATGCGTTAGTCGCTTGTGGCGGTTTCTCTTACGGCGATGTATTAGGTGCAGGTGGCGGTTGGGCGAAATCGATCTTATTCAACCCAATGTTGCGTGATCAATTTAGCCAATTCTTCGCAAACCCAAATACCTTAACTCTTGGGGTATGTAACGGTTGCCAAATGGTTTCAAACCTTGCAGAGATTATCCCTGGTACAGAAAACTGGCCACGTTTCGTGCGTAATAAATCAGAACGCTTTGAGGCTCGTGTTGGTTTAGTTCGCATTAATGACACCAACAACCACTGGTTCGCAGGAATGGCAGGTTCTCATATGCCAATTGCCGTTTCCCACGGTGAAGGACAAGTGGAATTCAAGTGGGCAGATCAGCTCAATAATTTGCAAGCACAAAACCTTGTGATTGCCCAATATATCGACAACAACCTACAACCAACCGAAGTCTACCCAGCCAACCCGAACGGCTCGGCTCAAGGTATCACCGCAATCGGTAACACAGACGGACGTGTAGCGATTATGATGCCACACCCAGAGCGTGTATTCCGCACCATCAGCAACTCTTGGCACCCAGAAGACTGGAGCGAAGATGGCGCGTGGATGAGATTGTTTAGGAATGCGAGGGTGAATCTTTAAATATTCTCTATTAAAATATCAAAGGGATTACTTTTATGAATAAAACAATAGTTATATTAGCGAAATCCATAAAAAATGGTCATTTTTGTATAGCAGGTAAAGATATTCTCACTAATGACTGGATTAGACCAGTTTCTACTAGAGATGGAGGTGCTATAACTGATATACAATCAAGGATAACTTTTGAGGGAGGACCTAAGCCATATCCTTGTAAATTATTAAATCAGGTTTCAATAAATTTCTCTGAGCATGTACCTAGAAATCACCATCCTGAGGATTATTTGATTAGTGATAGCCAGTGGATACATCGATATAATTATAATGACGAATTAGCTAATTTATTAGATCATCCTAATGATTTATGGGGAAGAGGAGCCAGAATCCCACAAGATACAATGATAGGAGCATCTCTGTATATTGTAAGGGTCTCAAATGTAACATTAAGAGTATCCTTAGATCAAAATGGAAACAGAAAAAGGAGAATGGATTTTATTTATAATGATATACCATATAATGATATTCCCTGTACTGATCCATCATTTGATACTAGAATAGGAGATAGTGAGTATCTACCTTATGATAATGCTATTATAGTGTTAAGCATAGGTGAGCTATTTAATGGCTATCATTATAAATTAGTTGCTACAATATTCAGTGAGTAGGTGAATATGATAAACATTAATACAATAGGATTTACAGAAAAATCGGCTGAGCAATTCTTTGAATTACTGCGTAACTCTAATACAAATTTATTAATTGATGTAAGAATAAACAACTCATCTCAACTATCTGGATTTGCAAAAAAGAATGATCTTAAATTTTTCTTAAAAGAGTTATGCAGTATTGACTATATACATATGCCTGAACTAGCTCCAACTAATAATTTGCTAAAGTTATATCGTTCAGGAGATATTTCTTGGAAACAATACGAGGATTCTTTCCTGAATTTAATGGCAAAACGTAGAATAGAAAAATTAGTTAATAATCATTTATTAGAAAATGGATGCCTGTTATGTAGCGAACATAAACCACATTATTGTCATAGAAGACTAGTAATTGAATATTTGAATAAAGAAGCAAATTTTAATTTATCAGTTAAACATTTATATTAGCATGAAAAAAATACTTATTTTATACCCTGAGCAATTTAAGTCAGAAAGTAAATTTAATAGAAAATTGGATATTATTTTGAGTAGAAGCAAAGAATTAATTCTTGTTGCATTAGAAGATAAAAATAAATTAATTGAAAGATACTCTAGTGTTAGGGGATATAGTTTTATTTTTAAAGATCAATTTAATTTGAATGATATCACTCATGCTATTATTTTTGATGATGGTGAGGAATTTAAAGAAGAACTGAATTTAATTAAAGCTTATAAATTACCATTTCGTTTTATAGAAATAAAAATAACACGAGTTATTAATATTGATAGGGAAGATCCATACCAATATGGAGATAAATATGAATATATTGGTAGAAATCCAAAGAGAGATAAAAACAAGCCTATTTGGTCTAATCCATATTCTATGTATGACTTTCAAATAGGAGAAGATTCTGATGAATTGAGTCGTGATAGTGTCATTCAGAAATTTGCATATGGATTTGAAAGGGATAATCTTCCAACAAATTTGAAAAAAGAGGATACCCATCAATTAGCAGGGAAAAGATTAGGGTGCCATTGCAAACCTGAAAAATGCCATGGCGACATAATTGCTGATTATTTAAATAGTCTAGATGATGGTAAATAAAATTCTTCCCTTGATAGTGCTCGTGTCCTCACCATAACTGTTCGAAACCCTAACTCGGAGCCCAAACATCATCAGCTTTGTTTGGGTCTCCGCCACAAATAATAACCACTTCTTTTATTAATAAACTTTCTAATTCTAACGCCATTTTTAATTTCGTAATCTTATAACCAGATAAATTATTTTCCTTTTTATAAACTAATATTAATATCGCCGAAATTAATGCCATATACATTTCAACTTGCATTCCATTATAGTGGTGAGATAATAAATGACTAAAATTTAAATTTTGTTTCAAAAAATTAAAGAAAACCTCAATTTCCCAACGTTTCTTATATAATTCCGCAATCTCTAATGCCCTGTATGTCTTATTATTTGTAAGGAAAATAAAGACGCCGATGGCGTCGTATCCACATCAGTGCCTTTTCCACATCTAATTCGTTAAAAACACTCATCACAGATGAACACTATCCTCTCTTTCATGTATCTAACGTTTTATTTTGTCCATTACATCTAAAAAATCTGTACCTTAATCAGTTGGTTATTTAGCCAAACTTTTGGGAGGTGGTTTAAAAAGTTTCTTTTTAACATTAGTGAATCATTGTTATGAGCGAAAAATAAGTGGGAAATAAGCTAAGAGGTTTCTCAACTATTTTTCCTATACCTAAGTATAAATTGATTGTTATGGTTCATTGTTTAATCCCATCAAAGCTTTAAAATACTTTTAATAAAAGGGATGGTCAGTTTACGCTGTGCTTGCAACGATGCTTTATCTAAAATTTCAAGTTTGTTGAGTAATACTTGTAGATCTCGATCTATTCGTTTTAATAAGTAGCTGGCGACTTCATCAGGTAATTCTAATCCCTTGCGGTGTGCACTACGCTGTAAAATAGTTTGTTTTTGTTCATCGGTTAAATCATCAAGACGATATACTTCCCCCCAATTTAGACGAGAGCGTAAATCAGGTAGTTTGATCGCTAAACTATTTGGCGGTTGGTCTGCACTAATCAGTAGAAGTGTTTTTTTCCCTTGGCTAAATAGCCCTTGTTGTTCACGAATTTGATTAAATAAATTAAAAATAGCTAATTCCCACTCTTCATTACCTGCAATAATTTGCAGATCATCTAAACAAATAACATCGAGCTGATCGGCATTATCTAAGACGCTAGGTGAGAAATATTGGGATTTCTCAAGAGGGATATAACTAGATGACAGGTTATTCAATAAATAATGATTACTTACTGCCTTTAACAAATGGCTTTTACCACTACTGCGTCCACCCCAGATATAGAAAAACGGCTGTTGGACATCTATAAAATTTTGATGTAGCGAATCTAACAGCAATAAGCTATTTTCTGAGTAGAAATTTTCGAGTGTTTCATCATCAATTTGATGAATAGGTAGTGGTAATTGCAAGGTCTAAATTTAGTTGAAAAAGGAGCGTAAAGCATAACGGAAAAAGCCAAGATTGAGAAGTATCAACCTTGGCTTTCAATGCTAATTAAGCCATTTTTTGTAGCTTAATCCAGTTATAGTAACCGTACAGTGAGTTTAATAAGTAAGCTGAGTACATAATGTACATAGAAGGGTTTTCTGCCCAAAGTACGATAGAAAGAATATTTAGTACAATCCAAAGTAGCCATTGTTCACGATAACGTAATAACATTAAACCTTGTGCTGCGACAACAATAATAGTGGTTAAGCCGTCTAAGCCTGTTGAGCTACCCCCAGCCGCATTCAATGCTTGCACGAAAAGTAGAGTGCCGATTGTAATAAAGGCAGCTAGTACTAACCAGCCTTTTACACTTAATGCTTTTACGATAACCGCTTCACTTTTTCCTGCATTTTGCATATGTTCTTTCCATAGGAAATAGCCGATAAATTGGGCAGGAATATAAACGTATAAGGTTGTATTCATTTCGCCAAGGAAATTTTGTCCTAAAGAAACATAGAAATAGCTATATGCAAAGATCAAGCCAAATAAATAGTTACTGATTTTTCCTTTGGTGATAAATACATTACAGATGATACCTGAAATACCCGCTACCATTCCTAAAATAGAATCTGGGCTATGGATATAAATCCCAATTTGGGCTGCAATGAATAGGAAAAGCCAAGCAACTTCAAAAGGCTTCCAATCATTAAATAAATCGCTTTTTAATTGTTGTAGAAATTGAGTACCGTTCATTTTGTCTCCTTAATAATGAAATAAAACAAAGGATTGTGTTGCCACAATCCTTTCTTACTTATAAATTATTTAAACGTACGTCGATCAATAGTTGTTCTTCTGCTTTTGCATTTGCTTTAGCTTGTTCATAGGCACTTTTAGCTGCGTCTTTATCACCTTTAGCGATTAAGATGTCACCGGTTAAAACCTGCTTGCGAAGTTCCCACGCTTTATCTTTCACATTACTTAATGCAGACAATGCGGCATCAAAGTTTTTGAGTTGATATTCCACAGTTGCTAGACGAAAACGAATAACATTGTGCAATGTTGCATCTTCAGTGGTTGTCAATGCTTGCTCCAATAGTGTTTTTACTGCGTTGAAGTCGCCTTTTTCAGCAAGTTGCTTTGCTTGTTCTAATTGAGCAAAGACGACATAAGAGCCTTTATGTTCAGTGATAAACTTCTCGACAAGCGGTGCGTTTTTACTTGGATCTTGCAAATAGCTTTCCATGACTTGTTGGTAAGTTGCCGATGTGCTTTGAGCTACTTCAACTTGATGTTTTTTCCAGTAATTCCAACCAAATGTTGCACCTGACACTAAACAGATAGCTAATAAGATTGGCGTACCATTTTGCTTAAACCAGTTCTTTGCTTCATTAAATTGTTGTTCTTCTGTACTGTTAAGATATTCGCTCATTTTTTATTCCCTATATTGAAACGTTATGCAAAACGTTTAGTTAATTCCGCAATCACATCGGTTTGTGAAATCGTGATTTGATCTACTTCGCCAAAAAGATCTTTTACCACAACACTATTATTTTCGACTTCGCTTTCACCTAGCACCAGTGCAATCTTCGCTCCTGATTTATCTGCTCGTTTAAATTGTTTTTTGAAATTACCACCACTTGCGTGTTGCATAACGCGTAATTGTGGCAATGCAGAACGTAGTCTTTCTGCCAAGTTAAAGGCAGCTGCAGTTGTACCTGTACCTTGATAAACAACGTAAACATCAACAGGACGAGCAAGTTGAACATTTGGATTAACTTCTTGAACCAATAATACCAAGCGTTCTAATCCCATTGCAAAACCAACACCTTCTGTGGAATGTCCGCCAAGTTGAGCCACTAAGCCATCATAACGTCCACCACCACATACTGTGCCTTGTGCACCTAGAGCTGTGGTTACCCATTCAAAGACGGTTTTATTGTAGTAGTCTAAACCACGCACTAATTTCTGATTTACTTCATAATGAATTCCCATTGCATCTAAAATTGAGCAAAGTGTTTCAAAATGGCTTTTCGATTCTTCATCTAAGAAATCGTGTAGTTTAGGAGCGTTATTCAGCACTTCTTGGATTGCTTGATTTTTTGTATCCAAAATTCGCATTGGGTTAGTATGCAAGCGACGTTTACAATCTTCGTCAAGAATATCTAAATGGTTTTGTAAGAAGGCAACTAAGGCTTCACGATATTTAGTACGAACTTCTAAACCACCGATAGAATTCAGTTGCAAACTAACGTGTTGATCGATACCTAATTTTTTCCATAAACGAGCCGTTAAGAGAATAAGCTCTGCATCGGCTTCAGCATTCGAAATACCAAAAATTTCTACACCAGCTTGGTGGAATTGGCGATAGCGTCCTTTTTGTGGGCGTTCATAACGGAACATTGGGCCAATATACCACAAGCGTTGTTCTTGGTTATAGATCCAACCATGTTCAATTGCTGCACGAACACAACCTGCAGTGCCTTCTGGGCGTAATGTTAAGCTTTCTTCATCACGCACAAAGGTAAACATCTCTTTTTCAACGATATCGGTTGCTTCACCAACACCACGTTCAAAAAGTGCGGTTGATTCAATGATTGGGCTACGCATTTCGCTGTAACCATAGCTTGCTAAAGTGTCTTTAATTTGCCCTTCAACCCATTGCCATAAAGGTGTTTCAGTTGGCGAGCAATCATTCATTCCACGAATTGCTTGAATTGTTTTTGCCACGTTATTTTCCTATTTTTTATTATTTGCAAAATCTTTAGTATTTCTCACCGCTTATTACATAGGGTTATGTATTCACCTGATTTACACAAGGCGTGTGAGTTTGTAATGTTTGAATGTTAGAAAGTGTTACATCCGAAATATTCATTAAGGCTTCTTCTGTTAAGAACGCTTGATGCCCTGTCAGTAAGACATTATGACAAGACGAAATACGACGGAAAACATCATCAAGAATAACATCATTCGATTTATCTTCAAAAAAGAGTTCTCGTTCGTTTTCATATACATCTAAGCCCAATGCACCAATTTTACGTTCTTTTAATGCTTCAATCGCATCTGTTGTATTGATTAACGAGCCACGACTAGTATTGATGATCATTACCCCTTCTTTCATTTTATCAAAACTCTCTTTGTTCAAAAGATGGTAGTTTTCTGCGGTAGCAGGACAATGCAATGTGATTACATCTGATCTTGCATAAAGTTCATCTAACCCAACATAAGTTGCACCAATTTCTTCAGCCACAGGATTTTTGAATGGATCAAATGCTAAAATTTGCATTCCAAACCCTTTTAAAATTCGCATTGTGGCAATTCCGATTTTTCCCGTCCCAATTACGCCAACAGTTCGCCCGTGCATATTAAAGCCGATTAGCCCTTCAAGAGAAAAGTTAGCATCACGTGTCCGCTGATATGCTCGATGAATACGGCGGTTCAAGGTCATCATTAACCCAACGGTATGTTCTGCTACGGCTTCTGGTGAATAAGCAGGCACTCTTACAACTTGTAAGCCTAATTGCTTCGCAGCTTCTAAATCAACGTTATTAAACCCAGCGCAACGCAAAGCGATCATTTTAGTACCTTGCTCAGCCAATTTGGTTAAAACAGCACGACTGCCATCATCATTCACAAAAATACAAACCGCGTCACAGCCTTCCGCCATTTTGACTGTCTGTTCATTGAGCATAAAATCAAAAAATTCCAGTTCAAAACCATATTGTTGGTTTGCTTGTTCTAGATATTTACGATCATAGCTTTTGGTACTAAAAACAGCGATTTTCATTTTGTTTCCTAAGATGTTTGTTTAAATTTGGCTTATTTCAATACGATTATGTTGTTCTGCCACTCTTGCACGAATTTTTGCTTCGAGTTGATCAATCAATTTCTCATTATCAAAACGTTCTTTTTGACGAACACCATCAAGATAATAGCCACTCATTTTATTACTGCCTGTAACGCCTAAGTCAGACACCAATGCTTCGCCAGGGCCGTTTACTACACAACCGATAATGGATACGTCCATCGGCGTAATAATATCTTCTAAACGCTGTTCTAACGCATTGACAGTACCGATTACATCAAACTCTTGACGAGAGCAAGTCGGGCAGGCAATAAAGTTGATGCCACGAGAACGAATACGTAATGATTTTAGAATATCAAAGCCAACTTTAATTTCTTCTACGGGATCGGCCGCGAGTGAAACTCGTAATGTATCTCCGATGCCTTCGGATAATAACAATCCTAATCCAATGGCGGATTTTACCGCCCCCGCTCTTGCTCCACCCGCTTCGGTAATGCCTAAATGGATTGGCTGTTTAATCGCTTTAGCAAGCAAGCGGTAAGATTCGACCGCTAAAAAGACATCAGATGCTTTTACGCTTACTTTAAATTGTTCAAAGTTCAGACGATCTAATATCTCAACGTGGCGAAGTGCAGATTCCAATAGTGCTTCTGGTGTTGGCTCGCCAAATTTTTCTTGAATATCTTTTTCAAGAGAACCTGCATTTACACCAATACGAATAGGAATATTTTTATCTCTAGCACAATCGACAACCGCACGAATACGTTCCTCTTTACCGATATTGCCTGGATTGATTCGCAAGCAATCTACGCCATATTCGGCAACTTTGAGTGCAATACGATAATCAAAATGAATATCTGCAACGAGTGGCACATTGACTTGTTGTTTAATCACTTTAAAGGCTTCTGCCGCATCCATTGTTGGTACAGAAACTCGTACAATATCTGCTCCAACACGCTCTAAGGCTTTAATCTGTGCCACAGTTGCTTCCACATCTGTTGTGCGAGTATTGGTCATTGATTGTACAGCTATCGGTGCATCGCCCCCCACAGGCACATTCCCGACATAAATTTTGGTCGATTGACGACGCTTAATTGGTGGTTCTTTTAACATTTTTACTTCGCTAAAGGTAATTTAAAACGAGCAACACGCCCATCAACTTTCAGTGGTACTTCCTGCCCTTTGTAATAGATTTTTACATTACCTGGGGCTCCAACGGTTAAGCTATATTGCTCATTACCATTAAATGTGAGAACCTCACCACTGTTATATAATTTTTCGGCTAAACGTTTGCGTTTGCCGTCTCGCACTGTAATCCAACTTTGTGCGTTGGTAATCTCAATACGTAATTCATCATTGCCTATTGACTGAGTTTGTTCAGCTGGAGTTTCTTCCGTTTTTACTGGTTCTACCACAGCACCTTGTTCAGAGACATTTTGTTGCAAGATATTGACTGGAACTTGTGTGTTTTCTGTTGATGTTGCATTATTTTCGCTAGAAGTTACCGCTTTGGTTGTGTCATCTGTTGTAGTAGCCGTTTCTGTCGGTATTGCATCAGCAGGCTGGATAGTAACACTACTTGAAGATGGTTCTGATTGTGCTTCAACTGTTGGTGATACTGTTGCAACAGAAGGTGTTTCAGTGGTTGGTGCTGCTTGCATTACTGAAATATTGTTACTCACAAGCTCATCGCTACTCATTTTCTCTTTCTGATGTTCTTGCCACCACCATGCGAGAGTCATTCCAACTGCACAAAGTAGAATTAACCACGTCAATGTTTTCACCCAACGAAGTTGAGATTTTTGATTATGCACAGGAATATTGGAAACTGGGCGTTTTACTTCATTTGGGATGGTCACTTCGCCATAATTGACACTATTCACGAGTTCTTCTGGTAAACGTAAAAAACGTACGTAATTGCGCACATAACCACGTACGAATGTTGGCGGAACATTTTGTAGAATGAAAATATCATTTTCTAACGCTTCGATATGATTTTTCTTTAAATTCGTTTTACTCGCAATATCTTCAATGGAAAGATCTAATGCTTCTCGTGCATTTTTTAGTTGTTGCCCTAAAGAGAGCATGTCGGTCGTTTCGGTCATTTTACGTACTCGTATTATTTGCTTATTTAAAATAAAAAATTAGTCGGAAGTTTAAAGAGATATAACTTGTTTTGCAATCTTCATAATGTAAGAAGCGTAAATTTCAAGAGTTTAGCTAATAAGCAAGCGGTAGGATTATGACAAATTTTTGCAAAATATGCTGATAATCTAACCGCTTATCTTTTCACTATTTAACGCTACCGCAGTTCAAACAGTATAAATAAGTTTGTTTTGGGTCGTTCAATTTTTCTAGGACATCTTTAGAGCGTGAGAGTTGCTCACTAAAAGGCAAGTTTAACCAACGAGCAATATATACTTTACTTTGCATTTTGAAATCTCGCATTACTTGGCTAAGTAAATCATATTCTTGTTCGATTAGCCATTGAGTTTCAAACTTTTCAATCGCAGGTTTGCCTTCACTTTGGCGTTTTTGGTTAATGATTTCAGCTGTTATTGCATAAGCATCATCGAAATCGCCTAGTTGATCTACTAAGCCCTTTTTAAAGGCAGTTGAGCCTAACCACACTTGCCCTTGAGCGACGTTATCGACGGCAGTTTTATCCATTTTACGCCCACGACTAACCAGATCTAAGAAGCGATCATAACCATTTTCAATACTGATTTGGATGACTTCACTTTGCTCTTTCGGTAGCGATTTTAATGTCGATTGGCTTGCTAGTGGTGAGGTGGATACGCCATCTTCATTGATCCCTAATTTCTTAGCGGTTTTTTCAAAGGTAACGGCTAAACCAAAAATACCAATAGAACCAGTTAAAGTACTTGGACTAGCAATGATTTTATCGCTCGTTGCAGCAATCCAGTATCCCCCTGAAGCTGCCATTCCACCCATTGAGGCAATAACTGGCTTACCTGCTTGCTGTAAGGCTTCGGTTTGCTGGCGAATCAGTTCCGATGCCATTGCACTGCCACCTGGACTATTGATGCGTAAAATAACACCTTTAATTGTGTCATCATCTTGGGCTTGTTGGAGTAATTTTACGATAGTATCGCTTCCCGCAGAGTTTTCGTCGCTCTCTCCCCAAGTAATTTCCCCTTCTACATTGACAACTGCAATTTTATTCTCGCCTGTAACATCGAAACGATCCGTTAATGATGCTGCATAGTCAAAGAAATCAATATGGCGGTAACCTTTTTCGCTATCTTCACCAAAGATATCAATTAAAATCTGGTTGAGTTGTTGAGTAGTCACTAATTCGGTAACTAATTTGCGGTTTAAGGCATATTGTGCATCATCACCTTTAGCTTGCTTAAACTGTTCAATATACACTTTTGGATCTGGTACTACGGATTTTGCATCAATCGCAAGATTTTGAGCAATTTGTAGACTGAACTGTTGCCATAATTGATTGATCCATAAGCTTGCATTTTGACGTGCTTCTGGCGACATATCATCACGCAAAAAGGGTTCTACGGCAGATTTATAAGTTCCTACTCGGAAAATATGCGGAACAGCTTCAATTTTCTCAAATAACGTTTTGAAGTAGAGATTAGAGTAATTTAGCCCGTGTAGGTCCACAAACCCGACTTTATTGAGGTAAATTTTGTCCGCAAAGCTGGCTAAATAGTATTGTTGCTGTGAATAATGCTCTCCAACAGCAACGATAGGTTTATTTGTTGCTTTGAATTCATTGAGTTGTTTGCCCACAAATTGTAATGACGAGAGATCACCACCTTCAAAGTATTTTAAATCTAATACTAACCCTGTTACACGCTCGTCTTGTGCTGCTTTTCTTATCGCTCTGACAACATCAAAAGTTGAAATTTTGACAGGCTCACTTTCTCCACCTAACTCAGATTGTAAGAAACGATGAAAATCACCAAACTCATCGTGGTTATCTGCTAAATAGCCATCTAAATTCAGCATCAATGCCCCTTTATCAAAGGGTAACTGATTATTCGATTCTGTATCGCTTTGTATCAAACTGACAATTGCAAAACAGATTAGTACGAATAAAATAAAAAAGAGACTAATAACAAATTCCCGAAAGATTCGGAAAACGCGATAAAGACTTTTTAACACTGATAACATAATATGGATGAAATAGGGAAATTTGCCGTATAAAGTACCATAAAAATGGGCGGAATTTAACAGAATGTGCTATTCTCCCACATAAATTTTTACCTAATAAATCAAGCAAGGAATACTTAGTGAAGACGTTAGATCTATTACAACTTCGCCGTTCTAGCAAAAAATTTGGCACAAAAGCACCAAATAAAGCACAATTAGATATCATCTTCAAAGCCGCACTTCGTGTGCCAGATCACGGACATCTCAAGCCTTATCAATTTTTTGTTATTGAACAACAACAATTAGTCACCTTTAGAGATTATCTCAACGCTGCAGCAGAGGAATTTGATTTAGGCGAAGACGGATCTAAAAAAGCTAAAAAAATCAGTTCACAAGCCCCGATGATTATTGCTGTGGTAGCAAAAGTTACCAAAGATTTACCGAAAGTACCCGCTTGGGAGCAGATTGTTACCGCGGGTTGTGCAACCTATGCCATTCAATTAGCCGCTAATACTTTAGGTTTTGAAACCTGTTGGATTACCAATAAATGGGTAAATGGATCTGCATTGCGTCAAGCATTACATTGTCAAGATGCGGATAAAATTGTTGCCTTATTGATGATCGGATCTCCCGAAGAAGGCGAAATTACCCTTGCTAGCCAAACTGAAGATATTTCTGGCTTTGTTCACTATTTAAAATAACTTATACGATCTAAAATGAACCAAAACGAACATAAATACGAAGATTTGATCGCTATTTTCGATAGTTGCTTTAGCCAAAGTTATAATACTCGACTAGAACGTGGGAGTGATTATCCTATTTATCTGCCTGAATTTATTGATGAAGATAATACCCCAAGTGAGCGTCCTTATAATGTTATTTTATTTGCTCACGGCTTTTATAGCAGTGCTTTACACGAAATAGCTCATTGGCTCGTTGCGGGCAAAGAACGCCGAAAATTAGAAGATTTTGGATATTGGTATGAACCTGATGGACGTTCTGCAGAACGCCAAAGAGAGTTTGAACAAGTTGAAGTTAAACCGCAAGCGATTGAATGGATTTTAGCGACTGCGGCTAACTTTCGTTATTTCGCCAGTGCAGATAATTTAACAGGCAATGCAGGCGATAATAGTGCATTTAAGCAAGCGGTTTATCAACAGGTGCAAACCTATGCGGAAAAAGGTTTACCATTACGAGCAGAACAGCTACGTCAAGCACTTTGTCAGTTCTACGGTACACCAAATTTTATTGACTTATCTCGTTTCGATTTAGCTAAAATTTAGGAGCTTAAAATGGCTTTTACTGTCATCATTCCAGCACGCTATGCGTCCACCCGCTTACCCCGTAAACCCCTATTGGATATTGCCGGTAAACCGATGATCCAACACGTTTGGGAAAAAGCTCAATTATCGGGGGCTGAGCGTATTATCGTGGCAACAGATCATCCTGAAATTGAACAAGTGGTTACTAATTTTGGTGGTGAAATTTGCTTAACATCGGATAAACATAATTCAGGAACGGAACGTTTAGCGGAAGTTATTGAGAAAATGGCAATCCCTGATAGCGAAATTATTGTCAATATTCAAGGCGATGAACCGTTAATTCCCCCAGTGATTGTTTCTCAAGTCGCGAATAATCTTGATCAGCACCAAGTTAATATGGCAACTCTTGCTGTTAAACTCACGACAAAAGAAGAATTATTTAATCCAAATGTGGTTAAAACATTGACAGATAAACAAGGAATGGCACTCTATTTTTCTCGAGCACCAATACCTTTTGCTCGAGATGATTTTGCTGATTGTAATGACCAATTTGTTCAACAACAAAACTACCTACGCCATATTGGCATCTATGCTTATCGAGCTGGATTTATAAAACAATATGTTGCTTGGCAGCCGACTCAGCTTGAACAATTAGAATCACTAGAACAGCTTCGAGCACTGTGGTACGGAGAAAAAATTCATCTTGATCTTGCTAAAAAAGCCCCACAGGTCGGGGTAGATACCGCTGAAGATCTAGAACGAGTACGCCAGATTTTATCTGAGCAGTAATATCAACCCAAGCGGTGAGAACAGCATAAACATTTGCAAATGTTGATTGGAAACTCACCGCTTATTTTTGTAATTTTTAGGAGCATTTATGTTAGGAAACATTTTAGGATCTGTTGCATCATCTGTATTAGGTGGCGGAGAAGGTCAAACCAAAGCATTACAACTGATTCAAGCATTATTACAATCACAAGGTGGAATACAAGGCTTAATTGAAAAATTCCAACAAGGTGGATTAGAGCAATTAGTGAAGTCGTGGATTAGTACAGAAGAAAACCAACCTATTTCAGCTTCACAGATTCTTGATGTTTTTGGTCAAAAGAATATTGATTCTGCTGCCGAAGAAGTCGGAGTAGCACAGCAAGAAGCACCTAATTTATTATCTGAGTACTTGCCTAAGATTGTTGATTCTCTTAGTCCAAATGGAGAATTAGATCTCAAAAATTTAGATACTGGTGCCTTACTACAACAAGGTGCGAAAGCGGTATTAGGTAAATTATTTAGTTAATTGAATTTAGGTGTGATGGATAGAATATAGCAACTATTTAGCACACCTAAATCCTTGAAATTAAGAAAATAAATTACGTTCTCTCATTCCTGAAGAGCGTTTAAACTGGCTTAATACAAGGCAAGCAAATAGCACAGTGTAAACTGCAAAAATAGCAATTAACCATTGTGGCATACTCAGCCCCCAAAATTGCCATACAATTTTTCCGCAATTACCAGATGCCTCGAAGATAGATGGGAACCAAACATTTAATGGTAAGGTTTCAGGAAATTCAACAAAAGGCGAGCATTGGTTCCAAGGTGCAGGGTTAAGTTGATAATCAGTATGTTTAATTGCAAGAGTTAACCCTTTGACTGCACCGTATGAACCAAGTAAAAGAGCAATCCAACGTGTAAGTATAAATCTAGGTGCTAAAAAACCTATCATTCCCGCCACTAAAATAGCGAGTAATGCCAGACGTTCATAAATACACATTACACAAGGGTTCAGACCCATTCCATGTTGGAAATATAGAGCAGTTGCTTCTAATGCAACACAGCTTGTTGTTAGGAGCAACCAAGCCCCTCTTGTGAATGAAAGCTCTTTTAAGTAATTGAACATAGCGGTTCCTATTTAACGGGTTACAATCCAACCCCATTCTAGTAGTAGTTCTGTAAATGGTTGGAGTAAAAATTCCATTGAAATGAAACCAACCACAGATAACACAATGGTATAAGGCAGTGCCATATAGACCATTCTACCATAAGATAAACGAATTAACGGAGCAAATGATGACGTTAATAGGAATAAAAAGGCGGCTTGTCCATTGGGTGTTGCAACAGAAGGTAAGTTTGTACCTGTGTTGATCGCCACAGCAATTAAATCAAATTGTGAACGTTCAATTGCACCAGACATAAGTGCTGATTTGGCTTCATTGATATAAACAGTCCCCACAAACACGTTGTCTGATATGCTTGAAAGCAACCCATTGAAGACATAAAACAGGGCGAGTTGCGAATCTTTTTCTGCCGCAAGAACTAGCTGAATGATAGGGTCAAATAATTTTAGATCGACAATTACAGCGACAACAGAGAAGAATACAACTAATAACGCAGTAAATGGGAGAGATTCTTGAAATGATTTTCCAAGTGCGTGTTCGTCATTGATTCCACAAAATGCAGTGCAGATAATAATAATCGTCAAGCCGATAAGTCCGACATCCGCAAGATGCAATGCTAAGCCGATAATTAACCATACGCCTGCTACTGCTTGAACGGCTAGTTTTAAGCGATCTTGTTTTGTCATTTTTCGCTCTTTTTGGATATTGTAATGTGCTAAAACAACCCAAACTTTGCGTGGTAAGCGGTCTCCATATCCAAATACTTTGTATTTTTCTACAAGGTAACAAGTGGCTATGCCGCAGAGTAATACAGTTATGCTGATGGGTGAGACTCGTAGGAAAAACTCACCGAATCCCCACTCTGCCTGTGCTGCAATAATTAAATTTTGCGGTTCACCCACCATTGTCATTACACCACCTAGAGCACTCCCCACCCCCGCGTGCATCAGTAAACTACGTAAAAAACCGCGAAATTGCTCTAAAATTGCTTTATTGTTCGCAATCTTGTCGTCATTGGTAATATCTGTTGAATCTTCAAAGCTATTACCAGAGGCTACTTTATGATAAACCCCATAAAAGCCTACCCCAACACTAATAATTACCGCAATAACCGTTAGTGCATCTAAAAATGCGGATAGAAATGCAGCACTTAAACAGAATGATAGGGAAAGTATTTTCTTAGAATGGATTGCAATGATCAATTTAGTAAATGCATACAAAAGAAGTTGTTTCATAAAGTAGATACCTGCCACCATAAACATCAGTAGCAGAATAACATCAAAATTTGCCACAATTTCGTGTTTGATATGGTGTGGGCTTGTCATTCCAATTGCAACAGCTTCGATAGCAAGTAAACCACCAGGTTGGAGTGGATAGCACTTTAATGCCATTGCGAGTGTAAAAATAAATTCCGCAACCAGTACCCATCCTGCGATAAATTCACTGATAAAGAAATAAATCAGTGGATTAATGATTAAAAATGCCAAAATAGCAATTTTGTACCATTCTGGCGAATTGCCTAAAAAATTTTTGAAAAAAGCGTCTAAATTCTTCATAAGATTTTCTTCTCGAAAGGTAATCAAAACAGATGAATTGTAATATACTTTAGATTGAACGATAATAGAGAATGTTATGATTTAGTTTTAGTAATTTTGATTTTTGATAACTAAGTCGCAAATTTTAATCTTAAGAGTGGAGTTCTTCTTCATTTTCCCAATTTGGAATACGCATCAATGGATAAATCTGAAATTTTAAAGGCTCAAAGCCCAGCAGCTCTCGCAGAAGAGTATATTGTTAAAAGTATTTGGAATAACCGCTTCCCTGCGGGATCAGATTTGCCAGCAGAACGAGAATTAGCTGATATTATTGGCGTAACCAGAACAACGTTACGAGAAGTGTTACAACGCCTAGCTAGAGATGGTTGGCTAAGTATTCAGCATGGTAAACCTACTCGAGTCAATAACGTGTGGGAAACTGCAGGCCCAAATATTATTGAAACTTTGATTAAGCTTGATCGCTCTACTATTCCAATGATTATTGCCAATGTTGTTTCTCTACGAACTCGAATGGCAGAATACTATATTCCTGAAGCAATTCGTTTAGATACAAAAAAATCATTAACACTATTCGAAGGATTAGATGAACTCGTAGATAATCCAAAAGCTTATGCGGAATTCGATTATAACCTATACCGTAGCTTTACTTTTGTGGCGAATAAACCAGTTTATGGGCTAATTCTAAATAGTTTTAAAGATCTCTACTATCAAGTTGCGACACTCTTTTTTTCAGAAGCACAATCTCGTCAATTAACCTTTAATTTCTATCAGTCTCTTAAGCAAGCTTGCCAAACAGGTGAATACGAACAAGCAGTAGAGTGTATGGCTCGTAATAGACAAAGTAGTACTGTGATTTGGGCTGAAATGCTAAAAAATTTACCTGAGCATTTTGGGGAATGAATTTCTGAAAGGAGGCCTTTTTAAGCGCTTTATTAATTAGCCTTCAATTTCACACTTAATTTTCCTTATTACAGTAATTTAAGCCCAAAACAAATAAAAAAACAATGTGATAATATTCGATATGGCATATTCTAGAATTCTGATAAAAGGCTGAAAAAACAGAGAAAATTGCAGAATAATTTGATCTATATTCGCCCAAATAAATGGGAAACTGATATAATCAATCCGTTTTTAATTTTTAAAATCAAAAGAGGAAATCACTATGTCTGTAAAAAAAATGGCAGATCTTGACCTTGCAGGTAAACGTCTTTTTATTCGTGCTGACCTTAATGTACCAGTAAAAGATGGCAAAGTAACGTCAGATGCTCGTATTCGTGCGACTATTCCAACACTTAAACTTGCTTTACAAAAAGGGGCAAAAGTGATGGTGACTTCTCACTTAGGTCGTCCAACTGAAGGCGTTTTTGAAGAAGCAAACTCTCTACAACCTGTGGTTGATTATTTAAATGAAGCACTTGATGTACCAGTTCGTTTAGTACGTGATTATTTGGATGGCGTAGAAGTCAGTGAAAATGAAATCGTTGTGCTTGAAAACGTACGTATTAACAAAGGTGAAAAGAAAAACGATCCTGAGCTAGCGAAAAAATATGCGGCACTTTGTGATGTATTTGTAATGGATGCATTTGGTACGGCTCACCGTGCAGAAGGCTCAACTTATGGTGTAGCTGAATATGCGCCAGTTGCGTGTGCAGGCCCATTATTAGCAGCAGAATTAGACGCGTTAGGTAAAGCATTAAAAGAACCGCAACGCCCAATGTTAGCGATTGTGGGTGGTTCAAAAGTATCAACCAAATTAACCGTTTTAGACTCTCTTTCTAAAATTGCTGACCAGTTAATCGTTGGTGGTGGTATTGCCAATACCTTTATTGCTGCTGAAGGTCATAATGTAGGCAACTCATTATGTGAAGTAGATTTAATTCCTGAAGCTCAACGTTTATCAAAAACAACAAGCATTCCAGTACCTGTTGATGTGCGTGTAGGAACAGAATTTTCAGAAGTGGCACCAGCAACTCACAAATCAGTAAATGAAGTTGCTGAAGGTGAATCAATCTTTGATATTGGCGATAAATCTGCGGAAGAATTAGCAGAAATTATTCGTAATGCGAAAACGATTCTTTGGAATGGTCCAGTTGGCGTATTTGAATTCCCGAACTTCCGTAAAGGGACTGAAATTGTTGCAAATGCAATCGCAGAAGCAACCGCTAATGGAGCATTCTCAATTGCGGGTGGTGGTGATACATTAGCAGCCATTGACCTATTTGGTATCGCAGACAAAATTTCTTACATTTCAACAGGTGGCGGTGCATTCTTAGAATTTGTGGAAGGCAAAATATTACCAGCAGTTGAAATTTTAGAAAAACGTGCAAATGACTAATTGCTCAAGGGGCGTATCATATACGCCCTATTTTTAACCTTTGATTTTTTAAATATATAAGGACTCCAAAATGGCTAAATTATTAGATATTGTAAAACCAGGCGTAGTAACTGGTGATGATGTACAAAAAGTTTTTGCATTTGCAAAAGAACATAATTTCGCAATTCCTGCAGTAAACTGTGTGGGTACAGACTCAGTAAACGCAGTCTTAGAAACAGCAGCTCGCGTTAAAGCTCCAGTGATCGTACAGTTCTCAAATGGTGGTTCACAATTCTACGCAGGTAAAGGTATCAAACCAGCAAGCGGTGTTCGTGCCGATGTTTTGGGTGCTATTGCAGGTGCAAAACACGTTCACGAATTAGCGAAAGAATATGGTGTTCCAGTTATTCTTCACACTGACCACGCAGCAAAAAATTTATTACCTTGGATTGATGGAATGTTGGATGCAGGTGAAAAATTCTTTGCAGAAACAGGTAAACCATTATTCTCTTCACATATGATTGACCTTTCTGAAGAGCCGATGGAAGAAAATATGGAAATCTGTAAAAAATACCTAGAACGTATGAGCAAATTAGGTATGACGCTTGAGATCGAAATCGGTATTACAGGTGGTGAAGAAGATGGTGTGGATAACAGCGATGTTGATGAGTCTCGCTTATACACCCAACCTGAAGACGTATTATTCGTGTACGATTCATTAAACCCAGTTAGCCCTCGTTTCACTATTGCTGCAGCATTCGGTAACGTACACGGTGTTTATAAACCAGGTAATGTAAAATTAAAACCTTCAATCTTAGGTGCATCACAAGAATTCGTTTCTAAAGAGCGTAACCTTCCTGCCAAATCAATCAACTTCGTATTCCACGGTGGCTCAGGTTCAAGTCGTGAAGAAATCCGTGAAGCAATCAGCTATGGTGCGATCAAAATGAATATTGACACAGATACTCAATGGGCATCTTGGGATGGTATTTTACAATTCTACAAAGCAAACGAAGCATATTTACAAGGTCAATTAGGTAACCCAACAGGCCCTGATGCACCAAACAAAAAATACTACGATCCACGCGTATGGTTACGTAAAATGGAAGAATCTATGTCTAAACGTTTAGAGCAATCTTTCGAAGATTTAAACTGCGTGAACGTATTATAATTTGTAAAATTTTGCATAAAAAAGACCGCTTATACGGTCTCACATTACTAACAAACCTCTAGACCTCTGGCTAGAGGTTTGATCTAATATGCATATAGAAAAAGCATACTAGAGAAATAGTTTCTAAAAAGTGCGTTAAGGTATTCTAGCAATAGACTACACATTTTTTAGTAGCCATTTTGTCCATTACCCAATAGATTAAGAATGAAAAAACGATGCCCCTTGAAACCAAAGTTCCAAGGGGCAGAGCGTTGCGAGAAATTCATCTCTTATTGTAACAACGTTTTTCATTTCGCAGTGCTATTACAACGCTGTAAATTTTAATCTCTCATTTTTTTATCGTCAATATTCTTTTTATTATAAAAATTGCTAAAATTTGCTCAAAGGCTAAATGATAGGAGAAACATTATGAAAACTTCATTATTAAATTATGTTTTAGGTCTTGACTTGGGTATTGCTTCTGTTGGTTGGGCAGTTGTGGAAATTGATGAACAAGAAAATCCACAACGTCTAATTGATGTGGGTGTTCGTACTTTTGAGAGAGCTGAAGTCCCTAAAACCGGCGAAAGTTTAGCATTAGCTCGTCGTTTAGCTCGCTCTTCTCGCCGACTAGTGAAACGTCGTGCACAACGAATTAAAAAAGCGAAACGTTTATTAAAAGCAGAAAATCTTTTACTTTCAATAGATGAGCAACTACCGAATGATGTTTGGCAATTACGAGTTAAAGGGTTAGATCAAAAGCTTGAACGCCAAGAATGGGCTGCAGTATTGTTACATTTATTAAAACATCGTGGTTATTTATCGCAACGAAAAAATGAAAGCAAAAGTGAGAATAAAGAACTCGGTGCATTGCTTTCGGGTGTAGCAACTAACCATCAAATTCTAAAAGACTCGAAATATCGTACACCTGCAGAAATTGCGGTTAATAAATTTCAAGTAGAAGATGGACATATTCGCAATCAACGAGGTGCTTATACACATACATTTAGCCGTTTAGATTTGTTGGCGGAGATGGAATTATTGTTCACTCGCCAATCTGAACTAGGCAACCTTAACACCTCTGCAAAATTATTAGACAATTTGACCGCTTTATTGATGTGGCAAAAGCCTGCTCTCGCAGGTGAAGCTATTTTGAAAATGTTGGGTAAATGTACCTTTGAACCAACGGAGTATAAAGCGGCGAAAAATAGCTATTCTGCTGAGCGTTTTGTATGGCTAACAAAATTGAATAATTTACGCATTTTAGAAAATGGGATTGAACGAGCTTTAACTGATAATGAACGTTTAACCTTACTTGAACAGCCTTATGAAAAAGCCAAATTAACTTACTCTCAAGCTAGAACAATGCTTACTTTATCGGATGATGCC
This sequence comes from Ursidibacter maritimus, assembly GCF_009761395.1. Taxonomy (GTDB): domain Bacteria; phylum Pseudomonadota; class Gammaproteobacteria; order Enterobacterales; family Pasteurellaceae; genus Ursidibacter; species Ursidibacter maritimus. The sequence continues at coordinate 453,706 of NZ_LEKN01000013.1, read as the reverse complement.
ATTTTTAAAGGTGTTCGGTATCAGGGGGAAGATAAAAAAACGGTTGAAACGAAAACCACTTTAATGGAAATGAAAGCCTATCATCAAATTCGTAAAGCATTAGAAGGTGCGGATTTAAAAATAGAATGGCAAACACTTAAACATAATACTGGGTTGCTTGATGAAATTGGTACAGCATTTTCACTGTATAAAACTGATGAGGATATTTGTCGTTATTTAGAGGGGAAACTATCAGAAAGCATGTTGAATGCATTGCTAGAAAATCTTAATTTTGACAAATTTATTCAACTCTCCCTTAAAGCATTACAACAAATTTTGCCATTGATGTTGCAAGGACAGCGTTATGATGAAGCAGTTTCCGCAATTTATGGTGATCATTATGGTAAAAAATCAGAAGAAATTCACCGCTTGTTACCGAATATTCCTGCTGATGAAATCCGAAACCCAGTCGTATTACGCACATTGACACAAGCCCGTAAGGTAATCAATGCTGTAGTTCGATTGTATGGAACACCCGCTCGCATTCATATTGAAACAGGGCGTGAAGTCGGTAAATCTTATCAAGATCGTAAGAAGCTAGAAAAGCAGCAGGAAGACAACCGTAAGCAACGTGAAAATGCTGTGAAAAAATTCAAAGAATATTTCCCAAATTTTGTAGGCGAGCCAAAGGGTAAAGATATTCTTAAAATCCGTTTGTATGAATTGCAACAAGCGAAATGTTTATATTCAGGCAAACCTTTGGAATTACATCGTTTGTTAGAAAAAGGCTATGTAGAAGTTGATCACGCTTTGCCGTTTTCTCGCACTTGGGACGATAGCTTTAATAATAAAGTGTTGGTTCTTGCTAACCAAAACCAAAATAAAGGTAATTTAACCCCTTATGAATGGCTAGATGGTAAAAATAATAGTGTTCAGTGGCAACATTTTGTTGCTCGTGTACAAACTAGCGGTTTCTCCTATACCAAAAAGCAACGTATTTTAAGCCATAAATTAGATGACAAAGGGTTTATCGAACGTAATTTAAATGATACTCGCTATGTTGCCCGTTTCTTATGCAATTTTATTGCTGACAATATGTTACTGACAGGCAAAGGCAAGCGCAAAGTATTTGCGTCAAATGGGCAAATCACAGCTTTATTGCGTGCTCGTTGGGGCTTACAAAAAGTACGAGATGATAATGATCGTCATCACGCTTTAGATGCTGTGGTAGTCACGTGTTCAACGGTAGCGATGCAACAAAAAATTACGCGCTTTGTGAAATATGAAGAAGGTAATATATTTAGTGGTGAACGTGTTGATCGTGAAACGGGGGAAATTATTCCATTGCATTTTCCAACCCCCTGGGCATTTTTTAAAGAAAACGTCGAAATCCGTATTTTTAGTGAAAATCCAAAGTTAGAGCTCGAAAATCGTTTACCTGATTATCCGCAATATAATCACGAATTTGTACAACCATTGTTTGTTTCTCGTATGCCAACACGAAAAATGACAGGGCAAGGGCATATGGAAACCATCAAATCAGCTAAACGTTTAAGTGAAGGGTTAAGTATATTAAAAGTACCTTTAACACAGCTTAAATTGAACGATTTAGAACGAATGGTTAATCGTGAGCGTGAAATAGGATTGTATGAGACCTTAAAAGCACGTTTAGAGCAATTTGGTAACGACCCTATGAAAGCCTTCGCTGAACCATTCTATAAAAAAGGTGGCACATTAGTAAAAGCCATTCGAGTGGAACAAACACAAAAATCAGGCGTATTAGTGCGAGATGGTAATGGTGTGGCAGATAATGCTTCAATGGTTCGAGTTGATGTCTTTACTAAAGGCGGAAAATATTTCCTAGTACCGATTTATACTTGGCAAGTGGCAAAAGGAATTTTGCCTGATAGAGCGGTTGTCGCAAATACACCTGAAGATGAATGGGAATTAATGGACGAAAGTTCACAATTTTTATTTTCTATGTATTCGAATGACCTGATAAAACTTAAAACGAAGAAAACAGAAATTTTAGGTTATTTTAATGGGCTAAATCGAGCTACTGCGGCTATTGATATTAAAGAACATGATCTAGAGAAATCAAAAGGAAAAAATGGTATTCATCAAAGTGTTGGTGTAAAACTCGCCCTTTCTCTTGAAAAATACCAAGTCGATGAACTTGGAAAAAATATTCGACCTTGTCGCCCGACTAAACGACAAAATGTACGTTAATTCAGTCCCTGCACTTATTGAGTGCGGGGATTTGTTTATTTAAGGATTTATCTATGACGTGGCGGAGTATTTTAATCAGTCAGGGCGGTAAACTTTCACTTAAACAAAATCAAATGCTAATTCAGCAAGATGGTAACGAGTTTACTGTACCTTTAGAAGATATTGCTATTGTTGTGGTGGAAAGCCGAGAGACAGTCATCACTGTTCCGCTACTTTCTGCTTTTGGTTTGTATGGTATTACTTTTTTAACTTGTGATGAGCAGTTTTTACCCTGTGGGCAGTGGTTGCCATTTAATCAATATCATCGACAACTCAAAACCTTAAAATTACAGCTAGAAACGAGCTTGCCACAAAAGAAACAGCTGTGGCAGAAAATTGTGCAACAGAAAATTCGTAATCAAGCAAAAGTATTAAGTATTTGCAACTTTTACGCAGAATCTACCCGCTTGTTGAAAATGGCAATGCAAGTAAAATCAGGCGATAAAGATAACCTAGAAGCACAAAGTGCGGTCATTTATTTTCAAACTTTGTTTGGTAAAGGTTTTAAACGCACCGAAGATGAAAATAGGGTAAATATTGCATTGAATTACGGCTATACTGTGATGCGTTCAGCAGTTGCTCGTGGGCTAGTACTATATGGTTGGTTGCCCCAAATCGGCTTGTTTCATCACAGTGAACTTAATGCTTTTAATTTGGCTGATGATTTTATTGAACCTTTTCGCCCGTTGGTCGATCTACTTGTAGTTGATCTTGCGAATAAAGATAAGTTGTCTTTCAATTTATCTCCTATTTTAAAGCAACGCTTAATTAAGGTCTTGAATTATCAACTGTTATTTAAGCAAGAAAAAGTGAATACCTTAACGGCTATTGAGCGAACAATTAGCACATTTCAGTCTGCATTAAGTCAACGAAATGCGGATTTGCTAAAATTGCCCGAAATTCTACCGCTTGCGGAGCATCAATATGAGTGAGAATGTATTTATGCGTATGATTGTATTATTTGATTTACCTGTCACAACGAAAGCCAAAATGCGAGCGGCAAACCAATTTCGGCAGTTTTTATTGAAAGATGGCTACCAAATGTTGCAACTTTCTATTTATACCCGAATTATTCGAGGGCGTGATTCAATGGAAAAACATCATAAAAGATTAGTGGAACATTTGCCTGAAGAAGGCTCAATTCGTTGTATTTCTATCACGGAAAAGCAATTTTCCAATATGGAAATTCTTGTTGGGGAGAAAAAATTGCAAGAAAAAAATGTTAATTCGAACCAACTTTTGTTGTTTTAAAGCGATTTTTTCAGCAATAAAAAAGCCTTGAACCATTACATTTCAAGGCTTTTTAGCATCCCTATTATAGCACTGCGAAATGAAAAAGGGAGCTACAACCATTTGTCTTTAGGTAATGTTATCTTTTCCATTATAGCACTGCGAAATGAAAAAGGGAGCTACAACTCGCTTTGGTTTCCTAAATTAATCAAATTAATTATAGCACTGCGAAATGAAAAAGGGAGCTACAACGTGCCTGTTGTATTGTTCGCTAATCCGTTAAATTATAGCACTGCGAAATGAAAAAGGGAGCTACAACGCAGCGACTGCGGCAGTGCGAGGAGCGGAAATTATAGCACTGCGAAATGAAAAAGGGAGCTACAACTCATTCGAGGTCTGCTAGGTGGTCTGTAATATTATAGCACTGCGAAATGAAAAAGGGAGCTACAACGATTGAAGGTGCATTAAGTGCAGGAAATGGATTATAGCACTGCGAAATGAAAAAGGGAGCTACAACTGGTTGCTTTAACAATACGTGGAATATATTATTATAGCACTGCGAAATGAAAAAGGGAGCTACAACAACTTGTTTAAATGCCTCATCTCTTACACGATTATAGCACTGCGAAATGAAAAAGGGAGCTACAACCTGTACAACGATATGCTCACAATCACCGCAATTATAGCACTGCGAAATGAAAAAGGGAGCTACAACTAAAAAGTGAATAATAAATTTAATTTGAAGATTATAGCACTGCGAAATGAAAAAGGGAGCTACAACAAAGATTTATATTAGCTGCTGAACCAGCAGTCACTCGGTCACTTATAGTACGAAAATTCAAGCAATCTCATTTTTATAGGTTAACATACTTGCTAATCTAATACAGATCCATTATTTGTATAACGCCTTTATTAACAATATCCTTCTTGTTAGAATTCAAACAAAATACGCAATAGGAATTCAATAATGACTAAACAATTACTCCTAACGGGATTACTTTTATCCCTTACTGCTTGCGGTAATCCACAAAAAACCAAAGAAGAAGCATTTCCCGGTCAATTTATTGGGGCAGATTATCTTTTATCTGAACAAGATGCTCAGCGTTGGGCAAATGCAAGCCGTCAAGCAGAACAATGCATCTACCCAAATTTAACTCGTATTCAGAAACAACATTTCTCTAAAGAGGATGCTTACATTCACGCACAATATGTGTTCTTTTATCCCCTTGAAAAAATTATTGGTGAACAGTACGTCAAAATGATTCAAGATGATGAAAAATCAATGGGTTATGCACAACATCAATTTAAAAAATACAAAGCAGATAATGTTGAAAAGCTAGGCGCTGATGAATGCCGTCTTTTGCAAGAAAATGCTCGTAACGACTTAGCTGTAGTCAAAGGACAATACAAAAGCGGTATGGTTGAAGAGATCAAAACAGATACCAAGAAAGATCCTGATGGTGTAGCAACTAATGAAAATAAATTCTTCTTTGATATTATCAAATGGGGTACGGCATTACTGTTGTAATTCAGTGAAGATTTAAACCAAAAGCGGTCAAATTCGACCGCTTTTTTTCTATTTATACAACAAACCTTATTTACGGCAAAGTCGCTACAACCGCATAGCCATTTTGCTCGCCAATGCTTTCTACTTGCGTATTAGCACTAATAAAGACTGATTCGCCTTGTTTTAGATGAATGGCGTTATTGCCTAAATCTAAATATAGGCTACCCTCCATCACTAGTAAAATACTCGCACTTGAGCTGGTAAATCTTTCTTCACTGAACGCTTTAAAATCTAGACGTTGCAATGCGAAATCTTGGGCTAATGGAGTAGGATACAAAAAGAGATTGCTTTCTTGCTGTTCAGGGTGGTAACAAGGGATTATTTTCGGTACCACTTCACTATAATCAATAATGTTTAATAATGCAGGAATATCAACGTATTTAGGTGTTAATCCACCACGAATAACATTATCAGATGCTGCCATTAACTCAATATTTTGTCCGCGTAAATAGGCGTGGGGTAAGCCTGCACCTTGATAGATTCCTTCGCCTTTTTCAAGATGGACGATATTAAATAGATAGAAACAAAGCAGCCCTGCATCCAGTTTTGTCAATGGAATGTCCATTGCTTCTAACGTATAAAGCACCCAGTATTCTGCTTGGTTTAAAGACAATTTTCCTTGCTGATAATCAGGGCGATATTGCTCAATAATCGGTAAAAGCCACTGTTCCAACTGGGGTTGATCGGCTTGCATAATCTCCGCATAAACCTTTGGCAAACCTTGATGTTGAATACGTTCTGCAAGCGGTGCTAAAGAGGCTATATTTTGCAAATCTTGTATGATCTGCGTAAGAGGTTTAAATCCGTGAAGTAGCCAAAAGTCCGATAATGCAATCATCATTTCAGGCTTATGGTTGCGATCTTTATAGGTTCGATGGCTAGCGGTTAAGGGAACTCCCTGTTGTTCTTCTTGTAGAAAGCCTTGTTCTGCCTGTGATTTTGTGGGATGGAGCTGAATAGAAAGCGGTAACTTAACGTCTAAAATTTTCAAAAGATAAGGCAGTTCATTGCCAAATTTCGCGCGACCTTCATCACCGAGTAATTCAGGGGCAGTATCTAATAGACGGTCTAAAGGGAGCCATTTTTGTTCAAATTCAACTAAAGAAGGTGCTGAACGATGAGCACCAAGCCAATATTCTGCATAAGGCTGTCCATTGTTATTCTCTAATTTCAACCAAGTAGGGATAAAATCTGCTCCCCCCCAGTTATAGTGTTGATGCTTGCCCATTAATTTAAAAATCATTATTTGTATCCTCCAAAGAAATTCACAACTTTTATAACATCTTGCGAATGTTTGATTGGAATAAATAAACGGCGACCGTTGGTTAAATCAATCACTAATTTTTGCTTGTCCGCTAAGTTAATTTGTGAAATACGTTGATAATCAATATAGAATGCACTTAAGAAAAAACCACGGTCTTTCAACAATAATTTGGGTTTGCGTAAAAAACTACTATACACAACCAAAATGACCGACATGCCTAACAGAAACAGTGTGAACGCTTGAATACCTGTTTGTAAACCTTGTGCAATGGTTAACCCTATTAGCCCAATTAAAATCCAAGAGTCAATTTTTGCTTGTGGTTGTAGCTCAATCGCTAACTTGGTTTGTCCATTACGTTTAGGGACTATCACTTGTTCATAGATGGCATAAGAAAGTGTAATAAAAAGTCCGATAATAAGAATAAAGTTTGTCATAAAAATACGGTTGAATACATTTTAGGGGCTGTCTTAGAAGTGTCACAAAATTAAACCGAAATTCACATTCTTTCAAGAATAAAGGAAAATTTTTCCTGCTCACTTCCGTAATACCATAGCCCCTAACTAAATGCTTATCTATTTATGATTTTTATCTGACTTCATTGCACTGAAAATCATCGCTAAAATTGGACCTGAAATGTTGTGCCAGAAACTAAATACTGCACTTGGTACGGCAATTAATGGATTCGCTTTAAAGTGAATGGCGGCTAATGCTGCTCCTAAACCAGAATTTTGCATACCTACTTCAATAGATACAGCTTTGCTATCGACTAAAGGCAGTTTGAATAAGCGAGCAACCCCATATCCAACTAGGTAACCTAAGCCATTATGCAACACAACAACACCAAAAATCAGTAAACCTGACTCAATAATACGATCTTTACTGACTGCCACAACCGCCGTTACGATTAACACGATCGCAACAACAGAAATTAATGGCATTGTTTGACTAAACTGCTCAATTTTTTCTTTGAAAATAGCACGAATGACTAAGCCAATAAAAATAGGTAAAAGCACCATTTGTAGCACAGAAATAAACATGGCACTTGCATTAATATCTAACCATTGGCTTGCAAATAGGTAGAACACTGCTGGCGTTAAAACTGGAGCAAGTAAGGTTGAAATTGTTGTACAAGCAACAGAAAGCGCGGTATTTCCTTTCGCTAAAAAGGTCATTACATTTGATGATGTACCACCAGGGCAAGCACCAACTAAAATGACGCCAATAGCAAGATCAGGCGGCAGTTGGAATAATTTTACAAGTAAGAAAGCAATACTTGGCATTACAACGAATTGTGCAACTACACCAATCATTACCGCTTTAGGATTACGCGTTACTTCGGCAAAGTCTTTAAATGTAAGGGTTAAACCCATTCCTAGCATTACAATACCGAGTAAATAAGGAATCCACGGTACAAACATTTTAAACGTTTCTGGAAATTGTGCGGCAATAAAGGCAAAAACAATTACCCAGAGGGCAAAGGTTTTGCTCACAAATTGAGTAAATTTGAGTAAAAAAGACATTGTGTTTCCTTTCAAGTGAATAATATTAGTTATCGATATACTGAAAGTTGCATAAACTTTCGGAAAGGTAAGATAATAGAAATCCACTAAAAATCAATCTCTTTACTCGTTCTTAACAAATTTTAGCAGTATAATAACCGAGATTCTGACATTTCTTTACATAGAAGGAGACAACCAATGAAACCTATGATCAAACTTTCTACTCTTGCAATCTGCTCTATTTTTGCCCTAACAGGCTGTGCAACACAGCAACCAAATGGCGAAGAAAAACTACAACAACACGCAGTATTAGGGGTAAACTGGGTGCAAGAATCTGGGGAATACCAAGCGCTTGCTTATCAAGCATTTAATGCTGCACAAGTTGCTTTTGATAAAGCCAAAGTTGCGAAAGGCAAGAAAAAAGCGGTTGTCGTTGATTTAGATGAAACAATGATGGATAACAGCGCTTATGCCGCTTGGCAAATTAAAAATAACAAAGCCTTTGATGGTAAAGATTGGACTCGCTGGGTAAATGCGCGTGAAACCAAAGCCATTGCAGGTGCAGTAGAATTTAATAATTATGTGAATAGCCACGGCGGTACAATGTTCTATGTATCTAATCGTAAAGACGATGGCGAAAAAGCGGGAACTTTAGATGATATGAAAACTTTAGGTTTCAAGGGGGCAAGTGAGCAAACTCTATTCTTGAAAAAAGATAAATCAAATAAAACCCCTCGTTTTGAAGAAATTGAAAAACAAGGCTATGAAATCGTACTTTACATTGGCGATAACTTAAACGATTTTGGCGATGCTTTCTACAAAAAATCGAATGCAGATCGCCGAGCATTAGTCGCTGAAAACCGCCAGTTATTTGGTAAGAAATTTATTGTGTTACCAAATCCAAACTACGGCGATTGGGAAGGTGCAGTGTTCAATTATAACTACAAATCAAGTGCAGAAGAAAAAGCCCAAGCTCGTGATAAAGCATTGCGTGCGTGGAGTGGTCAATAATTTATTTTCATCTAAGCGGTGAGATTGTGCTAAAAATTTGCAAAATTTTCTGCCTAACTGACCGCTTATCATTTTTATAACATAAGGACACATTATGTCAGCAATGCAAATCATACTATCAACACAGCCTGCCGCAGAGCAGTGGGGAAAAGATGCCCTACTTTCGGCAAATCAAAATAGAATGACTATTCATTTACAGAAAGACCCTTTAGTGAGTATTCAAAAAGCCGCTCGTAAAATTAAAAATCAAGGTATTTTAAATGTTGCATTGGTTGGCGAAGGCTGGGGATTAGAAGAAAGCTGGGCGTTCCAACAAGGCTTTGTGAGCGTAAAAAGTACAGGAGAAATCACATTCCCTGCATTAAATAGCGATCAGGCTGAATTTGATGCTCGTTTAGCTTGTTCAACTTTTACTCGTGAAATTATCAATGAACCATCTGATGTATTAACTCCTGAAGTATTAGCTCACAAAGCGGCTGAATTTATTGTCCATCAAGCGGATAAATATGCAGGCAAAGGTAAAGTATCTTTTGAAATCATCTCTCGTGAAGCAGTAAAAGATCGTGGTTATTTAGGTATTTGGACCGTTGGTAAAGGCTCTGCTAATATGCCAGCGATGTTACAGCTTGATTTCAACCCAACAGGAAACCCTGACGCACCTGTGTTAGCTTGTTTAGTTGGCAAAGGAATTACATTTGATTCAGGCGGATATAGCATTAAACCGAGTGATTCAATGTCCACAATGCGTACAGATATGGGTGGAGCAGCATTAGTAACGGGTGCTCTAGGCTTAGCGATTGCTCGTGGTTTGAATCAGCGTGTCAAACTTTATCTCTGCTGTGCTGAAAATATGGTAAGTAGCCGCGCATTTAAACTAGGGGATATTATTCATTATCGTAATGGCGTGACTGTTGAAGTGCTTAATACCGATGCCGAAGGACGATTAGTCTTAGCTGATGGTTTAATTGAAGCAGATAAACAAAACCCACAATTTATTGTGGATTGTGCCACTTTAACAGGGGCGGCAAAAGTTGCCGTAGGAAATGATTACCACGCAGTACTCTCAATGGACGAACAATTAGTATCAGATTTATTACAATCAGCAAAATCTGAAAAAGAACCATTCTGGCGTTTACCATTTGAAGATTTCCATCGTAATCAAACCGCTTCTTCCTTTGCCGATATTGCAAACGTAGGCTCTGTGCCTGTACCAGCAGGAGCAAGCACTGCAACGGCATTCTTATCTTATTTTGTGAAAAATTATCAACAAAATTGGTTGCATATCGACTGTGCAGCAACATTCCGTAAAACCGCAAGTGATTTATGGGCAACCGGCGCAACAGGGATTGGAATTAAAACCTTAGCAAATTTACTTTTATCCAAATAAGATAACTTGATGTGAATATAAGCCATAGTCATTAACTTGACTATGGCTTTTTATTTGGATCTGATTTATGGCACTGTATAAATTTACAAAAAAAATCGATCTTTTTATTGACACTGTTTTTTTGAACAGTAAAATAACCTGTATAAACACACAGTTTACTGATCGTATTGAATAAAAATCAGACTGTAAAACAGCAGGAGCAAAATATGGCACATCTTAGAACATTAACACGTGAATTATCTTATCAACCAATACCGTTATATCGTGATTTTAACGCCCAGCGTTCAATTAAATTAGATCTCAATTCACTTTGTATTCGTAAACCAACAGATACCTTTTTTATTCACGTTAAAAATCCAAATCTGATTGCGTGGGGCATTGAGTTAGATGATCTTTTAATTGTAGAGCAAAGTGAGCAGATCTTAATTAACGATCTTTTTGTGATTGAGAAAAATGGTGAATATAAGTTTTACCAGTTTTTTAATCAAATTGGTCAAGAAAAGATCTTATTTTCACTTGATGTAGCTGAACCTAATTTACGCATTTCAGATTGGAATGAAGTTCAGGTTGCGGGTGTCATTACAAATGTGGTTCACCAAATAAGAAACCGCACATCTCATCATCAAACAAGATATGCGGCTTAAAACTAGAACAGTTTAAAGTACTCGGCGTGATTGTGTGTAAGTTTTTGCCCAGTATTTTTCAGATAAAGAACTGGTTATAACGCCTCGACTAGAGCTTGCGTGAACAAATTTGCCACCGCCAATATAAACACCAACGTGATTATTCTTGCGGAAGAAAACTAAATCGCCTGGTTTTAGGTCTGATTTTGAAATCGATTTTCCAGCGTGTCTTTGTTCTGCTGTAGAGCGTGGAAGATGAATATTAAAGGCATTACTCATTGTGGTTCTAACAAATGCAGAACAATCAATACCGGCTTTAGTTGTGCCACCTAAACGGTAGCGAGTACCTGCCCATTGGCGATAAGTTGAGAGAACTTTGTTAGCGTTGCTTACGGTGTGATGATTTGACGTATCCTTAGCTAAAACCTTATTTTTCACTGTAACTTGTTGATTGAGAATTTGGTTTGGTGTTGCCGCTTTAGTACTTAAACTTGCATTTGCTAACGAAGAATAAGTCGCTAATGTAATCAAGCTCATCATAATGAAAACTGATTTTGTCAGTGTGAAAAATAATTTTTGCATAATAAATTTGTCTCGCCAGAACAGAAAAGCGAAGCACTCCTAAAAAATTGAATAAATAAACGGTATAAAATAATTGGCTCAGATAATTACCTGAGCCAGTCGTCCGACAAGTATAACTTACTTTTGTTCCAACGAACGTAAAAAATTTATCTCATCAGCCCAGATTTCTGGTTTGATTGTTTCTAAAATGAGCGGAATGCGGTCAAAACGTGAGTCTTGCATAATAAACTGAAACACATCTGTTCCAATTGTGCCTTCTCGTAACGTATCGTGTCTATCTACTCGGCTGGCTAATGGCGTTTTAGATCCATTGATGTGCATACCACGCAAATAGTCAAAACCTACAACATCAGAGAATTCACTAAAGACTTGCTCACAGCTTGCTAATGAACTGATGTCATAACCTGCAGAAAATAAATGACAAGTATCTAAACAGACTCCGACTCTCGATTTATCTTCTACTTGTTCAATGATTTCAGCCAAATGTTCAAATCGCCAACCTAAGTTTGAACCCTGCCCTGCGGTATTTTCCAGAACTGCAATCACATTGGGTACAGTATCTATTGCGATATTGAGCGATTCAGCAATACGAGCCAAACATTCTTTTTCTGAAATCTTATTTAGATGGCTACCCGGGTGAAAATTAAGTAATTTTAAACCAAGTTGATCGCAACGTTGCATCTCATCAATAAAAGCTTCACGAGATTTTTCTAAATTATCCACTTCAGGATTACCCAGGTTAATCAAATAACTATCGTGGGGCAAAATTTGATCGGCAGAAAACTGATGCACTTGGCAAAAACGTTTAAATTTTTCAATAGTCTCTTGTTTAAGTGGCGGAGCTTTCCATTGACGTTGGTTTTTCGTAAATAATGCAAAGGCATTTGCGCCAATTTCAACCGAGCGTAGCACTGCATTTTCCACACCGCCAGAAGCACTAACGTGTGCACCGATATATTTCATCCTATTTTCCTTTTCGTTTCTGCTATGGATTCGTGTAACATAGCATTTTTATTTCAATTGATTACACATAATGAACCAAACAATAATTAACGATTTTTCTCTACTTTGCCGTTTATTTGGCAATCTATTTTACCGTTCACCTACTGATCCTATTTTAGCAGGCACTTTTGCGTGGTTGGCACAAGGTGGACTTCGTAGCAACTGGGCATTATCCACCGACACTCAAAGCGACCAAGCTCTAACCACCCTTGAGAAGGGTGCTAACCCTACGCAACTAGCGGTGAGTTATCAAGATCTTTTTGCAAATAACGGTGCTATTGCTACAACAATTTCTGCCTATGGATTAAACGTAAATGATTTTGTCGCCTTTCGCCAACAGCGTGGAATGCCTGAATTAGACACCCCTGATCATATTGCATTATTACTGCTTACAGCATCTTGGATTGAAGACAATCTAGCTTCAACCCAAGCCCAACAAACACTTTTTGAAACCTTTTTATTACCTTGCTTGAGTAAATTTTTAGGCAAAGTGGAAGCCTTTGATACCGGCTTTTACAAAGCCCTTGCTCAATTAACGCGTGATGCACTCAGTGCAATGGCTGATGAATTGGAAGAAAGTGAAGAAGAATTGCACGACTAATACCTAGTCGTTATTTGTATTAAGCGGTAGGTTATGTAGTGAATTTTGTAAAAAATGGTAATAAACTGACCGCTTAACTTATTTCGTATTTATGCCTTAACAAACAACGAAATCGACTCTAAATGCCCTGTGTGAGGGAACATATCGATCATTGCACATTTTTCGAGACGATAACCTTGTTGGATTAGTTTTTCCGCATCTCTCACTAAGGTGGCAGGGTTGCACGAAACATACACAATCCGCTCTGGCGAGAGCTGACAGAGATGGTCGAGAGCAAATAATGCACCGTTACGAGCAGGATCAAGTAGCACTTTATTAAAGCTTTGCTTTGCCCAAGGCTTATCGACAAATGGTTGGTCTAGGTCGGTTTGGAAAAATTGTGCATTTTCAATTTGATTGAGTTCAGCATTTTGCCTTGCTTGCTCAACCATTGGTTCAACTCCTTCAATCCCTACAACTTGTTGGGCAAATTTTGCCATCGGCAAGGTAAAATTGCCCATTCCACAAAAGAGATCTAACACACGATCTTGTTTAGAAAGTGCCAGCCATTCGATTGCTTGATTGACCATTTTCTGATTTAAAGCTGCATTGATTTGAATAAAATCACGAATTGAAAAACGCAAGGATAAGCCATTGATTTCATAGTAAGGTAGATCGCCACGCCACTGTTCAATCTGCTCTTTATCTAGCATCACAAATAACAATAAATGATGTTGCTCCGCAAAATCTCTCAAGGCTTTTTCATCATCAAGGTGTAATTTCCCAAGATGACGCAATAACAGGGCAACGCCATTATCCGCTCGGACTAACTCAATATGACCAAGTAATTTTTTCTGTTTCCAGTTAGCAAAACATTGTTGTAAATAGGGAAGAAGTTGTGCAAGTTCAGGCTCTAACACATTGCAATACTCAAGGGGAATAACCGTTTGAGAATTTGCTTGGCGGAAACCAAGAGATAGTGCATTTTTAGTTAAGCTAATATGTAATTTAGCTCGGCGGCGATAGCCAAACGCCGAACCAACAAGCATTTCGTGGTGCTGAATGGGTTGAGATTGTAGTTTTTGCAAACGTTGAAATAACGCCTTTTGTTTGGTTTCTCGTTGTAGTTCTACAGGCAAATGTTGCATCTGGCAACCGCCACACTGACTGTAAATTGTACAAGCTGGCAATTGTCGAGTTGCAGATTTTTGCAAAAATCGTACCGCTTTGGCTCGTCCATATTGGCGTTTTTCTTCCAAAATCGTGGCTTCTACTTGCTCATTCGGCAAGGCATTTTCCACAAACCACGTTTTACCATTTAACTTTGCAACACCTAAACCTTGATAATCTAAATCTTGAATATCAAAGCGTTGTAAAGCGGTTAGTTTAGTGGATTTTTTTGCAGATTTATCAGTATAAAAAAGTGCCATTTGGATAATGATTGAACAGAAATAAAAAGAGCGTATTATAGCTGAAAAGTACTAAATGCCGTAGATCTATTACGATAAGGACGCATAATGACAGATACACAAATCAAAAATAGCATTTGGACAGCACGCTTTTTAGGGGATAAACAGCGAGAGCAAGATCATCGTTCGCCATTTCAACGAGATCGTGGGCGGATTTTACACTCTGAAGCCTTTCGTTGTTTACAAGCCAAAACGCAAATTCACGCGGTTGGGGAAGATGATTTTTATCGTACACGTTTAACTCACTCTCTTGAAGCTGCTCAAATCGGCAGCAGTTTGAGAGCTAAATTAAATGAAGACAAAGTAGGATTTCAAGCGGTCTGTTCTCTGCAAAAATTTGCAAATTTTGGGCAAGATCTCACCGCTTTACTTCCTTCTCGTAGCCTAATTGAATCGCTCTGTTTTGCTCACGATATTGGGCATCCGCCTTTTGGACACGGTGGCGAGATGGCGTTAAATTACAAAATGCGAGAACTTGGCGGATTTGAAGGGAACGCCCAATCTTTCCGTATTGTGACACAGTTAGAGCCTTATACTGAAAACGCAGGAATGAATTTAACTCGCCGAACCTTACTCGGCATCATCAAATATCCTGCATTGCTGTCAAAGACTTTCCCCCAAGAGCCTAAAGTCATTCCAGAAAACCGTTACATCAACTTGCATCAAATGAAAACGAGCAAAGGCTTATTCGATGATGATAAACACTTTTTCGACTGGGTACTTGAGCCATTATCCGAACCAGATCGCATTTTATTTACAACGGTAATGCTAAATCCAAATCCGCAGTTGCCGAATACTACGCGGTATAAATCCCTTGATTGCAGTATTATGGAACTTGCCGATGATATTGCTTATGGCGTACACGATTTAGAGGATGCGATTGTGGGGGGAATGGTAACACCACAGTCGTGGCAATATGCCGAAAAAGCCTTATTGGAATGTGAATCGGAATGGCTACAAAAACGCTTACCTGAAATTAGCCAGAAATTATTCTCATCTCACCGCTATGAACGAAAAGATGTGATTGGCGGATTGGTCAATTATTTTGTCACTAACGTAAAATGGCACGAAACGGCAGATTTTGATGAGCCATTACTGCGTTTTAACGCCTGTTTGCCAAAAGAAGTCAAACAAGTTTTAGATGTGTTAAAAGCGTTTGTTTATCAATATGTGATTTGTGATGTCAAAACGCAGCGGGTGGAATATAAAGGGCAGAGAATTTTAATGGAATTATTTGATATGCTCAGTTGCGACCCAACCCGCTTGCTACCAAAAAGTGTAGCAGAACGTTGGAAACAGAACGAAGAGAGTAAGCGTCCAAGAATTATTTGTGACTATCTTGCGAGTATGTCCGACGGACAAGCGTTTAAACTCTATCAGAGTTTGTAATCGCCATAAAACTAAACAGTCGCACGAGATTTGCAAAAGTTTCGGCAAATCTTGCCGCTTACCAAAAGAAAAATCAGGTAAAATAACCACTTAAAGAAAATAAAAAGAGGATATTATGAGTTTTGTTGTTGGGCAACGTTGGATCAGTGAATCGGAAAATAATTTAGGTTTAGGAATAGTACAAGCGGTTGATAATCGCACAGTAACCATTGATTTTCCTGCATCAGATGAACAGCGTGTGTATGCGGTGGCTGTTGCACCATTAACTCGTGTGCAATTTCAGCAAGGGGATCGTATTACGAGCCTTGAAGGTTGGCAACTTGATATTGATGATGTGGTTGAAAATCAAGGCGTTGCGATTTATCTTGGCAAGCGAGTAGATTCTGGCGAAGATGCGGTTCTACCAGAGATGATGTTGGAGCATAAAATTAGTTTCAGCAAACCGCAAGATCGTCTTTTCTCTGCACAGATTGATCGCAGTGATCGTTTTGCCTTACGTTATCGTGCTTTCCAATTTCAGCAAGCACAATTTCAATCTCATCTGCGCGGAATGCAAGGCATTCGAGCCAGTCTAATTCCACATCAATTACATATTGCTAAAGAAGTTGGGCAGCGTGTTGCTCCACGAGTATTACTTGCCGATGAAGTTGGTTTAGGTAAAACCATTGAAGCTGGTATGATCTTACAGCAACAGCTTTTCTCAGGGCGAGTTGAGCGAGTGTTAGTGCTTGTACCTGAAAGTTTGCAACACCAATGGCTTGTAGAAATGCTTCGCCGTTTTAGTCTTAATTTCTCATTGTTTGATGAAGAACGTTGTGCGGATTTCAACAAAAAAGATGATGACGACAATGATATCAGTGAAAACCCTTTTGAAACGGAATCTTTAGTCATTTGTTCTATTGATTGGTTATCGCAAAGTCCGCAACGTGCAAAACAGATTCTTGAAAGTCAATGGGATATGCTAATTGTTGATGAAGCCCATCACCTAGAATGGAATGAGCAAAATCCAAGTTTGGCATATCAATTTGTGGCGGAATTAGCAAAACAAATTCCTGCGGTGTTATTATTAACCGCCACACCAGAGCAATTAGGGCAAGAGAGCCACTTTGCTCGCTTGGCATTATTAGATGCCGATCGTTTCTATGATTACAATGCTTTTGTTGAAGAGCAAAAACAGTATCAGCCGGTGGCAGATGCCGTTGCGACCTTATTGAATGATAAACCGCTCAATACGCAAGAACAGAATAGTATTAGCGAGCTACTTGCAGAAGAAGACGTTGAGCCAATGTTACGAGTTATCAACGCTCCTGAGTGCAGTGCGGAGCAACGTTTAGAGGTTCGCCAAGAGTTGATTAGTGAACTGATTGACCGTCACGGAACTAGCCGAGTATTGTTCCGTAATACTCGTCAAGGCGTCAAAGGTTTCCCACATCGTCTTTTCAATCAAATTACCCTTGAAATGCCAAAACAGTATGCGAATGCGTTGAAAGTAATGGGGATAATGAAGGGAAATACAAAAGAAGATTTGCTTTACCCAGAACGTCTATTCCAACGAATGAACCCTGATGCAAAATGGTTTGAATTTGATCCTCGGATTGAATGGTTGATGACATTCTTAAAAAACCATCGTGATGAGAAAATTTTGGTTATTTGTAAACACGCGGATACCGCTATTCAACTTGAGCAAGTATTGCGAGAAAAAGAAGGGATTCGTTCGGCGGTGTTCCACGAGAAAATGTCGATTGTCGAACGTGACAAAGCATCAGCGTATTTTGCTCAGCAAGAAGACGGCGCCCAAGTTTTAATTAGCTCTAGCATTGGCTCTGAAGGACGTAACTTCCAATTTGCACGAAATCTTGTATTGTTTAATCTACCTGATAACCCTGATTTACTTGAACAGAGCATCGGGCGTTTAGACCGTATTGGGCAGAAATATGATATTCAAATTCATGTTCCTTGTTTTGAACAATCTGCTCAAAGTGTGTTGGTGGATTGGTATCATAAGGGTTTGAATGCATTTGAAGAAACTTGCCCTATGGGAGCAACGCTATTTCGTGAGTTCGGCGAAAAACTGGAACATTATTTGGTTAAGCCTGAACATTCGCCTGAGTTTGAGCAATTTATCGAGCAAACGTATAAACGCCAACAGCAACTAAAATCAGAATTAGAGAAAGGCCGAGATCGTTTACTTGAGCTCAATTCTAACGGTGGCGAAAAGGCCCAAGAGTTAGCACAAGCCATAGCAGAGCAAGACAATAACCCGCAATTAGTCAATTTTGCCCTAAAACTATTTGA
The DNA here is from genome assembly GCF_009761395.1 of Ursidibacter maritimus. Classification (GTDB taxonomy): domain Bacteria; phylum Pseudomonadota; class Gammaproteobacteria; order Enterobacterales; family Pasteurellaceae; genus Ursidibacter; species Ursidibacter maritimus. Next base: position 435,561 of record NZ_LEKN01000013.1, on the reverse strand, counting down.
TGTGATTGGCTTAGAACAAGAAGATTTAGGTGAGCAAAGTATCGTAATTAGCCCAACAGGGCATATGCTTGTTCCTGACTTCCCAGGTCTTGCGGAAGATGGTAGCACTGTAACATTTAATCGTGAGTTAGCGTTAATGCGAGAAGATGTGCTCTTCTTAACGTGGGATCACCCGATGATTCGTAACGGCATTGATCTCATTACATCAGGCGATATTGGTAAAAGTGCAGTCTCTCTATTAGTTAATAAGAATTTACCGGCAGGAACGCTGTTATTAGAAGCGATTTACATTGTTGAAGCACAAGCACCAAAAGGCTTGCAACTGACCCGTTTCTTACCCCCTACGCCAGTGAGAGTATTGCTTGATAGCAAAGGAAATGATCTTGCCGAACAAGTCTCTTTTGTGGGGCTGGAGAAACAACTTAAGCCGGTTAATCGTCAAATGGCCAATAAGATTGTGAAGATGGTAAGAAGTGAAATCGAAAAATTGATTAGCTTTGGAGAACAGCAAATCACCCCAAAAGCTCAAGCTTTGATTACAGAAGCAAAACAGAATGCGGATCATACACTTAGTGCTGAATTACATCGCTTAACCTCGTTACAAGCAGTGAATAAAAATATCCGAAATGATGAAATTCAAGCTCTTGAGCAGATTAAAACTGATTCACTCACACAGCTTAATCAAGCCACTTGGCGTTTAGACAGCTTGAGAGTGATTGTGAGTAATAAGGAATAGAGTTGAAAATAGCATCTGGGGAATATGTGTAGAAGATCAGCTTTGATCTTCTACATCTTCTACAATTGATGGATTTAGCGATGAGCCGTCACCTCGTAGAAAGCTGCACTGCACATCGTCTTCCTGAATAGTTACTAACAAGTAACCATTTTATTATTGCTAAATCAATTATTTCGTACCAAAAATTTTATCGCCTGCATCACCTAAACCAGGGATAATATAACCATTCTCATTCAAGTGGCTATCAATAGATGCAGTATAGAGTTCAATATCAGGGTGAGTTGCTTCTAATGCTTTAATACCTTCAGGGGCTGCAACCAGTACTAATACTTTAATATGCTTACAACCTGCTTTTTTGAGTAGATCGATAGTAGCAATCATTGATCCTCCCGTAGCGAGCATAGGATCTACAATGATAGCTAAACGTTCCCCAACATCATTCGCTAATTTTGTGAAATAAGGGACAGGTTCTAACGTCTCTTCATTACGATAGATCCCCACTACGCTAATTCTCGCACTCGGAATATGTTCTAACACCCCATCCATCATACCAAGACCTGCTCTTAGAATTGGAACAACGGTTACTTTTTTACCTTTAATGCGATCAATCTCAACAAGTCCATTCCAACCATCAATGGTGACTTTTTCAGTTTCTAAATCGGTTGTTGCTTCATAAGTAAGCAGGCTACCCACTTCTGTTGCAAGTTGGCGGAAATCTTTAGTATTCACATCAGCAGCACGCATTAAGCCAATTTTATGTTTAATAAGCGGGTGTTTAACTTCAATAACTTTCATTTTTTATCCTCATTATGATTTTGAACTGGTGCTATTTTAACAGAAATTCTGCGATTGCTTTTAATTTAGATCAGATAACAATGCCCAAAATGCCTGAATTATCGGTTCTTGCAAACGTCTTTGTTGTACACAAATACCCAACTCAAAAGGCTGAATAGGGAGGGTTAAATTAAAATAAGAAATCTGGTTACTAACAGGACTATGCTGTACAACAACATCTGGCAATAAAGCAACACCACAACCAACAGCCACCATCGGTACTATCGCCTCGTGCCCTTCAACTGTGGCATAAATTTTCGGTTCTTTGATTTTTTGCAATTTAAACCAATGATCTATCCGCTTACGAGCAGGCCCTTCTACGGGTAAGATAAAAGGTACATTCTGCCAATCAATTGGTGATTGTTGTAATAACTGTGTTGCAGAGCAAGCAATTCTAGGCACAATGAGCGATAAGGTAATATTATCAATAAAATGAAAAGCGATATTAGGGGGGAGTGTTTCAGGTTTGCCAGTTAAGGATATGTCTGCCTGTAAAGATTGTACGTTATGTAACGCCTTGGCGGGATCGCCTGTACTGAGTACGATTTCAATTTTAGGATAGCGTTTACGGAATTTTTCTAAAATGGTCGGCAAATGGCTATATGCAGCGGTAACAGAGCAAAATAATTTTAGCTCTCCTTCCAGCTCTTTCTGATCGGGTGATAAATCACGCTGTATTTGTTGCCAATTTTCCCAAGACTGTTTTGCAAAAACAAGAAAACGTTGTCCAGCATCCGTTAAGCAAACCTGGCGATTATCACGCAAAAAGAGCGGTTGCCCAATCTCGTCTTCCATTCGCTGAATTTGACGAGAAAGGGTTGATGCACTCATATAATTCTTTTCAGCAGAGCGAATAAAACTTTTCGTCTGAACAATATCAAGAAAAAGTTTAAGGTTTTGGAAGTTCATTATTGTTAAGAAACTCTTTTTTTAAATAAGAAAAATAAGAATTTTCCTTATATTTCTTAATGTAAGTTAATTTATGTATACTACTTAATCTTGTTATTTCTATAAAATCATCTTTGTTAAATTTATCATAAATTTTATTTTGTAATAGATGTGGTAAAGCGTCATCTATTCTTAACATTTTTTGGGTGGGTTCATGATGAGATATTATGTATTCAAATAATATCTGAAAAAAGAAATAATGTGGAATCTTTTCTTGTGTTCTCCAAAAATATAGTAATAAGTCTAGGAAAATTGTAATCGTTTCGTTTTCTGGTTTAGAAATCATAAAGCTACTGAGACATTTTACTTTTTGTTTTGAAGAATATGAAAAATAAGAATTGTATTTTCCCCATTTATTCTTATAAGGGGAGTCTTCATCTCGGTAGAACATGAAATAATCTTGTTTTTTCAATTCATCTGGTATTGGTGATGTAATCAAAACAGTCGCATCAATCCATATTCCTCCATAGTTTTTTAATAATGCTAGTCGTAGCAGATCGGAAAAGAATACATATCTAAAATGACCATTTTTCCTCTTTTCATAAATAAAATCTGGAAACTCAATATATTCATTTATATTCTGATCACTAAGGCGAATGACGGTATAATCACCTTTATGTTTTTCTACTGAATTAAAACTAATTTGAACAACTTCAGGTAAGTCGATAAATTTTGTTGTTTGTCCCCAGTATTGCCATATAATCTTTTTACCTATTAGTTCTTTTTTATGGGGAGAGATCTCAAATTTTTCTAGGTTATTAGAAGAGTATAAGTTATACAACACCCTCCAACTATTATAGATGATTTCCTGTTTATTATAATCTAGATTATTTTCGATTTTTTTTCTAATAAATCGCGGAAATAGTCCGCGATATATGATCCTATATGGATATTTATGATTAAGAGTGTGTGTAATTTTATTATATATATTATCCACATCAAATAAATTACTCATTGTTTTTCCTTATAGAAATAATTATACTCTTTAGTATATTTATGTGATTGGATAGTGTTGGATCATAATTAAGAATCTTATAAGGATCTCGAATTCTGTGCGTATTATTCTCTTTATGTTTTATAGAATAATTTATTGCCTTATCTAACGAAAATTTATCATTTTTTCTAAAGCACAGGTTTAGATCATCATCTAATGTTTCAAGACATGCCATATTTTTTGAGAAAATGATTGGTGTACCAGATAAAATAGATTCAATACCCACTAAACCAAAAGGCTCATAAATTGATGCCATTATAGTAAAATCCGCAGCTCTATATAATTCAGGCATATCATTACGATAACCTAAATAGCGTATTTTTTTACTTTCTTCTACAGGAGAGCCGACAACGACAAGTTTTATTGGAAGATCAGTACTTTCAAAAAATGCTTTTAATTCTTCAAAACCTTTTCTATAGTGTCCAGTCGATGGAAATAAATAGATGATTTCATTTTTTGAGAATCCTAATTTATTTCTTAGTCTATCTCGTTCAGAATCCGAAACAACATAGAATCTTTTCGTATCGACAGGAGGATATATAACTTTTATTTTTTCTTGCTCAATATTATATAACTCTACTAACTCATTTTTCATTAAATTTGAATGAGCAATAATTAATTTTGCTTGTTGAAAGCATTTTTGTTCGTTAGCAATTTTGAAGCTATCAAGAAGTGTTGGTTTTTTATTTATTGCTCTGAGGTACCCTTTATGTTGTCCACCACAAATAGTAATATCGTTATAGGTGTGGGTCATGGAGAGAATAATTTCATCATTTTGCTTATTTTTTTTTATAAAATTGGATAGAAATGGTAATCTCAGTCTTTTAGGAATGAAACTCAAATTTGCTTTTTTAGGTGTAATAAGTTTATATTCTTCAAGTTTGGAATCAAAATATGTTGAATAAACATTACATTTAATGCCCTGTTGGTAAAAGCCATTTATGATATCTAATACATATCTTTCACTTCCACCACCTTTTTTAAATTTAAAACAAGCAATCGAGATATTCATTTTATGTTACCTATTACATAGTAAAAACTTCTTTTTATTAACTTTATCTATAATTGTGTAATATTCTCTTATTAATTTTTGCAATAATGTTCTTTTCTGTTTATCTTTTAATGACTGGATATTACTTTCAATGGCTGTATTAGGTCTTACACAAGCAGGAAATATACCGTATAAATTTATTTTATGTTCCCAAAATCTATCCATTACAATATCGACTTCATAAATCCATTCTTGACTACTATTTAGTAATGCTTGTGCAGCCTTAGGTGTAATAAAGTAGCCTGTGGCGTTATCATAAGGAATAGTAACTTTGGATAAATAAGTCTCGGTATTCTCTATATTAAAAACAGGATCTACATCTAGTGTCTTAAATGTTGGGGGAGAAAGCCAAATGAAATCAACGCTATTTTGTTCTGACGATGTAAATTGATAAACATCTATAAAGTTATCTTGTAGTAAAGAATCATCTTCTAACACAATAATAGGGTGATTCAATTCAACACACTTTTCCCATAAAAGATAGTGACTAGCCCAACAACCAAGCTGTGATAAGCTCATATAATTACCCTTACGAGTAAAACGTTTTTGTTTATTATATTTTTTAAAAAGGTAGAAATCTGGGTTGTCATTCCCATTGATAGCTGAGAAAAAATTATACTGAATAGGACTCTGTAATTGTTTATTAAGCTGTTCAAATTGTTCTATGATAAATTGCTTACGTTCTACTGACTTAGCTAAATTGATGATAAAAATAGGTGTTGAATTGGTATTTTGCATATCACTATTCCGTATAGACAAAACCCCACAGTTGTGGGGTTTTTAAATTTAATCATTAGTTGATTATTTTTTGCTTGGAATGCTGAAACGTTTGTTAAAGCGTTCAACACGACCACCAGTATCAACAACACGTTGTTTACCAGTGTAGAACGGGTGGCAGTTACCACACACATCTAAGTTTAAATCTTTACCCACTGTTGAGCGAGTTTTAATTACGTTACCGCAAGAACAAGTTGCAGTAATTTCTACATAGTTAGGATGAATACCTTGTTTCATTATAGAAAACCTCTAAAGAAGCCATATCGCCATCAGAGCATACAACTCGGCTGTCTGATACCATATGTATGAATATTCGCTGAGAATCTCAGCACCAAAAGAATTCGCATTTTACTCTAACTTTTTCTTAAATTCAATCTTTGGTATTGTGAAATAAATCACATTTTTAAGCTGATATAAATAGCGAGCTTTATAGAAAAATAGTGTAGAATCATCCGAAATTTTTATGCTTTCTCAATTACATTTTAAGGAGTCAAAATGACAGAACGCAAAGTTTTAGCCAATGCAATTCGTTTTTTATCAATGGATGCCGTTCAAAAAGCTAATTCAGGACACCCTGGTGCTCCAATGGGAATGGCAGATATTGCCGAAGTATTATGGCGTGATTTCCTTTCTCATAATCCAACTAATCCAGCTTGGGCAAATCGTGACCGCTTTGTATTGTCAAATGGGCACGGCTCAATGTTAATTTATAGTTTGTTACATTTAACAGGTTATGAGCTTTCAATTGAAGATTTAAAACAGTTCCGTCAATTACACTCAAAAACACCAGGCCACCCAGAATATGGCTATGCACCTGGTGTAGAGACCACTACGGGTCCATTAGGTCAAGGGATCACGAATGCAGTAGGTATGGCATTAGCAGAAAAAACATTAGCCGCACAATTCAACCGAGAAGGACACGATATTGTCAACCATTATACTTATGCATTCCTTGGCGATGGTTGTTTAATGGAAGGGATTTCTCACGAAGCTTGTTCATTAGCAGGAACCTTAGGATTAGGTAAGCTGATCGCATTTTATGATGATAATAATATCTCTATTGATGGTCACGTTGATGGTTGGTTCTCAGATGATACCGCATTACGCTTTGAGTCCTATGGCTGGCAAGTGATTCGTAATGTCGATGGGCACGATGCAGAGCAAATCAAATTTGCGATTGAAAATGCACAAGCAGAAACAGAACGTCCAACTTTAATTATTTGTAAAACCATTATTGGTTATGGCTCACCAAACAAATCTAATTCTCACGATTGCCATGGTGCACCGCTAGGTGATGCTGAAATCGCAGCTGCTCGCGAATTTTTACAATGGGAACATGCCCCTTTTGAAATTCCAGCAGAGATTTACGCCAAATGGGATGCTAAAGCAAAAGGGCAAGTTGCAGAGAAAGAGTGGAATGCAAAATTTGCTGCTTATCAAACCGCTTACCCTGAACTAGCAGCAGAATTTGAACGCCGTGTAAATGGCAACTTACCAACAAATTGGGCTACCGAATCTCAAGCATTTATTGAGAAATTACAAGCAAATCCAGCAACTATTGCAAGCCGTAAAGCTTCTCAAAATGCGATTGAAGCCTACGCACATATTCTTCCTGAATTTTTAGGAGGTTCGGCAGACTTAGCAAGTTCTAACTTAACATTATGGTCAGGTTCTAAACCAATTCGTGCGGATTACAATGTTGATGGCAACTATGTAAATTATGGCGTGCGTGAGTTTGGTATGTCTGCGATTATGAATGGTATTGCATTGCACGGTGGATTTATCCCTTATGGTGCAACATTCTTAATGTTTATGGAATATGCACATAACGCTGTGCGTATGGCTGCATTGATGAAGCAACGTGTTCTTTTTGTTTATACCCACGATTCTATCGGTTTAGGTGAAGATGGTCCTACTCACCAACCTGTTGAGCAAACATCGGCTTTACGTCTAATTCCAAATTTAGATACTTGGAGACCTTGTGACCAAGTCGAATCAGCAGTTGCGTGGAAAGCTGCCGTTGAGAAGAAAACTGGTCCAAGTGCATTAATTTTTACTCGTCAGAACTTGGTGCAAATGGAGCGTAATGCGGAGCAATTAGCGAACGTTGCTCGCGGTGGCTACATCTTAAAAGATTGTGATGGCACACCAGAGCTTATTTTTATTGCAACAGGTTCTGAAGTTGAGCTAGCAGTAAAAGCAGCAGAACTCTTAACAGGAGAAGGACGTAAAGTTCGCGTCGTGTCAATGCCAAGTACCAATGTATTTGATGCTCAAGATGCATCTTATCGTGAGTTTGTATTACCAAGCTCAGTGACTAAACGTGTTGCAATTGAAGCGGGTATTGCGGATTTCTGGTATAAATATGTTGGTTTCGGCGGTCGAATTGTTGGAATGAACAGCTTCGGTGAATCTGCTCCTGCTGGCGAATTATTTAAACTCTTCGGCTTTACCGTTGAAAATGTAGTTGCAAAAGCAAAAGAGATTTTATAAGCACATTGATTATTTTAAATTACTTCTAAACTAACAACATGAAAAAATGGTGCACTCGGAATAATATTGGTGCATCATTTTTTATGAACAAGCAGAAAGTACAGATTATGACGGAGTGGTACATAAATGTCCTGAGTTAAAACGGAAATTTGAGCTATTATAAAAGGCGGTTATGCTTAAGATAAGTTTTAACTAGAAAGACGACAAATCAAAATTGTCGTCTTGTTTATTGTAGTATTAGTTGGAATAGGATTTATATAACTGCTACATAATAGCAGTTAGTTTGATAATTCAAGCCTTAAAAATACCTAGCTCTATTTTATTAGTTTTTACGATATTTAGAATGCTGTTTTACCGCTTTTCTAATTTGTCTTGCACTGGTACGACGACGGTTTTTGGTGACATCCACTTTAGTTTCTGTTTCTGCCGGTAAGCCAACTAATTCTCGTAGGTAATTGACTTGTTCTAATCCCATTTCTTCCCAGCCACCACGCGGTAAGCTTTTTTCAAGTTTAATGTTGCCATAACGGATACGGATCAAACGGCTCACTTGAATACCTTGAGATTCCCATAAACGACGGACTTCGCGATTACGTCCTTCGGTTAAGGTAACATCAAACCATTGGTTAAGCCCTGTACCGCCAACAACTTTAATTTGTTTGAAACTTGCTGGACCATCTTCCAGTTGAACGCCTTTGCGTAAGCGTTGTAGCATCGCATCATCAACGTCCCCAAAAACGCGTACTGAGTATTCGCGTTCAACTTCACGACTTGGGTGCATTAAGCGGTTGGCTAATTCGCCATCGGTGGTAAATAATAGTAAGCCTGATGTGTTGATATCTAAACGTCCGACTGCAATCCAACGAGAGCCACTAATGCGAGGTAAGCGGTCAAATACTGTTGCTCTCCCTTCAGGATCAGAACGAGTACAAAGTTCTCCTTCTGGTTTGTAGTACATCAATACTCGACAAATTCCTTTCTGTGTCGAGATTAAATTGACTAAATGCCCGTCAATACGAATTTTGGTACTTGAGCTGACTTGAACTCGGTCGCCTAAAGTTGCAATTTTGCCATCAACACTGACTCTTCCTGCTGCAATTACTTCTTCAATTTCACGGCGAGAACCTTGACCAGCTCTAGCTAACACTTTTTGTAATTTCTCGCCAACGATTTTGGTTATTTTTGCCACATTTACTTCACTGATAGCGGTAGGTTTCTCAACTTTTTTTGCAACCTTTGGGCGTTCAATCGTTTGGCGATTGGAGCGTGTATATTGTGTGTTTTTTGTAGAATCTGACCGGTTAGGGCTATTTGAATTACGAAATGTTGTCATTTTTGTTCCTTATTGTCGCTTTCACAAGCGTCGATTATTTAGGTTAATGGGGTATTAGTTAAATGGAGTCGGATCACCTGAGCCAACTCGAATAATTTCAGGGCTGTCTTCGGTTAAGTCAATAACCGTTGTCGGATCTTGACCTAAATAGCCACCGTGAATAATTAAATCTACTTGATGTTCAAGATAATCTCGAATTATATCAGGATCGGATTGGGTAATGTCTTCATCAGGAAGCATTAATGAGCAAGAGAGAATTGGCTCTCCTAGTGCAGCAATTAATGCTAAGGCAATCGCATTATCAGGTACTCGGATACCGATGGTTTTCCGTTTGTTCAGTAAACGGCGTGGAACCTCTTTCGTTGCAGGCAAAATAAAAGTGTAAGGGTTTGGTACATTATTTTTGATTAAGCGATAAGACTGATTTGTTACCAACGCATAAGTCGAAAGCTCAGATAAGTCGCTACATACTAAAGTAAAATTATGATTTTCAGGCAATTTACGAATCGCTACAATTTTATCCATTGCGTGCTTTTCACCTAATCCACACCCAAGCGCATAGCCAGAATCTGTCGGATAAACAATCACACCGCCTTTTTTGATAATTTCAACCGCTTGATTGATCAAACGAGGTTGAGGATTATCTGGATGAATATAAAAAAATTGACTCATTATATTGCTCTTTGACTTATCTAGAAAATGAAGACAAAGATTATACGCTGTTTATCTTTTTAGGGGTAGGATTTCTCAGCATTTACGAAGTTTATAAAAAAATAGCACCACAAGGGTGCTATTCTTAGTTTATATCTTCAATTTTGGATTATTGTTGGCAAACGCCACAAGTTGCTGCTGCAGAGAACATCCAAACAAGTTTTTCTTGCTCTTTGATGTAGTCGCTCATTTGTGATGCGGTACCTTCGTCATCTAATTCATTAGCGAATGCTAAAATTTCACGTTGTTGTTTTAATAATGTTTTTAAGCCTTCAACTGTGCCTGTTAAGCATTCTTGTGCAGAGCTAATACCAATATGTTCTTTAATTAAAGATGCTTGTAGGTATTGACTGAATGCGTTAGCTGGAACGTGGCCTAAAGTTAAGATACGTTCTGCGATTTCATCTACTTTTACAACTAAATCATTATAAATTTCTTCAAATTTAGCGTGTAATTCAAAGAAACTAACGCCTTTGATATTCCAGTGGTAACCACGTACGTTTGTGTAAAATACTTGGTAGCTTGCTAATAATTTATTAAGTTCTGCAGCTAATTTTTCAGATGATACAGTGTTTAAACCAATTGAATTTTTCATTACTTTTCTCCTATATGTGTAACTGAATTATTTCAACCAAGCAAAGTATAAATAAAAAAATCTTCGTTGTGAAATGAATATAATTTATCCTTTGAATAGAAAATATCTATCAAATAAACAATATTGATTTGCATTAACTATTACAATTGAGAATTTTTCTTATTTACTTTTACAAAATATAACTAAAATCCTACCGCTTATTAGTGCTCTTTATTCATAATTTGTTGAATTTCTAGCATTGTTTCTTGATCGTTTTCTAAAGCGAGTTTCAATAGTTCTTCATTTTTGAAACGCTCAATTTTGGGATTATAAACTTCAGCCATTTGTTTGATGGTATGGCGGTCTCGATAAAAGTAAGCGGTACCAATCTCTTCTACTATTTCTTTGTCCATTCCCATTGCTAATAACACTTTCTTACCAGTACGCAGTGCTGAATCAAAGGTTTCACGTACTTGAATATCTGCACCTGCATTATAGAGATCAAAAACATGCAGGCGGTCATAAGCGCGAGCAATAATTTTGATTTGTGGATTCATTTTACGAGCCAACTCCACAATATGAGTGGCTTGTGCTTTGTCATTGATTGCCACAACGAGCAATTCGGCACTTTCAATTCCTGCAGCATGTAGCAATTCTGGACGAGTTGCATCACCATAGTAGCTTTTAATTCCACGCTTTTTCATGCCTGCAATCAGATTTGCATCTTTATCAATTACCGTTGGGTGACAGCCTGTCATCATCAATAAGTGATTAACAATTTGTCCATAACGCCCCAAGCCGATAATAATCGTTGGGTGCAGAGCATCAATATGGTCGTGTTCTTGCTCTTCTTGAACATAAGTTTGGCGTGGGATAATGTATTTCTTATGAATGATGATAAATAAAGGCGTTAGTACCATTGATAACACCACAATAGCGGTCAGATTTGCTTGAATTTTTGCATCAATAACACCTTGTCCAGTCGCTGCTGAGAAAAGAACAAAGGCAAATTCTCCCCCTTGAGCCATAATAATAGCGCGATCTAGCGCATTTGGGTGTTTTTTCTTCGTTAAACGTGCCACGATATAGATACAGAATCCTTTAGCGAACATAAATGCTATCACGCCAGAGAGAATCAGTATCCAATTCTCAAAAACAACTGAGAGATTGAGAGACATCCCAACGCCAAGGAAGAATAAGCCTAATAATAAGCCTCGGAAAGGTTCAATATCAGCTTCAAGTTGGTGGCGGAAACTCGATTCAGAAAGCAATACGCCTGCCACAAATGCACCCATTGCCATTGATAAGCCACCATATTCCATCAATAATGCTGCACCAAGTACGACTAATAAAGCCGCCGCAGTCATTACTTCTCGAGCTTTGGTTTTTGCGAGTATTTTGAATAAGGGGTTGAGTAGCCATAATCCTGCTGCCACAAGTACAGCTATTGAGCCTGCAGCTAATCCAATAGTCTGCCAAATAGGTACGCCTGAAGCGGTCTTATTTGGCGAAAGAAATGCAACAGCAGCCAGTAATGGTACGATCAATAAATCTTCAAATAGTAGAATAGAGACGATTTGTTGTCCACGTGGTGAAGTAATATCACCACGATCATTTAGCTCTTGCATCACAATCGCAGTTGATGTCAGCACAAAACCTGATGCCGCAACAAAGGCAACTTGCCAGCTTAAACCATAGAGTAAGCCAATTCCCATTAAGGCAGCTATTGCACTAAAAATTTGAAATGCACCCAAACAGAAAATGTGATTACGCAACCCCCAAATATGCGAAGGTTTCATTTCTAAGCCGATGATAAATAAAAACATCACCACGCCCAGTTCAGCAATATGGATGATTCCATCGGGATCGCTAAATAAACCTAACCCGAAAGGTCCAATCACTAAACCTGCGGCTAAATAACCTAAAATTGATCCTAAACCTAAACGTTTAAATAATGGCACTGCAATCACTGCAGCTGCTAACAATGTTACAACACTAATCAGTGGTGTTGCCCCTTCTGCTGCCATAAAATCTTCCCCAACATAAAATGATAGTTAATTTTTAAAATGTGCTAAACCGTATTGATAGAGCGTATTCTTCTTATATTCAAAACATTCCGCCACAATCGCTGCGGCTTTTTTTAAGGGCAACTCTTGTGCAAGTAACGTAAATAATTTCAGTGCCTGCGGTGAAATTTCATCATCGCTAGACTCAGCTGTTTTTCCTTCGACAACTAAAACAATTTCGCCTTTAATGCGGTTACTATCTTCTGCTAACCAAGCAATCAGCTCATTTAATGATGCACCATAAATAGTTTCCCAAGTTTTTGTTATTTCTCTCGCCATTACAATATAGCGTTCTCCGCCAAATACTTGTTGCATATCTGCGAGTGTATCCAGGATGCGATGAGTTGATTCATAGAAAATAAGCGTTCTAGGTTCATCAAGTAATGCAGCCAGTTTATCGCAACGAGCTTTTGTTTTAGCTGGCAAGAATCCTTCAAAGCAGAAGCGGTCAGATGCGATACCTGAACTGCAAAGGGCGGTAATTGCAGCACAAGCGCCCGGTATTGGAACAATTTTAATTCCTGCTTGTCTGCAATGGCGAACAAGATGAAATCCCGGATCGCTAATTAGCGGAGTGCCTGCATCAGAAACTAAAGCAATATTTTGACCTTGTTGTAATTTTTCAACTAATACCGCTGCTTTTTGTTGCTCGTTATGATCGTGTAAAGCAAAAAAAGGTTTTTTAATACCATAATGGCTAAGTAACAAACCGCTATGGCGGGTATCTTCTGCTGCGATAAGATCAACTTGTTGAAATATATTTAACGCGCGTTGTGTAATATCTTCTAAATTTCCAATCGGTGTCGCAACAATATATAATACGCCAGATTGTTCTGGTATAGAGCTGTTTTTCATTTGATTTTCACTTGTTTGATAAGTAAGATTCCGCGCTATATTCGTTTAATGAATACATAGCATTATTAATTTTTCCAAAATGGAGCAATAAGATGTCCACTATTTTAGTACAAACTCGCACCTTTAGCCAAAAAATGAAAATGGTTTTTGTGCCAACTGCATTAGCGCTCTTTTTATCCGCTTGTACTGGCTCTAGCCTGTTTAAAAATGAGGTAACGGAATCCTTAAAAAATGAAGCCTATGCAACATCTGAATTTTATATCAATAAGGCAGAGCAAAGTAGCAAAGAAACTCAACAAAGCTACCGCTTACTTGCAATTCGTAAATTGATTGACGAAAATAAAGTCGTTGAAGCTCAAAATACGATGGCACAAATTAATCAGCCAGAATTAAATGATATTCAACGTGTTGAATTTAATCTTCTCAATGCTCAACTTGCAGCATTACAAAAAAATAGCCAGCAAGCTACTTTACTGCTAAACCAATTACCTAAAGCACAATTGAGTTCATCGCAATTGTTACGAGTTTATCGTACACAAGCACAAATTGCAGAAAGTAATAAAGATGTCATTGAAATTGTTCGAGCAAGATCATTATTAGATAGCTATTTAGGTGATAATCGTGCTCGCCAAGAAAATAACGATAAAATTTGGGAAACGTTACGCAATGCTAATCGTGGGATGTTGGAAAAGGCAACGGCGGGAGTGGGGGAAGCTGCGGTTGCAGGTTGGTTAGCATTAGCGGTGGCTTATAACCAAAATATTGCAAATCCTACACAACTTCCACAAGCCATTGAAAGCTGGAAACAGCAATATCCAAACCACAGTGCCGCGCAATTATTGCCAACAGAATTACAAAATGTCACGTCTTTCCAACAAACACAACTAAGTGGCGTTGCTTTATTGTTACCATTAAGTGGTGATGCCAAAATTTTGGGTGATATTATCAAGCGTGGTTTTGATGATGCCAAAGGGCAAGATGCAACAGCTATTCAAGTCTATGATACGAATGGAACAACGATTTCTGATATTTTAGCCCAGGCAAAACAGCAAGGGACACAAACTATTATTGGTCCATTATTAAAAGCTCGTGTTGATGAGATGTTAGTCAGTCCAGAAATCAGCGATTTAAATGTGTTAGCATTAAATGCTACTCCAAACTCAAGAGCATTGGGTAAAGTTTGTTACTATGGCTTATCGCCAGAAGCGGAGGCTCGTTCCGCAGCTGACCGTTTTCATCAAGACCGAATTGAGAATGCGGTAGTTGTTGCTCCACAAGATGATTTTGGTCAGCGTTCAGCAGATGCTTTCGCACAACGTTGGCGACAACTGACGAACAAAGACGCTGATATTCGCTATTATCACCAACCATTAGATAGTATTAGTGCGATCCAAACTGTAGGTGCTGCACCAAATAGTGGCTTGTACTTATTAGGTAATGCAGAGCAATTAACAGAATTAAAACAAGGGCTAGATAGTTCATCATTAGCTGGAAAATTTGCGTTATATTCTTCTTCTCGCAGTAATTCACCAAATAATGGGCCAGACTTCCGTTTAACAATGGAAGGGGTAAAATTTAGTGAAATTCCATTACTTGCCGATACAGATTCTGAGTCTTATAAGAAAGCAGAAACCTTAGCAGAAAGTGATTTCTCAATGATGCGTTTATACGCAATGGGGTCAGATTCGTGGTCTATTGCCAATAAATTCAATGAGTTCCGTCAAATTCCTGGTTATAAAGTCTCGGGCTTAACTGGAGTATTAAGTGCAGGAACAAATTGCTTAATTGAACGTGAAATGACCTGGTTAAAATACCAAAATGGTTCAGTGGTTTCAGCACAATAGTCCGCGAGCTAAAGGGGCTCTGTTTGAGCAAAAAGCCCGTTCTTTTTTAGAGCAACAAGGATTATCTTTTGTTGCTCAAAACCAAGTATTTAAAGTTGGTGAACTAGATTTAATAATGAAAGATCATTCTACTTTCGTTTTTGTTGAAGTTCGCCAACGAAAAAATAGCCATTTCGGGTCGGCATTAGAAAGTATTAACTATAATAAGCAACAGAAATGGCTGAAAGCAGCCAATTTATGGTTAGCTAAACTAAATCAAAGTTTAGATACAGCAGATTGCCGTTTTGATGTTGTGGTATTTGAAGGAACTGATGAACCTATTTGGTTGAAAAATTTTTTAGGGTAATATTTGGAAAATGTTAGAAAAAATTCAAGATAGGTTTGCTGAGAGTATCCAAATTCAAATTGCGGCAGCCGATTTATTGCCCACAGTATTAAATGAAGCAGCCCAAAAAATTGTGGCTTGTTTGTTGCAAGGTGGCAAAGTTATTGTGTGTGGTGATGGGCGATCTTATCCAAATGCACAATTGTTTGTAAGTAATTTGCTGCATCGCTATGATTTACAACGCCCAAGTCTAGCGGCTCATCTTTTACATTGTGATGGTGTACTCACGGGGTATTTATCTCAAGATTCGGAGTTAGAACAAATATATCGCAAGCAGTTACAAGTGATTGCAAAACAGGGTGATATTTTTATTGCTTTTTCACCATTAGGTAATGAAAAAGCTATTTTGAATGCTATTCATTGTGCGAATAATGAAAACTTAACAATTTTAGCCTTTACTGGTAATCGTAATGATCATACACGAGGGTTATTATCCGATGATGATTTGGAAATCTCAATGCCATCAAATAATGAAATGCGAGTGATTGAAGGGCATCATTTTTGTATAAATTTATTATGTGAATTAGTAGATAGTCTACTGTTTAATCCCACTTCTCAAGTTTAAGGAGAATAGAATGTCAATGTTGATCAAAAAAGTAAGTTTAATTGCGCTTTGTTCACTTTCATTAGTTTCATTACAAGGTTGTATTACCGCCGCTGTTGTTGGGACTGCTGCGGTAGCCACTAAGGTTGCAACAGATCCTCGTTCGACAGGCCGTCAAATTGATGATGAAACCTTAGAAGAAAAGGTGGCATTTAACCTCAATAAAGATGCTCAATTACAACAAGAAGCAAGAATTAATGTGGTTGCTTATAATGGGAAAGTTTTATTGATTGGGCAAGTACCTAATGAATCGGCAAAAGAGAGTGCAAAAAGTGTTGCCGCAGGAGTTGAAGGGGTAAATGAAATTTACAATGAAATCCGCACAGGCGAAAAGATTAGTGTTGCTCAAATTGCTCAGGATAGTTGGATAACAACGAATATTAAATCAAGATTGTTGCTTAATTCTGAGGTTAAAGCAACAGAAGTTAAAGTCATTACTGAGAATGGCGAAGTCTTTTTAATGGGGCAATTATCTAATTCTCAAGCTAATGCTGCCGCTGAAGAGGCTCGTCACGTTCGTGGTGTATCAAAAGTAATAAAAGTTGTCACCTACGCAAAATAATGTATTTAAAGGCATTCTATCAGTAATTGGTTGAATGCCTGTTTTTTCATAATTTTGTCAAATTACTTAAAGCTAATTGACTTTATCTATCCCTTCATAGAAGATCCGCAACTATTTTTATAAATTAAGAAGATCCAATGCATAATGCGAAAAACTTAGTTGAAGTAAAAAATCTCACGTTTAAACGAGGGGAGAGAGTAATTTACGACAACTTAAATTTACAAGTACAAAAAGGCAAAATCACTGCGATTATGGGGCCTTCTGGGATTGGTAAAACCACTTTATTACGTCTAATTGGTGGGCAAATTTTACCTGAAGTCGGCGAAATTCTGTTTGATGGTGAAGATGTTTGCAAAGCCTCAAATAAAGAACTCTACAAAATCCGTCAAAGAATGGGAATGTTGTTTCAATCAGGAGCGTTATTTACTGATCTTTCTACCTTTGATAATGTTGCATTTCCTATTCGTGAGCATACACGCTTACCTGAAGAGCTTATCCGAAAATTAGTTCTGATGAAATTAGAAGCGGTTGGATTACGTGGTGCCGCCAATTTAATGCCATCGGAATTGTCTGGCGGTATGGCTCGGCGTGCGGCATTAGCAAGAGCGATTGCATTAGATCCTGATTTAATTATGTATGATGAACCTTTTACGGGACAAGATCCGATTAGTATGGGAGTTATCGTCAGTTTAATTAAAAAATTAAATGAAGCACTTGAATTAACTTCCATTGTTGTTTCTCACGATGTTACCGAAGTGCTAAGTATTGCCGATTATGCCTACATCATTGCGGATAAACGGATTATTGCTGAAGGTACGCCTGAAGAATTAAAAGCGAGCAAAGATCCTCAAGTCGTCCAATTTCTTGCAGGAAAAGAAGATGGCCCAGTTCGTTTCCATTACCCTGCGGAAGATTACACCAAGGAGCTTTTTCAATGATTCAATTTATCTCATCGTTGGGAGCATCCATCATTCATTTTATACGAGCATTTGGTCGATCTAGTTTTATGTTATGGGGAGCGTTAATTGGCAAACCAGAATTTCGTAAACACACTCCATTATTCATCAAGCAACTACACGTTTTAGGGGTGCAATCATTACTGATCATTATGCTATCAGGCTTATTTATCGGTATGGTTCTTGGATTACAGGGCTACGTTGTTTTAGTCGATTTTTCTGCTGAAACCAGTTTAGGTCAATTAGTTTCTCTTTCTCTATTACGCGAATTAGGTCCTGTAGTCACAGCTTTATTATTTGCAGGTCGAGCAGGATCTGCTTTGACAGCTGAAATAGGCTTAATGAAAGCGACCGAACAACTCTCAAGTCTTGAAATGATGGCAATCGATCCGCTCAGACGCGTGGTTGCTCCTCGTTTTTGGGCTGGTGTTATGGCAATGCCAATGCTAGCTGTTATCTTTACTGCAATCGGAATTTGGGGTGGTTCATTAGTTGGTGTAGATTGGAAGGGTGTTGATTCTGGTAGCTTTTGGTCTGTCATGCAAAATAGCGTAACCTTAAGTGATTTAATCAATGGCTTTATTAAAAGTGCCGTATTTGCTCTTGCTGTTGTTTGGATTGCGTTATTTAACGGATATGATGCAGTGCCAACATCAGAAGGTATTAGTCAGGCAACAACAAGAACGGTAGTTCATTCATCATTAGTTGTTTTAGGATTAGATTTTATTTTAACTGCCATAATGTTTGGTGGTTAAGAAATTATTGCCATACAGTAACATAAGAACAAATAGTTAAAATTAATTTGCAAAAAATAGGTCAAATCAGACCGCTTACGATAAGCAGCTTTCTATCAATAAGGAAAAAATATGCGTCAATCAATTAAATATGAATTTTGGGTTGGGTTATTTGTATTACTCGCACTCGGAGCATTGGTCTTTTTAGGATTAAGAGTTGCCAATGTTCAAGGATTTTCGTCAGAGAAAACTTACACTCTTTACGCAACTTTCGATAATATTGGTGGACTAAAAGTCCGTGCACCAATTAAGGTTGGTGGTGTTGTGGTTGGGCGAGTTGCTGATATTCAGTTAGATGCTCAAACTTATACCCCTAAAGTAACCTTAGCGGTAAATCAGCAATTTAATAAAATTCCTGATACCAGTTCACTTTCAATCAAAACCGCAGGTTTATTAGGTGAACAATATATTGCATTAAATGTAGGCTTTATTCTTGAAGGCGAGACAGAAATGCTCAAAGCGGGAGATACTTTTGCAGATACTAACTCTGCGATGGTTCTTGAAGATTTAATCGGTCAGTTCTTATATGGTGATAAGAAATCTGACAAAGACGATTCTGCCGAGCCAAAAGCAGAATAAGTCAGTATTTTACTTAAAAATAGTAAGATGAATGTGTCCAGCTATTTTTATTTACATAGTTAGATCGATAATATTTTTCGATCGATATTTGGAGATCAAAATGATTAAAATTGTAAAAAAATTCTTTGTTGCTAGTGTAGTAATGCTTTCAACTCTATTTTCTGGTATGGCTGTAGCTTCAACAAGTCCATATGTTTTAATGCAACAAACGGCAGATAAGCTATTTGGTGATATTAAAGCTAATCAATCAAAAATTAAGCAAGATCCAAATTACTTACGTACTATTGTTCGTAATGATTTAATGCCACATGTTCACGTTAAATACGCAGGACAATTGGTATTAGGTAAAAACTTGTCTTCAACAACAGATGCTCAAAAAGAAGCATTTTTTAACGCATTTGGCCAATTTATTGAACAGTCTTATGCACAAGTATTAACCCAATATTCAAACCAAAAAGTTGAAATTGAATCAGAGAAACCTGTTGGTGACAAAACTATCGTAAGTATTCGTGTGAATGTTTTACAATCTGGTAATGCACAACCAATTAAACTTGATTTTAAATGGCGTAAGAATAGTAAAACAGGTGAATGGCAAGCTTACGATATGGCTGCGGAAGGTGTAAGTATGGTCGCAACCAAGCAAAATGAGTGGAGCGGTATTTTACGCCAAAAAGGCATTGATGCTTTAACTGCTCAAGTGGCACAATCAGCAAAACAACCAATTACTCTTAAGTAAAGATTCTATGCAAGACAAAAATCCATTACAATGGAACATCCAACAAAATAGTGAAAGTGTGATCGTTCAATTGTTTGGTGAATTAACTCGTGACACGTTGCTACCATTATGGAAGCAACGTGCTTCTTTTTTATCACCAAAAATAAACCAGCATATCTATTGGGATTTGAAATATCTTCAACATGTAGATTCTGCTGGTTTTAGTTTATTGATTGAATTACTAAACGATTATCAAAAACAGAATTCAAACTGTATGATCAATGTGCCTGAAGTTGTTAATAATTTGGCAGAGCTATTTGATCTATCAGATTGGTTACGGTCTTTTTTATATTGTGAGAATAAATAATGGAACCAAAACAAATTGAAGAAATTTTAAAAAACACCTTAGAACTGGATGAAGTTTATGTACAAGGTGAAAATTCCCATTATGGAGTGATTGCTGTGAGTGATGTATTCGCTACCTTATCAAAGGTTAAACAGCAACAAACGATTTACGCGCCATTAACTGAATATTTTGCGACTAATGCCATTCACGCATTAACCATTAAAACATTCACAAAAGAGCAGTGGAAAAGAGAACGTTTACTCAATATGCCTAGCTAGGTGCTACATTTTACAAAAAATGACTTAAATCTCACCGCTTCTTTTATTGTGTTTTTATAAGCTATTAAGGAATCAAAATGGAAAAATTTCGTGTTCACGGTCCGTTTAATTTAAGTGGAACTGTTGAAATTTCAGGGGCGAAGAATGCTGCACTTCCTATTTTATTTGCAGCCATTTTAGCGGAAGAACCCGTTACATTAACTAATGTACCTAAACTTAAAGATGTGGATACTACTTTTAAAATTTTACGTCAGTTAGGTGTAGTTGTTGAGCGTGATGAGCAAGGTGCAGTACATTTAGACGCGAGTAAAGTTGATCACTACACAGCTCCTTACGAACTAGTTAAAACAATGCGAGCATCTATTTGGGCTTTAGCACCACTTCTTACACGTTTTCATCAAGGCCAAGTTTCTCTTCCTGGTGGTTGTACTATTGGTGCTCGCCCTGTTGATATGCATATTGCTGGTCTAGAAAAAATGGGGGCACGTATTACCTTAGATGAAGGCTATGTAAAAGCAGAAGTCAATGGTCGATTAGTCGGTGCAAGAGTACTAATGGATAAAGTCAGTGTGGGTGCTACTTTATCAGTTATGATGGCAGCAACTTTGGCAAAAGGAAAGACTATTATTGAAAATGCCGCTCGTGAGCCAGAGGTAGTTGATACAGCTGTGTTCCTTAATAAAATGGGAGCTAAAATCAGCGGTGCAGGTACGGATATGATCACAATTGAAGGAGTTGAACATTTAGCTGGTTGCCAACATCATATCGTACCAGATCGAATTGAAACTGGGACGTTCTTAGTAGCAGCCGCTATCTCTGGTGGAAGAATTACTTGTAAAGGTACTAAAGCGGATACGCTTGATGCCGTCATTGAAAAATTACGGGAAGCGGGAATGCAAGTTGATGTTACTCAAGATACTATTACCCTAGACTCTTTAGGTATCCGCCCGAAAGCGGTAAACATTCGTACTATGCCACATCCTGGATTTCCAACAGATATGCAAGCTCAGTTTACTTTATTGAATGCTGTTGCATCGGGAACGAGTAAAATTACGGAAACTATCTTTGAGAACCGCTTTATGCACATTCCTGAATTGATTAGAATGGGAGCAAAAGCAGAGATTGAAGGAAATACTGCGATTTGCTACGGGGTGGAAACACTTTCAGGTGCGGAAGTAATGGCAACCGATTTACGAGCATCCATTAGCTTAGTGCTTGCAGGCTGTATTGCGAATGGTGAAACCATTGTAGATCGGATTTACCATATTGATCGTGGTTATGAACATATTGAAGCCAAACTTCAAAAACTTGGTGCAAGAATTGAACGTTTCGATGCCCCTTTTCAAGAATAATGGCATATAGGAACAAGTAAGTTGCTAATAATTGTTGGGGCTAATCTACTTCAGCCCCTTTTAAAATGTAATAAGTATTTACACATACAACAAAAATATTTAGCCCAGCTACAGGTAATGAACCTATTACCAATCCATATATAACAAAGCAAACGCCGCCGATAGCATTGACTAAACGTAGTTTAATCACATCTTTTAATAGGAATGATCCTGCGACAAGTAGCATTGCAACATAGCCTAAAATTTCAATATAGTTCATTTTCTTTTCCTTGTTTAACAATGAGTTCATTTATTCTAATCAGAATTTTTCTTTTTGTCGGTAGCTGTTTTTAACGCAAAGGTTTGCGTCAAAAAAATTTACAAAAAAACTGTTTTTTTACGCAAAATAGCGTAGAATCACCCTATGTTTTTGTACTAGTAAAGTAGTATTAATGGATTCCTTATTACAATTTTTGAGTTTATTTTTAACTAATATTACCTGGATAGGTGCATTAGAATTAGGGCTTATTTATGCTTTAGTTGCGTTAGGTGTGCTGATCTCTTATAAAATCTTAGATTTCCCAGATTTAACTGCAGATGGTAGCTTCCCTCTTGGCGGTGGTGTTTGTGTGTTATGTATCCTTAACAACATTGATCCTTGGGTTGCAACGTTATTTGGTATGTTTGCTGGGGCGATTGCAGGAGTTATCACTGCAAGTTTGCACATTGGCTTTAAGATTGAAAAATTATTAGCCAGTATCTTAATGATGATTGCTCTCTATTCAATAAATCTACGCATAATGGGGAAACCAAACGTTTCTCTGTTAGGCGATCCAACGGTTTACGATAGTATTTTTGCTAGTGATGACTTACAACTAGCGATTGTTCGCCTACTGATTGCAATCTTCGTGGTGATTATTGCCAAATTATTATTTGATCTCTTTTTTGCTACTCAAGTCGGTTTAGCGGTACGAGCAACGGGAACAAACGCTCGAATGGCTAAAGCACAGGGGATTGCGATCAATAAAATGACTTTACTGGGAATGGCAATTTCAAATGGGCTTATTGCACTTGCAGGTAGCTTATATGTGCAAAGTAACGGTGGTTTCGATATTTCTATTGGGGTAGGGACAATTGTTATTGGGCTTGCCGCTGTGATTATTGGCGAGGCGATTTTCTCTGCTAAACGTATTATTTGGCTGACCTTTGCGGTTATTGTAGGTTCTATTTTATACCGTTTCTTTATTGCACTTGCTCTTAATAATGAAACACTGAACGGTATTGGTTTAGGTCCACAAGATCTTAACCTGATCACTGCATTATTGGTTGTTGCTGTATTAGTGATTCCTAAATTTAAACAAAAGTTTTCAATGAAGAAGGGGCAATAAATGATTGAACTACGCAACCTGTTTATTACCTTTAATAAAGGAACTGCTATTGAAAACCCTGTTTTACGAGGATTATCACTTGATGTTGCCGAGGGTGAATTTGTCTGTGTCATTGGCAGTAATGGTGCAGGTAAATCGACACTGCTAAATGCAATTAGTGGTGAATGTCGTGTTGATTCTGGCAACATTCTTATTCAAGGTAAAGACGTTAGTCAAACAACAAGTTGGCAGAGAGCAAATTTAGTTGCTCGAGTATTTCAAGATCCAATGGCTGGTACTTGCGAATCGCTCACGATTGAAGAAAATATGGCTCTAGCGTATCAACGTGGACAAAAAAGGGGATTCGGCTTTGCTTTAAATCGCCAATTGCGTGAGCATTTCCGAGAAAAACTATCATTATTAGGGCTAGGGCTAGAAAACCGTTTAACCGACCAAATGGGGCGTTTATCGGGTGGACAACGTCAGGCAGTGAGTTTACTGATGGCATCTTTACAACCTTCTAGTATCTTATTACTTGATGAACATACCGCAGCTCTTGATCCTAAAACCACCGCTTTTGTACTTGAACTGACAAATAAAATCGTTAGAGAGCAGAAACTCACCACTTTAATGGTAACTCACTCAATGCGACAAGCTCTCGATTATGGCGACCGTACAGTGATGTTACATCAAGGACAG
Organism: Ursidibacter maritimus; assembly: GCF_009761395.1. GTDB lineage: Bacteria > Pseudomonadota > Gammaproteobacteria > Enterobacterales > Pasteurellaceae > Ursidibacter > Ursidibacter maritimus. The sequence goes on along the minus strand of NZ_LEKN01000013.1, from coordinate 411,729 downwards.
GTGGCCTTTGATGTTTCTGGTGAAAATCGTAAACAGATGGACGTACCTGATTTACTTCGCTTATTTGAGCAAAATCGTCACGAATCATTAAGTGATGATGGGCTACTGTTGAGTGGTTAGTTACAAAAAGCTGGAAGCTGACCGCTTACATTATCAATACAAAGAGAAAAATCGCTCAGTATCTTTAGTATAAAGAAAGTAAGCGACTTTAGTATTTATGCTTGTAAAATTATGCGGCTTGATAGCTTAATGGATAGAGATCCAATTTATCCATCAATTGTCTATCGTGATCTTCTTCAGGATTTTCAGTAGTGAGAAGTTTATCACCATAGAAAATAGAGTTTGCTCCCGCCATAAAACAGAGTGCCTGCATTGCTTCAGGCATATTGCCACGTCCAGCAGATAAACGAACATAGCTTGTTGGCATAGTAATGCGAGCTACAGCAATGGTGCGAACAAATTCTGTCCAGTCAAGATCTTCCGCTTCTGCTAGTGGCGTACCTTCAACTTTAACGAGTTGGTTGATCGGAACACTTTCGGGTTGTGGGTCTAGATTGGCAAGACTTGCAATTAACCCCGCTCGTTCAGGGCGAGTTTCATTCATTCCTACAATACCACCACAACAGACTTTTAAGCCCGCATTGCGTACTTTGCCGAGCGTATCCATTCGATCATCGTGGCTACGGGTATGAATCACTTTATGGTAACGCTCAGGATCAGTGTCTAAATTATGGTTGTAGTAATCTAATCCTGCATTTTTGAGATCTTCCGCCATTCCATCTTCTAACATACCAAAAGTGCCACAAGTTTCTAAACCCAGATCTTTCACCGCTGAAATGATTTTGGAAACGGTATTGATATCTTTTGGTTTTGGTCCTCGCCACGCAGCACCCATACAAAAACGGCTTGCCCCACGAGCTTTTGCTATTTTGGCTTTTTCTAAGATCTCTTCAACATCAAGTATTGTTTGGCGTTCTAGCCCTGTATCATAGCGGGCAGATTGCGGACAATATTCACAATCTTCAGGGCAACCACCTGTTTTGATTGAGAGCAAGGTAGAAAGCTGAATTTCTTGTGGATTAAAATGCTCGCGATGCACTTGAGCTGCTTTAAAAACTAGCTCCATAAACGGCATTTCAAATAATTCTTCGACTTGGCATTTACGCCAATATTGTGCCGTTGGATGTGGTGTTAATTCACTTTTAGCTTTTAAGCGAAGATTAAAGGTCGTCATTGATTATCCTTTGAATTTACAATCTAAGTGCAATAATTAAAAAGTTCCGAGAAAGAAACGATATAATTTGTAAAGCACAGCGAAAGCAATACACTCTATGAATACTTACGAGCATCTTAACTTATTTGAACGTGAAAAAATAATAGTTTTACACATTCAGGCAAAATCAATCACTAAAATAGCCCACTTACTCAATCAACATCAATTCTAGAAGAGCAAACTTAAATTGAAAAAAACTGTTTAAAATTACAGTTGTTGTCAGATTGATTTGAGCTTAACTTTTCCACCCAAATACGTTTTCCATCAAGTAACATTGCCATCGTTGTTCTTTCACAGCACATTTTCCCTGAAGTGTCCGATAATGGTTATAATAACTTGACCATTCATTTAAATCAGCTTGCAATCTTGCTAAATCCGTATAAATTTAGAGCTAATCTACTACAGCTCTTAAAATTTAATTACTGCACTGTATATAAATTAGGCAAAAAAACTATTTACTTTAGCAAAGATGGATTAAGGGAGATTTGTATATTTATTTTATTTTTTATCACACCTGCTCCGTACTCAGCTGCCATCCGAGTTGGCGATACTGTTTGTAGCGTTCTCTTGCTAGGGCTTTTTCGTTTTCTGAAACAGGGACAAAATCAATAATATGCGTGAAACTGTTAATAAATTCAGGGAGTTGCGATTGTAATGAAATCAACACATCTCGACGTTGAGCATTACGTTTACCTTGCCACGAAATTTCAATTGGGGTGGCATAAGTTGTAGCTTCACCCGATAGATTATGGGGGACAAATTGTTCAGGGTCTCTTGCCCATAACGCTTCATCAATCGTTAAGGCTTGTTGTTCTGTTTCACAAGTGATTATAACTCTTTTGCCTGCTCGCCACGCATTAGCGGCTAAATCACAAGCTAAGGCTTCGCTTGAAAGTAGCTCTCCTGAATGTTCTTGGCTTAGAAGGTAAAATTGGACTTGTTTCACGTTTTTCCCTGTTCAAGTAAATTTATATAGACGATGAATTCTAGCGGAATAATCAACAAATGGAAAATTTAAGCGGTAAGATTTGCAAATTTTTTTACTTATCTGACCGCTTAATCCCCTTTCCCACCCTCATTTTTAAATCAATCAATACTCGGTTGTACATTTTACAGCATCACATTACCGCATAACTTGTATTGGGCTACACTGTTCATCAAAATGAAACTGCCCTTCGTTTCTGCATAAATTAGTGCTTTAATCTCAAGCAGAGAGTGTATTCGCCTTGATTTAAAAACTACCAAATTTGATAGTTAAAGCTCGTTCAACCAGTTTGCCTGCTGAATTTGGGTGTCAAGCTGACGATGTTGTTTTGCAATTTCATCGGCTTTTTGACGGGTTTGTTTCACATTCACAGCTGAGAGCATTTTTATTTCACTACGGCTGTAACGATTTTGTTCGGGAGTTGCTGTGTCAGCTAACCCGATTAACATCGAATGTGTCGCTTTGAGATGATCTCTTTCCGCCAAAGCTTCAATCATTTTAGTGCCATTTGCCAAACTTACTCGCTGATTGGCTAAATTGATTTTAACAATCAGCTCTTTTAGTTGTTCTGCGACTTGATGATACTCAACCAATAAAGTCTGTGGATCTTCACTAGGTTGCTCACCTTCTTGATATTGCGCATTTTGATGTAGGCGTTGTTGTAATTGAGCGAGGCGGCGTTGTAAATCTGCTCGCTCAATTAAGGCTTCGGCTAATTTCATTTTATTTCTCTTGTTGAACTTCTTTAAGTTGCTGTAATCTAACCGACAGATTGAGCAATTTCAATCTAAAACATCAACTTTTTATTTTTTAGAGGACTTTACAATGGGTTTATTTGATTTCGTTTCTGACATTGGTAAAAAATTATTTAACAAAGAAGAAGATGCATCAAAAGCAGTAACAGAGCATTTAGCAGAAGATAATCCGGGCGTGGAAGATGTGCAAGTAACTGTGGAAAATGGCACAGCAAAAATTAGTGGTGTAGCGTCAAGTGCCGCAGCAATTGAGAAAGCGGTATTAATGGCAGGTAATATTGCAGGGATCACTAACGTGAATATTGATGAAGTACGCATTGCAAATGGCGAGCAAGTTGCCAATGATGATGAATTTTATGTAATCCAAAAAGGCGATACTTTATGGAAAATTGCAGACAAAGCGTATGGTAATGGTGCGAAATATACGGCTATCGTTGATGCAAACAAAGAAGTGATTAAAGATGCGGATAAAATCTTCCCAGGGCAGAAAATCCGTATTCCAAAAAGTTTATAATTCTTGTGCCAATTTCTAACTCTAAGTAACCGCTTTTAAAAACAAGCGGTTATTTTTATTTAGCTTTACTATTTTTCCTTTTAATCCTTGTCTTTCATTTCATTACTCAGACACAAAAATGTAACCTTATTGTTAATTATTTTTATTTATAAAAAAATTACGAAATTAAATTGTTCTTTTATTGTACAAAATTTACATAAAAATGAGATCTTTATCTCATTTTTATGTAAATTCAGTTGTTAAAATCTGTCTTTATTCTACAATTCATTTTTTATTCGCTCTATTTGAGAATAAATTCAACATTTATTTTTATTATAAAAAGGAAAATGCAGATGAGTATTGCAATTATTATTGCAACCCACGGGGTAGCAGCAGAGCAACTTCTCAAGACGACTGAGATGTTGATCGGCGAGCAGGAAAATGTTGCGTCTATTGATTTTGTTCCAGGTGAAAATGCCGAAACAATCATCGGTAAATACCAAGCAAAGTTGGCAGGCGAATTGGCTCATTGTGATCAAGTTCTATTCTTGGTTGATACTTGGGGCGGAAGTCCGTTTAATGCAGCCAATCGTGTGGCTGATGGCAACGAGAATATGGATATTGTAACAGGTGTCAATGTGCCGATGTTAGTCGAAACCTTTATGGCTCGAGATGACAACCCAAGTTTACAAGAGTTAGTGGAAATTGCACTTGAAACTGGTCGTGGTGGTGTGCGTGCATTAAATTTTGCAGAAAAAGAGCCAGAAGTTACCGCTTCAGAACCTGTTGCACCTACTAAACCTTCAGAGCCAGCTGTAGTTACTGCTAACGGTGTGGGGCATTTAGAGATTGGTCTTGCCCGTATTGATGACCGTTTAATTCACGGTCAAGTCGCAACACGTTGGACAAAAGAGAGTAAGGTTAGTCGTATTGTGGTGGTTAATGATGATGTTGCCAAAGATTCGGTACGTTCAACAATGCTGAAAAGCGTTGCTCCACCAGGGGTAACAGCTCACGTTGTGAATGTTGAAAAGATGGTGCGTGTGTATAACAACCCTGAATATGCAGGCGAGCGTATGATGTTACTCTTCACTAACCCAACAGATGTGCTACGTTTATCTGATGCGGGTGTGGATTTCAAATCTATCAATATTGGCGGTATGGCATATAAAGATGGTAAGAAAATGATTACCAGTGCGGTAGCCGTTGATGAGAAAGATATTGAAGCATTCAAAGTATTAAATGAACGAAACATTGAGCTTGATGTGCGTAAAGTATCAAACGATAGCCGTCAATATATGATGGATTTACTCAAGAAAAATAACTTAATCTAAGGAAATCAGTATGGAAATTTCTACTTTACAAATCGTCCTTGTCTTCCTTGTTGCCTGTGTATCAGGTATGGGATCAATTTTAGATGAATGGCAAACCCACCGCCCGTTAATTGCTTGTACCCTAATCGGTATCGTATTAGGTGATATCAAAACAGGGATTATTGTGGGTGGTTCATTAGAATTATTAGCTCTAGGTTGGATGAATATCGGGGCAGCACTTGCACCTGATGCAGCATTAGCGTCTGTGGTTTCAACCATTCTTGTTATCGTTGGTGGGCAAGATATTCCAACTGCGATTGCTCTTGCAATTCCACTTGCTGCAGCAGGTCAAGTACTCACTTATGTTGTACGTGCGATTACCGTTGGTTTCCAACACGCTGCAGATAAAGCCGTTGAAACAGGGGATCTAAATAAATTAGATTGGATTCACCGTTCAGCGCTATTACTTCAAGCGATGCGTATTGCAATTCCTGCGTTAATTGTTGCAATGACAGCAGGTACAGATACCGTACAATCAATGTTAAGTGCAATTCCTGATGTAGTAACAACAGGGTTAAAAATTGCAGGTGGCTTTATTGCAGTTGTAGGTTATGCGATGGTCATCAATATGATGCGTGCAGGACACTTAATGCCATTCTTCTACACAGGTTTTGTTGTAGCAGCGTTCACTAACTTCAACTTAGTGGCACTTGGTGTGCTGGGTACAGTAATGGCAATTCTTTATATTCAACTTCACCCTAAATACAACCAAAGTAAACAAGTGGTGCAAGTACAAGCAACAAACAATGACCTTGATAACCGTTTAGACTAAGAAGGGTAGTAATATGACAACTGAAATCAAAAAAGTAACGCAAAGTGATTTAAATGCGGTCGTACGCCGTTCAAATCTATTCCAAGGTTCGTGGAACTTTGAACGTATGCAGGCATTAGGTTTCTGCTATTCAATGGTGCCAGTGATTAAACGCTTATATCCAGATCCAAATTCACAAGAACGTAAAGATGCAATTAAACGCCACTTAGAATTTTTCAATACGCAACCTTTCGTTGCAGCACCTGTATTAGGTGTAACCATTGCAATGGAAGAAGAGCGTGCTAATGGTAAACCGATTGATGATGCAGCAATCAACGGGATCAAAGTAGGTTTAATGGGGCCTTTAGCGGGCGTTGGCGACCCAATTTATTGGGGAACGGCACGTCCTGTATTTGCGGCACTTGGTGCTGGTTTAGCGCTTACAGGAAGTATTTTAGGTCCATTACTGTTCTTTGTACTATTTAACCTTGTTCGTCTTGCTACACGTTACTATGGCGTAACTTATGGTTATAAAAAAGGCTTAGATGTTGTACAAGATATGAGCGGTGGTTTATTACAAAAACTAACGGAAGGTGCTTCAATTCTCGGCTTGTTTATTATGGGAGCTTTAGTTCAAAAATGGACGAGCATTAACGTTCCGTTAGTAGTTGCAACCATTGAGAAACAAGACGGCACAACCGAAATTACAACGGTACAATCTATTTTAGATAGTTTAATGCCAGGTTTATTACCGCTACTATTAACTTTCGCTTGTATGTGGTTATTACGTAATCGTGTCAATGCGTTATGGATTATCGTTGGATTCTTCGCTATCGGTATTCTTGGTGCGTGGACAGGTGCATTAGCTTAATGTGCAAATAATCTACTGAATTTGACCGCTTGTGGTAAAATACAAGCGGTCAAATTTGACCGCTTATTTACCTATTTATTACTACTCTACATCCACGCATTACTACGAATTACACCAACAGCAATGCCTTCAATTTCAATAAAAGATGTTCTTGGATCAACAACAATCGCTTGTAGTTCATCATTTTCAGGGTGTAAGTAAATAAGTTCCCCTTTCTTTTCTAAGCGTTTAACTGTGACTTCATCATCAACTCGGGCAACAACAACTTGTCCATTACGCACTGATTGAGTACGATGAACAGCGAGTAGATCGCCATCTAGAATACCTATTTTTTCCATTGAGTTGCCACTGACCTTAAGTAAATAATCCGCCTGTGGCGAGAACATTGCTCCATTAACAGGATAGCGGTTTTCAATATGTTCTACCGCAAGGATTGGTGTACCTGCGGCAACTTTGCCAATCAGCGGTAAGCCTTCTTCATCATTGGCGGCAACCTCTTCATCTTCAACAAGGATACGAATACCGCGAGATGTCCCTGATAACATTTCAATATACCCTTTACGAGCTAAGGCTTTCAAATGCTCTTCTGCCGCATTTGGGGATTTAAAACCAATTTCACGAGCAATTTCTACCCGAGTTGGTGGCATTCCGGTGCTTTCGATATGTTGTTTTACAAAATCAAAAATTTCTTGTTGGCGAGCGGTTAAATGTTGGCGCTTCATAAATCCTCACTGTCTTTATATACAGAAAATAGTGTCATTATATACAGTAAATGTGGATTTGTAACTAACAAATACCATTTTCTATAAGAATTTATGCTAAAATTCGCGTAATCCGACCATAATTATTCAAAAGGATACAAAAATGTCAGCATTAATTAACATTTATCGTAAGTTTTTAAATATACCACTCTCTTTATTGGTAAAATCTCGTTCTATTCCTACGAACCCAATTGAAGAATTAGAGCTGAATCCTGAACAACCGTTCATCTATGTATTACCTTACACTTCACAAACCGACCTTTTAATTTTACAGAAAGATTGTTTAGCCTTAAATTTACCCGATCCATTACAGCCAAATGAGATTGAAGGACAAATATTACCACGCTATGTTTTTTTAGATGAAGGCAGACGCTTTTTTAAGTCTAAAGGGGCAAAAAGTGAAACGGAAACAGTATTCTATCGCTATTTAGATCTTCATCGGGTGAATAGTCAATTAGATGTTCAGCTTATTCCTGTTTCTGTGCTATGGGGGAGAGCACCAGGGAAAGAAAAAGGCTTACCTGTTTTACGTCTGTTAGGACCATTACAACGTTTAATAACAATGATTTGGTTTGGTCGTGACAATTTTATCCGTTTTTCTCAAGCGGTTTCGTTACGTTATATGGTAGAAACTCACGGTGCTGATCAAGGTATTGCTCAAAAATTAGCTCGTGTTGCCAAAATGCACTTTTCTAAACAACGTTATTCAGCGACAGGGCCTCGTTTGCCTGATCGTGAGGCGATGTTCAATAAATTACTGCAATCTCCTGCGATTTTAGCTGCAATTGAAGATGAAGCTCAAAAACCAAAGAGTTCGCCAGAAAAAGCACGCAAAGAGGCTGAAAAGATTCTTGATGAAATTGCGGCAAATGTTCGCCACGAAAGTTTAAGAACTGCAGATCGTTTATTAAGTTGGCTTTGGAATAAGCTCTATCAAGGCATCAATGTGCAATACGCAGAGCGTGTGCGTAAATTGGCATTGGAAGGACACGAATTAGTTTATGTGCCTTGCCACCGTAGCCATATGGATTATTTATTACTCTCCTATATCCTTTATCATCAAGGTTTAGTTCCGCCACATATTGCTGCTGGGATCAACCTTAACTTCTGGCCAGCAGGCCCAATTTTTCGTAGCTGGGGCGCATTCTTTATCCGCCGAACCTTCAAAGGAAATCGTCTCTATTCCACGATTTTTAGAGAATATCTAGCGGAATTATTTTATCGGGGCTATTCAGTCGAATACTTTATCGAAGGCGGGCGTTCTCGTACAGGGCGTTTACTTGACCCGAAAACAGGAATGATGTCGATGACTTTACAAGCCTTGCAGCGTGGACTTTCACGTCCAATTAGCATTGTGCCTGTTTATATCGGTTATGAACACGTTTTAGAAGTGGATACCTATGCCAAAGAGCTACGAGGTGCAGAAAAAGAGAAAGAAAATGCAGGTCTAGTGCTGCGAGTTATCAAAAAATTACGTAACCTTGGGCAAGGTTTTGTGAACTTTGGTGAACCTATCCAATTGAATAATTACTTGAATTTGCATTTTCCAGAGTGGAAAGCACCGCTTGAGGAAGACGCTCGTCCGAAATGGTTGAATAATGCTGTTGAGTCAGTGTCAAAACAAGTGATGGTGAACATCAATAATGCGGCAGCGGTAAATGCGAAAAACTTGATCGGTTCAATTTTGTTAGGCTCACGCCAGCGTTCTTTAACCAAAGAACAGCTTATTGAACAAGTTGAAAGCTGTGTCCTGTTGTTTAAAAATGTGCCGTATAACAAAGATATTACTATTCCAACGGAAACGGCTAATGAAATGCTAGAACACGTGCTCACACTACCACGTTCGGGTGTGATTGTAGAGAAAGATAACTTTGGTGAAATTATTCGTTTAGATCGTCAATCAGCAATTCTGATGACTTATTACCGTAATAATATCCAACATCTATTTGTTTTACCTTCTTTAGTGGCAAGCATTGTATTGCATCACGAAGCGGTATCGAAAGATCTGATTATGCAAAGCGTTCAGCGTATTTATCCGTTCTTACAAGCTGAACTCTTTTTACACTTTGCGGAAGATCAAGTTCGAGCTCATATTGAAGATATTTTAGCAGAATTTAGTCACCAAAATATTATTAAGAGCGAAAGCGAAATGTTTATGATCAACCGCCATCGTATTCGCTCGTTACAGTTACACGCAGCGACAATTCGTGAATTATTACAGCGCTATTACATCAGCTTGAGTATTTTAATTGAGCAACCTGACATTAGCCGCAATGAATTAGAGAAAGAGAGTTGTTCTATTGCACAGCGTTTATCTGTCTTACATGGCATCAATGCACCAGAATTTTTCGATAAATCCTTATTCTCAACCTTTAGTGGAACACTGAAAGAGCAAGGATATTTTGATGACGAAGGAAATACTGTAGTGAATAAAGTGAGGGATATCGAAACTTTATTGCGAGGCTTAATTTCTTTAGAAATTCAGCAAACTATTCAAGGTGCTATGGTTAAAATGGAAGAAATTCACTCCACTGATGAAAGCAAGATTGAAGACAGTAAAGTAACCAAAGAACTAGAAGAAACAGTACAATAAACAGTTTTGTTGAAATAATAGGCTTATGTTTTATATAAGCGGTAACAAAAGCGGGATTTTTTGCAAATTCCGCTTTTTTATTGGGCAAAGAAAAGGGTAGAATTTCGCTTATGTTTTGGAGTTGGGAATGTTCAATGACTTTCTTGATAAACTGCAATATACTTACACAGAATGACTTTAAAAATGATCTGAGGAAATACTATGCAACCTAAAGCCAAATTTAGAAAAGATTATCGCCAACCAGATTTTACTATCACCGATATTTATCTTGATTTTCAACTTGACCCTGAAGAAACATTGGTGACATCACGTTTAAGCGTACAACGTAAAAATCCAGAAGCAACGAGTTTACGTTTAGATGGGCATAGTTTTGAGTTGGTTTCCGTTAAACTCAATGGCGAAACCTTTTCAAACTACCAACAAGATAATGAATCTTTAACCCTAGCTTTAGAAAATTTCCCATCAGATCAATTTGAATTAGAAATTAAAACATTATTACAACCGTCTAAAAATACTTCTTTACAAGGGCTGTATCAATCAGGCGATGGTATTTGTACTCAGTGTGAAGCAGAAGGTTTCCGTCAAATCACCTATATGTTAGATCGCCCAGATGTCCTTGCAAAATATCGCACGAAACTCACCGCTTGCAAGAGCAAATATCCATATTTGCTTTCAAATGGTAACCGCATTGCACAAGGTGATTTAGATGATGGTCGTCATTGGGTAGAATGGGAAGATCCATTCTTAAAACCAAGCTATTTATTTGCGGTGGTTGCAGGTGATTTTGACCTGTTACAAGATAAATTTACCACAATGAGCGGACGTGAAGTTGATTTAGAAATTTACGTTGATCGTGGCAATTTAGATCGTGCAAGTTGGGCAATGGCAAGTTTAAAACGTTCGATGAAATGGGACGAAGAACGTTTTGGCTTAGAGTACGATTTAGATATTTATATGATCGTAGCAGTAGACTTCTTCAATATGGGGGCGATGGAAAACAAAGGTTTAAACATTTTTAACTCGAAATTTGTTTTAGCTAACCCACAAACAGCAACCGATGAAGATTATATGAATGTGGAGAGCGTGATTGCTCACGAATATTTCCACAACTGGACGGGTAACCGCATTACTTGTCGTGATTGGTTCCAACTAAGCTTAAAAGAAGGTTTAACCGTATTCCGCGATCAAGAATTTACATCAGACTTATGGTCTCGTTCTGCAAAACGAATTGAAGATGTCCGTTTCTTGCGTGCTTTCCAGTTTGCTGAAGATGCAAGTCCGATGGCTCACCCAATTCGCCCTGAAAAAGTGATTGAAATGAATAACTTCTATACAGTAACCGTTTATGAAAAAGGGGCGGAAGTCATTCGTATGATTCACACTTTACTAGGCGAAGAGAAATTCCAAAAAGGAATGAAACTTTATGTGGCAGAAAATGATGGTAAAGCCGCAACCTGTGAAGATTTTGTTTCAGCGATGGAGCGTGCATCTGGCATTGATTTACAGCAGTTCCGCCGTTGGTATAGCCAATCAGGTACGCCAGAGCTGACAGTCGCAGACGAATATGATGAGAAACGCCAAACCTATCGTTTACACGTTGCACAAATGACGCCTGCAACGGCAGATCAAGTAGAAAAAGTGAATTTGCATATTCCATTGAAAATTGCACTCTACGGACAAAATGGCGAAAAACTGAAATTACAGCACGAGCTATTAACGGTAAGTGATGTGTTAGATGTGATTCACGATAATCAGACTTTTGAGTTCCATAATGTACCGCAACGCCCAGTGCCTGCGCTACTTTGTGATTTCTCTGCTCCTGTACGTATTGATTATAATTACACCACAGAGCAACTTAACACACTGTTGAAATATGCTGAGAATGACTTTGTTCGTTGGGACGCAGCTCAAACACTGTTTATCAACGAATTAAAAGCCAACTTAACTCGTCATCAACAAGGCGAAACGATGACCTTCTCGCCTGAATTATTAGATGGTTTAACCTTAGTGCTCGAAAATGCAAATCAAGATCCTGAATTGGCGGCACTTACGCTAACATTGCCAAAAGAAACTGAATTTGCAGAATCTTTTAAAGTGATTGACCCTGCAGGCATTGCCGTTGTACGTGATTTTATGCAGCATCAAATTGCAGAAGCATTAAAAGATCGTTTCTTAGTGACTTATAATCAAAATAAACTAACAGGTTATCGCGTCGAAGCGGAAGATATGGCAAAACGAGCATTACGCAATGTGTGCTTATCCTATCTAGCGTTTACAGATGTAGGAAATACCTTAGTTCACAAACATTATCATCAAGCCGATAATATGACAGATACGCTAGCAGCACTCTCTGCAGCAACAAAAGCACAGCTTCCTTGTCGTGATCAATTATTAACAGATTTTGAAGAAAAATGGCACCACGATGGTTTAGTAATGGATAAATGGTTTGCTTTACAAGCTACTCGCCCTGATGACAATGTATTAGAGCTAGTGCAAGGCTTATTAAGCCACCGTAGCTTTAACTTGAAAAACCCTAACCGCCTACGTGCTTTAATTGGTAGCTTTGCATCGCAAAACTCAAGAGCTTTCCACGCTATTGATGGTTCTGGATATCGCTTCTTAGTAGATATGTTGATCAAACTAAATGAAACCAACCCACAAGTTGCTGCTCGCTTAATTGAACCGTTGATCAAGCTCTCACGTTATGATGCACAACGTCAAACCTTAATGCGTCGTGGTTTAGAACGCTTGAAAGGGTTAGATAATTTGGCTCGTGATCTGTTTGAGAAAATTGAAAAGGCATTGCAGTAATGCCTTGGTACACTGCGTTATTTTCATTCCAAGGTCGTCTTAACCGTCAAGGGTTTTGGATCGGCTTTGGAATTAACTTCGCATTTTTGTTTATATTTGCAAATTTTATCTTAAATCCGACCGCTTTTAGTTGGATTAGCATACTGCCATTGCTGTTATCAGCATATAGCTTGGCGGCTGTCATCACAAAACGCTTACACGACAGAAATCGTTCTGGAAAAGCGTTATTGATGGTTCTCGTCCCTATCTTATGCTACTTATGTTCATCGGGAACAGATGGAACAATGGCGTGGTTACTCGGTATTTTTATGCCCGTATTCATTGGCACAATGTTGTTATTAGAATGGGGCGTATTTGCGGGTAACCCTGAAGCAAACCAGTATGGCAGCAACGGGAAACCTGTTCGGTTTAGATAAATTAACCGAAATTATTTCGACATTGCACAAAGCCAATTTGTGTAGCAGCTGTATCTCTAAAAAATTTGGTTTAATGGGCAAAAAATGTGAAAAAAGTTTCTGCAATCTAATCCCCATCTTTAGCAAAGAGGGGCTAGGGGAGATTTGGCAGGCGTGAATTACAAAACGAAAGATAAATAAGCGGTAAGATTTCTAACGGTTTTTGCAAATTTTTTCGCTTGTATAGATTAGAATAGCACTCGTGTGAACACGAGTGCTATTGGGAATGTGCATACTAATTTACGTAACCTGCTCGAATATGATCGAAGACGATCTAAACCCCCAACCTAAAACGTTAGGGCACGAAGTGCCCAGAATTTTATGGTTTAATATAAGAAACAATGAGTGGACGGAACATCAACACCCTAAATTACTTATTATCCAGTACAAATTATTTACTAAATAGCTTTTACTAGATAGCTAAATCAATAAGCACGAGCTTTTAGGATACAATAAAAATGAAAGATAGAATAGAAAAAATTATAACTATTTCTAAAAATAATGGAAAATTTAGAAAGGTTTTTGTTCCCACCCCCTCATATGCTGAGCAACTGAATAAAAACCTTAAATACCTTAATGAGATTCTTTTAGAGCGAGATAAGTGTAAAGTTAATCATGCGTTTTTAACTGGGAGAAATAGTGTTACAAATGCAATGCAACACATAGGTTATCGTTATTGCTTACAACTAGATATTGAAGATTTTTTTGATAGTATTACTAGTGAAAGTGTAAAAGGACTCATTAATGATGAAGTTATCAATCTTGTTTTTATTGATGGCTTTCTCAAACAAGGTTTGCCAACAAGCCCTATGATTTCTAATATTGCATTTATTCCAGTTGATCAAGCTATTCTAAACTTTGTTAAAAATTTAGATGAAAATATTGTTTATACCCGATATGCTGATGATCTTACCTTTAGTTTTAATGATATAAGATGTAAAGGAGTTATTCATAAAAGAATTATAAAAATTTTAGATGAGTTTGGGTTTAAAATAAACAATAAGAAAACAAAATTTCAAAAAGCAGTTAATGGGAATTTTATTATAACTGGTATATCTGTTAATGAAAAAGGTGTTTTTTCAACAAGAAAAACCAAAAAGAAACTAAGAGCTTTAGAGCATCAATATCAAAAAAACATTAAATTTATAATTAATATTATAGAAGACATCTCCTTTATGGAAAAAGATATTCTAAAGTTAGTTAATGTTCTTAAATTATTAAACACTTACTATAAAAACAAAGATAATATATTAAATTGGAATCTAAAATTTCTTGATGGGTTTTTAAATGAAGCTTGTAATATTTTTGTTTCTTTTTCAGGAAATATATATATTTCTGACGTCAAGGAAATAGGAAGATATCATAAGTATTTAAAATATAATTCTGAATATAATCATATAATAAATAATCATACTGATTTTAAATGGATTAAGTATAGAAAATATAAAATAAAACTAGAAGATATTATAAAAAAATGTGATGAATGTAGGTATAATTTTCATTCAGTAATAGGTTTTAGAGGTTGGGCAAGTTGTGCTCTTCCTAAAAAAGAGAAAAAGGACGCCAAAGTTAATCAAAGTTCATCAAATATATTTTTTGATGATGATAATATTCCCTTTTAAATTGTATAACTAAGAGAAAATCAATGACCAAACAAATCCAAATGGCAGACCGTTTCGACGCTTCTGCAGTAGAACAAGCACTTTATAAACACTGGGAAGAACAGGGCTATTTTAAGCCGACTGAAAACCCGAACTTTCCAAGTTACTGTATAGCAATTCCACCGCCGAATGTGACGGGCTCATTGCATATGGGACACGCTTTCCAACAAACCTTAATGGATACGTTAATCCGTTTCAACCGTATGGAAAGGCATAACACCTTATGGCAAGCGGGTACAGACCACGCAGGGATCGCCACGCAAATGGTGGTAGAGCGTAAAATCGCAGCGGAAGAGGGCAAAACTCGCCACGACTACGGGCGTGAGGCTTTCATCAACAAAATTTGGGACTGGAAAGCCTATTCAGGCGGTACAATCAGCCAACAAATGCGCCGTTTAGGCAACTCAATCGACTGGGATCGCGAGCGTTTTACAATGGACGAAGGCTTATCCAATGCGGTAAAAGAAGTGTTCGTTCGTTTACACGAAGAGGGCTTGATTTATCGTGGTAAACGCTTAGTAAACTGGGATCCGAAACTTCACACCGCTATTTCCGATTTAGAAGTGGAAAACAAAGATAGCAAAGGCTCGCTGTGGCATTTCCGCTATCCATTGGCAAACGGTGCAAAAACCGCAGACGGTAAAGATTATTTAGTGGTAGCGACCACTCGTCCTGAAACGATGTTAGGCGATACAGCGGTGGCGGTTCACCCAGAAGATGAACGCTATCAATCCTTGATTGGTAAAACGGTTATCCTACCGCTTGCTAATCGTGAAATCCCAATTATTGCCGATGATTATGTCGATCGTGAATTTGGAACAGGAGTGGTAAAAATTACCCCTGCTCACGATTTTAACGACTACGAAGTCGGTAAACGCCATAGTTTGCCAATGGTAAACGTTCTGACCTTAAATGCGGATATTCGTGCGGAAGCGGAAATTATCGGTACAGACGGCAAACCGCTAACAACTTACGAAGCGAAAATCCCTGCTGATTATCAAGGTTTAGAGCGTTTTGTGGCGCGTAAAAAAATCGTAGCGGATTTTGAAGCACTCGGCTTGTTAGATGAAATTAAACCACACGATTTGAAAGTGCCTTACGGCGACCGCGGTGGCGTGCCAATCGAACCAATGCTGACAGACCAATGGTATGTGTCGGTAAAACCACTTGCAGAAGTAGCGACTAAAGCAGTGGAAGACGGCGAAATCCAATTCGTACCAAAACAGTATGAAAACCTCTATTTCTCTTGGATGCGTGATATTCAAGATTGGTGTATTTCTCGCCAGCTATGGTGGGGACACCGTATTCCTGCGTGGTATGACGAGCAAGGCAATGTGTATGTTGCTCGTGATGAAGCAGAAGTGCGGTCAAAATATCAGTTAAATTCTGATGTTGTACTACGCCAAGATGAAGATGTGTTGGACACGTGGTTCTCATCAGGTTTATGGACGTTCTCCACTTTAGGTTGGCCAGAGCAAACCAAAGAATTGAAAATGTTCCATCCAACCGATGTGTTAATTACAGGGTTCGACATCATCTTCTTCTGGGTGGCGCGTATGATAATGTTTACGATGCACTTTATCAAAGATGAAAATGGCAAACCGCAAGTACCGTTTAAAACGGTGTATGTAACAGGCTTAATTCGTGATGAACAAGGGCAGAAAATGTCGAAATCGAAAGGGAACGTATTAGACCCAATTGATATGATTGACGGCATTTCCCTTGAAGATCTTCTCGAAAAACGAACAGGCAATATGATGCAGCCACAGCTTGCAGAAAAAATTGCCAAAGCAACGCGTAAAGAGTTTGAGAATGGTATTTCTGCTCACGGTACGGACGCATTGCGTTTCACCCTTGCTGCATTAGCAAGTAATGGTCGTGATATTAACTGGGATATGAAACGCCTTGAAGGCTACCGCAATTTCTGTAACAAATTATGGAATGCTAGCCGTTTTGTACTCACAAACGACAAACTGGATTTAAGCAGTGGCGAAGTGGAATACAGTTTAGCGGATCGTTGGATTGAATCGACTTTCAACCGCACTGTTGAAGAATTCCGTTCAGCATTAGCACAATACCGTTTTGACTTAGCCGCAAATACCATTTACGAATTTACTTGGAACCAATTCTGCGACTGGTATTTAGAACTAACTAAACCTATTTTTGCTAACGGTACGGACGCTCAAAAACGTGGTGCAAGCCAAACGTTAGTGAAAGTGTTGGAAAAATTATTGCGTTTAGCTCACCCGATTATTCCATTTATTACCGAAGAAATTTGGCAAAAAGTGAAAGGATTTGCAGGTGTTGAAGGCGATACCATTATGTTACAGTCATTCCCACAAGTAGATGCCGAAGCAATCGACAACCAAGCAGAACAACAAATTGCGTGGTTAAAAGAGGTGATTATTGCCGTGCGTAATATTCGTGCGGAATCGAACATCGCCCCAAGCAAAGGACTTGACCTATTGCTACGCAATATCAGCGAAACAGATTGCAAAATTCTTGCTGAAAACGACCGCTTGTTAAAAGCCATTGCGAAGTTAGACGATGTTAAAGTCCTTAACGCTAGTGAAGAAGCACCGCTTTCAGTGACCAAACTGATCGGCAATGCGGAGTTATTCGTGCCAATGGCAGGCTTTATTAATAAAGAGGCAGAACTAGCACGTTTGAATAAAGAGATCGAAAAACTGAATAACGAAGTCGCTCGTATCGAAAACAAACTCAGCAACGAAGCCTTTGTTGCCAAAGCCCCAGAGCAAGTGATCGCCAAAGAGCGTGAAAAAATGGCAGAATACGCTGAGGGTTTAGAAAAACTCAAACAGCAGTATAAAGCGATTGAAACTTTGTAATTGGTGAAGTTGAATGAAAAGTGCGGTCAATTTTGACCGCATTTTAATAGAGGATGAACATAATGTGGAAAAAACTACCTGAAGCTAACAAACTGAAATACAAAACACTAATTTCTAATTTTGCTAGTTTAAGTGAAGCTTTTTCTCAAAAATCAGAAAGTGTAGAGGAAACAGAAGGAAAATACATCGTCGCTCCTATTGTGAATTCTAAATTCCAGGAAACAGTCTTTCAAAAATCCTTTAACGCAACAAGTGAAGATATTGCTAATACATCCTATGATGCTTCTATAAAACTAGATACTGGAGAAAAATATCTAGTTGGAATAAAAGCATTCGGGATTGATGCCAAAGATCAAAAAATAGCTCAATTCAAATCAGCTAGTTCTGATTGGGTTAATATTATTGGGAAAATAAGAGAGAACGCAGAAAGTTGTTCATGCAAAGAAGAAATTAATAAAATTAATGAGCCACTATATCGAGCATTAGCTCTAAAAATAGCCGAGTTACGCAATAAAAGGCTTAATTCATCTAAAGCTCAAATAAAAGGATTTCAAGGAGATGAATCTGAAATTCAAGCTGTTTATCATGTCCTGATGACAACTAAAAAGAATGAGTTACCTAAGATTTTTGTGGGGGAAATACCTTATGAACCTGTGGATATTGATAATATAGTCATTGAGGGGACAACAGGTAAAGTTGAAAACTTCAAGTTTAATGATGGAAAACATATTTATAAATACACTACTGCAGATAGTCAGTTATTTATGAATTTTGATAATAAGAATATTATTCTTGAAGAGTGGGATGTTAATTATATTCAGAATCCATTTGATTTTTTTGAAAATTTATCCAAGGATTTCCCAAAAAATGAAAGTAAAGAAATACTAGAATCAGTTTCTTGGATGATCGAAATTGAAGAAGCTTCGGGGTTTAATGCTTTTAATGGCGGTAGTAAACTTTCTCATAAAAGTAGAAAATCTGCATTAAATAAATTTATTAATAAGCATACTAAATATCATAACAGTAATGATTTTAATAAAGTCATTACTGAATTATCTAAATTATTATTAGAGAAAATAGCAAATAATAAGAATGCTTTATCTAAAAGAAGAAAGGATAGAGAAAGTTTATTGTCTTTTATTAAAGAGAAGTATCCCTATACGGATTTATATGAAGATATTGAGAAGTTAGTATGTCGTTCTGCAACGGAGGTTTATATCCCAATTCCTAATTCATTTAAATTTCACAGGAATAACCCTCATTTTTTTGGAGAAAATTTTGGAACATTTAAAGAGGGAACTAATCAATTAGTACTTAATCCTGAAGATCGAGTTTTTAATCTCGAATTTATTCCTTCAGGAAATATAATACAAGCATATATAAACCAAGATAATGGCAAAGCTATCCAATCTAAAGATAGTCAAGATATCTTAGGGGGATGGTTATTATACAATGTATTTCAGCTTAAATATCGAGAGCTATTAACATATAGAAAATTAAACGACTTAGGTATAAATGGTATTAGGCTTGTTAAATTTGCTGATAGTAATAGGGGTATTGGATTAGAGTTTATTTGGATAGATCCAGAAAACCCTCCAAAAGATTTTATAGGAACTTAATTAGGAATTATAACAAATGAGATGTGCTTCATTTTTTGCGGGTGTTGGTGGTATTGATCTAGGCTTCCAGCAAGCTGGATTTGATATTATTTATGCAAATGAAATAGATAAAAATGCTGTAGAAACTTTTATATCTAACCATAATATTTTTATGGATCACCGTAGTATTGTCGATGTTAAAGCACATGAAATACCTGATTTTGATGTTATGTTAGCAGGATTTCCATGTCAGGCATTTTCTATTGCAGGTTATAGAAAAGGATTTGAAGATAAAGGAAGAGGTGATTTATTTTTTGAACTAGAAAGAATTTTTATTGCAAAGCAACCATCAATAATTTTTCTTGAAAATGTTAAAAATTTAGTCACTCATGATCATGGTAGGACATTTGCGATTATACAAGATTCTCTAAAAAGGAATGGCTATTTTATTAAATATAAAATATTAAATGCTTGCGAGTACGGAAATATACCACAAAACAGGGAGAGAATTTACATAGTTTGTTTCAAAAATAAGAAATTTGCAGAAAAATTTGAGTTTCCTATAAAAATAGAATTAGAAAAAACAATAAAAGACATGTTAGAAAATGAATTAGATATTGATAAAAAGTTTTTTTATACAAATAAAACTCCATTCTTTAACGAGTTAGTTAAAAATGTCACAGGATATGAAACTTTATATCAATGGAGAAGGAAATATGTCAGAGAAAATAAAAATAATCTATGTCCAACACTTACTGCAAATATGGGTACTGGTGGGCATAATGTTCCTTTATTGAATGTTCAAGGACTACCTGAAACTATTAGAAAATTAACCCCTAGAGAATGTTTTAATTTCCAAGGGTATCCTAAAGATTTTAAATTGCCAAATTTGACTAATTCTCACTTATATAAACAAGCAGGAAATAGTGTAGTTGTTCCAGTAATTAAACGTATTGCAGAGAATATACGCCAAGTAATATCAAATTAATTGAAATATAGTAAATTTCTACATTTACTATATTTCTCTACTAAACTCGGTTAATTTTCAGGTTATTTTAACAAGGCTACTTTTTGTGTAGTCTATCTTCTTTGAAAATAGTCGTTATGATTTCAAATTTTTCTTTCATGATGATGTAAAAAAGTACGCTTAGCTCATAATCTGAACATGATGTAGAAGATCAGACTTACTTTGACAAATCATTATAAAAATGAGAGCTTCTCTATCAAACTAACTAAGTTAAAACGAGTATAAAATGTCTATTGCTGTTGAATTACAAAGTATCAATATTCACGATGCCAAAACGCATTTATCACGCATTGTGGAAGAAGTTAAGCGTCAACAAACACCAGTGATCATTGCAAAAGCAGGCAAACCACAAGTAAAAATCGTACCAATTGATAATGATTTACCTACTACAAGATTTGGCTTTATGCAGAAGCAAATTGTACCTGATAATTTTGATCGTTTATACGAAGAGGAAATTCTAATAATGTTTAATGGAGAAGCAAAATGAAAGTATTGCTAGATACTCATATTTTGCTTTGCCTTTGATCGAACATTACTAGCTCAATCTGAATATAAGGCATATAGGACAAAATATTTAAAATCACACCAATTACATCAAAAAAACGAGGGAAAGAAATCCCTCTTTACTATTTGCAAATTAATCATCAAAAGCAACCGCTTGAACAGCCCATCTTCTTTGAAAATAGTCGTTATGACTTTGAATTTTTCTTTCATAACGATGTAAAAAATGTGCGGTTAATGCACAAGTTAAATAGTGTAAATGACGCTTTTCGGTTTAATTCTCAGCGAAAATTATTGATAGGTTCATTGGATACAGGAAATGATGTTGGTTGGTTTCATTTGCCTTTAAGCTATGAGTTAGCTGATGGATCAACGCATACTTTTGATTTTGCTTTTGAGGTTCTACCAAGCAAAATGGATTTACATTCCGACTTACCTCAAATGTATGCCGATATTGACGAACATTACCCGCTATGGCGGTTTAATTTGATTGAAAAAGCGGAGCAATCTGTTCAAGATAGTCGCAAGCGAGTGGATTTTTCATTGCTCTGGTTTGCTCAATTTCAACGTTTACAAGCTGATTTTGCAGCAGCCTTAAAGGTGATAGCTAATAGTCCACATAACCGACTACAAGCGGTAGAAAAATATCAAAGAGCGGATAAAATCAAAGGGAAATTGCCAGAACGTGCAGCAATAAAAATCCGCAATGATATACAAAATGGTTTATGGCATAAGCGTTATGCAATTACGGAGAAAACATTATCCGTAGATACACCAGAAAACCGTTTTGTCAAAATGGCAGTAGCCCATTCTTTCAAAATCTTGACAAATTTCAACCGCACTTTAACCAAAGAAAATGCTAAAACTAACCGATTATCTAAGGCTTTTTTTCAGCGATTAGAGGAATGGCAAAAGCCTTTACGCTTATTTCAACATCAACCCTTTTTACAACAAGTTGGTGATTTTCAGGGGCTAAGTAAAGAAAGTTTAGTGTTACAACAGCGTTCAGGCTATCAGCGAGTTTCCCAAATTTGGCAAGAATTAAAGCATTATCTTGATATTTTTGAGCAAAATAATGCTGAAATTTCGCAAAAATCTGTGGCAGAGCTTTATGAAGTATGGTGCTTTTTAGCATTACGCCGTTGCTTGCTTAAACTCGGTTTCAATGAAAAACATCGGAAAAAGGAGTTGTTAGCTCAAGCTGATGATTTTAGTTTAATGATGAAAGATGGCATTCGAGGTGCATTTCATTTTGAGAAAGATGGTGTAAAAATTCGGTTAGCCCACGAACCTAAATTTGGTAAAAATAATCAAACAATCAAATCCTTTGTAACACCACAAAAGCCAGATATTTTCTTAGAAGTGATCTTTCCAAATAAGCTACGTTATATTTGGCTGTTTGATGCGAAATACCGTATAAAAACAGAGCAAGCTAAAGACGAAAATGATGATATTGAGCGTATTGATTATGTACCAGATGATGCGATTAACCAAATGCATCGCTATCGTGATGCGTTGATTTTATTGGATAATTCTCAGCTTACACCCAAATCTCGCCCTGTGTTTGGTGCTTTTGCTTTGTATCCCGGTTTTTTCGATCAAAAAGCGGTGGAAAATCCCTATCAAAATGCAATTGATGAAGTGGGTATCGGTGCATTTGCTTTATTGCCAACAGAAAATGGTGATTATTGGCTTACTGAATTTTTGAAATCTAAATTACAGCTTCAACAGGCTCACGACAATTTGTGGCTACAGCATGAGGCGCGTATTGCTGATCATGGTATGCAGCAGACCTATTACAATAATTTAGTCTTTATTATTGGAGTCGGGAAAGATCGTTCTGCGTACTATTATACTCAATTGGAACAAGGAAAATTAGCTTGGTACCACACGCCAGTGACCACTTTTGAGCTGAAATATCCTGATTATCTGGCGAGTGAAATCCGCTTTTTAGCCTTGGCATATCAAGGTGAAGTTCATCGAATTTATCCTGTAAAATCAGTACAAAAATTACCACGTTCACACATTACTGTTGAACAAGCTGGAGCAGAAAGTGAAAGTTCAGCGGAGTACTATTTATTTGAATTGGCAATGCCTTTGCGATTAGAACAACCAATTATTGAAGTCCCACTACTAAATGAACAAGGGAAGGGGTTTAGACATACGATGAAACTAACTACATTGGAAAAATTGGGTAATGTGAAGTCTTTCACTGAGTTGGATGGATTAGCAATTTATTCATAATATATTGATGTAGAAGATCAGACTTACTTTGGCAAATCATTATAAAAATCAGAGTTTCTCTATCACTCCAATTTCTCACTAATAACATTAGTTATAACAAAAACCGCTTAGCTAATCAGTTAAACTGGCTAACCAAGCGGTTATTTTATTGTGGTTTTTTGCAAATATTAAAGCACTTAAGCTTTAATTTGTGAGCGTAAGAAATCTAATAATTGCTCTTTATTAATCATCTGTTTTTCACCTGTACGGCGATTTTTATATTCAATTTCACCGTTTTCTAGGTTTTTCTCACCAATAACCACCATATGCGGTACGCCAATCAATTCCATATCCGCAAACATCACCCCTGGGCGTTCTTTACGATCATCAAAAATAACATCAACACCTTGTGTGCGTAGTGTTTTATAAAGATCTTCCGCAAAAGCTTGGACTTTTTCTGATTTATGCATATTCATCGGAACAACCGCTACGGTGAAAGGGGCAATTGCATCTGTTGGCCAAATAATACCGCGTTCATCGTGATGTTGTTCAATAGCAGCCGCCACAACACGAGTTACCCCAATACCATAGCAACCCATAATCATCGTTTGTGGGCGTCCATCCTCGCCTTGTACAGTGGCTTTCATCGCTTCTGAATATTTTGTGCCAAGTTGGAAGATATGTCCGACTTCAATACCACGTTTGATGAGCAAGGTTCCTTTGCCATCTGGACTTGGATCACCTTCTACAACATTGCGTAAATCGGCTACTTTTGGTAAAGCAACATCACGTTCCCAATTGATGTTGAAATAGTGTTTTCCGTCAATATTCGCCCCAGCACTAAAATCATTCATAATGGCAACGCTTCTATCAATAATCACTGGAATAGTAAGATTGACAGGGCCTAATGAGCCAACGCCAGCACCGATTTTCGCTTTGATGTCTGCTTCGTCAGCAAACTCAAATGGCTCTGCAACTTCTGCTAATTTTTCTGCTTTAATTTCATTCAAATCGTGATCGCCACGAATGACTAATGCAACTAATGGATTTTCTTCACTTGCCCCTTTTACAATCAGGGTTTTCACTGTTTTTTCGATAGGTAAATTAAACTGTTCCACTAATTCATTGATCGTTTTTGCATTTGGTGTATCAACCAATTGTAGTTCAGCAGTTGGAGCTTGACGTTCACCAACTGCAATCGCTTCTGCCAGTTCAATGTTAGCTGCATAATCAGATTCTGTTGAGAATACTACATCATCTTCACCGCTTGCCGCTAAGACTTGGAATTCGTGAGATGCCGATCCACCGATTGAACCTGTATCCGCCGCAACAGGACGGAAATCTAAGCCTAAACGCGTAAAAATGTTGCTATATGTTTGGTGCATTACATCATAGGTTTCTTGTAATGATTCTTTGGTTGTGTGGAAAGAATAAGCATCTTTCATCAAAAATTCACGTCCACGCATTACACCAAAACGAGGGCGAACTTCATCACGGAATTTGGTTTGGATTTGATATAAATTGAGTGGTAACTGTTTATAAGAACTCACTTCACGGCGAACTAAATCGGTAATAACTTCTTCATGTGTTGGACCTAATACAAACGGGCGATCGCCACGATCTTTAAAACGTAGTAATTCAGGGCCATAATCTTCCCAACGTTCTGATTCGATCCACAAATCTGCAGGTTGCACAACAGGCATTTCCACTTCTAATGCCCCACTTTTATTCATCTCTTCACGAATAATATTTTCAACTTTCTTTAATACACGCAAACCCGTTGGAAGCCAGTTATATAAACCTGATGCAAGCGGTCGGATCATTCCTGCTCGAAGCATTAGCTGATGGCTAACGACTTGAGCATCATTTGGAGTTTCTTTGAGTGTAGAAAATAAATATTGACTGGTACGCATTGTTTTATCCTATCTTTATAATTTTTAAATGTGAAAATTTTGCTATTGTAGAGATCAACAGTCATTCAGGAAAGCATAAGCGGTAAGATTTTGCAAAAATTTGCAAAATTTCTTAAAAATTCGACCGCTTGTTTGATGAAATTCAATCTCAGGCTAAAATCGGCTATGGATAAACCCTATTCATAATGTTAAAATCCGTCTCGCTTTTTGCTTTATAAAAGCAAAACAATCGGTTCAAGTGTATAAGAAAACTCAAGGCTGGTTTGACTTCTCATAAAAAGGTTGAATTTATGCAAATTTTCTTTACACTATATAACTCTCGCACTTAAGCGAATTCACAAATAGGAAACACAAAATGAGCATTGAAGAACGCGTAAAAAAAATCATCGTTGATCAACTTGGCGCAAAAGCAGAAGATGTTAAACCTGAAGCTTCTTTCATCGAAGATTTAGGCGCAGACTCTCTTGATACAGTAGAGTTAGTGATGGCTTTAGAAGAAGAATTCGATATCGAAATTCCTGATGAAGAAGCAGAAAAAATCACAACTGTACAATCTGCGATTGATTACGTTCAAAACAATCAATAAGATTTGTTCTTGAGAGGCGACATTTAGTCGCCTTTTTATTTAGTTAGCTGACTATCACGCCCTTCTCTCCGTTATATCCTATCTAGCTTTAACTTAACCTTTGTAATTTTACATAAATCATTGAACCTGAATAAGTTTTGCCTTATTCATAAATTTAATTATAAACAACATAAAAACAAGGCAAATGCCTTCCTAAAAAATATAAGAGAAAATATAGAAAATGAAACAAGATCCAAATTATCAACAAGAATTAGAAAAATATGAAAACCCTGTGCCAAGCAGGGAGTTTATTTTACAAACAATCCGAAATTATGATGCACCAATGAGTAAAGAAGAGCTACTTGCCACCTTTAACATTGATGATGAAGACCGCCAAGAAGCCATTCGCCGTCGATTACGAGCAATGGAGAATGATGGGCAGTTAGTCTTTACCAAACGTCGCCGTTATGCCTTACCTGAAAAGATGGATTTATTAAAAGGGACAGTTATCGGGCATCGTGATGGTTATGGCTTTTTACAAGTTGAAGATGATGACGATTGGTTTATCCCGAATAACCAAATGGTGCGTGTGTTACACGGGGATTTCGTCCTAGCTCAACCTAATGGAACAGATCGCCGTGGTCGCAAAGAAATCCGTATTGTACGCGTATTGGAAGCTCGCAAAAAACAAATTGTCGGACGATTTTTCACTGAGTCAGGAATCAATTATGTTGTCCCTGATGATAGTCGTATTCAGCACGATATTCTTATTCCTGAAGATCAGCGTCTTGGAGCAAGAATGGGGCAAGTAGTAGTTGTTGAATTACAACCACGCAAAGCAGATTTTAAACGCCCTGTTGGTTTTATTACTGAAATTTTGGGCGACAACCTTGCGCCCGGTATGGAAATTGAGATTGCTTTACGCAATCACGAAATTCCACATATTTGGAGCGAGGGTGTTGAAAAACAGATCCGCCAATTTAGTGAAGAAGTACCCGAAGAAGCCAAACAAGGCAGAGTGGATTTACGCCATCTCCCCCTTGTCACGATTGATGGTGAAAGCGCTAGAGATTTTGACGATGCTGTTTTCTGCCAACGAGAAGAAAATGGTTGGCGTTTGTGGGTAGCGATTGCTGATGTCAGTTACTATGTTCGCCCAAAAACAGCGCTTGATTTAGACGCTCAACAACGGGGGAACTCTGTTTATTTTCCAAATAGAGTGATCCCAATGTTACCTGAAGTATTATCGAATGGGTTGTGTTCACTTAATCCACAGGTGGATCGTTTATGCTTGGTGGCAGAAATGCAAGTGTCCGAGGCAGGACAATTAGGTAATTTCCAATTTTATGAAGCGGTGATGAATTCTCACGCTCGCCTAACTTATACGAAAGTATGGCATATTTTAGAAGGAAATGAGACATTAAGAGAACGTTATTCTGCTCTTGTTCCCCATTTGGAAGAGTTACATAAAATGTACCAAGTGCTTGTTGATGCTCGCCAAAAACGTGGTGCAATTGAATTTGAAACCATTGAAAATCAGTTTATTTTCAATCCACAAGGGCGTATTGAACGCATTGAGCCTGTGATTCGTAATGATGCTCATAAAATTATTGAAGAGTGTATGATCCTTGCCAATATTGCAGCAGCTCGTTTTGTCGAGAAAGCCGATGAGCCTTCGCTCTATCGTATTCACGCTCAACCAAGTGAAGAAAAATTGACAAGTTTCCGTACATTCTTAAAAGAATGTGGGCTATTTTTAGATGGTGGGTTAAATCCAACGCCAAAAGACTACGCTAAATTACTGGATACAGTTAAAGAGCGTCCAGATAAAGAGCTGATCCAAACAATGCTATTACGTTCATTAAAACAGGCAATTTATTCCCCTGATAACGAAGGGCATTTTGGCTTAGCTTTAACGGAATATGCTCACTTTACTTCACCAATTCGCCGTTATCCTGATTTATTGCTACATCGTGCGATTAAGTATTTAATCGAAAAACAGCAGGGCAATACTCGCCATTACACCAATGGCGGTGGATATCACTATAAGCTGGACGATATGGATCAATTCGGGGAAAAATGCTCTGCCACTGAGCGTAGAGCAGATGATGCAACCCGAGAAGTTGCAGATTGGCTGAAATGTGAATATATGCAAGATCATATTGGCGAAGAGTTTATGGGCGTTATTTCAAGCGTAACGGGCTTTGGCTTATTTGTTAAGCTCAATGAATTGCTGATTGATGGTCTGGTACATATTTCAAGCCTAGATAATGGGTACTATCACTTTGATAGCGACCGCCAACGTCTTGTAGGTGCTAATGGCGTAATGTATCGTTTAGGCGATCCTGTAAAAGTAAGAGTGATCGGCGTGAACTTAGATGACAAAAAAATAGATTTTGCTTTGACGACCAGTTTACGCAAACCCAAAGCAGCAGGTAAAACTGCAAAACAAAAAGCGAAAACAGGAGAGCCTATCTTTAAAGAGATCGCTACGATAAAAAAGGTTTCTAAAAAGAAAGCGGATAAAAAGAAAACGTCTAGAAAGAAAAAAGCCCCAACCAGTAAAGCGAAAAGAAGATAATAAGCCGGTTGCTTTTCACACAAAATTTACAAAAGTGAATCCTTTACTTGTTTTTTTGAAAATGAGCCAGTACACTGGCTCTGTTTTTACACTCATATAGGAGCATTTTATGAAAAAATTCGTTTTAGCAACTCTTGCTAGCTTAGTATCAGTATCTGCATTTGCAGCGCCTGTAGGTCAGACTTTTACAGGTTTTGGCGCAGGTGTTGATTTAACTTCAACTAAATATAAAGGTGCTAAACGCGCAACTGGCGTAGGTATCATTGCAGATTATGGTATTGATTATGGCAATAATTTGGTTGGTGTGATTGAAGGCAAAGTAAAATTAAATAGTTCTAAATTAGTTGACGTTACAGAAACTGACGGTTCATACACGAAAGTTGACGAGAAATGGCGAGCAAGCGTAAGCTATTTACAAGGTTACCGTGTCTCTGCTGATTTATTACCTTACGTAAAAGTAGGTTATGTAGCTGCTAAATTTGAAGCTAAAGATCGTGAAGTATATGGTAATAACGTTGAATATACATCGGTAGCAAAAACTAAAGGTGGTATTGGATTTGGTGTGGGTGCTAAATACGCCGTATCTTCAAACTTTGAAGTTGGAGCAGAATATTTAAGAACTAACATCAAATTCGATGGCGAGAGCTTAAAAGGCAACACTTTGGGTGCTAACGCAACTTATCGTTTCTAATTTTTAGTTAAAATATTATTAGATTTAAGGCATAATAGACGGGTTCTATTATGCCTTTTTATTATAAAAATGAAAATTAACACAAATCTACTCTCAGGGCTCACTTTAGTTGCTTTCTTAACAGCCCTTTCCTTCTATATTTCACACGCTACAATTGCCATAAATTTACAACTTAGTGCACTAACCATTGCAATTCTAATCGGGCTGTTATTAGGCAATACATTTTATGTTTATATCGAAAAAGAAACCGCACAAGGTATTCAATTTGCTAAAACTATCCTATTAAGAACAGGTATTGTGCTATATGGTTTTAGGATTACTTTACAAGATATTCATTCTGTGGGTGCGAACGCGGTAATCAGCGATGCTATTTTATTGGTAACCACATTTTTTCTGACTTGTTGGATTGGTATTCGGCTGCTGAAAATAGATAAACAGATTGTGCAACTTACTGCGGCAGGTTGTAGCATTTGTGGTGCAGCTGCCATTATGGCAACAACATCTATTGTTAAAGCAGAATCGCATAAAGTGTCGGTAGCGGTTGCTCTTATTGTGATTTTTGGCACGCTTTGTATGTTCTTATACCCAATGTTCTATCCTTACTTGAGTAATGTGTTAACAGAACATCAGTTTGGAATTTATATCGGCTCAACGGTTCACGAAGTCGCTCAAGTGTATGCAGCTGGTGGGAATATCAGTAGTACGGTTGCTGATACTGCAGTAATTACCAAAATGATTCGGGTAATGATGCTCGCTCCCTTTTTAATTTGCTTAGCTTACTATTTGCAGCAGGGAGATAACCAACAGCAGAAAATTACGATTCCTTGGTTCGCCGTACTGTTTATTGCCGTTGCGGTATTTAATTCGTTCAATTTAATACCCGAAAAAGTGGTGAATACACTGATCCAAATTGATACATTCTTGCTAATGATGGCAATGTCAGCATTGGGCCTAACCACTCGCATTAGCTCTATTAAACAAGCGGGTATAAAACCTTTGTTATTAGGGGGTATTATCTGCTTATGGCTTATTGTGGGAGGATTTTTTATTCACCTAATAATGCAATCTCTGTTTAGATAATAGATGACATGTTAATTGATTATAGTATGTAAAATATTTATTTACCTTCGGAAAGAATCTCGGGTTAAATATAGAAAAAATGAAAAATAGGCTAGAAGGATTATTTCGTGAGCTGAAACGAAAATTAAATAATCATAATGGATCAAGTAAAAAGCGTAAGATATTGTTTATACAGGATTTTTTAGATAAAAATAGTTCCTAAAAATATTATTAGCAACTATTTTTTTCATTACACTGAATTACTAAATAAAAAGCGGTAGGATTTGCAAAATCATTTACAAATCCTACCGCTATTATTTTATCTTAGTCGTTTAAGTGGGCGACTAATTAGTGCGTGCTAGTGCTTGTCGTTGTACGGCTTGCACGTTTACGTTCTACCTCTGTTAGTAATTTTTTACGAATACGCACCGAAGTTGGCGTTACTTCCACTAATTCGTCATCATCAATAAACTCAAGTGCTTGCTCAAGCGTGAATTTTACTGGCGTAGTTAAAGTAAGTGCATCATCTTTTCCTGAAGCACGCATATTGGTCAGTTTTTTACCTTCCAGTGGATTTACAGTTAAGTCATTTGAGCGGCTATGGATACCGATAACTTGGCCTTCATAAATTTCAACACCGTGATCGATCATCAATTTACCACGATCTTGTAAAGCATAAAGCGAATAAGCTAGGGCTTTACCTGTACCGTTTGAAATTAATACACCGTTAATACGCTGACCGATTTCACCTGGTTTCACATCATCGTAATGGCTGAAACTTGAGTAAAGTAAACCTGTACCTGAAGTCATTGTCATAAATTCATTACGGAAACCAATTAGACCGCGGCTTGGAATGATATATTCTAAACGGGTACGACCTTTACCATCTGGCACCATATCACGTACTTCACCTTTACGAATACCTAATGCTTCCATTACTGAACCTTGGTGCTGTTCTTCAATATCAATCGTTACTTGCTCAAACGGCTCCTGTTTACGACCATCAATTTCTTTGAAAATAACTTTTGGACGAGATACCGCTAACTCATAGCCTTCTCGACGCATATTTTCAATAAGTACAGATAAATGTAACTCACCACGACCAGATACGCTGAAAATATCAGAATCATCAGTTTCTTCTACACGTAATGCCACGTTATGCACTAACTCTTTTTTCAAACGCTCTAAAATCTGACGAGAAGTAACGAATTTACCTTCTTGTCCACAGAATGGTGAAGTATTTACACAGAAGAACATAGTTACAGTTGGTTCATCAACTGATAACGCAGGTAACGCTTCTACATTGTTAATATCGCATAATGTATCTGAAATATTTAACTCACCTAAACCTGTGATGGCAATAATATCACCAGCATAGGCTTCTGTTGCTTCATAACGCTGTAAGCCTAAATGCCCTAATACTTGACCAACACGACCATTACGCGTTTTTCCTTCAGCATCGATCACAGTGATAGGTTGGTTTGGTTTTACTGTACCACGCTTAATGCGTCCAATACCGATAACACCTAAGTATTTACTATAATCTAACTGAGAAATTTGCATTTGGAATGGTGCATCTAATTGCACATCTGGTGGTGAAACGTGCTTAATAATCGCTTCAAATAATGGATCCATATTCGGAGCAAGATCTTCGTGTTCTAAACCAGCCACACCATTTAGTGCTGATGCGTAAATAATAGGGAAATCTAACTGCTCATCCGTTGCCCCTAAGTTCACAAACAAGTCAAACACCTGATCCACAACCCAATCAGGACGAGCACCAGGACGGTCCACTTTATTGATAACTACAATCGGTTTTAAACCGTGAGCAAAGGCTTTTTGTGTCACGAAACGAGTTTGCGGCATAGGGCCATCAAAAGCATCAACAACCAATAACACCGAATCAACCATTGAAAGTACACGCTCAACTTCACCACCAAAATCGGCGTGCCCTGGGGTATCTACGATATTGATACGATAATCGTTCCAGTTAATCGCTGTATTTTTCGCTAAAATTGTAATGCCACGCTCTTTTTCAAGATCGTTTGAGTCCATAACACGCTCATCAGTATCACCACGAGAAGTATCTAATGTGCCTGAAAGTTTAAGAAGTTTATCAACTAAAGTGGTTTTGCCGTGGTCAACGTGGGCAATAATTGCGATATTACGCAGTTTGTTTGTATCTAAATGTTGCATTGAAATTACTTTATTTAAAGGTGGAGTGATCCACGCATCTAACTTAACTAAGCGAGTAATAAAACATTACTCACTGACGAATTCTTGGAAATGTGATCTACCTCACAATTTGCAAAGGGGAGCGATTATACCTTTTTTTAATGAAATCGGCTAGGAAACAAGCGGTAAGATTGCAGTAAAATTTTGCAAATTTGATGTGCTGATCAACACGCACAAAAAAACCGAGCATTTATCTGCTCGGCTTTCTCGATCTGAAATTAGCGACGTAAACCTAAACGTGCGATAGTTTCTGAATATTTAGCAAGATCAGTACGTTTTAAGTAGTCTAATAATTTACGACGACGTGAAACCATACGTAATAAACCACGACGACCATGGTGATCTTTTTTATGCTCAGCAAAGTGGCCTTGTAAGTGGTTGATTTGTGCAGTTAAAAGTGCGATTTGCACTTCTGAAGAACCAGTATCTTTTGCATCACGACCAAATTCAGCAACGATTTTTGCTTTTGCTTCTACGCTTAGAGACATTTTTTACTCCTAAAAAGTAGTTAAGTTTATATTCATCAATAGCCGATCTCTAATTCAGCTACGACACGAGGTTGCAAATTCTAAAGGGAATTTGCTTGAAAAGCAATCTTCCCTCATAAAAATTTAGTGATGTGTATTCTGATTGCTTGGTTGTAAGTACTCTTCTTTATTTGGATCAACCGCCTTTGATTTACGAATCATCGGCTCAACAGTTGAACCCTGAACCAAAATCGAGAACATCACCACCGAATAAGTCATTACCAAAATAATATCTTTCACATCAATGCCATCGCCGACAAAAGCAGTTTTAGCCGGAATAGATAACGCCATCGCCAAAGCTAAACCACCACGTAATCCCCCCCACGTCATAATTTTTAACGTATAAGGGTTGTAAGTACGGAATTTTTTAAGCACTTGCAATGGCAACCATAGACTCGCATAACGAGCAGCTAAACAAACAGGTACTGCAACAATCATCAAAATAATACCATAAATGCTGAAGTCGATAAGCAACAACGCAAAGCCTATTAGGAAGAATAACAATGCATTTAGGAAATGGTCAATCATCTCCCAGAAGTGATCTAAATAACGTTGGCTCTGTTCCGAAAAGCCTGAATGGCGAGTCCAGTTACCAATCATAATTCCAGACACTACCATCGCCAAGGCTCCTGAAACATGCAAGAAATTATTCGCAAACATAAAGCCTGCAGTTGGAATAGTTAAAGTAAGAAGGATTTCCAAGCTACCATCATCAGTAGATGAAATTAAAATATGAGCAATAAATCCGAGCACAAAGCCAAATAAGATTCCGCCAATAGCCTCGTGTAAAAATAGCCCCATAATACCACTAAAAGTCGCTTCTTGTCCGCCAAATGCAACAGCGAAAACGGTAACGAAAATCACTAAGCCAACACCATCATTGAATAAAGATTCCCCTTCAACTTGGATAGCAATACGCTTTGGTGCACGCAGGTTCTTAATAATTGCAATAACCGCTATTGGGTCATTTGGAGAAATCAACGCACCAAATAACAAGCAGTAAATAAAATCCATCGGTAAACCAATAAGATTACTGATGAAATAAATAAAACCGCCGACAATGAAGGTAGATGCGACCGTTGAGAAAAGCGCAAAAATTGCAATTTCCCATTTTTGATCTTTTAACAGTGGCAATTTAATCCCTAATGAACCTGCAAATAACAGGAATCCCAATATCCCATTAAGTAAGAAACTCTTAAAATCAATTTGCTCCATTACTTCAATGGCTATGTGATCCAGATTAAACCAACCTAAAAAACCGAGTAATAAAAGTAACAATGACCCTACCATCGCTGCAGCGGTAATTGCAATGGTAGATTGTACTTGAGCACTAATTTTACTCGTAATAAAACCGAGTAAAATAGACAAGGCGGAAAGAAAACAAATATATGCGTAAATACCCATACGCTATCCTTAGATAAGAGTGATGAAAAATGAAACTAAAATGAGATGCGAATTAAAGCAAATTTTGCTTTCAAATGCAAAAAATCCTAATAAAACAGATCGACAAGCGGTCTTATTTGAACAACTTTTTGCAAAAATTCGAATTTGAGAATTAGTTGCTTTACAGTATAATCAGCCAAATTTTTATTTATAGGAATTTCATAATGATTGAAAAAATGCACGATAAGACAAATAGTCTGACGTTTAAAATCATCTTTGCCGCCATATCAATTTCCTTTGTTCTAGGTGGTATCGGTACTGTTGGTTTATTCCAAAACGACACATCAGCGGTAAAAGTAAACGGACAAGAAATTTCTCAACAGCTATTTAGCCACCAAAAAAGCCAAAGAGAAAACGCACTCTATACCCAATTAGGTGGACAAGCTGGAGATTTACTTGATAATCCTGAGTATGCAAAACAGTTCCGTCAAACGATTTTAGATGGATTGGTAAATGAAGAACTTATTCGCCAATATATCCAAGAATTAAAGCTAGGTATTACTGCAGACCAAATTAAATCAGAGATTGTTAATAGCGGTGCTTTTAACACCAATGGTAAATTCGACAACGCCCTTTACCAACAATCCTTACAACATAGCCGCATTACCCCAGATCAATATGCCGCAACAGTGCGTGATGGAATGTTAATATCTCAGTTGAATGAAGGCATTATCAATAGTGATTTCAGTGTACCTGCAGAAAAAGAGCTATTAGCTAAATTATTATTACAAAAACGTGTTGTGCGTTTATCCACAATGCCTATTGCGAAAGAAATGGCAAATCAAACCGCTTCTGAAGATGAGCTAAAAAGCTATTATGATGCTCATCAAAAAGAATTTGTTAATCCGGAGCAAGTAGCCGTTGAATACCTAATCGCTACCCCGAAAGATTTTGAAAACAAGGTTCAAATCACTCCTGAACAAATTGAAACTTATTATCAAACCAACAAATCTCAATTTGGAAATATAGAGAAACAAGCTGCACATATTCAGGTGGCTGATGAAGCAAAAGCAAATACGATTTATGAACAGCTTAAAAATGGTTCTGAATTTGCAACGTTAGCAAAAGAACACTCAACTGACAGTATTACAGCGAAAAATGGTGGTGATTTAGGTTGGGTAAAAAATGGCTCTTTCCCTACCGCTTTTGAAAACACTTTAAATAGTCTAAAAGTGGGTGAATTTAGTAAGCCTGTGAAAATTGATGGTGCTTACCACATCGTAAAAGCAGTTGCTCAGCGTGGTAGTGAAAAACCACTTTCTGAAGTGAAAGATAGTATTGCAAGTATTATCAAAAGTGAATTGGTTGCACCAGAATACTCAAATGCAATCAATGAGTTAAAAAATAAAGCCTTTGAAAATAGTAGCTCATTACAGGCTGCTGCTGATGCAGTTGGTCTCACATTAAAGAAAGCTGAAAGCTTTACTCATCAACAAATTCCAGCTGAATTAAACAATGAGAAAGTCGTCAAAGCAATCTTCAATAGTGAGCTGAAACAAAGCAAACAAAACTCTGAAGCTATTGATATTACTAATGGTGATCAAGCTGCAACGCTTTTCTTGCGAGTGACTGATTATCAAGCTGAAAGCACTCAAACCTTTGAGCAAGCTAAAGCTAAGATCGAACAATTAGTTAAGCAAGAAAAAGCAGAGAAAGCGTTACTCGCTAAAGCAGAGCAAGAAGTTAAATCACTCAATGCCGGCAATAGTGCAACAGTAGAGTTTGGTAAAGCGGAAGAGCTTGTATTTATCCAAGCACAAGCAACACACCCAGTGTTATCAAAAACATTATTCTCAATGGCAAAACCAAGTGATAAACCTAACTATCAAGTTGCTAAAGATAAAAATGGTGATGTGTTAATTATTGCTTTGGATAAAGTGATTGATGGTAGTAGCGAACAAGAAGGTTTTGCAATGTTATCGAATGCTATTGCACAACAAGATCAAGTTTCACTTTATTTAACATTATTAAATGATTTGCGTGAAAAAGCTAAAATTGAAATAAATCAAGATTTTATGGACGAGCTTGAGGCTCAATCACAAAAATAATTGATCACAATATCAAATAAACTAAGGGCGTATTTAATACGCCCTTTTTATTGGTCATTATGATGGGATTATTTGTATTGGCACTACTGGCTACAAACAGGTACCCTAGTAATGTTTGGTGTATTCACTACCGAAAATATTGAACAAGCTATTGAACGAGCTGGCACTAAAGCGGGCAATAAAGGTGCAGAATGTGCTTTAGGTGCAATCGAAATGGCAAATCTATTAAAACAGATTTAATTTC
Source organism: Ursidibacter maritimus (assembly GCF_009761395.1). Taxonomy (GTDB): domain Bacteria; phylum Pseudomonadota; class Gammaproteobacteria; order Enterobacterales; family Pasteurellaceae; genus Ursidibacter; species Ursidibacter maritimus. The sequence goes on along the minus strand of NZ_LEKN01000013.1, from coordinate 375,443 downwards.
ACTTACCTTTAATATATCGGGAATTATTGCTATGCCGTCAGTAATTCCCGTTTTTCTTGATGAACACCTAATTTTATTCCCCTTCCAAAACCAACAAATCAGGTAAAGTAGCGAAACTTTCTGCCTTAACAGTGTTATGGAAATCAATGATATAAGCCATTTCAGCATCCGATTCACGAATTGCACCGTATAAATTACTATAGAGCCCTTTCTGAGTAATTTTACGAGCCACCACATAGCCACGCTCTAAATAAGGTTTTACTGCCCAATAAGGCAAAGCCGCAACGCCCCGTTTACTCGCCACAAGCTGAATAATCGCAATGGTAAGCTCACTGGTGCGTCTTGTTGGGTTAATTCCTTTTGGATGTAATACCTTACGCAAAAGGTCTAACATATCGTCAGGAACAGGGTAAGTAATTAAGGTTTCAGTAGCAAAATCTTCGGCGTCCCAAATTTCTTTACTCGCCAAATGATGATCTTTAGAGCAAATTGCCACCATCTCATAAGAAAATAGCGGCATATAACTCACCCCAGTCACATCTTCCATCTCCGATACCACCGCCCAGTCAGCACGATGAGAAAGCAGTAGCCCGACAGTATCTGTATGGAAGCCAGACACAATATCCAACTCAACTAATGACCAACTCTGACGAAATCTGTCCATTGCAGGCATCAGCCAATCAAAACAGGTATGACATTCCACTGCAATGCGTAATTCACCAACTTCCCCTTGCTTTACACGTGCAAGATCTAATTCAGCCTCAACCACTTGTGGCAAAATTTTATAAGCCAATTGAATTAAGCGTTCGCCTGCAGGCGTGAAATGAATAGGTTGAGTTTTTCGTTCAAATAAAGTTAATTCATATTGATCTTCTAATAATTTGATTTGGTGCGACAACGCAGATTGAGTGAGATGAATGCGTTTAGCGGCTAAAGAGACACTACCACTTTCTTTTAAGGCAAGTAGCGTTTTTAAGTGACGAAGCTCAAGGAAGATCGGTTTCATTATTAAAATTTCTATTCATAAAACAATTTTGGATGAAAATTATAACAATATCAAAGCAACAAAAGAACAGATGAGCTTGATATTTACATAAGCGGAGCATTTTGCAAAACATATTTCAAATCTCTCCGCTTGATGATTTAGCGAATAGGCTGATATTCTGCTTGTAAGCCTTTTTGCACTGCTGGGCGATTATAAATAGCATTTGCCCAGCGTAGTAAGTTCGGATAACTTTCTACCGCTAGAAACTCCTTGGCATCATAAACTAAGCCAAGAGCAAGCTGCCCATACCAGCTCCAAATGGCAATATCGGCAATCGTATATTCTCCACCGCAAATATATTCCTGTTTGGCTAAATGTTTATCCAGCAAATCTAATTGACGCTTGGTTTCCATTGTAAAACGGTTGATTGGGTACTCAAATTTCTCTGGTGCATATTTATAAAAATGCCCAAATCCGCCCCCAACATAAGGGGCACTTGCCATTTGCCAAAATAGCCAAGAAAGGCACTCTGTACGTTTTGAAAAATCACTTGGGATAAAAGCCTGAAATTTTTCAGACAAATAGAGCAAAATAGCCCCAGATTCAAAGACTTTTTGTGGTTGTTCAGCAGTTAAATCAAGTAACGCAGGTATTTTGGAATTAGGGTTAATTTCAACAAAGCCACTGCCAAATTGATCTCCCTCGCGAATATCTATTTTGAATAGATCATAATCAGCTTGAGTGATACCTTTAGCCAATAATTCTTCTAGCATTATGGTAATTTTTACCCCGTTTGGCGTTCCCAATGAGTAAAGCTGTAAGCCTTTATTTCCTTGTGGGAGTGTTAAATCAAAGGTTGCCCCTGATGTAGGGCGGTTGATTGCCGCAAAAGCTCCGCCATTTTGCTCTTCCCAACGCCATACTTTCGGTGGAATATAATTTGTCATTGTTGCTCCTTAGTTTAGATAAACCATTGAATGTGAATAGAGGCGGTAAGATGTGTAAGATTTTTTGCAAATCATACCGCTTTGTGTAAATTTTTCTTGATATTTCGTGAAATATCCCCAAACTATCCGACACTTTTACTTCATTATGATTAAAGGAAATCAGTATGTCGAATCCTCTTTTAAATGCAACAGGTTTACCACAATTTTCAGCAATTAAACCTGAGCATATTCAACCTGCTATTGAGCAGCTCATTCAACAGTGTCGAGAAACCATTGAGCAAGTTTCTCAAATAGCACAGCCGACTTGGGAAAATTTCTATATGCCACAAGCGATGACGGGGGATAAATTATCTCGTGCTTGGTCGCCTGTAGGGCATTTAAACTCAGTCAAAAACAGCCCAGAATTGCGTGATGCTTATCAAGCTTGTTTACCATTATTATCAGAATACAGCACTTGGGTTGGGCAACATCAAGGGTTATATCAAGGCTATGTAAAATTAAAAAATGGCGCTGAGTTTGCAAATTACTCTTTAGCACAGAAAAAAGCGATCGAAAATAGCTTGCGTGATTTTGAACTATCAGGCATTTCATTACCTGCGGAACAACAAAAACGCTACGGTGAGATCTCAATGCGTTTATCCGAACTTAGCTCAAAATTTAGCAATAACGTATTAGATGCCACAATGGGTTGGGAAGTTTTAATCGAAAGTGAGGCTGAATTAACAGGCTTACCTGAATCTGCCCTTGAAGCCGCTAAATTAGATGCTGAAAGTAAAGGTAAAAAAGGTTATCGCTTTACCCTTGAATTCCCAAGCTATCTACCAGTAATGACCTACTGTGAAAATCGTGAGTTACGCCAAAAAATGTATGAAGCCTTTAATACGAGAGCGTCGGATCAAGGCCCGAATGCAGGTAAATGGGACAACAGCGCAATTATTGATGAAACACTCAAATTACGTTTAGAGTTGGCGAATTTGTTAGGTTTTGAAACCTATGCAGATTATTCATTAGCCACCAAAATGGCGGAAAATCCAAAACAAGTGGTGGATTTTTTAGAAGGGTTAGCCAACCGCTCAAAAGCACAGGGGCAAAAAGAGTTAGCAGAACTAAAAGCCTTTGCAAAACAAGAATATGGAATGGACGATCTTCAACCTTGGGATTTTGCTTTTTATAGTGAAAAACAAAAACAAGCACTTTATGCGATTAACGATGAAGAACTTCGCCCATATTTCCCAGAAGAACGTGTACTTTCAGGATTATTTGAATTGGTAAAACGCATCTTCGGAATGAAAGTCGTTGAGCAAAAAGAGTTTGATAGCTATCACGAAAGCGTACGTTTTTTCAATATTTTTGATGAAACTGACCGCTTGCGTGGTTCATTCTACCTTGATCTGTATGCAAGAGAACATAAACGTGGTGGTGCGTGGATGGATGATTGTATCAACCAAAAACGTTTAGCAGACGGTTCATTACAAAAACCAGTGGCGTATTTGACTTGTAACTTTAATAAGCCGATTGGTAATAAACCTGCACTCTTCACTCACGATGAAGTCACCACACTCTTCCACGAATTTGGTCACGGTATTCACCATATGCTGACTGAAATTGATGTCGGTGATGTTGCGGGAATCAACGGTGTGCCTTGGGACGCAGTAGAATTACCAAGCCAATTCTTAGAAAACTGGTGTTGGGAAGAAGAGGCGTTGGCATTTATTTCAGGGCATTATGAAACGGGAGAACCATTGCCGAAAGATAAACTAACGCAGCTACTTAAAGCGAAAAACTTCCAAGCAGCGATGTTTGTTTTACGTCAGCTAGAATTTGGCATCTTTGATTTCCGTTTACATTTAGCTAAACCGAGGGAGAATTTATTATTAGATACGTTAAGAGAAGTAAAAGCACAGGTTGCAGTGGTAGAAATTCCAACTTTCGTGCGTACTCCGCACAGTTTCGGACATATCTTCGCAGGTGGATATGCAGCAGGTTATTACAGCTATTTATGGGCAGAAGTGCTTTCGGCTGATGCTTTTTCTCGCTTTGAAGAAGAAGGGATTTTTAGCCGAGAAGTCGGGGAATCTTTCTTACAAAATATCTTAACGCGTGGTGGTTCAGAAGAGCCAATGGTGCTGTTTGAACGTTTCCGTGGACGCAAACCAACCTTAGATGCGTTATTGCGTCATAAAGGAATTGCTTAAATAATAAAACCGCCACTGCACTTATAAAAGGCAGTGGCGGTTTTCTATGCGGTAATAGAAAGGAAATTACACATTAAAACGGAAGTGCATTACATCGCCGTCTTGAACGATATAATCTTTACCTTCTAAACGCCATTTTCCAGCGTCTTTTGCTCCATTTTCACCTTTATACTGAACGAAATCATCATAGGCAATCACTTCTGCACGAATAAAGCCCTTCTCAAAATCAGTATGAATAACCGCTGCCGCTTTTGGTGCAGTTGCCCCAACTGAAACAGTCCAAGCTCTCACTTCTTTTACACCTGCGGTGAAGTAAGTTTGTAAGTTTAATAATGCGTAGCCTGCACGAATAACACGATTTAACCCAGGTTCTTCAATACCAAGATCTTGTAAAAACTCTGTTTTTTCTTCATCTTCTAGTTCTGCAATTTCTGCTTCAATAGCAGCACAGACAGGCACAACCACAGAACCTTCTTTTGCAGCAAATTCTCTTACTTTTTCAAGATAAGGGTTGTTTTCAAAGCCGTCTTCATTCACATTGGCGATATACATTGTTGGTTTTAAGGTTAAGAAGTTATACCCTTTGATCGCGTGTAGTTCGTCTTTATCTAAATCAACAGAGCGGATCATTCCTGCATTTTCAAGGACAGGTAAGATTTTCTCCATAATCGAAAGCTCAAACTTAGCCTCTTTATCGCCACCTTTAGCACGCTTTTGTAAACGCTGAATAGCACGTTCACAACTATCTAAATCAGCAAGGGCTAACTCTGTATTGATCGTTTCGATATCATCAAGTGGATCAATTTTCCCTGCAACGTGAACAATATCATCATTTTCAAAACAACGAACAACGTGTCCGATAGCATCTGTTTCACGAATATTAGCTAAGAACTTATTGCCTAAGCCTTCGCCTTTACTTGCACCTGCCACTAAACCCGCAATATCAACAAATTCCATTGTGGTTGGTAATACACGTTCTGGTTTAACAATTTCTGCCAATGCGTCAAGACGTGGATCAGGCATTGGTACAACACCAGTATTCGGTTCAATCGTACAGAACGGATAATTTGCTGCTTCAATTCCTGCTTTAGTTAAAGCGTTAAAAAGTGTTGATTTACCGACATTTGGTAAACCGACAATACCACATTTAAATCCCATAATTTTTCCTATTTTTTCATTACTGATGGGCTACCTAAGCGGTAGTTTTTACTCATCTTTTTACAAATTCTTATGCTTTAAAAGCATTTAAACGGTTGGTTGCTTTCACAATGCCATCTTTAAATAATAAATCCACACAACGACTTGCTTCATCAATCGCTGCATCAATCAACGGTTTATCCGTTGGTGATGGTTTACCTAAAACATAACTTGCGACTAAATCTTTATGGCCTGGGTGCCCAATGCCAATTCGAACACGATAAAAGTTATTGTTATTGCCTAAACTTGCCACGATATCTTTTAAACCGTTGTGTCCACCATGTCCGCCACCTTGTTTAATTTTAGCAATGCCTGGTGGTAAATCTAGCTCATCGTGAGCCACTAAAATTTCTTCAGGTTTAATACGATAGAAGTTAGCCAATGCCCCTACTGCTTTACCACTTAAATTCATAAAGGTAGTAGGAACAAGTAAACGAACTTCCCCTTGAGCTGTATTGATTTTAGCCACTTTGCCAAAGTATTTAGCTTCTTCTTTTAAGCTTACATTATGCATTCGGGCAATTTCGTTAATTAACCATTCCCCTGCATTATGACGAGTTTCTTCATACTTCGCCCCAGGGTTAGCGAGCCCTACAATTAACTTAATTTGCGACATTGCAATCAATTTCCTATTTGTACAGAGTTAGACAATACTTATTTTTACTAATCTTAGGGAGTTTTAATAATCCGACACCGCCTGATAAGCGGTGTCTCTTTAGTTAAAATTTACGAATTACTCTTCACCCAACAACTTCAACTCACGTTGTCTAACTTGGTTTTTGAGTAGCTCAGTAAATTCTGCGATAGTAAATGTGCCTAAATCTGCACCTTTACGTGTACGCACTGCAACTTTACCTGCTTCGATTTCTTTATCGCCACATACGAGCATATAAGGAACACGACGTAGAGTATGTTCGCGAATTTTAAAGCCCACTTTTTCATTACGCAGATCCGCTTTTACACGAATACCCGCATCTGATAAAGCGTTCACGACTTGTTGAACGTAATCTGCTTGACTGTCTGTAATGTTCATTACCACTGCTTGAGTTGGGGCTAACCAAGATGGGAAGAATCCTGCATATTCTTCAGTAATAATCCCGATAAAACGCTCAAGAGATCCCAAAATAGCACGGTGGATCATCACAGGTGTTCTGCGATCATTATCTTCTGCAACATAAGTCGCATTTAAACGCTCAGGTAAGAAGAAATCTAACTGGATCGTACCGCATTGCCACGCACGATCTAAGCAATCGTGTAGTGTAAATTCAATTTTCGGCCCATAGAATGCCCCTTCGCCTTCTTGAATTTCATATTCAAGCCCGTTTGTAACGAGTGCCGCGGCTAAATCTGCTTCCGCTTTCGCCCACATTTCATCAGTTCCGATACTATTTTCTGGGCGTGTTGAAAGTTTCACTTTAATATTTTGGAAACCGAAAGTGCTATAAATGTCATAAACCATTTTAATACACGAAGTTACTTCACTTTCAACTTGTTCTGGCATACAGAAGATATGTGCATCATCTTGGGTAAAGCCACGCACACGCATAATACCGTGTAGTGAACCTGATGGCTCATTACGATGGCAAGAGCCAAACTCAGCCATACGCAATGGTAAATCACGATAAGATTTCAAACCTTGATTGAAAATTTGAATGTGTCCTGGGCAGTTCATTGGCTTAATTGCATATTCACGATTTTCAGATGACGTTGTGAACATTAAATCACCATAGTTTTGCCAGTGACCTGTTTTCTCCCACAAGACTCTGTCCATCATAAATGGACCTTTTACTTCCTGATAATCGTATTGTTTAAGTTTAGTACGCACAAAAGTTTCTAACTCGCGGAAAATCGTCCAACCGTCATTATGCCAGAACACCATACCCGGTGCTTCTTCTTGCATATGGAATAAATCTAACGCTTTACCAATTTTACGGTGATCACGTTTAGCCGCTTCTTCTAAGCGATGCAAGTAATCGGCAAGCTGTTTTTTATCCGCCCAAGCTGTACCATAAACACGTTGTAGCATTTTATTTTTGCTATCACCACGCCAGTAAGCTCCAGCAACTTTCATCAATTTAAAGTGGTGGCAGAAACGCATATTTGGCACGTGTGGGCCACGACACATATCAATATATTCTTCGTGATGATATAACGCTGGTGTATCTGTTTTTGCAATATTTTCATCTAAAATTGCCATTTTATATGGCTCGCCACGACGCTCAAAAGTATCTCGTGCTTCTTGCCAACTTACTGGCTTTTTCACTACATCGTAGTTTGTTTTCGCTAACTCAAGCATACGTTTTTCTAACGCATCAATATCTTCTTGCGTTAAAGAGCGATCTAAATCAATGTCATAATAAAAACCGTTGTCGATCGTTGGACCAATCGCCATTTTAACATTTGGGAAAAGCTGTTTAATCGCGTGACCAAGCAAGTGAGCTGTTGAGTGACGAATAATTTCTAAACCATCTTCATCTTTTGCGGTAATAATTTCTAGCGTTGCATCTTCGTGGATAATGTCTGATGCATCACGACGTTCACCGTTTACACGCCCTGCGATAGTTGCTTTCGCAAGACCTGCACCGATACTTTGGGCAACGTCCATTACAGAAACGGGGTGATCAAATTGGCGTTGAGAGCCATCTGGTAAAGTAATAATTGGCATTTTAAATCCTTATACAGTGGTAACCCATACGAAAGGTTACTTGTTGAGATTGAACATTTTGCAAAAATGGAAAACAAAAAACCGCTTGCAAGCGGTTAGATTCCGATAATTTTTTGCGATTTCTTAATTGATTATTGTATATAAAAATGAGCTTTACTCGCCCTCACAAATGGGCGGACGAAAAAGCGGTTAGATTTTAGCAAATTTTTGCAAATCTTGCTACCTATCCACCCGCTTATAGTTACGTTCTTGTTGGTTAATAATTTGTTGATGATATTTTTCATTATACTAAAATCCAGTTATTCCATATCACTGTAAAATCCCCTTAAAATCGAAACGTTTAAAGGGGATTATATACAGTGACAAAAGATTATCTGTATTCCTATTCCATTAAGGTTTTGAAATCAGCATATCCTAAACCTAGAGAACTTCTCGCATAACCAGCCTGTCTACAAGGATAATTGGAAGTTATGCTTTCTCTTTCTTCCGCTTTGATAGCATATGATTTGCTCTCATCATTATCAATATTTTGAATTGACGCCACGCATTGATTATAGTCTTTTTTCAGTAACTCATAGTTCTTAACATAATTATCAACTATGTTTTTCTCGCTTACTCTAAAACTTTCTCTCCACGTTGCACAAAGGAAGTAATTTGATGAATTGTAATCACAATAATTCTTTTCTTGTTGGCTCAATGCGGAAAAGTCCTTTTTATCAAACTCTTGTTTTGCCACTGACAATGTTGCCTTTTGCCAAATATCACAAGCAGATAAAACTCTTCTATCTTTAGTGCAATATGTTTTCTGTTCAGATAATAATTGCTCTAAACTTAATTTACTCAACTCCATTTTTCCTTGTTCTTCTTTCTCATTATAAAGTTTACCCAAAACTTCACATTGCTCCCAACTCGAACTAGATCTAGCATTGTTACAGTCGTGATTGACATATTCAGCTGCCATTTCTTGCCAACTCAAATTACCATATTGCTTATCCAAGTCTTTACGAATTTTTTCTAATAATTCCTTACGAGCATTCTCTTTTTCGAGACGTTGCTTTTCTAATTCCTGTTTCCGATGCTCTTTTAACGCAGAATCAGCCGCATTACATTCTTTATTTGCTGCCAGTTCCACTAGTTTTTCTTTATTTTTTTCCTTTAAAAGCTTTTGGACTTCAGCTTTACATTCTTTAACTTTTTCTTGTGCTTTATCTACATTTTCCAAGTAGTATTGATGATCTTTCTCACCGCAACCAACCAGTAATAATGCCCCAATTGATAATAAACCAAGCTGTTTTTTCATATTTTCTCCCAAATATAGTAAATGAAATATTGTTTCTATTTTGAACTATTCTTATAGCCAAATCAAATTTTTAGCAGTTTCTTGACGCAGACTCTTTGACGTCCCTTGAAGAATTGCTAAAATTCGGCACGCTTTTTTAGTAAAAAAGACGTTCGGATGAAGATAGCTGGAGAGTGGGGGAGCCCCACACCGACGAGGTAAACTCTTTCAGGTGCGACAGCGAGGACAGCTATTGGACGAACCCTTGGAGAGATCCAGTCCGTAAAGAAATAGAAACGGAAAATGGACGCCGAAGGCGCAAGTGGCACAAGCCGTGAAACGCTCAGGCAAAAGGACAGGGGAGAAAAGTAACCTATCAGATACCTAACGTGATAATATCGCGTATAGTGATATATCAATAAGCGGTACGATTTTGCAAATTTTTTGCGAAATGTTACCGCTTGTTGCTTTCATTGCTTTTCTTTCCTTGTAAATCGTTTTACGAGGAACTTTCAATGTCAATCGACCAAATTCTTAATACAATCAATAGCTTCGTTTGGGGTATTCCCTTACTTTTACTGATTTCTGGGGTGGGAATTTACTTCACTCTGAAACTCAGATTTTTACAATTTATTCATCTACCTAAAGCCTTTGCCTATATGTTCACTCGAGAAAAAGGGAACAATCAGTCAGGGGATATTTCTGCTTTTGCAGCACTCTCAACTGCCCTTGCTGCAACCATCGGCACAGGTAACATTGTGGGCGTTGCGACTGCCATTCAAACTGGTGGACCTGGGGCAATTTTTTGGATGTGGCTAATCGCCTTATTTGGAATGGCGACAAAATATGCGGAATGTTTGTTAGCGGTAAAATTCCGAACCAAAGATAAAGATGGATTTATCGCTGGGGGCCCAATGTATTACATTGAGCTAGGAATGGGCAAGCAGTGGAAATGGTTAGCAAAAACCTTCGCATTTTTTGGGGTAATGGTGGCACTCTTTGGTATTGGAACATTCCCACAAGTAAACGGTATTACAACGGCTTTGCACGATACTTTTGATTTTCCGATTTTGCTCACAACTGTTGTTTTGACACTTATTGTGGCAGCAATTACGTTGGGCGGTGTACAACGCATCTCTAAAATCGCAAGTGTGATTGTGCCTTTTATGGCAATTGCTTATGTGGCGGCATCAATACTTGTTCTCTCCATCAATGCGGATAAAATTCCTGACACACTGATTTTTATTGTTCATTCGGCTTTCAACCCTGAATCCGCTATCGGTGGCGTAGTCGGTTTTAGCGTAATGCAAGCTATTCAAGCAGGTGTTGCTCGTGGCATCTTCTCCAATGAAGCAGGGCTTGGCAGCGCCCCCATTGCCGCTGCTGCTGCACAAACCAAAGAGCCAGTACGACAAGGGCTTATCTCTATGACGGGTACATTCTTAGATACCATCATCGTCTGTACAATGACAGGCCTCGTTATCGTGCTAACAGGAGCGTGGAAAGGGGCAGCTCAAGGTGCTGAATTAACTAATCTAGCATTTTCCCAAGGGCTATTTAGTTCTGTCGGTGCGATTATTGTAACTATTGGTTTGATTTTCTTTGCTTTTACCACCATTTTGGGATGGTGCTATTATGGCGAACGTTGTTTTGTCTATCTTGTTGGAGGACGAACCAAAGGGATTAAATTCTATCGGATTGCTTTTATCGCATTGATAGCCGTTGCACCTTTTATTCACCTGAATACGATTTGGACAATTGCTGATATTGTAAATGGTCTAATGGCATTTCCGAATTTGATTGCGTTAATTAGCTTACGCCATATCGTTATCGCAGAAACTCGAAACTATTTTGAGAGAATGAAGGTTGAACTCAACTTAGCCTAAAATAGTGAAAATAAGCGGTAGGATTTGCAAATTTTTTTGCATTTCCTACCGCTTTTCTTGAGTAATTTGTTAGCTCTTATAGAATATGACTCTGATACCACTGTGCGAGAAGAATCCCCGTATTTACCGCAACATTTAACCCACTGTTTAACGGGTTCGCAAATGAGAGTTGCACATTAGTATCTTCTGGATACTCCATATCATTTGCCACAACTTCACTCAGCACAAATACAATTTTTTCATTCAAAACTGTTTTAGATAACGATTGAGCTTGTTTTTGACGAGTTAAATGGACAATTTGATAACCTGCATTGCGTAATTGTGCTAAAGCAATTTGCCTATGTTTAGTTTCTAATGGGTGGACAAACTCTAATCCGCCTTCTGCAACTCGTGCTGCATTACTTGAATTAAGAATATCATTTTGTTCCACAATAATGCCTTTTACGCCATAAAATGCACAGGTTCGCATAATGCCACCCACATTTTGTGCATTATTCACCCCGTCTAATAAGACTAAGCAATCACGCTGACGAGCGATTTGTAGGTAACCTTCCAACGAAAATGGCGTAGATTTTTTTGCCAGTAAACAAATGCCGCCGTGATGTTCAGTCCCTGTTACACGTTCCATTTCTTCACTATCAACAACGTGATAAGCCTTTTTCTGTTCCGCTAAGTAACTCAGTAGTTCTCCAGCTTTCTTTGCACCTTCAACAGTCGCCCATAAACGAACAATTGCATCTGGACGTTGTTGAAATAAAGTGTGGCACGCATTTTCGCCATAAACTTTCATTTCTGTGGCTCGATTATTACGAATTTTCTCAGGGGCTCTAGGTGAAAGTGGGCCTGTTTTTTTCTCCGTAGAACGACTTCCTCCTTTTACGCTGATTTTTACTGAACCTTCCCCGCTGGCTCTTTTACCTTCTGTTGGGTAAATGTCGTAATTGGGAGTAACACTACGTTCAAACTTAGGCTTTCTGTCATCGCCACGTTCATTCCTGCGAAACTCCTCATTACGTCTTTCTCTTTTTTCTTGAGTGTTACGAGTATCTCGATGAGTATTTTTATCTGTTCTTGTCGATTTGAAAGTCGGTTCGCGACGCTCTTCAATACTTTTGAAACGCGGTGATTTAGTTTGAAATTTGTTATTCATAAAACTGTTCCGTATAGGCAATAAAATTAAACTCAGTATAACAGATTAGCGACTTGTCATTATAGGCTTTTTTATTTGCCCAATTGTTTAACTTTCACTATAATTCAACTCTTTTTATATATGTTCTTTAAAATCTGGTGGAATTATGAATCCAATGTTAAATATCGCTATTCGTGCAGCACGAAAAGCAGGCAATATTATTGCTAAAGGCTATGAGTTAGCCCCTCAAGATACTCAAGTTTCTAATAAAGGCACAAATGATTATGTGACTTCTGTGGATAAAGCCGCAGAAGAAGCCATTATTGAAGTTATCCGAAAATCTTACCCTGAACACGCTATTGTGGGCGAAGAATCAGGCGTTATTGCTGGCGAAAATAACGATATTCAATGGGTGATTGATCCATTAGATGGCACAACCAATTTTGTTAAACGTTTCCCACATTTCTCCGTTTCAATTGCTATTCGTGTGAATGGTCGTACCGAAGTGGGTGTTGTTTACGATCCTATCCGCAATGAATTATTTACAGCTGTGCGTGGTGAAGGTGCAAAATTAAATGAATTCCGTTTACGCATTGATAATGAGCGTCGTGATCTAAACGGTAGCGTATTAGCCACAGGTTTCCCATTTAAAGTTGCAAAACATCGTAATGCTCATTTGAATATGATTGAAGCATTAATGAATAACGGTGTAGCGGATTTCCGCCGTACAGGTTCAGCTGCGTTAGACCTTGCCTATGTTGCATCAGGTAGAATTGATGGTTATTTTGAAATTGGTTTGAAACCTTGGGACTCTGCCGCTGGAGACTTAATTGCTCGTGAAGCGGGTGCTTTAGTCACAAACTTTGTTGGTGGTACAGATTACTTGAAATCAGGCAATATCGTTGCAGGAAACGGACGTGTTGTAAAAGAGATTTTAAACAGCATTCAGCCAACCCTAACTGATGAGCTAAAAGCCTAAATTTATACCTATTATTGATGATTATTTTGATAGCATAACCATCAGACTAACTATAAAGATAAATTATGCAGAAAAACTATCCTTTACTTACGCAAATTAACTCACCTGAAGATTTGCGTTTATTACCCAAAGAAAAACTTCACGCACTATGCGATGAACTCAGAGCTTATTTACTTGAATCTGTCAGTCAAACAAGTGGTCATTTAGCGTCTGGTTTAGGTGTTGTTGAATTGACAGTGGCTCTGCATTATGTTTATCAGACCCCATTTGACCAACTGATTTGGGACGTTGGTCATCAAGCCTACCCACATAAAATTTTAACTGGTCGCCGAGATCAAATGCACACTATTCGCCAAAAAGACGGCTTACACCCATTCCCTTGGCGTGAAGAAAGTCTTTATGACGTATTAAGTGTTGGCCATTCATCAACATCTATCAGTGCAGGCTTAGGGATTGCCGTTGCTGCTGAAAAAGAAAATGCAGGGCGTAAAACCGTTTGTGTTATCGGAGATGGTGCGATTACTGCTGGAATGGCATTTGAAGCAATTAACCACGCAGGCTCATTACATACCGATATGTTGGTTATTCTCAACGATAACGAAATGTCTATTTCTGAGAATGTTGGGGCGTTAAATAACCATCTTGCTCGCTTATTTACTGGTTCGCTCTATGGGACTTTACGTGAAGGTGGTAAAAAATTATTATCAGGCTTACCACCAATCAAAGAATTTGTGCGCAAAACCGAAGAACATATGAAAGGCTTTGTTTCGCCTGTCGGTACGATGTTTGAAACCTTAGGTTTTAACTATATCGGCCCTATTGACGGACACGATATTGATGAGCTAATCAGTACGCTAAAAAATATGCGTAATATGTCTGGTCCACAATTCCTACATATTAAAACCAAAAAAGGAAAAGGCTATACGCCTGCAGAACAAGATCCTATTGGCTTTCACGGTGTGCCTAAATTTGACCACACAAGCGGTAAGTTACCTCAAGTAAAATCCGCACCAACCTATTCGAACATTTTCGGAAATTGGTTATGTGAAATGGCAGAACAAGATCCAAAACTGATTGGCATTACCCCTGCAATGCGTGAAGGTTCTGGAATGGTGGAATTTTCTAAGCGTTTTCCTGAACAATATTTTGATGTCGCTATTGCAGAACAACACGCCGTTACGTTTGCAGCTGGTTTAGCGATTGCAGGTTATAAACCTGTTGTAGCAATCTATTCGAGTTTCCTACAACGTGCTTACGATCAACTTATTCACGATGTTTCGATCCAAAATCTTCCTGTTATTTTTGCGATTGACCGAGCTGGTATTGTCGGTGCAGATGGTCAAACCCATCAAGGTGCATTTGATTTAAGTTTTATGCGTTGTATTCCAAATATGACCATTATGACGCCAAGTGATGAAAATGAGATGCGTCAGATGCTCTATACTGCTTATAAAATGAATACGCCAAGTGCCATTCGCTATCCTCGTGGTAATGCTCAAGGCGTGGAATTACAACCACTACAGTCCTTGGAAATTGGTAAAGCTAACCTATTAAGACAAGGGGAAAAAGTGGCTATCCTGAATTTTGGCACACTACTCAACGAAGCCAAACAAGTCGCAGAACAGCAGAATTATACGCTTGTCGATATGCGTTTCGTTAAGCCATTCGATGAAAAGATAATTGCAGAACTTGCCGATAGCCACCAGTTACTTGTTACGCTTGAAGAAAATGCAATTCAAGGCGGTGCTGGTAGTGCAGTTAATGAATATTTGCAAAAAATTGGTAAAATCAAACCGCTTATGATGTTAGGTATTCCGGATTTCTTTATCCCACAAGCCACCCAAGCTGAAGCCTATGCAGAGTTAGGTTTAACGGCGGAAGAAATTGCAAGTAAGATTCAAAATTCACTGAATCAATAATAAAAAGAGCTTAAAACAGATCCACTGGGTTCCGTATTAGATTTGGAGAGAAAGCCTTTCTCAGATAAGTATTGATGTTGAAATATTTTCGTCATTTGCCAGCAAACCGCCAACAAGCAATTTTGGCATTAATGCACGAATTTCATAAATAGATAAATCACTAGCATTAAATCAATGAAAACAGCATAATTCCAAGATTGATTTAGTGAGATTAAAATATGGAACTCAAACTCCCTCCGCCATTAGTTGCATTTATTTGTGCAGTGATTATCTATTTTTTACCAAACTATGCAGAGCCTAATTCTGTGTATCTCTGTTTGGCGGTGATCTGCTTTAGTTTTGGGGTTGTGGTTGATCTCTGTGCTTTGTGGGCTTTTTGGAAAAATAAAACCACAATTAACCCGCTTGATCCCAACAAAACATCAACTTTAACAAGAGAAGGCATTTATCGCTTTACCCGAAATCCGATGTATTTAGGGTTAGTCTGTTTATTATTGGCTTGGACATTTTGGTTGGAAAATGTGCTTGCATTGCTTGTCGTATGGGGATTTATCACCTACATCACTCGTTTTCAGATTAAGCCAGAAGAGCGAATTTTGGCACAGAAATTTGGGAAAATTTATCAAGAATATAGCCAAAAAGTTCCACGTTGGCTGTGGTAATCAATACAAGCGGTTAGATGTGCAGAAAACTTTGCAAATTTTGCAAAAAAGTTGGAAAATTCTACCGCTTACAACATCGATATAAGGAAACATTATGCTAACCAACTACGAAGAAACTATTTTCAGTAAAATTATCCGTAAAGAAATTCCAGCTGCCATTGTTTATCAAGATGAATTAGTGACTGCATTTCGTGATATTGCTCCGCAAGCACCAACGCATATTTTGATTGTGCCAAATAAATTTATCCCAACAGTGAATCATTTAACGACCGATGATGAAATTACAATGGGGCGTTTATTTACTGTTGCGGCTAAAATCGCTAAGGAAGAAGGGATTGCGGAAAACGGCTATCGCTTGATTATGAATTGTAACCAACATGGTGGGCAAGAAGTATTCCATATCCATTTACACCTTGTTGGTGGTGAACCGTTAGGCAAAATGTTGGCAAAATAAGATGAAAAAATTGAGATCGTTTTGGCTACCTTGTCTATTTGCATTGGTTTTAACGGCTTGTGCAAATAATCCGCCGAGTTATCTTCCAAAGGGTACAACGCCCATTGTGAATGTAGAAGCTCAAATTGCACAACATATTCGTGTTGAGGCTAAACCGAAGTTGCTCACTGTAACCAATCAAACACCAAATAATATAAACGTATGGTACAAATTATTTTGGTATGACAAAGATGGCGTAACGCAAACGTTTGATGCTAATGATAAAACACAATGGCTCAACTTTTGGTTAGCACCGCAAGCTAAAACCGAGTGGCATCTAACACCACCAACGGTTGAAAGTGTTAATTATCGGGTTTACTTGCGTGGAAATCGCTAATTCATTAGCTTGGCTCACAAGAAATCGACAACAAGCGGTGAGATCCTTACAATCTTTAGCAGGACTTACCGCTTGTAGCCAAATGATAACCCTTGAAAATAATGAACGCTATGTACTTCGTACCCAAAGCCAGCGTGCAACGAATTATGGCGTTAATTATCAGCAAGAATCCGATTTGCTAAACTGGATCGCACCACTAAATCTCTCCCCTAAACCCCTTTATTGTGATGAACACGCATTGATTTTAGAATGGATTGATGGCTCAACCCCACCGCAATTTTCGAGCAATGTGTTAAATAAATTGGCGCAGCAGCTCGCAAAACTACACCAGTTTGACTTACAAGCGGTCAGATATTATCCAAAATCTGCAAGATTATCGTTATCTGAACGTTGTCAATTTTTGTGGGAGCAACTATCGACCACCGAACAAAAACAGCTTTCTTTTAAACCGCCTTTTCCAAATATTGAACCGCTAGCGTTGGCAATTTGCCACCACGATATTCACTTGGCAAACCTGATTGAGCAAGAAGATCAGCTCTGGTTAATTGATTGGGAATACAGTGCAATATCTGATCCTGCATTGGAATTAGCGTTATTTTTAAATGCCAATCCGCTTTCAGAACAGCAACAAGCGGTCTTTTTTAACGCTTATTTTGCAAACTCTGAGCTTGATCCAACCGCTTGTATGGCAAAGATTAATCAATATTTACCTGAAGTCGTGAAATTAAACCAACTTTGGTTTATAATCCACCTCAATGATAAGAATAATTCTCACTTGTAAAGATTTGTAAAGATGATTGCTTAGTTTTTTGAGAATCATTATCATTTAATCACTTCAAAAATAATAGGTAATCACTCCAACTCTTACGCCGTATTCCCCCACAAAGTACGGCGTTTTTTTTCGCCTTTTCTCTATGATTTTCTTCGCTTGTCGCTATAATACAAAGATTTGATACTAGATTTATAAGGAAAGATAATGACTCAATCTATCGAAAACATTGTTGCCGAACTAAAACGTGGTGTAGAAGATATTTATTCAGAAGCGGATTTAATTGAAAAACTAAAAGAAAACCGTCCACTACGCATTAAATTAGGGGCAGACCCAACTGCACCTGATATTCACTTAGGCCATACCGTTGTATTAAATAAATTACGTCAATTCCAACTACTTGGACACGAAGTCATCTTTTTAATCGGTGATTTCACCGGAATGGTAGGCGATCCATCTGGCAAAAACAGCACACGTCCACCACTTACTCGTGAAGACGTATTGCGTAATGCAGAAACCTATAAACAACAGATTTTTAAAATTTTAGATCCACAAAAAACGCGTATTGTATTTAACTCTGAGTGGCTAGGGCAGTTAGGTACGGAAGGAATGATCCGCCTTGCGTCAAATTATACCGTTGCACGAATGTTAGAGCGTGATGATTTCAAAAAACGTTTTGGTAATAATCAGCCGATTGCTATTCACGAGTTTATTTATCCTCTATTGCAAGGGCACGACTCCGTCGCATTACAAGCAGATGTGGAGTTAGGGGGAACGGACCAAACCTTTAACCTACTTATCGGACGTGAGTTACAAAAATCAGCAGGACAAAAACCACAAGTCGCAATGACATTACCCCTATTAGTTGGGTTAGACGGCGAGAAAAAAATGTCTAAATCACTTGGTAACTATATTGGCGTAACGGAAGCTGCAAATGAGATGTTTGGTAAAGTAATGTCTATTTCAGATGAATTGATGTGGGATTGGTATAATTTACTCTCTTTCCGTCCGTTAGATGAAATCGCACAGCTTAAAGCTGATGTTGCACAAGGTAAAAACCCAAGAGATGTGAAAATTCTGCTTGCTAAAGAAATCATCGCACGTTTCCATTCAGAAGCGGATGCCGATGCAGCTGAGCAAGAGTTTATTAACCGTTTCCAAAAAGGTGCAATGCCAGATGAAATGCCAGAATTTACCTTTGAAGGCGAAATTGGTTTAGCTACGTTATTAAAAGAAGCTGGCCTAGTTTCTTCTACCTCAGAAGCCATTCGTTCTGCTCAACAAGGTGGTGTAAAAATTGATGGTGAAAAAGTTGAAGATGTCCGCCAAAATGCTCAACAAGGCACTTTTGTGTACCAAGTCGGTAAACGCAAATTTGCTCGTGTAACGGTAAAATAATTTTCTAAATGTTTTATTAGTCAGAAAAAATAGTTGGTAGTGTTTCATCACTTTACCAACTATTTTTCTATGCTCTTCTCGTTATGTCTTACTTTTTAGCTTAATCTATTCTTCAATCACTTCTGGTAATTGCCAATCTATGGCTGTTAATCCTTGTTGGCGTAAATAGTGATTGGTTTGAGAGAAATGTTTACAACCTAAAAAACCACGATGAGCCGATAATGGCGATGGATGTGGTGCAGCTAGGACACAATGGCGAGTGCGATCGATAAATTGCCCTTTCTTCTGTGCGTGGCTTCCCCAAAGTAAGAATACAAGATGTTCTCTATGTCGGTTTAATTGTGCAATAACTTTATCGGTAAAGCGTTCCCAGCCGATATTTGCGTGGGAATGTGCTTTTCCTTGTTCTACGGTTAATACAGTGTTTAACAATAACACACCTTGTTTTGCCCAATCGACTAAATACCCGTGTTTAGGAATCTGAAAAGCAACATCTTGTGCTAATTCTTTATATATATTTACTAATGAGGGTGGAGGAATAATACCAGGCTTAACCGAGAAAGAAAGACCATGAGCTTGATTGACATTGTGGTAAGGGTCTTGTCCCAGAATAACGACTTTAACATCTGAAAATTCAGTCAAGGCAAAAGCACTAAACACTTCATTTTGAGGAGGATAAATTACCTTCCCTGACACTCGTTCTTGATAGACGTACTGTAAAATATGCTGAAAGTAATCTTGTTTTTTTTCTTCGCCAAGGGCTTCTTTCCACGTTTTCATCGTTATTCCTTGTTAATGAATAGTTAATAATCAATTTTAGTTGTTAAAACATGCTTGTTATTTGAGCTTTAAATTCGATTTTATCAAAAAATAGACAAAAAATTCTCGCTTTTTGTTGAATAGTAGTTAGAATATTCAAAATTTTTTGAAATGTTCAATTTTTTTTATAATTTCATTGTTCAACATTATTTAATTTAGATTAGGAGTCTCAAATGATCAAAGGTGTACAAATTACCGAATCTGCAAATAGCAACTTATTAAACTCTTTCTGGTTATTAGACGAAGAAAAAAATGAAGCTCGTTGCTTAGTTGCTAAAGGTGATTTCAAAGAAGACCAAATCGTTGCAATCAGCGAATTAGGTCAAATCGCATATCGTGAAGTGCCAGTAAATGTTGCACCAACTATCAAAGTAGAAGGTGGTCAGCACTTAAACGTGAACGTATTACGTCGTGAAACATTAGAAGATGCGGTTAAAAACCCTGAAAAATACCCACAATTAACTATTCGTGTTTCAGGTTATGCTGTTCGTTTCAATTCATTAACGCCTGAACAACAACGTGATGTAATCACTCGTACTTTCACAGAAAGCCTATAATTTATATTTGAATGATAAAAGCACTCGCAAGGGTGCTTTTATTTTTTACGAGCCACTCCCTTTTCTTTTTCAGCCTTATCTACCGTTTTTATGACTGCTCGGGATTTTTCATCCATTGAAACTTCAATTTTATGATCAACAATAACATTCATATTGATAGTAATCCCTTCTGCTGGTGTTTCTAGCTGAACTTTTGGGGTACAAGCGGTGAGATAATAGCAAGATATTACAAAAAATAAGGTTCGTATCATTTTCTTTCCATTAGCGTTTATCTAATTGTTGATAAATTGAGTGCTCAATATTTTGTTCGACTTGTGAACCATAATTGATTAGTTTCCAGAGATCAAACAGATTTTCTTGATGCTGATAATTTAGGTTTATTTTCGCCTTTTGATGTTCTGCCAAGTGCATTTTTAATGCGGTTTTTAAGTGCATATGACCTTCGCTAGAGAGATTGATTTTAGCGTGCAGTTCGTCAATATGGCTATCATTGACCAAGTAAGTTAGGATTTGTTCGGTATAACCGCTTTGTTTCATTGCATCTAAAAGTTCTGGAGTCAATTTTAAGTGAGAAGTTGCAACTTGTGTGAAACTTCCATCGCAAATGTAGCAAGGTTTTCCACTCAGCCAAAAAGGTAATACGGCATTGACTTTGCCTTGTAAATCAAGCTGATGATATTGGGCAAGGGATAATACTTCAGCAAAATCAATGCCTGTTAATTTTACATAAGCGACCTTGCTTTGAGGCAGTGCAAAACGCTCAATATGTAAATTTCCGCCCAAGAGATTAAATGAAAGTTCGCGTAAGAAAAGCGGACGTTTTTTAGTGTACGGGTAATGTCCTTTTACTTTCATTTTTGCATTAGTAAGCGGAATACCGATATTGATTTCTGCAATACTGACATCTAATGCTCGTTTTACACCGATATTCACTTGATTGTTTTGATATTGATAAGGAAGAGAAAATTCAATCCCTTTTAATTCACCATCAGGCAATGACACTGCACCATTACGAATCGCAAAATGCCCACCTGCAATAAGCCCTTTATCCGCAGTTGCACTAAAAGCAGTTTCACCACGAACCGTGCCGTTGGTAATTACCCAGTTAGAACGAAATGGCAACAGCGTTTGGAATACATTAGCAGGTTGTTCTGACCAATATAATCGACCAATCAATTCACTTGATTTTTCGGTTAATTGGCGACGAGCAAAAAGACGAATAGGTCCAAGTTTACCCGCACTGACTTCGCCTTTTAAACGTAAATTTTCTACTTCGCCATCGACACTTAATATCGCACTCAGTTTTTCTAATTCCCCCCCGTAGCTAAATTGTGCTTTAGGTGCAATCAATTTTACGCCTCCATTTAAATGAGATTGCTCATAGGCAAATTTGATGGGCTCAGTTAAATTGAGCGCTAAATCGGGAATGAAAACGCCATTTTGCTGAATTTTACCGAGCGTGCTATTAAATTCGGATAATTCCACTAAATTGCGATGCCAGTTTCCACGACCTACAATGTTTAACGGTGTTTGAAATACATTGAGCTGTGATGTTCCCCACAATTTCCATTGCCAGCGATCAATGATTGCATCAGGCTCGCTCGGATCTTGGAAAAACTGTAAAGCTCCCATTTTAAAATTGCGAGCGAAACCATCTAAATGGAGTTCGATATTGTTAAAATCAGGACTTTCTCCACGAAAAATAGCATGTAATCGCCCTGTTAAACCGTATTTATTGAGTTGTAGTCCTGCCAATGGAAAACGCAAATCTCGGATAGTAAGAAAGCGTTCTGTTCCTGTTAAACGCAATAGTGCCGATGGTAAAAAACGCAACGTTAAATCTGAATATTCGCCGTTAATTTCCAGTGGCACCGCACTATATAAAATGAAATTGCCTTGCTTAACATTTCCTGTGATTTGAAGCGGTAGTTTGAGGCTATTTTTTTGCCATTCGCCTTCAGGGCTACTGATCACCACATTGCCTTTTCCTTTAGCATTTTCTGACAATAAGCTAATTCTTATGGCAGTTTTGATCGGGAAAAGGTTTTCTATATTCAGCTCATTTGGGCTAATTCGGGTGGTAAGAAAACCACGCAAGGGAAAATCTTCACTCATTGCCCAATCAAAACGCCCTTGCTCAATCCCAAGGCTACCGTTTTCTATTCGAAATGGAAAAGCGAGTTTATTTTCAGAGAAATTGGTTGATTGCAACTTGAATAAACCAAGCAACTGGCTGTTTTCTTTCTGCCATTCCAACTGGCTAGAACCCTGTTGCAAGGCTTTATCTGTAATCACATTATCAGGGAATTGCCATTGATAATTCAGTGATAAACGAGATGGCAGCTCTGCTAAATCTTGAATTTGTGTCGAGAAATTGAGTTGGTGTTGTTCCTCGTTACTGGGAGAATAATGAAGATCGCCTGTTAATTCGCCTTTTGCAAATTGTGCCGATAATCTTACCGCTTGATTATGAATAGAAGCGGTGAGTTGCTGCTCATTTTTTGTAAATTGTACTGCTGTAGGTTGGATCAACAACGTATTGACTCGATGTGGCAGATCCTCAGGCAAATTTTTCCAAATTAACTGTTGAATATCTGCTGTGCCATTCGGTAGTAAAGCGAGCAGTTCAGTTGGTGGAAATTCATCTGATGTAGGATTTTCTTCTTTGGGTAAAAGCGATAAACAGTGATAGTCGATTATCGCTTTCTCAAATTGAATACGTTGTTGCTCAGCCCATTGAAGTTTAAATCCGTTAGTCGTCAGAATTGGACATTGCTGATAAGAAAGGGAAAAATCGGCGAGTGATGTACTCTGCCAATCGGTACTCAATCCTTGTGGAATTTCAACTTTCCAATCTGCTGGCAATACCCAATTTATCGTTTGTGCTAAACGACTACCACTCATTAAAGCGGCACCGCTTGCGAGCAGAATCGCAAAAAGTGTCGCTAAAATCAGTAGGGTTCGGCGGATCATTGGTAAATGATATTCGTAAAGGGATATAAAATCGCTAAAAAGGTGGCAACTGTCCAAGCGGTCGGATTTTTAATGTTTTTTGCAAGCAACAACCAAGCTAACATTGCAAAAATCACAAATTGCACCCCAAAGAAAATAAAATAAGGGTAGATAACCATTTCAGGAATAGCGGCTAACAGTTGGTAAAGGACAAACGCGGTCCAAACATAGTTTAGTACTAAGACGATCAAGGCAGCTAACACTAACAGTTTCAAAAAACCTTCTAAACGACTTTTGGCTAACACTAAATACCAGCCCGCTAATAAAATACCGAGTAGCAGTTGGGCAAAATTGTTCGCGCGAATACCATTAAATAAGGACGGAATTTCATACCAATAGATTGCGAGGTATTGCACAATACCAATGCCAGCAATCGCAAAACCACAGAACAGGATTGTGTTATACAATTTCTCATCATCGGGTAATTTCCAGTAAATAAAAGGTAAAAATAGAGATGCTGCGATTGGAATTAACGTCGGTGAATGTTGAGGTGTAAAGAAGAAAGTGTATAAAAAATTCCCTAACGAAAAAACGAATAAAAAGGGTAAAACAAAGGTTAAACGCCCTTTCTGCCCAGGGCAGATTTGTCCTTTCCAGAGTACAACAAAACTGATGATGACACACGCAAAAAAAGCTAACAAATAAGGGGACACAAAAAGAGCATTTTGGGGCGTAAAGAAATGGTTAAGGTACATTTCAATAAAGACCATTAACAGTACAGGCAATAAGGCATAAGTTGCTGTTTCAAATTTGGCGGTGTTGTGATCGTGCGACATAATATCTTTAAGAAATAGATTGATGAAAAATGATTTTAGTTGGAGATTATGCCATAATAGTCGCCCTTTTTTCTATTTTTACGAGATGTTATATGCGAATTTTACATACAATGTTACGCGTGGGGAATTTAGAACGTTCAATTAAGTTCTATACTGAGGTGCTTGGAATGCGTTTACTTCGCACAAGCGAGAATGAACAATATAAATATACCTTAGCTTTTTTAGGTTATGCCGATGAAAGTGAAAGTGCGGTAATTGAATTAACGTATAACTGGGGTGTAGAAAGCTACGAATTAGGCACAGCTTATGGGCATATTGCTTTAGGTGTTGATGATATTTATGCAACGGTTGAAGCCGTTCGCCAAGCAGGTGGAAAAATCACTCGCGAAGCAGGTGCTGTTTTAGGCGGAAAAACCATCATCGCCTTTGTTGAAGATCCCGATGGCTATAAAATCGAATTTATTGAAAATAAAAATGCTCAAAAAGCGTTAGGTTAATTATATTTCCATTTAATTTAGGTGGGAAAGCCCACCTTATCTATTTTTACCACAATGACAACACAAACTGATAACCAAGCACAAGATTATCGATTATTAAAAAACCGCTTTCGTGGTTATTTACCAGTCGTAATTGATGTTGAAACCGCAGGGCTAAATGCACAAACAGATGCCTTACTTGAAATTGCTGCCATTACCTTAAAGATGGACGAACAAGGCTATCTACAACTTGATGAAAAATTTCATTGTCATATTCAGCCTTTTGAAGGGGCAAACATTAACCCTGAGTCATTGAAAGTAAATGGCATTGATATTGATAACCCAGAACGTGGTGCGATTCCCGAGGTTATTGCTATTCCTGAAATGTTTAAAATGATTAGAAAAGCCGTAAAGGACAATGGCTGTCAGCGAGCAGTTATCGTGGCACATAATGCAACTTTTGACCAAGCATTTTTACAAGCAGCAGTGAAACGGATCAATGCAAAACGCGATCCATTTCACCCTTTTGCAATGTTTGATACCGCAACCCTTGCAGGTTTTATGTATGGGCAAACGGTTTTAGTAAAAGCCTGCCAAATGGCACAAATTCCTTTTGACGGTAAACAGGCTCATTCCGCTTTATATGATACGGAACGCACTGCCGAGCTTTTCTGTACAATGGTTAATAAACTAAAAGATTTAGGTGGATTTCCACCAGTAGATAATAGTTAGCTTCAAGTTGAATAAGCGGTAAGTTTTGCAAAATTTTTTGCTGTTCATACCGCTTTGCTGACGCAGATGCTAACAGACAATTTCCGTAAAATCGCAATTTTTACTTTCATTCCCTCCTTATTCGCTATATCATTAAAGACTATTTTTAGGGCGTTATGGCGACGCTATTCACGCTGAATTTTTATTCAGATTTTTGCATTTTCTCAACAATACCCTAGGGGGAAAACAAAAATAAATGGAAAAGTTAGATCAAAAACCAATTATTGAGCTTCGTTCTATAACGAAACGTTATGGTGATAAAACAATTATTGATAACTTAAATCTTACCATTAACGATGGTGAATTCTTAACAATTTTAGGTCCATCTGGTTGTGGTAAAACCACTGCATTACGTCTGATTGCGGGTTTTGAAGAATTAACGGAAGGTTCAATTATTTTGGATGGACAAGATGTGTCTAACATTCCTGCTGAACAGCGCCCTGTCAATACAGTATTCCAAAGTTATGCTCTTTTCCCACATATGACAATTTTTGAAAATGTGGCATTTGGGTTAAGAATGCAGAAAGTACCTGAAAGTGAAATTACGCCACGTGTAATGGATGCTTTACGAATGGTGCGTCTTGAAGAAATGGCAGGACGTAAACCTTCTCAACTTTCTGGTGGTCAGCAACAACGTATTGCGATTGCACGCGCGGTAGTGAATAAGCCAAAAGTACTTCTATTAGATGAATCGCTTTCTGCACTTGACTACAAATTGCGTAAAGAGATGCAAAATGAGCTAAAAGCTTTACAACGTCAATTAGGTATTACTTTTATTTTCGTTACTCACGATCAAGAAGAAGCATTAACGATGTCAGATCGTATCATCGTAATGAATAAAGGAAACATTGAACAAGACGGTTCACCACGTGAAATTTATGAAGATCCGAGCAATTTATTCGTTGCACGCTTTATCGGTGAAATTAACGTCTTCGATGCAACAGTGATTGAACGGGTGAGCGAAAAAACCGTAAAAGCAAATGTGGAAGGACGTATTTGTGAAATTTATACAGATATGGCAGTTCATCCAAATCAAAAACTTAAAGTATTACTTCGCCCAGAAGATATCGTGATTGAAGAACTTGATGAAAATGAGAGCTCAAAAGCGATTATTGGGCATATCAGCGACCGTACTTACAAAGGTATGACGTTAGAATCTAACGTTATTCTTGATCATAATCAGATGAAGGTATTGGTTAGCGAATTCTTTAATGAAGACGATCCACATATGGATCACTCAGTAGGTCAGAAAGTGGCACTAACATGGCACGAAGGCTGGGAGGTTGTACTCAACGATGAAGGTCGCTAGTAATAAATTCCAAAATGTTACTGTTGGGGTTATTTTCGGTTGGTTGATTTTTTTCGTCTTAATTCCAAATTTACTGGTGCTATTTACCAGTTTTATGACGAAAGACAGTAGCAACCTAATTGAATTTACGTTTTCAGTAGATAGCTATACCCGTTTAATTGATCCGCTATATTCACAAGTGTTGTGGAACTCACTTTATATGGCTGGGATCTCAACGATTATTTGTTTAATTATTGGTTATCCTTTTGCCTTTATGATTGCAAAATTGCCAGCGAAATATCGCCCATTTTTGCTCTTTCTTGTGGTATTACCATTCTGGACAAACTCGTTGATCCGAATTTATGGAATGAAAATTTTCCTCGGGGTAAAGGGGATTTTAAACGAAACATTACTCAGTTTAGGGATTATTGATACGCCAATCCGTATTTTAAATACGGAAATTGCTGTGATTATTGGTTTAGTTTATATCCTGTTGCCGTTTATGATTTTACCACTTTACTCTTCCATCGAGAAAATCGATGGTCGTTTACTTGAAGCGGCAAAAGATTTAGGGGCAAATGCATTCCAGCGCTTTATTCGAGTGATTATTCCACTGACGATGCCAGGTATTGTAGCAGGCTGCTTATTAGTATTACTTCCTGCGATGGGAATGTTCTATGTGGCAGATTTATTAGGCGGTGCGAAAGTATTATTAGTTGGTAACATCATTAAGAGTGAGTTCTTAGTAACACGTAACTGGCCGTTTGGTTCAGCAATCAGTATTGCCTTAACTATCTTAATGGCATTGATGCTTTATGTGTACTACCGAGCAAACAAACTAATGAATAAGAAAGTGGAGTTAGAATAATGAGACGCGTATTTAATAGCCTCTTTATGTTTGTGGTGTACGCGTATTTGTACATTCCAATTATTATTTTAATCGTAAACTCTTTTAATGCTGACCGATACGGATTAACGTGGAAAGGTTTTAGTTGGAACTGGTATGAGCGTTTATTTAATAACGATACCTTAATCCAAGCAGCAATGAACTCTATTACTGTTGCTTTTGTTTCTGCAACCTTTGCAACCTTAATCGGCGCATTAACTTCTATCGCACTTTACCGCTACAAATTCCGTGGTAAACAAGCGGTAGGTGGAATGCTTTTCGTGGTAATGATGTCACCTGATATTGTAATGGCTGTATCTTTACTGGCTTTATTTATGTTGGTTGGCGTATCACTAGGGTTTTGGTCACTGTTGTTTGCACATATCACATTCTGTTTACCGTATGTGGTAATCACGGTATCTTCACGCTTAAAAGATTTTGATGGAAAAATGCTTGAAGCAGCGAAAGATTTAGGTGCAAGTGAAATGGTAATTTTGCGTAAGATCTTACTTCCGCTACTATTACCAGCAATTGTGTCAGGTTGGTTATTAAGCTTTACGATTTCACTAGATGATGTGGTAGTTTCATCTTTCGTAACCAGTGCGAGCTACGAAGTATTACCATTGAAGATCTTTTCATTAGTAAAAACAGGGGTAACGCCAGAAGTAAATGCTCTTGCGACTATAATGATTATCTTCTCACTCGCGTTAGTGATTTTAAGCCAAATTATCGGACGTAAAAAAGATTAGCCTCATTTCTAAATAACCCGCATAAGCGGGTTATTTTTTGCAAAAATTTGCAACAATCTCACCGCTTGATCTGTTATTTTATCCAGTTTTCCGCTATGCTAACGGCTTTTAAATTCAATAGCAAAGACAATGATCGGCAGACTTTACGGCAAAATTCTCGAAAAATCCCCACCTGAAATGGTGCTTGATGTACAAGGCGTAGGTTATGAAATCTTGCTACCAATGACGAGTTTTTATAATCTTGGTCAAGTAGGCGAAGATGCCACTATTTTTACTCACCTCGTTGTGCGAGAAGACGCTCACTTACTTTTTGGTTTTGCTCAAAAGCAAGATCGTACGCTCTTTCGGGAGCTAATTAAAACCAATGGCGTTGGTCCTAAACTTGCTCTTGCTATTCTCTCAGCAATGTCTGTATCACAATTTGCTACAGCCGTAGAACAAGAAGAACTAGCAAAATTAACCAAAATCCCTGGTATTGGGCGTAAAACTGCAGAACGTTTATTGGTTGAGCTGAAAGGCAAATTTAAAGGTATGGAACAGAGCGACTTCTTTGCTGAACAGCCAACTCATCAAATTATCGCAAGTGATAAAGCCGACCCTGCCGATGAGGCTCGTGATGCGTTAATTGCATTAGGCTACAAACCGCAAGATGCAGAGAAAATGATTAAGAAAGTCAATAAAGCTGATGCCTCAAGTGAACAGCTTATTCGAGAAGCCTTGAAAAATTCATTATGATAGAAGCCGATAGAATTATTAGTGCCACGCCAAAGCGTGAAGATGAAGCCATTGATCGTGCTATTCGACCGAAAATGCTGACAGATTATGTCGGGCAGCCTTCAGTGCGTGAGCAAATGGAAATTTTTATTAAAGCGGCTAAATTGCGTAATGATGCGTTAGATCATCTATTAATTTTCGGCCCACCGGGGTTAGGTAAAACGACACTAGCTAACATTGTCGCTAATGAAATGGGCGTAAACATTCGTACGACATCAGGTCCTGTACTTGAAAAAGCAGGTGATCTCGCCGCAATGCTAACCAATTTAGAGCCTTATGATGTGCTATTTATTGACGAAATTCACCGCTTATCACCTGCGATAGAAGAAGTTTTATATCCCGCAATGGAAGATTACCAACTGGATATTATGATTGGCGAAGGCCCTGCTGCACGCTCAATTAAATTAGATCTTCCGCCTTTTACCCTTGTTGGAGCAACTACTCGAGCAGGATCTCTCACTTCGCCATTACGAGATCGCTTTGGGATCGTACAACGTTTAGAATTTTATTCGGTTGAAGATCTGACGTCTATTGTTAGCCGTAGTGCAAACTGTTTAAACCTTAATTTATCGCAAGATGGAGCTTTTGAGATAGCTAGACGTTCTCGTGGTACACCAAGGATAGCAAACCGTTTACTTCGCCGAGTCCGAGATTTTGCGGATGTTCGGAATAACGGTATTATTTCATCCGAAATTGCGAAACAAGCCTTAACGATGTTAGATGTTGATCCGGAAGGGTTTGATTTTATGGATAGAAAATTATTATCCGCCGTATTGGAACGCTTTGATGGTGGGCCTGTCGGGCTAGATAATCTCGCAGCTGCCATTGGCGAAGAACGGGATACTATCGAAGATGTGTTGGAGCCTTACCTTATTCAACAAGGATTTTTACAACGCACACCAAGGGGAAGAATAGCAACATCACGCACTTATGCTCACTTTGGAATGACCAAATTTGAGTAGCGATAAGCGGTCTGTTTAACAAAATCTTTTGCAAGATTTTTAGAAAAAAGACCGCTTGTTTTTTACACTTGTGTGATTAAATTTCGTGATGTAATTCGCATAACCCCAAATTACTTAACTTTAAGATCAACAAAAACTTTACAAAAGTCATTTTTTAAGATACTAATTATAGGAATTAGTTAAATTAATCTAATCAGGAGAATTTTTATGCAAACAACATTCGCTCGTTCTTTACTTGCTTCAGCCGTTGCGTTGGGGATTTCAGTTTCTGCCTTTGCTGCAAAAATACCAGAGGGTACACAACTTGCAGAAAAACAAGAAATTGTGATTAACAATGGTTCTGAACCACAAAGTTTTGACCCACATAAAACAGAAGGTGTTCCTGAATCTCAAGTCCTTTATCAATTACTTGAAGCTTTAGTAACAAAAGATAGCGAAGGTAACCTTATTCCTGGTGTTGCTGTTTCTTGGGAAAATACCCCGGATTTTAAAATGTGGACATTTAAACTTCGTCCAGAAGCAAAATGGTCAAATGGCGAACCTGTTACTGCACACGATTTTGTGTTCTCTTGGCAACGTCTTGCTAACCCGAATACCGGTTCACCTTATGCAAGTTACTTAAACTACTTACAAGTTGAAAATGCACAAGATGTCATTGAAGGTAAGAAAAAACCTGAAGAGCTAGGTTTAAAAGCTGTTGATGATTATACTTTCCAAGTGACATTAAGTAATCCGGTTCCGTATTTTGTTGGAATGACGACTCACCAATCAATGTTACCTGTACCACAAAAAGTGGTTGAAAAATTAGGTGATGAGTGGGTGAAAAAAGAGAACTATGTAGGTAACGGCGCGTATAAACTGGCTGAACACGTTATCAATGAAAAAATCGTGTTCGAACGTAACCCTACTTATTGGAACGATAAAGAAACTGTTATCAATAAAGCCACTTTCTTAGCGGTTGTGAGCTCAAATACCGATGTTCAACGTTATCGTGCGGGCGAAATTGATATTACAAACTATGGTTTACCACCGGAGCAATTCCCGAAATTGAAAGCTGAGTTGCCTAATGAGGTGTTTGTTACAAAAACGCTTTCTACTTATATGTATGAAATCAACAATAAAAAAGCACCTTTTGATAACGTAAAAATTCGTGAAGCATTGAACCTTGCTTTAGATCGTAACGTGATTACTGATAAAGTATTAGGACAAGGTCAAGAAGCGACTTATGTGTTTACTCCAACTTATGTTTCTGAAGGTGGGAAAATTCAACAACCTGAATATTCTAAACAGCCAATGAATGAACGTAATGAAAAGGCGATTAAATTATTAGAAGAAGCAGGCTATAGTAAATCAAATCCACTTAAATTTACTGTTCTCTATAACACAAATGAAAACCACAAGAAAATCGCAATTGCTGCAGCTTCTATTTGGAAATCAAATACGAAGGGTTTAATTGATGTGAAATTAGAGAACCAAGAATGGAAAAGCTATTTAGATAGCCGCCGTCAAGGTAAATACGATATTGCTCGTGCAGGTTGGAGTGCGGACTATGACCAAGCAACTACATTCATAAACTACTTCTTATCAACATCAAGTAACAATACTGGTTTCTATAAGAATGAAGACTATGATAATGCGGTAGCAGACTCTTATAAAGCGACAGATGCAGCGGGTCGTGAAGCGGCTTATGCTAAAGCAGAAGCGATCTTAGCTAAAGATGCAGCAGTTATTCCTGTTTATAACTATGTTAATACACGTTTAGTGAAACCTTATGTGAAAGGTTATTCAGGTAAAGATGCACAAGATCATATCTATTTAAGAAACCTCTATCTCATTAAGCAATAATTGATGTAAAGCGGTAGGATTACTTTTAAAATTTGTAATTTTTTAAGTAATCTTACCGCTTATTTTATTTTTCCGAACGGATTGGAGTATTTACCAATGTTGAAATTTATCTTGAAAAGGATTATGGAAGCGATTCCAACGCTTTTTCTCCTTATTACCCTTTCTTTCTTTTTAATGCGATTAGCACCAGGCAGTCCATTTACTTCTGAGCGTGCTTATCCACCTGAAGTGATGGCAAATATTGAAGCCAAATATCATCTAAATGAGCCATTATATAAACAGTATTTCATTTACTTAAAAGATCTGTCTCAAGGTGATTTTGGGCCTTCATTCAAATATAAAGATCAAACGGTGAATGATCTGATTGCATCGGCTTTCCCTGTATCATTTAAATTAGGTATCGTTGCATTCTGTTTTGCGGTAACCATTGGGTTATTAGCAGGTACAGTGGCAGCTTTAAAACAAAATAGCAGGTGGGA
Organism: Ursidibacter maritimus; assembly: GCF_009761395.1. Lineage (GTDB taxonomy): Bacteria > Pseudomonadota > Gammaproteobacteria > Enterobacterales > Pasteurellaceae > Ursidibacter > Ursidibacter maritimus. Next base: position 343,209 of record NZ_LEKN01000013.1, on the reverse strand, counting down.
TTACATCATAATGTCCTTTGCGATGACAGGGGTTATTATGCCAAGCTTTGTATTCGCTCCATTACTTGTGCTTTTCTTTGCCATTTATTTAAAATGGCTACCAGCAGGTGGTTGGAATGGCGGACAGCTTTATTATATGGTATTGCCAGTTCTCTCTTTAACAATCGGTTATGTGGCAGGTATTGCGCGTATTACTCGTGGCTCAATGATTGAAGTTCTTCACTCAAACTTTATTCGTACCGCAATCGCTAAAGGTTTGCCGATGAATAAAATCATTTTCAAACACGCATTACGCCCAGCACTATTACCTGTTATTACTTATTTAGGCCCAGCCTTTGTGGGAATTATTACAGGCTCAATGGTAATTGAAAGCGTGTTCGGTTTACCGGGTATTGGGCAACTTTTCGTAAACGGTGCATTAAACCGTGACTACTCACTAGTATTAAGTTTAACCATTATGGTTGGCTCATTAACTATCTTATTTAATGCTATTGTCGATATTCTCTATGCAGTTATCGATCCGAAGATTCGCTATTCATAAGGAGTGTGAGATGTTAGCAAATAAAAAGAATCAAGAACTTGCAGATACATTAGTTCAACAATCTACTGAAGCGGTTATTGAAGGTCGTAGCTTATGGCAAGATGCTCGTCGCCGTTTCTTCCGCAATAAAGCAGCGGTAGCCAGTCTTATTATTTTATTTTTCATTGTGCTATTTATTACTTTTGCGCCAATGCTAATGCCGTTCTCTTTTGATGAAACAGACTGGAATATGATGAGTGCACCGCCAAGTATTGAATCTCAGCACTATTTAGGGACTGATGCATCAGGGCGTGATTTACTCGTTCGTATTGCAATGGGTGGACGAATTTCCTTAATGGTTGGAATTGCAGGTGCATTTATTGCCGTTATTATCGGTACCATTTATGGTGCAATTTCTGGCTATGTAGGCGGCAAAGTCGATATGGTAATGATGCGTTTACTTGAAATCTTAGGCTCTTTCCCATTTATGTTCTTCGTTATTTTGTTGGTTACGTTCTTCGGTCAAAATATTTTGTTAATTTTCGTGGCTATCGGAATGATTGCGTGGCTTAGCCTTGCTCGTATTGTTCGTGGGCAAACGCTCAGTTTAAAAAATAAAGAGTTTATCGAAGCAGCTATTGTTTGTGGCGTACCAAAACGTCAAATTATTTGGAAACATATTATTCCAAACGTATTAGGTATTGTTGTGGTTTATGCCTCTCTAGAAGTGCCATCATTGATTTTATTTGAGTCATTTTTGAGTTTCTTAGGGTTGGGAACACAAGAGCCAATGAGTAGTTGGGGAGCATTGTTGAGTGATGGTGCAGCTCAAATGGAAACATCCCCTTGGTTATTAGCTTTCCCTGCATTTTTCCTTTGCTTAACGCTGTTCTGCTTTAACTTTATTGGTGATGGCTTGCGTGATGCATTCGATCCGAAAGACAAATAGGATGTAACGAAATGAAATTATTAGAAGTAAAAAATTTAGACGTATATCTTAAAACCGATGAAGAATTAGTTCACGCGGTTCGTAATATTTCTTTTGGTATCGAAAAAGGGCAAACACTCGCTATCGTGGGCGAGTCAGGTTCAGGTAAATCGGTAACATCAATGTCGATTATGCAGTTGTTACCAAAAAATATCGTTACCTATGGTGACAATTCATCAATCGTTTTTGAAGATCAAGAAATTCTACGTCTCTCTGAAAAAGAGATGAGGACATTGCGTGGTGATCGTATTGGTATGATCTTCCAAGAACCAATGACTTCTCTAAACCCTTATTTACCTATTGGTGAACAAGTTGCTGAAGCAATGAGTACCCACCATCAAGGAATGAGTAAAGATGAAGCACATAAACACGCATTAGAAATGCTTGAAAAAGTAAAAATTCCTGATGCAGCGAAAAAAATGAAATGCTACCCGCACGAATTTTCAGGCGGGCAATTGCAACGTATTATGATTGCAATGGCAATTATCAATAAGCCAGATTTATTGATTGCTGACGAGCCAACTACTGCACTAGATGTTACTACCCAAGCTGAAATTCTTGATTTGATGCACGATCTACAAGCAGATATGGGAATGGCGATTATTCTGATCTCGCACGATCTACGTCTAGTCCAAAGATACAGTGATTATGTGTGTGTAATGCAGAATGGTGAAATTATTGAGCGTGGAGATACGCAACAAGTGTTCAATAATCCACAGCATCCTTATACTGTTGAATTATTAACGCCAATCCCAGCAAATCTCAAACAGCCACTTGATGAAAATACTAAAGTGTTGATCAACGCTGAAAATGTTTTTGTTGATTACATTTTAAAACGTTCTCTATTTGGTCAACCGAAAAAAGTTTTTACTGCTGTTAAAGATATTTCGCTTAACCTAAAAGTCGGTGAAACATTAGGGATTGTTGGTGAATCGGGGTCAGGTAAATCAACACTTGGGCGAGCGATTATGCAAATTTTAGGATATCGTGGCAAAATCGCTTTTGCAGACCAAGATATTGCAGCGCTATCAGCGGAAGAACGTAAAGCATTAAAGAAAGATATGCAAATGGTATTCCAAGACCCGTTTAACTCGCTTTCCCCACGTTTAACCGTTGGTGAAATTGTTGGCGAAGGTTTGTCGGTGCATTATCCACAAATGACCAAAGAGCAACGTCGTGAAAAAGTAATGAAAACCCTTGAAGAAGTAAACTTATCTCCTTCAATGATTAACCGTTACCCACACGAATTTTCAGGTGGACAACGCCAGCGTATTGCCATTGCTCGTGCTATTATTTTAGAGCCAAAGTTTGTATTGTTAGATGAACCAACGTCAGCTCTTGACCGTTCAACACAAATTACGGTGGTGGAGCTTCTCAACAATTTACAGAAGAAATACGGTTTAAGTTATATCTTCATTAGCCACGATTTATCAGTGGTAAGAGCATTAAGCGATCGTGTGATTGTAATGAGCAAAGGTAACGTGGTAGAAGCGGGTGATTCAAAACAAATTTTTGAACAACCACAAGACGCTTATACTAAACGTTTAATTGAAGCATCTAATTTATAAACTCAATAAATAAAAAGAGTTGGTATGATTATTTTAATTCTACCAACTCTTTATTTTATCTTGAGCAGTTAATTGTCAGAGATCTTCTTAGCTAACATTGTCGCAAATTGAAGTTGTATGCGATTGCCGTTAGCATCTGTTTTATGAAGATGACCAAGATCTTCGTTATATTTAACTAACTCCCAACCTTGATAGTAATTTTTCAATTCTCCCTCTTTAAAGGTAAATGAGAAAGGCATAGAACAAGGGTGATTTTCTGTATCCATTGCACAAACAATCAGGTTATATCCGCCAATTTTAGTATTTCGTTGCATATTCTCAATAATTACAGGAATACGTTCACGATTTAGAAACATCATTACCACAGTAGAAATAATAAGATCATATTCACCTTGAATATCAGCTTGGTTAATATCGTAAACACCTGTTTGGATCTGAGTTGCCCCTTCTTTCTCGATCATATAATTTAGGAAATCAATACTTTCTTGATTGTGATCGACAGCAGTAACATTGAAACCTAATAAATTCAAGTAAAGAGCATTTCTACCACGCCCACAGCCTAAATCTAAGGCTTTACCTTGTTGAATATAGTTAATGGCATTTAATACTTCGGAATGGGTTGTGGTTAAATTATATTTTTTTGCAAAATAATCTTCAGGCTTACAATAAAAGGCGAGTTGGCATTCTAAGTCATCGGTTAGTGCCTCAACTTTGTGCCATACTTGTGGTTCGACAAAAGGACGTTGATGATTAACATCAAAAACTTCTTCGCTGACTATTGCACCTTGTTCGGTTAATTCATAATACTTGATAGCCCCTTTTAAAATGGTTAGTTTTGCCCAAGTTCCTACTTTAGTATTGTGCTTTTCTTGGAACATTTGCGGTAGGCTTTCTTTTGTCCAAACAGGCATTTGTTTGTAGCAGATGAGTTCTTGCATAGTATTCTCCGTTTGATGAATAATCGAATGAGAATATCTTATACCTTTGTTTTTTTTCAGCAATAAAAAACCGACTATTTCAGTCGGTCTTTTCAGTGTTATTGATTTCTATCAATGAAGCCTAGAGCTCAACAGTTTTAAATTGTCTAGCAAAATAGACAAGGCTATGGTTGGGCTGGCATTCAATTTCAGCTAAACGCACAATAAAAATAGAGTGGGTTCCTACAGTATGAGTTTCGATAATTTCACCTTGCAGTGCAGAAATGGCATCACGCAGAACAGGCTGATTCTGCCAGCCATTATCCCAAATGTCCCATTCAAAGCGCTCTTCCATTGTACTTTCTAGCATGCAGGCAAAATGTTTAGCGAGATCTTGTTGTTGATGATTAAGCACATTGATGCAGACTTTTCCGTTTTGTTTAATTACATCGTGTAATGCACTGCTTTGATTTACACAAAATAACACTGTTGCAGGATTATCGCTCACTGAGCTAACGGAAGAAACGGTTATACCCACTTTTCCAGCTTCACCATTACTGGTTACCACGTGAACCGCAGCGGATAAATGAGCCATTGCATCTCGGAATTTTTGTGAAAATGCATTGATTGGGGAATTTGCCATTATTTGCTCCTATTCTTTCCAAATGACGTGGTATTCACGATTTTCGGCTTCGTGAGAAATTAAGAAACGAGCGAATACATCGTCCATTTCATCTTGTTCATTGATTAAGCCAACCCAGACTTCCGCAAAGGCATCGGGGTCGATCAATGTACCAATTTCTTCTGCCCAGTTATCGCTTGTTTCGACCATTTCAACGGCACCACGTTCTTCAAACTGTAAATTGAAAAGTAGAATATCGGCAGGATCAAGATTTTCGCCTGCCATTTCTAAGAAAATATCGTAAGCAATGTCTATTGCTTCATCGGGTGTTAGCTTTGTGGTCATTTTATATTCTCATTAAAATTTAAGATTTTATCCGCTTCTATCATCCAATCTGCCAATTCAACTAAAGTAGCAATTTCTAAGCGTTCAGCTAATTGGTAATTTAGTAATACCAAACAGTAATGTACTGTACTGATAATAAAGAGCAACTTTTGCATAAATTGCTCCTCATTGGATGACTTTTAAGCGGTTAGATTGTTGAAAAATATTGCAAGTTAATGCATTAACCTACCCAAACAAATTTCGCAATAAAGAGTAAAGAAACCACTGCAACAGGAGCATTTATCTCTTTTAGTCTGCCAGTGCAGATTTTCATTACACAATAGCTAATAAAACCAAATGCAATACCTTCTGTAATCGAGTAGGTAAATGGCATCATTGCTGTGGTAATAAATGCGGGGGTGGCTTCAGTGAGATCGTCCCATTTAACTTCAATTAGGCTAGATGCCATTAAGATCCCTACAAAGACTAATGCACCAGCCGTAGCATAAGCAGGCACAAGGCTTGCTAAAGGTGAAAAGAAAATAGTGAGTAAGAATAAAACACCCACAACCACAGCGGTTAAACCTGTGCGTCCTCCCACTGAAACACCTGAGCCACTTTCAATATAAGTACTGATTGCAGATGTTCCCATATATGAACCAGCCATCGCACTGACACTATCAACATAAAGTGCTTGTTTCATTTTCGGGAAACGACCTTGTGCATCCGCAAAGCCCGCTTTGTTGGTTACCGCAATCAACGTACCTGATGAGTCAAATAGGTTCACTAACATAAATGAGAAAATAATACCAAGTAATGCGGTATCTAACGCACCTGCAACATCAACTTGTCCAACAACCGCTTCAAGACTTGGTGGGAATGAGATAACACCATTGAATGTAACCGCTGGGTCAAAAATCAGTGCTAATCCTGTAATTACCGCAATCGACACTAACACCCCAGAATAAACACCACGGGCGGCTAGAATCACGATAATGAAGAAACCTAAAATTCCCATTAGCACTTTGGGATCATGTAATTCCCCTAAGGCCACTAGAGTTGCTGGATTTGCCACGACTAAGCCCATATTTTTAAAGCCGATAAGTGCAATAAATAGCCCGATACCTGCACCAATACCGACACGTAATCCAAGCGGAATTGCAGACATAAACCAGTAGCGAACTTGCAGTACAGTTAAAAGGAATAAACCAACAGATCCCCAGAAGATTGCTCCCATACCTGTTTGCCAAGAGAAACCTAATTTCTGTACCACCACAAAGGCAAAGAAGGCATTTAGCCCCATTGCAGGTGCAAGAGCAATCGGTAGATTACTAAACAAGCCCATTGCGATAGTGCCGAAAGCTGCAATCAGACAGGTAGTCACGAATACGACTTGGGTATCCATTCCTGCTACACCCAGAATAGATGGGTTTACAAAAACAATATAAACCATTGTGAAAAAAGTAGTGATCCCTGCAATGATCTCTGTTTTTACAGAGCTACCTTTTTGCTTAATTTGGAAAAGTTTTTCAAACATAATAATCCCAGAAAAGTGAAATAAAAACGGTGCATTTTAAAGAACTGAAGGAGAAAAAACAAACAATAGTCCCTTCATTATCTTTGTATAGTCAGGTTATGTGTAATCCAAAACACCTTTAAGTAATTCGACACTTAAAAATGCTAGGCTAAAACGTTGTTCATCAGCCACGCTCCAAAATTGTAAACTATGCTCATTTTTCGAGAGTAACTGACTGATTTGCAAAATGTTTTCTTCGTTTTCATCGCTTTTCTCACCATTTTTAACAGGGGTAATAACATTTTCTTGATTGAAATTTACCCAAGATTGTTGTTGCCATTCTTGACTAAGTTCATCGGCATTTAATGGATAGTTAGACTGAATGCTCACCATTTGCGAAATACCGTAAAAGACAGGTACTTGAACAGAATGGAAAGTAACAGAAGCGGTGAGATTCGGTAATACTTTTGCAAGTTGCAATTCAAAAGCTCTTGAAAAAGGTAATTTGCTCTCATCACCTTGTACATTTGCTGGCACAGCGTCAAAAGCAACTCTTGGTTTTTCATCATCAAGAGGAATGCCATTCAGTAATTGTGCGGTTTGTCCGGCTAATTCTCGTACTTTCTCATCGCCAAAGTAGGCAGACGGTAGTAATGAACTCACAAAAATATGCTGGATAGGTTGCTGTAACAACGGCTTGATTGCAAGTGCTAACTGTGTGATTTGCGGATTTGCCAAAGCAACAATATTCCGTTCACGCACATTCGGTATCATCTCATCATTTACGCTTGGCACAATAACCGGCACATTACCAATTAACGCGGTAATACCGTATAAATCCAGTACAGTACAACCTGCTTGTACAGCTTGAGCTAATAGCTCTGCTTGTGCCATTTTACCGGCAAATAAAACGTGGCTGAATTGTGACCAATCAACTTCTTCTAATGCGATCTGCTCAACAGCTTTACTGCCTAAGCGTAATGAATGTTCTTCGCCGAAACTTTCTAGTTCAACTGCACTAATACGCTCAATAGCAAGCTCACTCTGTTCTAAAATCTCTAATAATTTTTCCGCCAATAAAAAATCTGCTGCAATTGCTAACTGAATATTTGCCATTCTAGCTATCTCCCTTCAAAATAAAGGCTAATTCTACCTTGATTTCGCCTTTTTGCGAACGGAAAACAAAACATTCAGGAATAAGAAAATGACGCCAGCAATCAATTTACTCAAAAAACAAAAAATCCCTTTTACGCTTCACCCTTACGAACACGACCCAAATAACACGAATTTTGGACAAGAAGTCGTGGAAAAATTAGGACTTAACCCCGATCAAGTCTTTAAAACCTTATTGGTGGCAGAAAATGGAGATCAGAAAAAACTCGCCGTAATGGTTGTGCCAGTATCAAAAATGCTCAATCTCAAGCGTGCAGCTCAAGCACTTGGTGTGAAAAAAGTGGAAATGGCAGATAAAGATATTGCCCAGAAAACAACAGGATATTTACTGGGCGGCATTAGTCCATTAGGGCAGAAAAAACGTTTAGCAACGGTGATTGACGAGTCTGCGAATAATTATCCAACCATTTTTGTGTCAGGTGGCAAACGAGGCTTAGATGTAGAGCTTGCTCCGCAAGATCTTGCTTTGTTACTCTCTGCAAATTTTGCAGACATTAAAGAATAGCAAGCGGGTAGATTATTGGAAAATTTTGCAAAATAGTTTGTAAAGATTGTGAATCTTTCAGCAAATTTCAGCCCAGCATTTCAAACTTTTTGAGATTATGGTATATTTCTCATTTTAGTAATTAGCGTATCATTCTCATCTACAAATGAGAATAAACCGCCCAGAAGTGTAAGATGGCAAAGCAAGATTCAGATTGTATTACGCTTGATCTGTTCGATTCACTACCAAAAGTTGGGCGACCACGCTCAAATCCATTAAGTCGAGAGCAACAGTTACGCGTTAACAAACGCAATCAATTAAAACGAGATCGCTCTTCAGGGTTAAGGCGAATTGAGTTGAAACTTCATTCTGACTTAATTCAATCTTTAGAAGAACAAGCTCTGCTAAGGGGCATTTCTCGTGGGCAGTTAATTGAACAGATTTTAAGTGAACATATCAATGGATAATCCATTCATTAAATATAGGTAAATTAAATGGCAGTTGTTGGTTTATTTTACGGTTCAGATACCGGAAACACAGAAAATATTTCAAAAATGATCCAAAAACAAATTGGAGCAGAGCTGATTGATATTCGTGATATTGCAAAAAGCACGAAAGAAGATATAGAAGCCTATGACTTCTTATTGATTGGTATTCCGACTTGGTATTATGGCGAATCTCAAGCAGATTGGGACGATTTTATGCCAACCTTAAAAGAAATTGATTTTACAGGTAAAGTTGTGGGTATTTTCGGCTGTGGCGACCAAGAAGATTATGCGGAATATTTCTGTGATGCAATGGGAACTGTCCGTGATGTGATTGAACCAAATGGTGGTGTCATTGTTGGACATTGGCCAACAGAAGGATATAGTTTTGAAGCATCACAAGCCTTAGTGGATGAAAATACATTTGTAGGTTTATGTATTGATGAAGATCGCCAACCTGAATTAACGGAAGATCGTGTGAATCGTTGGTGCAAACAAATTTTTGATGAAATGTATTTAGCGGAATTAGCTTAATTCTCGTAAAGGGAGCATAAAATGTCTGAAGAAAACGTACAATTACTCAAGAAAGTTGGATTAAAAGTGACTGAGCCACGCCTAACTATTCTTGAATTGATGCAAAATACGCGTGAGCAAATGCAACATTTCTCAGCGGAAGATATTTATAAATTGTTGTTAGAAAAGCAATCAGAGATTGGTTTAGCGACCGTTTACCGTGTTTTAAATCAATTTGAAGAAGTTGGGATTTTAACTCGTCATAATTTTGATGCGAATAAAGCAGTATATGAGCTTAACTTTAATCACGAGCACGATCATATTATCTGTATGGATTGTGGCAAAGTTTTCGAGTTTAAAGATCCGGATATGGAACGCCGTCAGCGTGAGATTAGCCAACAACACGGTATGGAGCTTGCAAATCATAGTCTTTACCTTTATGGCAAATGTAGCAATATCCAAACATGTGATGAAAAAGATAAAAGCTAAGCTAACACCTTTGATTTTTGTTAATTAACACCAAGCGGTGAGATTTTGTAAAATTATTGCAAGATCGCACCGCTTACGCATATTTGAATAACGTAGAATTTATGTCTAACAATCTTACAGAAGCTATTCCTGCTAAAGTTCGTCAGCCACGCAAAATCTCACCATTTTGGCTGTTGCCTTTAGTTGCCTTTATTATTGGCTCGCTACTTTTTTTCCAAATTTTAAAAGAACGTGGTGAGCATATTACTATTCGTTTCCACGATGGTGCGGGAATTACCGCAGGTAAAACGACAATTCGTTATCAAGGTTTACAAATTGGTTTAGTGAAGAGAGTGAGTTTTACTGATGACTTAAAAGAGGTTGAAGTTACCGCAGAAATTAACCCAGAGGCAAAATCTGTACTACGTTCCGATACTAAATTCTGGCTTGTCAGACCAACAGCATCGTTAGCGGGTATTTCTGGATTAGATACGCTAGTGTCAGGTAACTACATTACGTTACTTCCTGGTGAAGGCAGTAGCGAAGATGAGTTTATTGCTGAAAATGAGCCGCCATTAGTTCCGTTGAATGAAGGTGATTTAATGGTCAAATTACTCGCTGATGACCTTGGTTCTATTACTGTGGGATCAAGTGTTTACTTCCGTAAAGTACCTGTTGGAACCGTAGCAGATTACCGCTTTACCAAAGATCAGAAGAATGTGGAGATTGAGTTAATTATTGATAAAAAATACGCCAATTTAGTTAAACAAGATAGCCATTTCTGGAATATTAGCGGTATAAAAGCCGATCTTAATATGGCAACGGGGTTGTCTGTTCAAATTGATAGCTTGTTGTCGGTGGTACAAGGTGCGGTAGCATTCGACTCTCCTGAACATTCAGAGCAAGCGCAGCAAGGACGAGAATATACGTTATATAGTGATCTGAAAGCGGCGAAACGTGGTATTGAAGTTGATGTTACTTTACCTGCAATGACGACTGTTCAAGCGAATGAAACGGGTGTGTTTTATCAAGGGATTCAAGTTGGAATTTTATCTCAATTAGATTCACCTTTGGACGTAAAAGAAAAGCATAATGATAGTGCAAGTCTCAAAGGGAAATTATTGATTGACCCTAATTATCAAGAGCTACTGCGTGCTAATTCAGCCATTGTATTGAAACAACCTAAATTTTCGTTTAATAAAGAGCAATTAACTAAAATTGGCGAAGTTTTTCGTGGCAATTATTTTGAGCTAATCTCTGGCGATGGCGAACCGAGCAAACAGTTTGTGGTACAACGTAATGATGATTTTTTATTAAATCGTGCTGATACGACTACGTTTACACTCACAGCACCGCAATCTTATGGTGTCGATCAAGGGCAAGGAATTTATTATCACGATGTTCAAATTGGTGAATTATTAAAACGTGATGTTACCGTTGAGAATGTAAAATTCACGGCGATTATTTTCCCTGAATACCGCCATTTAATTGGCCAGCAAAGTAAATTTGTGGCGATTTCTAATTTGGATGTCTCTATTGGCTTAGATGGAATGCGTGTTCAAGCAGGCTCACCAACTTCTTGGCTACAAGGCGGTATTCGTTTGTTAGATGGAAAACCAAGCGGTAAGATCCAAACGCAATACCCGTTATATAAAGATATTGAAAGTGCCGAGAGCGGTTTAATTGGCAGTGAGAAGAACGCAACACTGAGCTTGAGCGCAATGGAATTATCAGGGATTGATAAAGGCTCGGTGATTCTTTATCGTAAATTTCCGATTGGAGAAGTGTTAGCCATTCGCCCACAAAAGAGCCGTTTTGATGTGGATCTCTTTATTGAGCCGAAATATCGTCATTTAATTAGTGAGCATAGCCGTTTTTGGATTGAACCTGCAGTTAAAGTAGATTTATCTGCAAATGGTTTAAGCCTACAAGCCGATCCGCTACTTCGTACTTTAAAAGGGGCGATTAGTTTTGATAATAACGGTGCTAAAAATAATCGTATATTGTATGCTAGCTTTGATAAAGCCCGTTCAGGTAATACTTATGTGACCTTGGTCGCTAAAGATGCTTCTAAATTGAGTGAAGGCATGCCAATAAAATATATGGGATTAACCATTGGTAAAGTGGAAACGCTCAAACTAGAAAATGCAAAAAAACAAGTAAAAGTCACCGCTTTCATTGACGGGCAATATTTTAATACGGTCGCTAAATCAGGTAGCCAATTTAAAGCGATTTCCCCAGAAATTAGCACAACTGGATTTAAAAATTTAGATGCGGCATTGCAAAATTATATCGCTGTTGAAGTTGGCTCAGGGACGAAAAAGACAGAATTTACTTTGGCAGAGACAGATACATTAGCAACACAATATAGTAATGCTTTCCCAATTATTGTTGAAACGACAGATGCAAATGGTATTACGCCTGATGCACCAGTGTTGTATCGTGGGATGCAAGTTGGTGTTGTAAAACGCTTGAGTTTAAGTGAATTAGGCGATAGAGTGCTTATTCATTTACAAATTAGTTCACAATATAGCCATTTGGTGCGTAAAAACTCGCAGTTTTGGACGGCATCAGGTTACACAATGGATATTAGCTTGAGTGGAGCGAGTATTAACTCAGGTACAATGTCACAATTACTTAACGGTGGCATTGCTTTTTCAACACCATCGGGTAAAGTAGTGCAACCGCAAGCTGAAGCTAATCGCCGTTTCCGCTTACAACGCAAAACGCCAGAAGATGCACTAAGTTGGGATCAAGGCGTTGCAGAATAACAATCAAGAGAATTAAATTAGGAGTAAAAAATGCCATTATTAGATAGTTTCAAAGTTGATCACACGCGAATGAATGCACCAGCAGTGCGTGTTGCCAAAACAATGACAACACCAAAAGGGGATACTATTACGGTTTTCGATTTACGTTTTGTTCGTCCAAACATTGATATTTTAACTGCACACGGTATTCACACGATGGAACATTTATTCGCAGGTTTTATGCGTGATCACCTTAATAGTGACACTGTCGAAATCATTGATATTTCACCAATGGGTTGTCGAACAGGGTTCTATATGTCACTGATTGGGCAGCCAACAGCTGAAGAAGTGGCTAAAGCGTGGACAAATTCAATGCACGATGTCCTAAATAAAGTGCCAGATGAGTCAAAAATTCCTGAATTGAATGAATTTCAATGTGGTTCTTATAAAGAGCATTCACTTGCACAAGCACACGAGATTGCACGCAACGTGTTAAAGCAACCTATTGCTATTAACTGCAATGAAGATTTAGCATTAGATGATGAATTGCTAAATCCATAATTACTTCATTTTGAAAGCGGTCGGTTTTGAGGAGTTTTTTGCAAATTATTCTTCAAAATTGACCGCTTACTTTTTTATTTTAAGGAAAATCAATGTTTGATAAATTATTTACTTGGTTTGAGAGCCGAGTAGATCCTTACCCTGATCAGCAACCTAAAACACCAAAAGGGAAGTTATTGCCTTTTATTCTGGGCACAACTAAAGGGTTTCGCTTATATTTACTGATCGCAATCTTTTTTAGCATCATTTGTGGTGTGATTGATGCACTTCTTTTCCAGTTTGTCGGCGAAATTGTGGATTGGATTGGTAAATATTCCCCAGCAGAATTATTCGCAAAAGAATGGCATTCAATGCTCTTTATGCTGTTCATTTTCTTCATTGGTATGATTGCGACTTTCTTATACTCAAGCGTTCGTTTCCAAACAATGCAAGGTGTTATGCCAATGCGGTTACGTTGGAATTTCCATCGTTCAATGCTTGGGCAAAGTATGGCGTTCTACCAGAATGAATTTGCAGGCAGAGTTTCAGCAAAAGTAATGCAAACGGCATTGGCGGTTCGTGATGTGATAATGACTTTTGTTGAAATGATTACCTATGTGGTCGTTTATTTAATTACTTCAAGCGTTATTTTATTGCAGTTTGATGCATTATTGTTACTGCCATTTACGTTATGGATTGTCATTATGAGTGGTAGTATCTACTACTTCGTTCCTCGTTTAAGTAAGGCTTCGCAAGAACAATCTGACGCTCGTAGCTTAATGACGGGGAGAATCACTGATGCGTATTCCAACATTGCTACCGTTAAGCTCTTTTCTCACGGACAACGTGAGTCTGGCTATGTTAAGGAGTCAATGGAAGAATTTATGGTAACAGTGCATAAACAGATGCGTTTAGTAACCCTCATTGATACTTTAACCTACATCAATTCGATTGCTCTTGTGATTTTTTCGTCTGCAATCGGTATTTGGCTATGGGCGGACAGTATTGTGACCGCAGGGGCAATTGCGACATCATTGGCTTTGGCACTCCGTCTTAAAGGGTTTTCGCAATGGATAATGTGGGAATTTGCTCGCTTATTTGAACATATTGGCACAGTACAAGATGGAATGGAAACGTTATCAAAGCCGCATTCTATTGTGGATGACAAAGATGCTAAACCATTAAAGGTAGAAAGTGGCGACATTCACTTTAAACAAGTTGATTTCGCATATAGTGAAACTAAACCATTACTCAAAGGTTTTGATTTACATATTAAAGCAGGAGAGAAAGTGGGGTTAGTTGGGCGAAGTGGTGCGGGTAAATCAACCTTAACAAATTTGTTATTACGTTTTTATGATGTACAAAATGGCTCGATTGAAATTGATGGCCAAAATGTTCGTCACGTGACACAAGAGAGCTTACGCTCGCAAATTGGGTTAGTTACCCAAGATACTTCACTTTTACATCGTTCTATTCGAGAAAATTTACTTTATGGTCGCCCAACAGCAACGGAAGAAGAGATGATTGATGCCGTTGCTCGTGCATCGGCAACAGATTTTATTCCGCATCTTTCGGATTCTAAAGGACGAACAGGCTATGATGCTCACGTTGGTGAACGTGGTGTGAAATTATCTGGCGGACAGCGTCAGCGTATTGCGATTGCACGAGTAATGCTAAAAGATGCTCCAATTTTATTACTTGATGAAGCAACCAGTGCGTTAGATTCTGAAGTAGAAGTAGCAATTCAAGAAAATCTAACTGATCTAATGGAAGGAAAAACCGTCGTTGCGATTGCTCACCGTCTATCGACTATCATGGAAATGGATAGGCTCATTGTGTTAGACAAAGGGGAAATTGTTGAGCAAGGCACCCATGAAGATTTACTAAAACTGAATGGGGTTTATGCAAAATTATGGGCTCATCAAAGCGGGGGATTTTTGCCTGAATAGGGTCTTTATTTAAGTTAGGTTTCTATTACAAGCGGTAAGATTTGAGCGTTATTTTGCAAAAAATACGGAAAATCTTACCGCTTATTTGTTAAAAATTTGTGAGCTTATTCACAGTTTCATCATTTGCTTGTGTTAATCTTTGACAGTTTTGTTATATTGCCGAGATATTTATTCTGATGTTGTGGGTGATTTATGTCTTCAAACCAAGTTCTAAATGATACGAAAACCTTCAGAAATGGGGTTATTCTTCTCGTTGATATTATCTTATTTTTCGCACTTATTGCTTTTTTACCTTTTGAGCCAATGGCAAATAAAGGTTTAGCTTTATTGGCCTTTGTTGCCGTGTTGTGGCTTACAGAAGCGCTACACGTTACTATCACTGCGTTACTTGTGCCTATTCTATCTATTGGATTAGGGTTGGTCAGTTCTAAAGAAGCCTTAGCAACTTTTGCAGATCCAACAATTTTCTTATTCTTTGGTGGTTTTGCCTTAGCAACGGCATTGCATATTCAGCAATTAGATCGAATGATTGCGAATAAAATTATGGCAATGGCAAGAGGTAAACTTTCATTAGCAGTTATTTATCTCTTTGCAGCTACTGCATTGCTTTCAATGTGGATTAGTAATACTGCAACAGCAGCGATGATGTTACCACTCGCAATGGGAGTATTAAGCAAATTAGATAAAAATGCACATCACAATACTTATGTATTCGTGTTATTAGGAATTGCATATAGTGCAAGTATTGGTGGAATGGGAACATTAGTTGGTAGCCCACCAAATGCGATTGTGGCGTCAAACTTAAATTTAACCTTTGCGGATTGGTTAGGTTATGGCTTACCGATTATGATTATTTTGATGCCATTGATGTTAGCAATTTTATATGTCGTATTTAAACCGAATCTAAATCAAAAATTTGAATTTAATTTTGAAAAAATTGAATTAAATCGTAGTCGTATTACTACGCTTGTTATCTTTGTTACTATTGCACTTTGTTGGGTATTTAGTAGCACGCTAAACCCTCTCATTTCAAGTGTTTTAGGCGTGAAAAGTATCGGTAGTTTTGACAGTATCGTTGCGTTATTCGCAGCAGTATTACTTTGTGTAACTCGTGTCGTAAATTGGGATCAAATCCAAGAAAATACAGAGTGGGGCGTGTTGATGCTTTTTGGTGGAGGTTTAACTTTAAGTGCTGTTTTAGGTAAAACAGGCGCAAGTAAGGTAATGGCAGATGGTATCGTCTTTATGATTGAAGGTGGCCATTTCTACTTGATCGGCTTAATTGTTGCTGCATTTATTATTTTCTTAACCGAATTTACTTCAAATACAGCAAGTGCAGCTTTACTTGTACCAATCTTCATCTCTATTGCTCAAGCACTAAATATGCCACCGGTTGGATTAGCTTTAATTATCGGTTTAGGTGCGTCTTGTGCCTTTATGCTACCAGTGGCAACACCGCCAAATGCGATTGTGTTTGGTACGGGTGAAGTGAAACAAAGTGAAATGGTTAAGGCAGGTTTCTGGCTTAACTTAATCTGTATTTTTGTTATTGCAACTTATGGATATCTATTCTGGCTATAATGGCTAGGTTTTGTTACAAAACGGTCGAATTATCGACCGTTTTTTGTTTTATGAAGTATATTTTATCAGTGCCCGCTTAATACTTTAGCAGGTTCTAATTTTGATGCACGAATAGCGGGGTATAAACTTGCAAGCAAACTCAAGATAATAGTTGCTAGTAGTACCCACACAATATCTAACCAATGGATTTCACTCGGTAGAAAATCAATAAAATAGATGCCGTCAGAGAGCAGTTTTGATCCTATAAGACTCTCGATTCCCTTGATGATAGCGGTGAGATTTAAAGCAACAGATACACCCAACATCACCCCAAATAATGCGCCTTTCATTCCTGAAATTAAGCCATACCAAAGAAATATCTGCTGAATAAAACGGTTATTCGCCCCTAGTGTGCGTTGAATAGCAATATCCCCTTGTTTATCTTTAACCGCCATCACTAAGGTGGAAATGATATTAAAACAAGCGACACCAATCACGAGAACCATTGCAATGTACATCACTGTGCGGATGAGCTGAATATCGTTATACATATAACCAAATTTGTCTATCCAAGTATGTAGATAAAGTGGCTGAGGATAGTTAGTAAGTTCAGGAAAAGTCAAATTTCTGACTTCGAAAGGATGCTTCACTGCCATCTCAATACCAGAGAATTGATCTGTCTCGAGTTCAAGTAATTCTTGTGCTTTGCTTAATGGTAGTAAAGCGTAACTGTGATCTAATTGTCCGTCTAGACGTAAGATCCCTGTAACATCAAGGCTGAAACGTAGCGGTTGCGATAACTTTCCATCTTCGGTTGGCTGAGGTAAGAGTAAGGTTACTTCATCACCGACTTCAACACCAAGATCACGAGCGATACCAGCACCAATAACTAGCCCACCTTGTTGATGAAACTGCTGCCATTGTTCGTTAGGAATAAATTGCCCTAAGGCACTCACTTGATCTTGTTTAACAGGATCGACCCCACGCACTTGAGCAATTTTTAGCTGTGAGCCATTTTCAATTAAGCCCGTAAAACTTACAAAAGGCGATGTAGCGGTAACATTTGGGTTATCTTTTACAATTTTTTCTAGTGTAAAACCATTCTTTAACAAGTTAGTTCCATCATTCGTAACGGTTTTCAGTTCTGCGTGCGGTACAACCGAGAGTACTCGTTGGTTAAGCTCTCGTTCAAAGCCATTCATAGCACTTAACCCAATAATTAAAACGGCAACGCCGAGAGCAATGCCAATACTTGAAAATAGGGAAATTAGCGATACTAAACGGTTTTTTTGTTTGCCACGTTGATAACGCCAGCTGATAAAAAATGGAGTACTCATTATTCCGCCTCTCGTAATACGCCATCTTGCATAATCAAACGGCGGTTAAGTTTATTCGCGAGGTTTAGATCGTGGGTAACTAATAAAAATGCGATTTGTTGTTCTTGGTTAAGACGTTTAATTAACTCAAAAATGCTTTCAGTGGTTTTTTGGTCTAAATTACCTGTTGGCTCATCGGCAAGAACTAATGAAGGGTTATTAACTAACGCACGAGCAATTGCAACACGTTGGCGTTCACCACCTGATAAAGCAGACGGACGATGTGTAATTCGATGAGATAATCCTACCGCTTGTAGCATTTTTTCCGCACGATCTTTGGCTTCATTTTTATTTTGCTGACCAATTAGCATCGGCATCATTACATTTTCTAGTGCAGTAAAATCCGCCATTAAATGATGAAATTGGTAAACGAAACCTAGATGCTGATTGCGTAATTTGGCAAGTGCATTGCTACTCAGTTGTTGTAAGGATTGTCCATTTATAAAAACCTCCCCTTCGCTAGGCTGATCTAAGCCACCTAGCGTGTGGAGAAGGGTACTTTTGCCGGAACCAGAACTGCCAACAATCGCTACAAGCTCACCTCTATCCATTGAAAAGGAGACGTTTTTTAACACTTGAGTTGCATTATCGCCTTCTTGGTAAAATTTATTGATATTGATACATTTTAATAATGATGACTCATTCATAGTACTGTTTTTCTCTTTAAAGTGAATATGTCTATTTTGCCCTAAAATTACCTATTCGGATCAAATTACTTTTACTTTTTGTGCAGTATGGCATTTTTTCGCAAGACAAAATAGCAAAATCCCATTACTATATACAAGTTTTCCATATTAACTCTTAACTATTAACTCTTACATTGAGGATATTAACAATGGCAAAAATCGTTAAAGTAATCGGTCGTGAAATCATCGACTCTCGTGGTAACCCAACTGTTGAAGCTGAAGTTCATCTTGAAGGTGGTTTTGTAGGTCTTGCTGCTGCGCCATCTGGTGCATCAACAGGTTCTCGTGAAGCATTAGAGTTGCGTGATGGCGACAAAGCTCGTTTCTTAGGTAAAGGTGTATTAAAGGCTGTTTCAGCAGTAAACAACGAAATTGCACAAGCAATCTTAGGTAAAGATGCTTCTAACCAAGCTGAAATTGACCAAATTATGATTGACTTAGATGGTACAGAAAATAAATCTAAATTTGGTGCAAACGCAATCTTAGCGGTTTCATTAGCAAACGCAAAAGCAGCGGCAGCATCAAAAGGTTTACCGCTTTATGCGCATATCGCTGAATTAAACGGTACTCCAGGCGTTTACTCTATGCCATTACCAATGATGAACATTATCAATGGTGGTGAGCACGCAGATAACAACGTTGATATCCAAGAATTTATGATTCAACCAGTTGGTGCGAAAACATTGAAAGAAGCACTTCGTATTGGTGCTGAAGTATTCCACAACCTTGCGAAAGTATTAAAAGCAAAAGGCTTAAATACAGCGGTAGGTGATGAAGGTGGTTTTGCTCCAAACTTAGCTTCAAATGCTGACGCTTTAGCGTGTATCAAAGAAGCGGTGGAAAAAGCAGGTTATGTGTTAGGTAAAGATGTTACTTTAGCAATGGACTGTGCATCGTCTGAATTCTACAACAAAGACAACGGCCTATATGAAATGAAAGGTGAAGGTAAATCATTCACTTCTCAAGAATTTACTCATTACTTAGAAGGTTTATGTAAAGAGTACCCAATCGTGTCTATCGAAGATGGTCAAGATGAATCAGACTGGGAAGGTTTCGCATACCAAACTAAAGTATTAGGCGACAAAGTTCAATTAGTGGGTGATGATTTATTCGTAACAAATACTAAGATTTTAAGCCGCGGTATCGAGAACGGTATTGCAAACTCAATCTTAATCAAATTCAACCAAATCGGTTCATTAACTGAAACTTTAGCAGCAATCAAAATGGCTAAAGATGCAGGTTATACAGCGGTTATTTCTCACCGTTCAGGCGAAACTGAAGATGCAACAATCGCAGATTTAGCAGTTGGTACAGCGGCAGGTCAAATCAAAACTGGTTCTATGAGCCGTTCAGATCGCGTTGCAAAATATAACCAATTAATCCGTATTGAAGAAGCATTGGGTGAAAAAGCACCATTTAACGGTTTAAAAGAAGTTAAAGGTCAAGCGTAATTAAAGCTTTAGTTACTTTACTATAAAAAAACCGCTTACTGATAAAGTGAGCGGTTTTTCTTATCTATAAAGTATTCAATTATAAATCCACTTCTAACTTATCATAAGCTCGGCGTGCTTTTTCTAACGCCTTTTCCACACTTTCATCACGAGCAAGAATTACGCCTAAACGGCGGTGTCCATTCACTTCTCCTTTACCGAATAAGCGAATATTCGTATGTGGTTCTGCGAGGACATTCGCTAAATTACCAAAAGTAACCTGTGTTGATTTTCCTTCAACCACAACAGCTTTAGATGCTGATGGGCTAATCAACGAAATTTCAGGAATTGGTAAGCCTAAAATAGCACGAGCGTGAAGGGCAAATTCTGATAATTCTTGTGAAATGAGCGTAACCATTCCAGTATCGTGTGGACGTGGCGAAACTTCATTAAAGATCACCTCATCGCCACAAATAAAGAGTTCCACACCAAAAATACCGCGTCCGCCTAATGCGGTGGTAATTTTTTCTGCCACTTCTTGTGCTCTTTTCAACGCAATCTCTGACATCGCTTGTGGCTGCCAAGACTCACGATAGTCACCATCAATTTGGATATGACCGATTGGTGCAAGGAATGATGTTCCGTGAATATGGCGCACAGTGAGTAAAGAGATTTCATAATCAAATTTAATGAATCCTTCCACAATAACACGTCCACCGCCTGCACGGCCGCCTTGCTGTGCATAATTCCAAGCCTTTTGAATATCAGCGTCTGATTTGATGACACTTTGTCCATGCCCTGATGACGACATAATAGGCTTAACCACACAAGGAATACCAATTTCTGCCACCGCTTGTTTAAACTGTTCAAGGTTATCGACAAAACGATATGGAGAAGTTTTTAGACCTAATTCTTCTGAAGCTAAACGGCGGATGCCTTCTCGGTTCATTGTGAGCTTAGTCGCTTTCGCAGTTGGGATAACGTTATAACCTTCTTGTTCTAATTCCACTAATGTATCCGTTGCAATCGCTTCCACTTCGGGCACGATAAAATCGGGTTTTTCTTTCTCGATCAGGTCACGCAAAGCTTTTCCGTCCAGCATTGAAATGGTGTAAGCTCGATGAGCAACTTGTTGAGCAGGGGCATTTTCATAGCGATCAACCGCAATGACTTCAACGCCTAAACGTTGTAATTCAATCACAACTTCTTTGCCCAGTTCACCAGAACCGAGCATCATTACTTTAGTTGCTTTGGGAGTAAGGGGAGTGCCGATTGTTGTCATATTGTGTTCCTCTGTTAGAAAAATTTGAGCCTATTATAGCAAAGCAAACGTTTGCCTTAAATTAAAATAAAAATGGCGAACTATTTTATTTAGTTCGCCATTAGTTTATCTCACTATTTTTAGCGGTTATTTTTTCCAACCTTTCAACGCATCGGCAAAGGCATTATTTCCAAAAGATTGACTCTCTTTCTGAGCATTAAAGCGGTCTGATTTGTCAAATTTTTTGCGAATCTGACCGCTTGTTTGGTCGGTTTTATCCATCGGTTTATCGTCTAAACGCATTGTTAAGGCGATGCGTTTGCGTGGAGCATCAACTTCTAGCACTTTTACCTTCACGACATCGCCTGTTTTAACTACTTTGTGAGGGTCTTCCACAAAACTGTCAGACAGCATTGAAATATGCACTAAGCCATCTTGATGTACCCCAATATCGACAAATGCCCCGAAGTTAGTGACGTTAGTTACCGTTCCTTCTAAAATCATTCCTACTTTCAAATCGCTGATTTCTTCTACACCGTCCATAAAAGTGGCGGTTTTAAATTCCCCTCGAGGATCTCGCCCTGGTTTTTCAAGTTCTTTGAAAATATCATTGACCGTCGGTAAACCAAATTTTTCATCAACAAAATTTTGGGCATTTAGGCTATGAATTTTAGTTGAATTACCCATCAATTCACTCAGGGTTGATGATGTCGCTTGTAAAATTTTCTCAACCACTGGGTAAGCTTCAGGGTGAACGCTTGAGGCATCAAGCGGGTTCTTTCCACCTAAAATTCGCATAAAGCCTGCACATTGCTCAAAGGCTTTTGGCCCTAAACGAGCTACTTTTTTCAGGTCAGAACGGCTTTCAAAACGTCCATTTTCATCACGATATGCCACAATATTTTGAGCAAGGGTTTTGCTCATTCCTGCCACACGAGCAAGTAGTGGTGCAGAGGCGGTATTCAAATCAACCCCTACCGCATTTACGCAATCTTCAACCACCGCATCTAATTTACGAGCAAGTTGTGATTGATTTACATCGTGTTGATATTGCCCCACCCCAATAGCTTTAGGTTCAATTTTTACTAGCTCAGCCAAAGGGTCTTGCAAGCGGCGAGCAATGGATACCGCCCCACGCAAAGAGACATCTAAATCAGGAAATTCATTTGCTGCCAGCTCAGAAGCAGAATAAACCGATGCCCCCGCTTCACTCACCACAACGGTTTGCGGTTTCCAATCTACTGCTTGCTTAATAATATCTTTGGCAAAACGTTCTGTTTCACGAGAGGCTGTACCATTTCCGATCGCAATTAAATCGACATTATATTTTTTGCCTAAGGCGTAGAGCGTTTGCCCTGCTCTTACAGGATCGGCTGTATGCGGATAAATGGTAGAGGTGTTTAGCAGTTTTCCTGTGTTATCGACAACAGCAACTTTTACCCCTGTACGCAAACCGGGGTCTAACCCCATTGTATTTCTTGCACCTGCTGGAGCCGCCATCAACAAAGCAGAAAGATTACGAGCAAAAACATCAATTGCTTCTTCTTCCGCTTTTTCACGCAATGTAGCCATTAGCTCTGTTTCCAGGTGAAGTAAGGCTTTGATTTTCCAAGTCCAGCTGATCACTTGAGCTCGCCAGTTATCCGCAGGCTGTTGGTGAAGCTGTACCCCGAAATGTTCACGAATAATTTCTTCGCAATAACTTGAGCGAACACCTTCTTCTTGTTCAGGATCGGCATTTAAACTCAGTGATAAAATGCCTTCATTACGCCCACGGAACATTGCTAATGCACGATGTGATGGCACATTTTTAAATGGTTCGCTGTGGGCAAAATAATCACGAAATTTTTCCCCTTCAGTTTCTTTTCCTTCAATCACTTTAGCTTCTAAAGTCGCATTAGCGGTGAGATATTGACGAAGTTTTGCAAGTAGCTCCGCATCTTCCGAGAAACGTTCCATTAAAATATATCTCGCACCATCAAGGGCAGATTTCACATCGGCAACGCCTTTTTCAGCATCAACATATTGTTCTGCAAGGTTTTCAGGTGTTTGTGACGGATCATTCCAAAGGCCATCGGCTAATGGTTCTAACCCAGCTTCAATCGCAATTTGTCCACGAGTACGGCGTTTAGGTTTATAAGGTAAATAGAGATCTTCTAATTCGGTTTTACTTTCTGTTTGTTCAATTTTTTGACGTAACTCATCGGTCAGTTTGCCCTGTTCTTCAATAGATTTGAGAATGGTTTGGCGACGATCATTGAGTTCTCGCAGATAAATTAAACGGGTTTCAAAATGACGAAGTTGGGTGTCGTCTAATCCGCCTGTTACTTCTTTACGATAGCGGGCAATAAAAGGAATGGTATTGCCTTCATCAAGCAATGTGATAGCTGCAAAAATTTGCTCCGAACGCACCGCTAATTCTGTAGCAATAACTTGGCTGATGTGGTGATTGAGTAAATCAGTCATTGAATTTCCTTACTGTATAATGAATTTGAATTATTCTTAAATAGCCCCAACGCCATTCGTGCCTCAATAGCAAACACATAGAGAAAATTTATCACAAGGGGATTTTTCAACATAATCAGTATAGAATAGCGAGAGATGGGCTATTTTAGCGATAACAATATGAATTTGAAAGAAAAAGGGTAAAAATGAAGCAGTATGATGTGATAATTATTGGAGCTGGGGCAGCAGGGCTATTTTGTGCTGCACAACTTGGGCAAAATGGGCTGTCAGTATTACTGCTTGATAACGGCAAGAAAATCGGGCGAAAAATTTTGATGTCGGGCGGGGGATATTGTAATTTCACTAATTTAGACGTATCGCCTAACCATTATCTTTGCCAAAACCGTCATTTTGTCAAATCGGCTCTTTCTCGTTATACCAACTGGGATTTTATCGCCCTTGTAGCAAGCTATGGCATTGCGTATCACGAAAAGGAACTCGGGCAACTTTTCTGCGATGAAAGTTCGCAACAGATTGTTGATCTGTTACAGGCAGAATGTGAGAAAGGCAAGGTGGATATTCAACTTCGACAAGCGGTGCTTTCCATTGAAAAATTTACCAATGATAAATCTGCAAATTTCTTTCAGGTTCAGACCGCTTGTGATAGTTTCCAAACGGAAAATCTAGTCATCGCAACGGGTGGGCTATCAATGCCAGGACTAGGTGCATCACCTTTGGGCTATAAAATTGCCGAACAGTTTGATATTCCCATTGTGCCTATTCGTGCTAGCCTTGTGCCATTTACTTGGAAAGAGTTTGATAAACCTTTTGCAGCTTTATCGGGAATTTCATTGCCTGTGAGTGTGACTAATCGAGAGAAAACCTTTGTTAATCAAATGCTTTTTACTCATCGTGGATTATCTGGCCCTGCCATTTTACAAATTTCAAACTATTGGGATATGGGGGAAACCGTTGAAATTGATTTGTTACCGAGTGAATCTATTTATGACATTCTACAAGAATTGCGTCAATCTTCGCCGAAATTACAGTTAAAAACGGTGTTATCTCGCCATTTTCCTAAAAAATTAGTAGAGCTTTGGTTTGAACAAAAACAGCTCGAAGATAAAGCTATCGCCCAACTTAGCAAGGCAAATATGGATTTTCTTGTCAATTTTATCCACCATTGGCAATTTCTACCTAACGGAACAGAAGGCTACCGCACCGCAGAAGTGACAATGGGTGGCGTTGATACAAATTATATTTCTTCAAAAACAATGGAAGTTAAAAATACTCAAGGGCTTTATTTTATCGGTGAAGTGCTGGATGTAACAGGCTGGCTTGGAGGTTATAACTTCCAATGGGCGTGGTCTTCGGCTTATGCTTGTGCAATGGGAATTGCGGAGCGTAAGCGGTAGGATTAAGAAAATAAATTGTAAAAAGAGTAATCGCAAATGATCTAAAATCAAGGTAGAATTTGCCGCCTTGATAAGTAGAGAGTGTGTAATAAATTGACTGTTTTGTAATAATTTTGAATACTTAGCTTGTCAGGTTATCGGAAATGTCGAAAGACACCATTTTTAAGAAAGGGGTAATTCCCTTTTTAATTTTCTTTAAGCAACCTAAAATGGTTAAGGATTTTTTAATGAAAAATAATAGAATGTTTTCAACAGTTATGAAAACTGCAATGACAGCTGGAATCATGGGTTTAGTTTCAATTGGAAATGTTGCTCAAGCATCTAGCTCAAACATAACTCCACTATATGTTTCTTATGCTTGTCAAAATAAAGTGAAATTGGAAGTTTCTTATGTATTCGTCGGTGGAAAACCGATGACTGCGACAGTAAAATTAAATCGCAAACCTGCTGGTGTTTTGGAATTTAATTCAAAACAGTCAAATGAAGATACTCGTGTTTTATCTTACAAAAAGACCAATCTTTTATTAGACTCAGGTTTTACTCTTGAAAACAGCAAAGAAAATGTTTCAGTGATGCTGACTAAAGATACGAAAAAAACAACTAACATTTTAGCGAAAAACTGCGAAATCAAAGAATATCGTTAATTTGCAAGCGGTAAGATTCCCGAAAAGTTTTACAAATCTATTTACTGTTTAAATAAACAGTTGTACTATATATCCATACAGTTTTCTTGTATGGATATTCTTATGCTAACACAGCTTACTATCAATAATTTTGCGATTGTTCGTCACTTAACCCTAGAATTAAATGAAGGGATGTCTGTTATCACTGGTGAAACAGGGGCAGGGAAATCAATTGGTATTGATGCCCTTGGGCTTTGTTTAGGCTATCGCTCTGAAAGTAGTATGATCCGCAACGGAGCAGATAAAGCAGATATCACGGCCACCTTTTCAATGCAATCCAATAGCCCTGCTTATCTTTGGTTGAAAGAACATGAGTTATTAGATGAAGATACACCAAATGAGTGTATTTTACGTCGTATGATTAACCTTGAAGGACGTTCTAAAGCCTTTGTAAATAATCGCCCGATTCCCGTTTCACAATTACGAGAATTGGGGCAATATCTTATCCATTTGAATGGACAACACGCCCCGCAATTACTACTCAAAAATGAATATCAACTGGAATTAGTCGATAACTATGCAGGAACACATTCGCTATTAACGCAAATGGCGGAGCAATATCAGACTTGGCGGAAATTGCATAAACAAGTGAAAAATTTTCATCAACAGTGCCAAGAAAACGAGGCTCGCAAACAGTTATTGCAATATCAAGTTGATGAACTTGATGAGTTTGCAATTAAAGAAGGCGAATTTGAACAGCTTGAAGAAGAACAAGCCCGTTTAGCAAATTCCGAGCAACTAACCGAATTATCCCAATCTGTTCTCAATCATTTAAGTGAAAGCGAAGTAAATATCGACAGTATGTTATATCGAGCTATTCGTGATTTAGAAGAGTTAGCTGATATTGACGCTCAATATCAATCGGCATTAGAAATGTTGAATGAAGCACTGATTCAAGTGCAAGAAGCGAGTTCAGAAATTAGTCATTTAGCGAATAATATTGAACAAGATCCTGAATTGTTAAGCGAATTAGATAGCCGTATTGGTAAAACAATGCAACTTGCCCGTAAACACCAAGTCGCAAGCCAAGAGTTGTGGAAACATCATCAACATTTACAGCAAGAATTACAACATCTACTGGATTTTGAAGAGAACGAAGAACAGCTAATTATAGACGAACAACAAGCATATCAACAATGTGTTGAATTGGCTGAAAAAATTTATCAAAAACGTGTTGAAGCAGGTCAAAAATTATCTGCACAGGTTACTCAACAAATTAAGCAATTAGCAATGGAAAATGGCGAATTTTTCATTGATATTCAGCATAATTTAGATAAGTTATCACCAAATGGGGCTGATAGTGTTGAATTTAATCTACGCAGTAATTTAGGACAGAACGCTCAGCCATTGGCAAAAATTGCATCAGGTGGTGAGCTATCACGAATTTCTTTAGCAGTGCAAGTGCTAACTGCGAATAAACTTTCTACTCCAACCATTATTTTTGATGAAGTTGATGTAGGAATTAGTGGACCAACCGCAACAGTTGTTGGGCGATTATTGCGTCAATTAGGTAAAAAATGCCAAGTATTATGTGTAACCCATTTACCACAGGTTGCAAGCCACGGAAATCACCATTTCAATGTACAAAAATATGTTGAAAATAACCAAACCGAAACGCAGATGAGCTTATTAACTGCAAAAGAACGAGTAAACGCACTTGCAAGGTTATTAGGCGGTAGCAAAATCACTGATGCAGTGTTAGCGAATGCTCAAGAAATGTTAGATTTGGCGGAAAGTGATTAGTCGCTTAAAATAAGCGGTCTGTTTTCTCTTATTTTTGCAAAGGCACAACGAATGCAGCTCGCAACATTTTCTACCACGGAACAGGAATTATTACAGAAAGCCCAATGGATTGCAGGTTTTACATTAGGTGAGATCGCTCAACAACTTAATATGCCCGTACCAGCGGATCTAACTCGTGATAAAGGCTGGGTAGGCATTTTAATTGAAACTGCATTAGGTGCTAAAGCAGGGAGTAAACCTGAGCAAGATTTTGCTCATTTAGGCATTGAGCTAAAGACAATTCCAGTGAATGCAAAAGGAATGCCATTAGAAACCACTTTTGTTAGCCTTGCTCCCTTGACTCAAAATAGTGGCATTACTTGGCAAACATCCCATGTTAAACATAAATTACAACGTGTTTTATGGGTTCCAGTAGAAGGTGAACGTGCTATTCCACTTGCTCAACGACATATCGGTATGCCGATATTGTGGTCGCCAAGCCCAACGCAAGATCAGCAATTACAGCGAGATTGGGAAGAATTAATGGAACTTATCGTTTTAGGACGCTTAAATGAAATCAATGCGACTTTAGGCGAAGTTTTGCAACTGCGACCTAAAGGAAAAAATCGCCAAGCTTTAACTAATGCGATCAATCAAAAGGGTGAGCCTATTCAATCGCTTCCTTTAGGATTTTATTTACGCAAAAATTTTACTTCAGAAATTTTACAAAACTTTTTGTATTCGACTCTTTAATTTTTAGATTGCTCTCTATATGATGTACAGTTTCAACGATATTGATTAGTTGATAATTGATATTTACTTCCACTTAATTGAAAGGATCTTGTATGTTTGATTGGGTTACAAACCCTGAAGCGTGGGTTGCTTTATTTACCTTGAGTGCATTAGAAATTGTATTAGGTATTGATAACATCATTTTTATTAGTATCTTAGTTTCTCGTTTACCTGAAAAACAACGTCAATCCGCCCGAATTATCGGGTTAGGATTAGCGATGGCGACGCGAATTTTATTATTACTGTCACTCTCTTGGATGATGAGATTGGTTGATCCACTTTTCTCTATTATGGATAAAGCGATTACGGGGCGTGATTTAATTTTAATTCTAGGGGGGTTATTCCTAATAGTAAAAAGTGCAATGGAATTAAAAGAGGCAATTAGTGGTGAAGCTCATGATGAGAACGGGAACAGCGTTAAGAAAGCCAGCTATTTTATGATCTTAGTACAGATTGCGATTTTAGATATTGTGTTCTCATTAGATTCAGTGATTACCGCAGTAGGTATGGCAGATGATGTTCCTGTAATGGTTATTGCAATTATGATTGCAGTTGGGGTAATGATGTTTGCGGCTAAACCTATCGGCAATTTTGTTGATAACAATCCGACTATCAAAAACCTTGCACTTGCATTCTTAATTCTGATTGGAGTGGCGTTGGTTGGTGAAGGCTTTAATGTACATATTCCAAAATCAGCAATTTATACCGCAATGGGCTTTTCTGTGGTGGTTGAGTTACTCAACATTAAAATGCGCAGTAATCAACGTAAACATGAGCAAAATCACATCGAATAATTGAAAAATCAGGATAAAATGCCCTTCTTCGTAAGGGCATTTTCATTGAGAGAAAGAGAGAGAATTTTATGTTGTTAATGGATTTGGTTGGGCAAACACTAACTGTCGAAGAACAAGAAATGCTAGAGCATCCACTTGTTTCAGGGCTTATTTTATTTACTCGTAACTTTCATGATAGAGAGCAAATTCAAGAGCTCATCAAGTCTATTCGCCAAAGGGTGAAAAAGCCATTACTGATCACTGTCGATCAAGAAGGGGGACGAGTACAGCGTTTCCGTCAAGGCTTTACGCAGTTACCTGCAATGCAATCTTTCCAACAATTATTACCAAATCTTGCAGAGCAAACTTATTTAGCCAAAGAGGCTGGCTGGCTAATGTCAGCAGAAATGTTTGCATTGGATATTGATTTGAGTTTTGCACCGGTTTTAGATTTGGGACATTGTTGTAAAGCCATTGGTGATCGCTCATTTGGGCGTGATGCAAATGCTATTTTACCTGTGGCAGAGGCTTTTATTGACGGAATGCGAGAAACAGGAATGGCAGCCACTGGCAAACATTTTCCAGGTCACGGACATGTTTTAGCGGATTCTCACTTAGAAACGCCTTTTGATGACCGCCCGCAAGAACGTATTTTTTCTCACGATATTCAACCGTTCAAACAACTGATTAGTAAACAAAAATTATCGGCAATTATGCCTGCGCACGTTATTTATACCGAGTGCGATAACCAACCAGCTAGTGGCTCAAGTTATTGGCTTAAAAATGTATTACGCCAACAACTTGGTTTCAGTGGTGTGATTTTTTCCGATGATTTAGGAATGAAAGGTGCTGGATTTATGGGTGACTATGTTGAGCGAAGTGAGAAAGCCTTAAACGCAGGTTGCGACTTATTATTACTCTGTAATGAACCTGATGGTGTGGTGCAAGTCTTAGATAACTTGAAGTATCAACCCACACAAGCACAGAAAGAACGCCACCTAAGTTTAATGAAACGTAAGCATATTGAGTGGCGAGAGTTAGAAAAAAGCCCACGTTGGCAACAATCTCATCAAGCATTAAGTACGCTACAAGAACAATGGTTGGAATGGAAAGCAAATAATGGCTAATCTGTTGAACTGTCAGCATTTTTCTCAAAGGAATTGTACTTCGTGTCAATGGCTTGAGAAAGGCTACCCACAACAGCTTGCAGAAAAATCGGACGAGCTTAAGCGGTTACTTTCGCCTTTTATTTTGCAACAAACAGAGTGGTTGCCAGAAGTTCAATCTTCCCTTTCTGCTTTTCGGAATAAAGCAAAAATGGTGGTTTCAGGCAGTGTTGAGCGTCCTATTTTAGGTATTGTAAATGATGAGCAGGGCGTTGATTTAACCGACTGCTCACTTTATCCTACAAGGTTTCATTCACTTTTCCCTATTCTCAAACAGTTTATTGGACGAGCTGGGCTTGTTCCTTATAACATTGCTAAAAAGAAAGGGGAGCTAAAGTATATTTTGCTGACAGAAAGCCAACATAACCACGCTGTAATGGTGCGTTTTGTGTTACGAAGTGAAACAAAATTAGCCCTTATTCAACGAGAATTTCCTGCTTTCTTAGCACAGTTGCCACCAGAATCTGTAGTCACCTTAAACATTCAACCACAACATTCTGCAGTATTGGAAGGTGAGAAAGAAATTTTTCTGACAGAACAACAAGTGCTAACCGAATATTTTAATGGTGTTCCGCTTTTTATTCGTCCGCAAGGTTTCTTCCAAACAAATCCAAATGTGGCGAGCCAGCTTTATGCAACGGCACAACGCTGGAGTGCGGAGTTACCTATTCAGCATCTTTGGGATCTTTTCTGTGGTGTTGGTGGGTTTGGGTTACATTGTGCCTCAGCATTGCAAGCGAAAAATTCAAAGGTTTCTTTAACAGGGATTGAAATTTCGCCCTCTGCGATTGCCAGTGCAACAAAATCAGCTCATCAGCTTGGTTTAGAAAATGTCAAGTTCGCGTCTTTAGATTCTGCTCACTTTGCCTTAAATGAACAAGGTTCTGTACCTGATTTAGTCATTGTTAATCCGCCACGACGTGGTATTGGCAAGGCATTAGCGGAGTTTCTTAACGAATTAGGCTCACCTTATTTAATTTATTCAAGCTGTAATGCTCACTCAATGGCAAAAGATTTTACCAACTTATCTAATTATACTCTCGAAAAAGTCCAACTTTTCGATATGTTCCCCCATACTTCACACTACGAAGTGCTGACTTTTTTAAAACGAATCGCTTAAGTAATCGTTCCCCTGATGTTGCGTGAATTTTACTCATATCAACATCATTACCAGATTTACCAAATGTATCGCAAATTAACGCTTCTATTTAGCTTGATTCTGAGAAGCTACCGTTTTTTCTCCTATTCGTATTTTAGTTTTGATATACTCAATTAAAATCATTTAATATTGACAGCCTTTGGGAGTATTTATGGCAATTTTTAGTTTTTTGAATAAAATTTTGGGAAGTCTAAAATATGCAGTTGCACAACACCCTATCGAGATTTTACTTACCACTATTTTTGCAGTACCACTTTTGTTTATTGATATACTATATCTGCAACACAGAGCTTATTGGATATTTACACCAGTTTTTTTAATTGTAGTGTATTTATTTCGCCAAACTAAATGGTATAACTTTTCGTGGTTAGTACCAGCACTGAGTTGTGTGGCATTGTGGTATTTTAACGATAATGCAGAAATTTATCTTACTAGCCCGAAATTTTGGGGGTTAAATTGTATTATGATAATTATTCTGTTCAGTATGCCATTTCAACGAGAAAATCAGTCTTATATATCCGATGCACTCAGTACAGTATTTAATGTTTTGTTCGCTTCCCTAACAGGTTGGCTGATTAGTGGTATTATCTTTGCTGTGATGGGAAGTATTGAAATACTATTTGGCTCAACTATTGACTGGGAACTACAGAGCCGAATTGTAATTTTCAGTTGTTATTTCTTTATACCACTGTTCTTTTTAACCTACCAACAACGCCAATCAAATAAATTAACTTTAGAGCGCTGGTTAGATATTTTGTTGAGCTTTGTGGCAGCTCCCACATTAATGCTATTTACAGTAATTCTGTATGTTTATGTGGCGAAAATTATTATGGATGGCGAGTTACCACAAGGTATGGTAGCTAATATTGTCTTACCTTATGTCACAATAGGACTTGCGATATATTGTTTACGAACTATCAGTGAAAAGCCACGCTGGAATACTTTTTTCCATTGGTATCCTTATTTAGCCATTGTACCCTTCGTATTGTTGTGGTTTGCAATAAAAAGCCGTATTTCTGCTTATGCTTGGACAGAAGATCGCATTTATTTAGTGGCTTTAGCAAGTGCACTTTCAATTTGCTATATCATTGTGATGTTACCTAAATTACGCCAGTATCGTAATTTAGCACTGATTATAATCGTTGCAATTTTCACTATGACTTTTGTGTTAAATCCAAAACAAATTGCTTATGATTCACAAGTCACTCGTTTTGAGAAAGCCTTGGAAAGACTAGATGTACTTCAGAATGGCAAAATTCGCTCCGATTTTAATGTGAAAAAGGATTTGAGTAAGATCCCTGAATCACAAGTCAAAGATTGGCAAATGATTAGAGAACTTGCTGGATATTTATTTTACAATTTAGAGCGTCCATTAGAAATGGATCAAAATTGGAGTGCAGAAACTATTTTTGTAAATAAATATGGACCACAATTCAGCGAATTAAGAAGAATTTATATTTATAGTGATGGACGTATCACACTAGATGACGAAATGATTAGTAATGAAACAGTTTCTAGCATGGTTTATAAACGAGAAACAAACCTAGATATCAATATAAATGGCTTTAAACGCCTTGTGTACTGGGAGGAATTTATTAACCGAAATGAGAATTTCTGGGATCAATCTAGCCCCTATAAATCTCTTCCATTCTGTTTAGTCACTGATGAAGAAAGTTGCTGGGATTTAGATGAGATGATTAGAGAGGCATTCAGCAAACATAAACTTGATCCAATGGTTCGACATTCGCGTGATATCTTAGAACCATTGAATGCTGACTTACTGAATTTTACCGACAAAAATGGCAATAAACTACTTTTGGGTGATATCAGAATTGTATTTCTTGAAGAGCAAGGATATGTATTAAGTAATATGAGCAGAGTAATGGTGTTGATGAAATAATGCTTAATGGCACAAGTATCCTCTTGTGCCATTACATTAACTACTTAAAGTATGAGCCACTCGGTTGAGATAAGAACCATATTTGGAATGGTAAAGTCACAACATCAAATGCTAAAGTGAGTGGCGTTAATGCTACGGCACCAAGCGTAGAACCAACACCATTTACTTGATATTTTTCTTTCTCCAATGTTACAGGAATAACTTTTCTTAACTTATCTGACTCCGTGATTTTAATATCTGCTTTTTGATAGATTTGTCCTTGTAATTGATATGAACGAATGTATTGATTGTATGTTTTGTCGCACTCAGGGCAACGAGAGACAAAGCCTAATTGTTTTAACTTGGTAATTTCAGATTGAGTATCTGCACTAATATATGAAATGGCATAATCGAAAGTTTTCCAGTTCTTTGTATCTTTATCTAATACTACTCTTACCATATTGGTATTAAAGGTTTCAGGAAGTTTAGCATCAATTAACGATTTAATTTGTCGAGAGCTTTCTGTATCTGCAACAAACCAATATTTTTCGCCTATCATTACAAGCTGTTGTGTTGATTTCAGCATACCAAATGCGGTAAGTTTATCATTATCTACTTCTACTAATTCATTACCCGCAGAAACAGTATCAATCTCAGCCCAATTAAGAGCGGTAAAGCAAGCTGATAACAAGATTGAGCTTAAACTTAAAAATAAAACTTTAACTAATTTCATATTCACTTCCTTAATTGGTAAATTTACCTAGATTATATTACCAAATTTGCAAAGAATCGAACAAAACTCACCGCTTACCGAAAAAACAAAGCACCAGTTTGTATACTGGTGCTATCGTAGGTTATTCTTTGGGTAAGTCATTGAAGAAAGCTAGTTTGATAACCTTTTTGCTTCAAGTACGTCATCGAGTTGTACAATTCGAGCTAACAGTTTACTTAACATTTGAATGTTATTTAACTCTACTTCGATATCAATGGTCGCAATGCTTCGTTTGGTATCTGTACGGCTTGACACGCCTAATACATTTACTTTTTCGTTTGCCATAATACCGCTAACATCTCGTAATAAGCCATTTCGATCATTCGCAATCACTCGAATAATTAAGCTAAAACCAGATGAGTAAGTTTCGCCCCATTCAGCATCGACCACACGCTCTGGACTGCTACTTTCTAATTCATACAGTTGATCACAATCAATTCGATGGATAGAAATTCCTCTCCCTTGTGTGATGTAGCCGACAATCTCATCGCCAGGGATAGGTTGGCAGCAGCGTGCGATGTGGTGCATTAAGTTGCCGACACCTTCCACCACAACAAACCCATTTTTACTTTGCTTTGGTTGGCTATTTTGAGATTTCTGAGCCACTTGTTTTAAGACTGCTTCATCGGCTTGTTCCGCAGTTGTTTTTACCAACTTACTCTGCAAATAGTGCATTAACGTATTTAAGCGGATATCTCCGCCACCAATGCCGGCGTAGAGATCGTCAATCTGCTTTAAGTTATAGCGTGGTAGAGCATATTCTTCGATCTGTTTTTGGGTAAAGCCGAATTTTGCCATTTCTGCTTCTAAAGCATCTTTACCTAGCGGTATATTTTTTTCTCGATCCAGTTTTTTAAACCACGCAATAATTTTCGATCTTGCGCGTGGCGTGTTCACAAAGCCTTGGTTTGGATTGAGCCAATCTCGGCTTGGGTTTGGATTTTTCTGTGTGATGATCTCAACTTGATCGCCCATTTGTAATAAGTAGGTAAATGGTACGATTCGCCCTGCAACTTTAGCTCCAATACAACGATGGCCGATTTCACTATGGATTGAATAGGCAAAATCAAGAGGCGTTGCTCCTTTCGGTAAATCAACCACTTCCCCTTTTGGCGTAAAGACATACACACGATCATCAAAGACTTGAGAACGCATTTCATCAACCACATCACCCGCATCGGCAATATCTTTCTGCCAGTCTAATAGTTTACGCAACCAGACAATTTTCTCTTCATAGCCTGCTCGACTTGCACCGGCTCCTTCTTTATATTTCCAGTGAGCAGCAACGCCTAGTTCTGCATCATCGTGCATTTTTTGTGTACGAATTTGGACTTCAATCGCTTTATCGCCAGCGCCTAGCACCACAGTATGCAACGATTGGTAGCCATTAGGTTTAGGATTTGAAATATAATCATCAAAATGCTCAGGCAAGTGTTTGTACTGTGTATGAACAATACCTAAGGCTGTGTAGCAATCTTCAAGGGTCGGAACAATAATCCGCACCGCTCGAATATCGAATAACTGATTGAATTTTAAGTTTTTTTTCTGCATCTTCTTCCAGATGCTATAAATGTGTTTAGGACGCCCGTAAACCTGAACATCGGTTAATTCTTCGCGTAATGAAGCGGTGAGATCAGCGACAAATTTTGCAATATATTGTTCTCGATCTAAACGGCGCTCAGCGAGATCATATTTGGCAATTTGACGATAAGTTTGTGGGTGCAAAGCTCGGAAACAATAATCTTCTAGTTCCCATTTCAACTGCCCAATTCCTAAACGATTGGCAAGTGGAGCATAAATATGCGAGCACTCTTTTGCAGCTAAAACTAAATCTTCTTCGCTACGGCGATCAACATCACGCAAGAATACAATACGTTCAGCAAGTTTTATGACGACACAGCGGAAATCGTCCACCATTGCCAATAACATTCTGCGAATATTGTCAATTTGGAGATCAGAGGCGTGGCTGGCATTGAGTTGGCGAATGTTATCCATTTCCAACACGCCTTTCACCAGATTTTTGACATCGTTGCCAAAGTCCTCTTTGACTTGAGCAAGATCGATCAGGTTATTTTTCACTAACGGGAAAAGCAGCGCGGCAACAAGACTATCATCGTCCATATTTAAGCTATATAAAATTTCTACCATCTCAATTCCATACCACATCAAATGGAATTGTTCGGTATCTAATTTCTCTTGAGCATATCGCCACGCAATCAATAATTCTTCAAAGGTAATCGGCGACATTTGCAATCCAGCACTCCAGCTAGCTAACTCAAAATTATTTGGATCAAGTAGATGAGAATGACGAATCACAACCATAGAAACGCTCCTGAAAACTCCGAATAGAAATTATGGAGCATTATAGCCCTAATTCGCTCCAAAGTTTTGCTTATTTTCGCTTTTTGTAAAATTTTCAGCTGATCGGACCGCTTGTTTAACCATTTGAGTAGGGGACATTTGTTATAAATCAAACCTATCAAGACAATTATTTGCACCAATATAGCCGATTGATTAGAATATCTACCTTTACATTTAAGCAACAACACTTTTACTTTTTATTTTCCTGTGGGTAGCGATGACAATTTTAGCACTAGGCATCAATCATAAAACGGCATCTGTCGGCTTGCGTGAAAAAGTCGCATTTGTCGAGCCTAAACGCCAGCTTGCTTTTGAGCAAATTCAGGCTCGGAATCTTGCTGAAAGTGTTGTTATCCTTTCTACTTGTAACCGTACAGAACTTTATTTCCATCAGCCAGACATTCCCCCACAAGAAGATCATCCTGAAAATTTAGCGTGGCGAGAGCAATGTTTTGAGTGGTTTGCGGATATTCATCAACTGAATCATTCGGAATTACAACAATGTATCTATTTTAAGCAAAATATGGACGCAGCTTGCCATTTGATGAGTGTGGCTTGTGGGTTGGATTCATTGATTTTAGGCGAACCACAAATTCTCGGGCAAGTGAAACAAGCATTTCAGGAAAGTGAAGCTTTCTACCAAAAGCAAGGTAAAACGGTTTCAACCAATCTCTCTCGTTTATTCCAAAAAACCTTTGCAACGGCTAAACGTGTTCGTTCTGAAACGGAAATTGGTGCAAGTGCCGTATCGGTGGCTTATGCGGCTTGTGGTTTAGCTCGTCAAATCTTTGATAGTTTTAGTCAGCTACGCTTTTTATTAGTCGGTGCAGGCGAAACGATTGAGCTGGTTGCACGTTATTTGGTTCAACACGGGGCGAAAAATATGATGGTGGCAAATCGAACCCATATTCGAGCTGAAATGTTGGCTGAAAAACTGAATGCACCGATGCAAATTCTTTCACTCAGTGCTTTACAACTCGGTTTAAACCAAGCAGATGTGGTAATTAGTTCAACGGGTAGCCCTGATGTACTCATTACACAAGCAATGGTCGAAAAAGCCCAAAAAGCCCGTCATTTTGACCCAATGTTGTTGATTGATATTGCCGTACCGCGTGATATTGATGAAACTGCAGGGGAGCTTGAGGGCGTTTATGCTTATAGTGTAGATGATCTGCAAAATATTATTCAGCAAAACCTTGCTCAACGCCAACAAGCCGCTGAACAGGCTAGAGAGATCGTTCGTGAAGAGGCGAGAGATTTCTTTGCGTGGTTAAAACAGCAACAATCGAGTAATTTAATTAAACATTACCGCCAGAGTGCTGAAAGTATCCGTTTGGAGTTGTTAGAAAAAGCGCTTAATGCTTTACAACAAGGGCAAGAGACAGAGAAAGTGTTAAATGAATTAAGTTATAAATTAACAAATCAGCTCATACACGTTCCAACCCAAGCATTACAGTCAATGGCAAAAAATGGTAATGCAAAAGCCTTACAGAGTTTTTCTCAAGCACTAAAACTAGAGAGTTAGTGGTTGCAAAAAATCGTCAGAAACTGACCGCTTATTTAGCTATTTCTATTCGTTGTCATCCTTTGGAAGTTTTTCATTTCCAATTCGCCCTTATCCCTGATTTACGTTATAATGCCTGAATTTTTGCAAATTGTTGCAAACCGAATTTTTATTGAGGTTTTTTTATGACTCCTGTTGTTGCCCTTGTTGGCAGACCGAATGTAGGTAAATCTACATTATTCAACCGCTTAACTCGTACTCGTGATGCGTTAGTGGCGGATTTTCCTGGTTTAACTCGTGACCGCAAATATGGACAAGCAAATATCGCTGGCCACGACTTTATCGTTATTGATACTGGCGGTATTGATGGTACGGAAGAAGGTGTAGAAGAGAAAATGGCAGAGCAGTCGCTATTAGCGATTGAAGAAGCTGATGTGGTGCTCTTTTTAGTGGATGCTCGTGCAGGTTTAGTTCCTGCGGATATTGGGATTGCACAATACTTACGCCAACGTGATAAAACTACGGTGGTCGTTGCCAATAAAACCGACGGCATTGATGCTGATTCACACATTGCTGAATTTTATCAATTAGGATTAGGCGAAGTTGAAGCGATTGCTGCGGCACAAGGGCGTGGTGTTACACAACTTATTGAGCAAGTGCTTGCCCCTTTAGCTGTTCAGATGGAAGAACAAGCGGTTGGTTCGGAAGAAAATTCTGCAAATCAAGAAACAGATGAATGGGATCATGATTTTGATTTTGATAATGAAGAAGATACCGCTTTACTTGACGAAGCGCTAGAAGAAGAGAGCGAAGATGTTGATGATAAAAATATCAAAATTGCGATTGTTGGTCGTCCAAATGTAGGGAAATCAACCCTAACAAACCGTATTTTAGGCGAAGAACGTGTCGTTGTTTACGATATGCCGGGAACAACTCGCGATTCCATTTACATTCCAATGGAACGTGATGGACAGCATTACACGATTATTGATACAGCTGGTGTTCGTAAGCGTGGCAAAGTACATCTTGCCGTTGAGAAGTTCTCGGTTATTAAAACGTTGCAAGCCATTCAAGATGCTAATGTCGTGTTACTCACTATTGATGCTCGAGATAGCGTTTCTGATCAAGATTTATCGCTACTCGGTTTTATTTTAAATGCAGGTAAATCGTTAGTGATTGTGGTGAATAAATGGGACGGTTTATCGCAAGATATTAAAGATAATGTGAAATCTGAGCTTGATCGCCGACTAGATTTTATTGATTTTGCACGAGTGCATTTTATTTCTGCATTACATGGTAGTGGCGTAGGTAATTTATTTGAGTCTATTCAAGAAGCCTACCAATGTGCCACGAAGAAAATGACGACATCAATGCTTACCCGTATTTTACAAATGGCGACAGATGAACATCAGCCGCCATTGGTAAATGGTCGCCGAGTGAAGTTAAAATATGCTCATCCAGGTGGTTATAACCCACCAATTATTGTCATTCACGGTAACCAAATCGAGCGATTACCCGACTCTTATAAACGTTATTTATCTAACTATTTCCGTAAGAGCCTACGCATTATCGGTTCGCCAATTCGAGTGCTATTCCAAGAAGGGAATAATCCGTTTGCAGGTAAACGTAATAAATTAACACCGAGCCAGTTGCGTAAACGTAAGCGTTTAATGAAATTTATTAAAAAGAATAGAAAATAGTCTGTGCAGTGGGTGGAATTCCGCCCGCTTAATTTCGGTAAACTATTTGTGTGGATAAACTATGATGATGCAATATTCCTCTCAATTTAATCAGGCTAAAGTATTGGTGCTTGGCGATGTAATGTTAGATCGTTACTGGTTTGGGGCAACAAATCGTATTTCTCCAGAAGCGCCAGTACCTGTGGTAAAAGTACAACAGAATGAAGATCGTGCCGGCGGTGCGGCAAACGTAGCAATGAATATTGCGAGTTTGAATGTGCCTGTTACGTTGCACGGCTTAATCGGGCAAGATGATGCAGGGCAAGCTTTAGATAAGTTACTGAACGCCCATCAAATTAAAAATCAATGTGTTGCATTAGATAGCCACCCGACTATTACCAAATTGCGTATTTTGTCACGTCATCAGCAACTATTACGTTTGGACTTTGAAGAAAATTTTCATAATGTCGATAGCCAATCTCTACTTGCAAAATTAGCAGAAGAAGTAGCCGCTTATGGTGCATTAATTTTATCTGATTATGGCAAAGGTACATTAGATGCTGTTCAACAGATGATTCAAATTGCGCGTAAAGCGAATGTCCCAGTTTTAATTGATCCAAAAGGCACAGATTTTGAACGTTATCGTGGTGCGACATTGCTTACGCCAAATATGGCGGAATTTGAAGCTGTCGTTGGGCATTGTGCCACTGATGATGAAATTGTCACGAAAGGCTTAAAAATGATTGCCGAATATGAACTCTCGGCATTACTTGTTACTCGCTCAGAAAAGGGAATGACCTTACTTCGACCAAACCACGACGTTTTTCATTTACCGACCCAAGCTAAAGAAGTTTATGATGTGACAGGTGCAGGCGATACGGTAATTAGCGTGCTTGCAACGGCGATTGCGGATGGGCGTTCTTTAGAAGAAGCTTGCTATTTAGCAAATGCTGCAGCGGGTATTGTGGTTGGAAAATTAGGAACTTCTACAGTTACACCAAGCGAACTAGAGCAGGCTATCCACCAACGAAATGAAACGGGCTTTGGTGTTGTTAGCGAAGCGACATTAAAAAGTATTATTGAGCAAGCTAAACAGCGTGGTGAGAAGATTGTAATGACAAATGGGTGTTTTGATATTCTTCACCCAGGACACGTTTCTTATTTAGAAAATGCTCGTAAATTAGGTGATCGTCTGATCGTTGCAGTAAACACCGATGAGTCAGTGAAACGTTTGAAAGGAGAATCGCGTCCTATCAACTCACTAGATGCTCGAATGGCAGTATTAGCAGGGCTTGCTTCAGTGGATTGGGTTGTACCTTTCAGTGAAGATACACCACAACGTCTAATTGGCGAAATTTTACCAGATTTATTGGTTAAAGGTGGCGATTATAAACCTGAAGATATTGCTGGTAGTAAAGAAGTCTGGGCTAATGGTGGCGAGGTGAGAGTGTTAAATTTTGAAAATGGTTGCTCAACCACTAATGTCATTAAAAAAATTCAAGGCTCGCTATAATGGATAAGATCATCATTGATACAGCACAATTTCAACGGACGATCTCTCGCATTTCACATCAGATTATCGAAAAACACGCCAGTTTCGATGATGTTGTGCTCGTTGGCATTAAAAGACGTGGTGCAGAAATTGCAGAAATGTTGCAAAAGAGGATCTTTGAGTTAGCCAACATTAACTTGCCGTTAATGGCGTTGGATATAACTTTTTATCGTGATGATCTGAATCAAGCTAACGCCGATCCGATTTATGCAGGGGTAGATAATCCTATCCCTATTGAAAATAAAAAAGTGATTTTAATTGATGATGTATTATTTACAGGTCGAACCATTCGAGCTGCACTTGATGCCTTGCTTGATCGTGGTAGAGCCTCTAAAATTGAGTTAGTTATTTTTATTGATCGGGGACATCGTGAACTGCCTATTCGGGCGGATTATGTGGGAAAAAATATTCCGACATCACGTTCTGAAACAATCCAAGTCAGAACAGAACATTATGATGGTATCAATCAAGTAGCGCTTTTACAATAAACTCATATTTTGATTGAACCTTTAACCAAAAGCTAATTCTAATTAGCATTAACTATTTTCACTCATTCTTTGATAGGACATAAAAATGAAATTAATTTCGGTGAAATCTCTTTTAATGGCGGCAGTTACCTTTTTTGCAGCCAGTCAAGTGACTAAAGCGGAAGAACGTGTTGTAGCAACCGTTGATGGCTCTCCAATTATGCAGAGCCAAGTTAACAAAGCGCTAGGTAAAAAAGCCAATACTGAATCCAATCGAAAAGCTGCATTAGATAAAATCATTGATGATCTACTTGTGCAACGAGCAATTAAAGAGTCTGGCGTAAAAGTCAATTATGCTTATGTTGATCAAATGATTGAACAGATCGCAGCTCAAAATGGGTTAACATACGGGCAGTTTTTAGATGCTTTAGACTATCAAGGAATGAGCCTAAATCAATATCGCCAACAACTCGCTCAACAAATAATGATGGAGCAAGTTCGTAACCAAACAATTGGTCAAAGTATCCAAGTTGCACCACAAGAAGTGCAAGCGTTAGGTAAAAAATTATATGAAGAGGCGAAAGCACAAGGAAAGTTAAAAGCGGCCACAGCTTCTGAATATCGTATTAGCCATATTTTACTGAAAACTAACCCGATTTTAACTGATGTAAAGGCAAAAGCTAAATTAGTTGAAATTAGCAATGAAATTAAATCAGGAAAAACGACTTTTGAAGCTGCGGCAAAAGCAAATTCTGTTGATTATGTTTCAGGAGCTGATGGCGGTGATTTAGGCTGGAATTTCTTAGATGCTTATGATCAAACTTTTGCTAAAACTGCACAAGCAAGTAAAACAGGCGTCATTTCCGCACCATTTAAATCTCAATTTGGTTGGCATATCTTAAAAGTGGTTGAAACTCGTCAAGGTGATCGTACCAAAGATGCTTATATTCAAAAAGCTTATGAACAGCTTGTCGATAAGCAAGCAGAAGCGGCATCGAAAGATTGGGTAAAAGCCTTAAAAGATCGTGCTGAAATTAAGTATATTAACTAACCTTAAATTCTAAAATTTAGAACCTCGCTTTGCGGGGTTCTTTGCTTTATTAAATTTGCAAAAAATAGCGGTAATCCTACCGCTTAAATTAGGAAATCTATGAGTTCAAATTCAAAAAAACATTTAGGGCATACCGCTCGTAAACGCTTTGGGCAAAACTTTTTGCACGATCAAAATGTAATTCATAATATTGTTGCCGCAATCAATCCACAAAATGGACAGTATCTCTTAGAGATTGGTCCAGGCTTGGGGGCGCTAACTGAACCTGTTGCAGAGTTAGTGGATAAACTAACTGTGGTCGAATTAGACCGAGATTTAGCAGAGCGTTTACGTCATCACCCATTTTTAAATCATAAACTGACGATTATTGAGCAAGATGCGTTACGTTTTAATTTTAGAGAATATTTTGAAGAGCTAGATTTAACAGATAGTCAAGGTGTACGAGTCTTCGGAAATTTACCCTACAATATTTCTACCCCATTGATGTTCCACTTGTTTAAATTCCACGATCTTGTACAAGATATGCACTTTATGTTGCAAAAGGAAGTCGTAAAACGCTTGTGTGCTGCACCTAACAGTAAAGCTTATGGGCGTTTAACCATTATGGCACAATATTACTGCCAAGTAATGCCAGTGTTAGAAGTGCCACCATCAGCATTTAAACCAGCACCTAAAGTGGATTCTGCCGTAGTAAGACTTGTGCCTTATAAGCAACTACCACACCCAGTAAAAGATATTTATTGGTTAAATCGAGTGACGACACAAGCCTTTAACCAACGCCGTAAAACTTTGCGTAATGCTCTTTCCACACTATTTAGTGCAGAACAGCTGGAATCATTAGGAATTGATTTAAATGCTCGAGCAGAAAATCTTGCTTTAGCTGATTATGCTCGTTTAGCGAATTGGTTATACGACAGCCCACCAGAAGTGGAAAAAGTAGAAATTGACGATCTTGAGGACGCTTAGTCCTCAAGAATTGCTTAGTATATTTCGTGTTTTAAACGATTAACTATATTAGCATTAGCTGGGGGAAATTGACCTTCTTCCAGCTCTGATTGATGGATCCAGAAACCTTCTTGCCCTTCTCGCCCAAAAGGTTCTCCAATCCACTCTTCAACTAAATAGAAAAAGAATTCGATAGTCTTCGTCGGGTATTCAAAATGAAAATGATCGTATGGTAAAGCACTTAAGGTAACAATACCGATCTCTTCTTCTAATTCCCTTTTTAATGCTTGCTCTGGTGTTTCATCGGTCTCAATTTTTCCACCTGGGAACTCTAACGATTGTGCAAAATCTTGTCCTTCCAAACGCTGAGTGAGATAAATCTGCCCAAATTCATTACGAATAATACCTGCGGCAACTTGTATCTGCTTTTTTGTCATTTCCTTTCCTAATCGTGAAAATCAACATAGAGTGATTAAAATGAAGCGGTCATTTCTTGCAAATTTTTTACAATATCTGACCG
This sequence comes from Ursidibacter maritimus, assembly GCF_009761395.1. Lineage (GTDB taxonomy): Bacteria > Pseudomonadota > Gammaproteobacteria > Enterobacterales > Pasteurellaceae > Ursidibacter > Ursidibacter maritimus. Next base: position 299,194 of record NZ_LEKN01000013.1, on the reverse strand, counting down.
CTTACTTTAGCTATTAAGTATATTTGGCTTTATTGCCATGGCAATGCTTATACTTTTTGCCTGAACCACAAGGGCAAGGCTCATTACGTCCGATATTCAGATTTGATAAATCTTGTTCTTCTGCCAGTGCATTTTCTTGTTCACTGTTTTCTTCGTGATAATGAGCAGATTCTTGTTCTGCCAATGCCTGACGTTCACGTTCGGCTTGCTCTACTTCTTCTTGGCTACGTACTTGGATACGGCTTAGAATGCTAATGACATTAGATTTTAAGTTATCCAGCATATTGGTAAACATAGCAAAAGATTCTTTCTTGTACTCTTGTTTTGGATCTTTTTGAGCATAACCGCGCAAATGAATTCCTTTACGCAGATAGTCCATTGCAGAGAGATGCTCTTTCCAAAGTTCATCAAGATTCTGTAACATTACGCCTTTTTCGAAGTTACGCATTATTTCTGCTCCAACCATTGCTTCTTTTTCGGCATATTGCGTTTTTGCTAAGGATATAATACGTTCACGCAGTGTATCTTCGTGAAGATCTTTTTCATCATTGAGCCATTGTTCAATAGGTAGATCCATTGCAAATTCTTGTTTTAAGCGGTTTTCTAACGCAGGAATATCCCACATTTCTTCAATAGATTGCGGTGGAATATATTGATCGATAACAGCATTGAATACGTCATTGCGAATAGTGTCGATCATCGCTGAAATATCATCACTTTCTAACAAGTAATTACGTTGTTCATAAATTGCTTTACGTTGTTCGTTTGCAACATCATCATATTGTAATAATTGCTTACGTCCATCAAAGTTATGTGCTTCTACTTTTGCTTGAGCAGAAGCAATCACTTTAGTTAATAATTTAGACTCCATCGCTTCGCCTTCTTCGCTAAAGGCTTTACGCATCATATTTAATTTACCCTCATTAAGGTAAATACGCATTAATGCATCATCTAAAGAGAGATAGAAACGTGAAGAACCAGGGTCACCTTGACGCCCTGAACGTCCACGTAACTGGTTGTCGATACGGCGAGATTCGTGACGTTCTGTGCCAATAATGTGTAAACCGCCCGCTTTCATGACGATTTCGTGACGCTCTTTCCATGCAGACTTAATTGCTTCAATTTGCTCTGGTGTTGGGTTCTCTAATTTAGCAATTTCAGCTTTCCAGTTGCCGCCTAATACAATATCTGTACCACGTCCTGCCATATTGGTTGCGATGGTTACTGCTCCTGGATAACCTGCATCAGCAACAATTTCTGCTTCTTGAGCGTGGAATTTTGCATTTAACACTTTATGAGAAATACCTGCTTGTTTTAATGCTTCAGAAAGCGTTTCTGATTTTTCGATTGAAATTGTGCCTACGAGTACAGGCTGATTACGCGCCATACACTCTTGAATATCTTTAATAACAGCCTGGAATTTTTCAGGCTCGCTCTTAAACATTAAATCGGTTTTATCATCACGAATCATTGGGCGATTAGTTGGAATAACTACCGTATCTAAGCCATAAATTTGTTGGAATTCAAAGGCTTCCGTATCTGCCGTACCAGTCATTCCCGCTAGTTTTTCGTATAGGCGGAAATAGTTTTGATAAGTAATGGATGCAACGGTTTGGTTTTCACCTTGGATATTGACTTTCTCTTTAGCTTCAATCGCTTGATGTAAACCGTCAGACCAACGGCGGCCAGCCATTGTACGACCTGTATGTTCATCAATAATGACCACTTCACCATCTTTTACAATGTAATCCACATTTAATTCAAATAATTTGTGAGCTCGCAATGCTGCATAAACGTGATGTAATAAGCTGATACGAGCTGGGTGATATAAGCTTTCACCTTCGTGCATTAACCCCATCTGCATCAGTAGCTCTTCAACTTTCACTTGCCCACGTTCTGTTAAGTGAGCCTGTTTACTTTTGAGATCTAAGGTGAAATCGCCCTCACCGGTATATTCTTCCGTATCTTCTTTATCTTGTGCGATTAAGTGTGGAATGATGGTATCAATCGCTTGGTAAATTTGCGTAGCATCTTCCGCTGGACCTGAAATAATCAATGGGGTACGCGCTTCATCAATTAAGATTGAGTCCACTTCATCGACTAACGCATAATGTAATGGGCGTTGGAAACGTTCTTCTTTTGAATGTGCTAAGTTATCACGCAAATAATCAAAACCTAATTCACTGTTCGTTGCATAGGTAATATCTGCTTGATAAGCCGAACGTTTTTCATCAGAGGCCAACCCAGGAATATTGACTGCAACGCTCATTCCTAGAAATTCAAATAATGGGCGGTTGGTTTCAGCATCTCGGCGAGCTAAGTAATCATTGACGGTGACAACGTGAACGCCTTTACCCGTTAAGGCATTTAAGTAGCAAGGTAGCGTTGCGGTTAATGTTTTACCTTCACCTGTTCGCATTTCTGCGATGTTACGTTCAGTCAGCACCATACCACCGATGAGCTGCACATCAAAATGACGCATTCCTAATACACGTTTGCTAGCTTCACGTACTGTCGCAAATGCTTCGTGTAGTAAGCTATCTAATGTTGCCCCTTCGGCAAGACGTTGTTTAAATTCTGCGGTTTTAGCTTTTAATTCATCATCAGTTAATTTTTCAAACTCAGGTTCTAATTTGTTTATTTGCACCACGCGTTTGTTTAAACGGCGTAAAGTGCGATCATTGCTACTGCCAAAAATTGAAGTCATTAATTTTGTAAACATAAAATTCTTTCCTAATAGAAATAGTATTAAAAATGGGAAATGAGTGGCATCAATAGATACCAAACTGTAATAAAGCAAGTTGGAAAAAATTAGGCGTAAGGTCCAGCTCGAATTGGTGGGGTAGCAATATCATCAAAGCGGTATGATTTTGCAAAAAATTCACAAAAAACAACCGCTTGTTTTTCGATAAGAGTTAAGGGAAATTGTGGTTCAATGAAAAAATAAACTTGTTCTTTTTCATTGTATTGAGTCTGTGATAAATCACTGAGTGTTAGAGTTTGCTGATTTGCAATGGTGCTTTGTTCGGTTTCATTTAAGGCTGACTGTGCATTAGGTACGGTCAGAATCGCAATCATTCCTAAGAACAACTGTCCTAAAAATAGTTGCGACCAAAATGCAGGTTTATGAAACTGTCGAAAAAGACCCATAATAAAATTAACTCGAAAAAACTATGCCTATTATACGATACTTTTGTAGAATAGGGCAGATTATTGTGGCGAAGTTAAGAAAAACAAGGGTAATAATTGTAAATAAAGATGAAAATTCAACCACTTAAAAATATTACGGACATTTTAGAGAACTCAAGCCTGACTAAGCTTGTCCAACGTAGCAATGAAATCAATGTATTAAATTTTAAAATCCAACAGATTCTTCCAGTGCAATATCGGAATGTTTACCGAATTATCAATTTATACGATAATCTATTGGTTATTGAGGTTCAAAATGCCACGATACGACAAGGCTTTTTATTACAACAATCAATGTTATTAGATTTAATTCAAACAGATTTCCCGCATATTACACAGTTGGAATTAAAGCTAAATCCTAATTTTAAATCTGTTTAATTGAATATTTAAAAATTAAAGAGGAAAATCAAAATGAAAAAAATAGCCCTAATCACTTTTACTACAATGTTAGGTGCTTGTTCACTGCTGCCACAAAAGAGCGTATCTGGTACTTATAAAGGTTCTTTACCTTGTGCAGATTGTGAAAAAATTGACGCTGAACTTGTGCTCAATTCAGATAAAACTTATCAATACAACACAGTTTATTTCAAAAATAAAGAACAGCATCCTTATATAGAAAAAGGAAACTATATTTGGGATACTAATAAACCAAATGTTCTTCGCCTAACGAATTCAGGTAATTTGACTTTATTAGTTACGGATAATTATGTTGAAGTTTGTGATGAAAATGGCAACCCTGTTAAAACGAAAAGTAACTATAAGTTGCAAAGAGTAAAATAAGTATGAATGGCTAGGCAATTAAATATTGCCTTTTTTATTGATTGTCTGGTTAACATAAAAAAATCCCCAAACAGGGAATGTTTGGGGAAAATAAAAAATTTAACAAGGAATTATCTATGAAATTACTATTGAATGGCGGTGAGAGGGGGATTCGAACCCCCGATACAGTCTCCCATATACACGCTTTCCAGGCGTGCTCCTTCAACCACTCGGACATCTCACCAAATCAATAAAAAATGTGCATATAAATGCACATTTCTAAACTGATGAGAACTATACAAAAATTTAATTGACTAATCAAGGAGTTTTTCCGTTTTGTATAGTGTTTGTAAATTTAGTGACCATGTCCTACACAGTTTGTCGATTTGGGTGCTACTTCGTCTTGTTCAAGCCATTCTTGTTGGGTATAGGTATGTAGCGCTAGTGCGTGTACGCCATTCGCTAATTCATCTGCTAGGCATTGATATACATTGCGATGACGAGCAAGTGTACGCATTTGTTCGAATTCAGCTGAAACAATAGTGACTTTAAAATGGGATTCAGCACCACGTCCAGAGCTATGGCGGTGGCTTTCATTTTCAACTTGTAGCATACTCGGTGTGAATTGTTCAGTTAATTTTTGAATAATTGTTTGTTGTACAGACATTGTTTCTCCTGAATGATTGGAAATTTAGTAAGATAATACTATACTTTAGCCATAATTTACTCAATATAAGGAAGGTTTTATGAAACTCACTCAAAAAGCAATGCTCATCGTTTCTTTATTTGGTACAGCAGTATTAGCAGGTTGCCAAAATCAATCAAATACGTTGACATTTAATGTGCCTGCGCCGACTGCAGTGTTTAATACAAATAATCAAACAGCGCTAGTAAATGTGATGACTCAAGATTTACGTCCATCAGCAGAAATAGCAAATTATACAGATAGCGGTAATGTTATTCGTTTAAATGCTGTACCACAGGTTTCTCATTTATTTCAGCAGGCAATGCAACAGAATCTAAATAGTAAAGGGTTTACTGTGGTACAAGGTGCTGGAAATGCAAATGTAACTGTGAAAGTCAAACGTTTCTTTGCTGATGTTGAACAGGGTAATTTACGTTATAAAGTCAATGCTAATGTTGATGTTGAAATTGCAGTGCAAGGGGCAAGAGGTCATTTTAATAAAAACTTCAGTACTTCTCGTTCTTATGAAGGCGCTTTCGGAGCAAGTAATAAAGAGATCCATAACGTTTTAAATCAGGCATATACTGACGCTATCCAATCTATTTATAATGATAATGAAGTTGGTAATGCTATTCATCAATTTAAGTAGTCATTCAGTAAATTGACTGATTAATATTGAGCCCCTTAGGATGTTAATTACACTTAAGGGGCTAATTATTTTGTCGCATATTATGTATTGCAAGATCTTGTTAGTTTAGAGTAGGTGTGTGGCAGATTTCTTATTGCTTATTTTACCTGGTTAGAATGATTTTGGACTGTATTAGACTAACATAACTGTGAATCTAATACAGCCCCTAAAATATAGTTACCAAAATAAGTATTTAATATCAGGATAGGTAATTTACTCTTTTATTTACTTGTAAATTGGAGCTTGATAGACTGTAATTATACAGATAACCATACATACAAAGGAGATAGTTTATGACGACTGAGTTTATAGATAATCAACGCCAAGAAGTACGAAGAATTGAAGCGAGTATTATTGAGCTGCGAGAATACTGTTCTATAGAAGATGCATTTACTGAGGTTGGGAAAAGTATTCAAACTAATTCTATTATGAATCTTTTTAAGAAATCAGGGTTAAAATTCCAACGAGTTAAAAGTAATCTTTTGCCATTTTGGTTAGTTGAGGCAACGCATACTCTTGATTATGAATATCAAACACTACTCAATATCCCCATTAACGAGGAAAATACTAAGCAACTAACTATTAATGGGAATATATATGAAGTGAAAAATCCAAGCCATCAAAGAAGTATTGAGGTGCCAGCAGTAGGGATTGCACATTATAAAAAGTGTATTAGCCGTATCTTTGATGCGAATGGTTTATTAATTTCAAATGATAGCGTATATCGTAGTTATATTGAATATCATGAAAATGATCAAGATTCTTCAGATGAGATTACAAGTCAGTCATTAAATGATTTAGATTTAACTGATAAAATTCCTCCAGCAAAACAAAATATTGAACGTAAAATTACCAGTGAGTTTTATAAATTAACTGAATCTACCACTGACAATACACAATATTTTAAAGATCTGGTTCAGTTCACTAAGTTCAATTTATATTACCATCCTATTTTTATTTTCGAATATATCAACACTGAGACGAATGAGGTTAAAGAAATTGAAGTTGATGGTGTTACAGGAAAAGTTGTTAAAGATAATGTTTTAACTTCAATTAAAAATATTCTTCATAATAATCGTGAAGGAATTACAGAAGTTGCAGCAGAAATTGCGGGAAATGCAATACCAGGAACAGGCTATTTAGTCAGAGAAATTGGGAAAAGAATAAAATAGTAGATTCTAAGTTCATAGTACTATACTTAGTAGCTATATCTAGCAAGAGTAAGGTGGATTAACCACCTTACTTATTTAGAGGTTGAACGCTAGAATAACTTTCTTGATGTTTCAAATAATTCTTCTTTAAACTGACGACGCATATTGGTGATTGCATCAATAATGTCGTGGTGAACCAGTTTTTCGTTTTGAATACCGACACAACGTCCAGCGTGACCTTGGAGTAATAGCTCAACGGCATATACGCCCATACGAGAAGCTAAGATACGGTCGAAGGCACAAGGCGCGCCACCACGTTGAACGTGACCTAATACAGTTGCACGCGTTTCGTGGCCAAATTTTTCTTCAATTTCTTTTGCAAGTTCATGAACATTCGTCATCATTTCAGTAATCGCAATAATGGCATGGCGTTTTCCTTTTTCAAAACCTTGACCAATGTTACGCATTAGTGATTCTTTATCTAACCCTTTTTCTGGTACGATAATGTATTCACAACCACCTGCTAAAGCAGCATTGATGGTTAAATCACCACAGTGGCGTCCCATAATTTCAACAATTGAGATACGTTGGTGAGATGTTGATGTATCACGCAAGCGGTCAATAGCTTCTAGTGCAGTTTCTAATGCGGTTTGGAAACCGATTGTATAGTCTGTTCCTACAATATCATTATCAATTGTACCTGGTAAGCCGATACAGGCGATACCGTATTCTTCTGTGAGTAATTTTGCCCCCATATATGAACCGTCACCACCGATTACAACCAACGCATCAATCTCATATTTCTTTAATGTTTCCACCGCTTTTTTACGGACTTCAGGATCTCTAAATTGCGGGAAACGTGCAGAACCTAAGAATGTTCCACCACGATTGATCACTTCAGATACAGAACGGCGTTCTAGTTTAGTCACTTTATCGTGATATAAACCATAATAACCATCTTGAATACCATATACTTCTAAGCCTTCGCTTAATGCAGCACGCACTACACCACGAATAGCGGCGTTCATACCAGGTGCATCACCACCACTTGTTAAAACTGCAATTTTTTTAACCATAAAAATCACCTTATCAATAAAATAATTAAACTTATAAAATAAATAAAAACTGTTGCAAAGATTACCTTATTCCGCTTTTTCGTTCTAGCAGAAATTTATAAAATCTATAATTTTTTGATCTGATTAGCCTTAATCTTGCAAAATTGCTAACGTAGTATCTAGGGCATTAAAAAATTGGTTAAGATCATCGGATATATTGTAATGAGCAAGGGATAAGCGTAACGTTCCTGTTTTCGATAAATAGCGTAAATAAGGTTTGGCACAATGCTCCCCACTGCGCAATGCTATTTTTTGCTCGGCTAAAATTGTTGCTAGATCTGCGTGGTGCTGGTTACTAAAAGTAAAACTCATCGTTGGACTAATTGCATTGCCTAGAATTTGTATATTAGGGTAGCTCTCTAACCGTTTACGCATTTGAGTAGCTAGATGATATAAACCTTGGTTAAGCTGTTGAAAATCCCATGTTTCTAGCCATTCAAGCACTTTGCCAAAGCCGATAATACCTGCAATATTTGGTGTTCCCGCTTCTAATCTATAAGGTAATTCGGCTAAGGTGAGCTGTTGCTCTGTCACATTTTGGAGCATTTTTCCCCCAAAAATAAGCGGTTTGATTTGTGCTAAACTTTGCGATTTTCCCATCAGTACACCTACGCCAGTCGGGCCATACATTTTATGAGCGGAAAAGGCGTAAAAATCAGCATCTAATTTTTGTACATCAACCTGTTCAGAACAGACCGCTTGGGCTATATCAAGAATAACTTTAGCTTCGGTATATTGGCGGATAATCGGAATGAGAGCCTCAACAGGTTGGCGAACACCCGTTACATTTGACACTAAATTGAGGGCGACAATTTTAGTTCGTTCGGAAAGGGCATTTTGTAAAGCGGTCGGTTCTAACTGATAATTTTCATTTAGTGGTAATACCACTAATTTTGCGTGTTTGCGTTCTGCTAATTGTTGCCAAGGTACAAAATTGGCGTGATGTTCTGCAACGGTAATAATGATTTCATCATCGGTTTGAATTTGTTCATCAAGTCCGTTAGCAATAATGTTAATGGCGTGAGTTGTACCGCTTGTCCAAATCACAGCTTCTCGGGTAACGACATTAAAACGTTTAGCGACTAAATCTCTAGCCTTTTCATAGGCTTGAGTTTGAGATAAATCATATTGGCTACGATGAACAGACCCAGCTGATTGATAAAACTGACAAGTTTCATCAATCAATATCTGTGGTTTTAAAGTTGTGGCAGCAGAATCTAAATAAGTCCAGTTGCCATTTTGTTTGAAATAGGGGAATTGTTGGCGAAATTGTGTATTTATCATCGTTGTTGTGCCTTACGATAAAGTCGATTACAAGGGATACCATCTTTATTTCCGTCACGTTCCTTCCAGTTGCATTGTTGGTAATGTTGTTGAACCTGAGCGTAGCTAAAACCACGCCTTTCCATTTCTTTGCAACTTAATTGTTTACTGCAATCAACTATCCCAAGCGGTGAGTTATAAGGGATTTTTTGCAAATTTTGTGTGGTATCTGACCGCTTACTTGATCGCCAATCTGCTGGATTGATAGGGTTAGGATCTCGCCATAAACCGATTTTATTTGTTTGAGCCTGCAGTTGAGCTTGTTGGTAAATAGGTTGCGTTTGACGGTATGCCCAAGCCATTCCCATTTCGATTAAGGTGAGATTGATATTCCGATCACCATCATAAATTACACCTAATATGCGTTGGTATTTATCATAACTTGAAATATGGATAGTCACATTCTTCTTAAACGTTAAATGAGACAAAGCTTGTTTTGCTCGGTTGCCGAATGCTTGGGTAGATTCTGGAGCATCAATATGTTGTAGGCGAATTTTAAGTGGCGTTCGTTCAAGTAGGCAGGTCAAGGTATCGCCATCGCTAATTCCTACAACTTTACACTGAATTTGGCGTTCAGCAGAAAAAGCAATAGGCGTGAAAATGAGTAAACTAAATAGTGCGAGTAGGTATTTTTTCATTCATTTATGCGAGATAAAAATCAGCAGAGTGGGGTAACCCACCCTGCAAATTTTATGTTACTTTTAGGTGAATTATCGCCACGCTTTAAATTGGTTAATTAAGCCATTGGTAGAACTATCATGGCTAGTAATCTCTTCACTATTTTCTAGCTCTGGGAGAATACGGTTCGCAAGTTGCTTACCTAACTCAACACCCCATTGGTCGAAACTATAAATATTGAAAATAACGCCTTGTACAAAGATTTTATGTTCGTACATTGCAATCAATGCGCCTAAAGTAAATGGTGTGATTTTTTGCACTAAAATTGAGTTGGTCGGTTTATTCCCTGTGAAAACTTTAAATGGTACGATTTCTGCAACTTCCTCTAGCGATTTACCCGCTTGTAAAAACTCTTGTTCCACCACGTCTTTTGATTTACCAAAAGCGAGCGCTTCTGTTTGAGCAAAGAAGTTTGACAATAATTTTGTATGATGATCTGCTAATGGATTATGGCTTTGAGCAGGGGCAATAAAATCGCAAGGAATCAATTTAGTACCTTGGTGAATAAGTTGATAAAATGCGTGTTGTCCATTAGTACCAGGCTCACCCCAAATAATAGGACCTGTTTGATGGGTTACTGCTTTACCATCTCGTCCTACAAATTTACCGTTAGATTCCATGTTACCTTGTTGGAAATAGGCTGCAAAACGATGCATATATTGGTCATAAGGTAAAATAGCTTCTGATTCTGCCCCTAAGAAATTGCTATTCCAAATACCAACTAATGCTAAAGTTGTCGGAATATTTTGTTCAATAGGGCTATTTAGAAAATGTTTATCCATTGCATGAGCACCTGCTAACAGTTGCTCAAAATGTTCGAAGCCAAGAGAAAGGGCGATTGATAAGCCGATCGCAGACCAAAGTGAGTAACGTCCGCCTACCCAATCCCAAAATTCAAACATATTGGCTGTATCAATCCCAAATTTAGCAACTTCTTTAGCATTCGTTGAAAGTGCAACAAAGTGTTTTGCAACAGCAGATTCATCTTTAGCTGAGGCTAATAACCAATCACGAGCTGAAAGAGCATTTGTCATCGTTTCTTGGGTGGTAAAGGTTTTTGATGCGACTAAAATTAGAGTCGTTTCAGGATTAACTTTGCGTAAAGTTTCAGCGATATGTGTACCATCAACATTGGATACAAAGTGCATATTAAGATGGTTTTTATAAGGACGTAGTGCTTCTGTCACCATATAAGGACCTAAATCCGAACCACCGATACCAATATTGATTACATCAGTAATCGCCTTACCAGTGTAACCTTTCCATTCGCCTGAAATCACTCGATGGCAAAAATCTTTCATTTTAGCCAATACCGCATTGACTTCGGGCATTACATCTTTTCCATCAACTTCAACGGGTGTGTTTGAACGATTGCGAAGTGCAGTATGAAGAACTGCACGATTTTCAGTGCGATTGATTTTTTCGCCATTAAACATTGCATAAGTGGCTGATTTCAAACCACATTCATCAGCAAGTTGACGCAATAATGAGAGGGTTTGTTGGTTAATGGCATTTTTAGAAAAATCGACTAAAATTTGATCTTCAAAACACAATGAATAGTGTTTAAAACGCTCTGGATCTTCGGCAAAAAGCTGTGTAATTGTTAGATTTTCATTTTTATGTTGCTCTAACGCATTCCACGCAAAAGTTTGAGTTGGGTTAATTTTTTGCATATTAATGTCCTTTAAGCTAAGTTTAAAATTAGTTTTGAGAGGTTGATTTTTGCTCGTTAAGTGCATCTAAGCGTTTTTCTAATTCATTTAATTTTTCACGAGTACGGAGTAGCACTTGGGACTGCACATCAAATTCTTCACGAGTCACAACATCTAATTTGGCAAGTTGAGCTTGTAAGATTTGCTTGAATTTTTCTTCTAAATCGTTACCTACATTTTTTAGCCCTTGTGGTAATACATTGTGTAATTGCTGAGCGATTGATTCTAAATTTTTTGGATTAAGCATATTGTGTATCTCTTGAATAAAACAGATCTTAATTTTAAATAATTTTAGCGGATAACTAAAGCAGATAATCGGAAAATTATGTTATAAAGTGAGATAAATCAAGGATAAAAAGAATGGCTGGAGTACTAGGATTCGAACCTAGGAATGCTGGGATCAAAACCCAGTGCCTTACCGCTTGGCGATACTCCAAAATAAAAAAACTAACCTAAGTTAGTTATTTGAATTGTTTTAAATAAGATGGCTGGAGTACTAGGATTCGAACCTAGGAATGCTGGGATCAAAACCCAGTGCCTTACCGCTTGGCGATACTCCAGTCGTTTTATTTTGCAAGCCATAATGGTGCGGGACGAGGGACTTGAACCCACACACCTCTCGGCGCCAGAACCTAAATCTGGTGCGTCTACCAATTTCGCCAGTCCCGCAAATGGTGGCTACAGCGAGATTCGAACTTGCGACCCCAACATTATGAGTGTTGTGCTCTAACCAGCTGAGCTATGTAGCCATTTTGCGTGCCATATCGGCTTTGCGGGGCGTATTATGCTGATTTAGTCTTTACTCGTCAAATACTTTTTTAGAAAAATTATTCTTTTCGCTTTATTTGCGTAGAGATTCGGCAGATTGATAAAAAAAACAACAAAAATAGTTGTTTTATAATGGGTTAGCTACACTATTTATTCATTTCTTGTTTCAATCTTTCCAAAACAGGTTCTACATTAGGTAATATATCTTCCCAAAGTTGAAAGGCATAACTTGCTTGTCCAACTAACATTCCAAGACCATCTTGCACTGATTTCGCCCCTTGAGATCGAGCATATTGCAGAAATGGTGTATTCATATTTACTGCATATTGCATATCATAAATATTGGCTTGTATCATCAACTGGCGAGGTAATTCAACATATTTACCTTGTAATCCTAATGAGGTTGCATTGATAATTAAATCAAAAGTTTCATCTGCAATCTCATCTAAATAAGCGGTTTGAATTTTTCCAAATTTTGCAAATTTTTCAGCCAAACTAACCGCTTTTTCAGGTGTTCGGTTATACAGCGTGATTTGCTGTTTGGCTTGTAATAGAGGGTATAGCACCCCTTTTGTTGCTCCACCTGCACCTAAGATCAAAATATGCTGATTTGGGTTTAGCCAACCTAGACGTTTAAGATCACTAACTAGGCCTAAGCCATCAGTATTGTCGGCATAGAGACGGCCATCTTCTAAATGCTTTAGTGTGTTGCAAGCCTCAGCTTGTAAACAAGCTTCACTATGTACATCAGCAAGATCAAAAGTCCTTTCTTTAAATGGCGCCGTAATATTCGCTCCCTTTGCACCATCGGCAAAAAATTGCTTGAGTTGAGTCTCAAAATCTTGTTCATCACCTAATTTTGCTGAATAGTTCAGGCTTTTTTGCGTTTGTTCTGCAAATAGTTGATGAATACGTGGAGATTTACTTTGGGCGATTGGATTGCCCCATACTGCATATTGGTTCATAGTTAGCCCTGTCTAAAAATATGTTGAGTAAAAATATCACGAATTTCGGATGGATTTGAATTACCTGCTGTTTGCCAATCTAATACAGGAAAATCATTACCGAATTGTAAACGAACTTCCTCCGCTGTTTTACAAGGCGGTAAACTGGTTAAATTGGCACTTGTAGAAGTTAAGGCAAAACCAACATTGTTACACAGTTCAACTACGGCAGGCACTTGGCATAAACGTAAGGCAATTGTGTCAAATGCTCCTGTTAAGTACTTTGGAACGGAAGATTTAGCGGGCATAATCCACGTAATCGCTTTCTCTGTTTTTTGCTCAAAGCGTTGCCAATCAATAGCGGATAATTTGCTTTCATCAATGTAAGGTAAGAAAAAATCTTTATGTGGAGCGATTAAAATTAACCCCTTTTCTTCGGGGCGTTGTTTTAATGCCAATAATTTTCTGACTGCAATTTCACTTTGTGGGTTGCAACCTAATCCGAATACTGCTTCGGTTGGGTAAGCCACCACTTGATCTTGTTTTAATTGCTCAACGATTGAATTGAATGAATACATTATAGCTCTTCTTGGTTACTCTCTTGTTCGTATAAATGTTGGCAGGTTCGGTTAGCACATTGCCACATAAATTTTCCCCGTATTTTTTTCTGAATAGCTAAGGGATAATGACAGTTTGGGCAAGTCATTTCAGTTGGTTTACTGGCTAATGTAAATTTACAATGCGGATAATTGGAACAGCCGTAAAAATGTTTTCCTGAACGCCCAACACGTTCAACGAGTTGGTGCGTTTTACATTCAGGGCATAAGATATTGGCTTGAGTTTCTGGCTCATCGTGAACAGTAAAATGACATTCAGGATATTCGCTACACCCAATAAACATTCCAAAATTCCCCTGCTTTAGTTGTAATAAAGCACCACATTCAGGGCAAATTTCATTCAGTTCCTTAATGACGTGATTATGTTGTTGTAACGGTTTTAAATAATCACATTCAGGGTAGGCACTGCAACCTAAAAACAGCCCTTGCTTTCCCCGCTTAATTTTTAACGCAGATTGGCATTGTGGGCAATATTCTGTGTGTTTAGTGGATTTAAATAGGCTCATCAATCAATTCAAATTCAATAACAAAAAAATGATCTTCACTTGGGTAGATGCTACGAATTACATCTTTTAACTCATCTAATGACATATTTTCTTGTTTAGCGTGTAAATCATTAAGATCTTCAAAAGTAATTGGTGTTACTGATTTTACAGAGATTTTTGCAAATAAGCGGTCAGTTTCAAGGGTAAAAACATCAAGCTGTTGATTCGGTAAGAAATATGATTCACTTTTATCCCGTATAGTAATTGTTTTTCTGCCTGCAACAATATCGGCTTCAAAACGGCTAAAGAATGTAATTTTATTCGTCATAATCTAATTCCATTAAATGACTAAAATGGTAATTATTAAATCCACGGCTTAACATATATCGCCAGATTTTCTGCTTTCCTTTGATATCCCAATTTATTGGACGTTTCTTATTAAAAAGTATTTCAGCTTGTTCAAACCAATCGATTTCACAATTTTCAAGTTCTTGGCTAATTAGCCAATCTTTAATTCCTTTTTGTTTTAGCTCAAATTTCAGTCGGTTAGGCCCATAACCTTGTTGTGAACGATAGCGAATAAAATGAGAGCAAAAACGTTCATCACTTTGCCAATTTCTTTCTTGTACTTGGTTGATTGCATCATCTATTTCCTCTGTTTCAAACTCTTTTGATATGAGTTTTTGACGAAGTTCTACTTCGCTATAATCTCGTTTTGAAAGTAAGTAAATGAGATATTGGAGAGCCGTAGATTTTATTTTTGCCATAGATTCGATTTAATTCGCCTAGCTAATAAAAATGCGGTTTAAATAAACCGCATTAGTGTGATTTAAAGTTCTTCTTCAAATTGATCTTCCGAGCTATCATCACTCTCTGCTAGTGGTGCAAGCGTTTTATCAGGATTAGCAATGAGCAATTCACGAATGGTTTGTTCGATTTTATCCGCTTGTTCAGTATTGTCTTTTAGCCATTTGATCGCATTATTCTTACCTTGACCAATTTTTTCACCCTCATAAGAGAACCAAGCACCAGATTTCTTAATAAGATCGTGGGCAACTGCAAGATTGAGAATTTCACCTACTTTTGAAATACCTTCACCGTACATAATATCAAATTCAGCAACTCGGAATGGCGGAGAAACTTTGTTCTTCACTACTTTTACTTTTGTTTCGCTACCTAAAATTTCTTCTCCATCTTTTACAACACCTGAACGGCGAATGTCTAGGCGAACAGATGCATAGAATTTTAAAGCATTACCACCCGTTGTTGTTTCTGGGTTACCAAACATTACCCCAATCTTCATACGGATTTGGTTAATAAACACAACTAAGCAGTTGGTTGTTTTAATGTTGGCAGTTAATTTTCTCAATGCTTGAGACATCAAGCGAGCCTGTAAACCCATATGAGAATCACCCATTTCACCTTCAATTTCTGCTTTAGGTGTTAAAGCAGCAACAGAATCCACGATAATAACATCAACAGCACCAGAGCGTACTAAAGCATCACAAATTTCAAGGGCCTGTTCACCATTATCTGGCTGAGAAATGAGTAGTTTATCTGTTTCTACACCTAATTTTCTTGCGTAAACAGGATCGAGTGCATGTTCTGCGTCAATAAAAGCACAGGTTTTTCCTGTTTTTTGTGCTTGTGCAATCAAAGATAGGGTAAGTGTTGTTTTACCCGAAGATTCAGGCCCGAAAATTTCAACAATACGTCCCATAGGTAAACCACCAATCCCTAAGGCAAGATCAAGTCCGATTGACCCAGTTGAAACAGATTCAATGTCGAGTTGTTGTGTATCACCTAATTTCATAATTGAACCTTTACCAAATTGCTTTTCAATTTGAGCAAGGGCGGCAGCTAGTGCTTTTTCTTTACTTTCTGGTTCTGTGTGCTTTACGACTGTTGGTGTTGATTTTTTCTCTGCCATAGATGGATTCCTTTATCATTCAAAATGGGTATAACGGCTATCTGCCAAAATTTGCGTGCATTATACTGTTTGAATATACAGTTTCAAGTCTTTTTTAGAAATTTTTCGATCTCGATCGTAAAACTACTTTAAGATGGTTGATGAATTGATGGTAATTGCCCTTTCTAAATCAAAGGGATTTAAGGCATTAACCATCATTATTTTTTCATAAGCCCAAATATCATCTGCGGTGATTTTAGTTAGGCTTACTTCGCCTAGATCTAATAAATAGTTTAATTGCGTTCCTTTTAATAAATAATGATGTGAGCTATACCATTTATCATTTTTTAAAAAGAGTAAATTACCAATAGTGCAATCACTAACCAATCCATTATTAATAATAATGATTTCATCATTTTGCTTATTTTTGAGTAAATCTAACCGCTTGCGATCACTATATTTAAATTGATAGTCTAAATTTTGTGTATAAACCAGTTTAAATTGCGTAATTTTCTTTGGTGTATAAGGGTAAAAATTTATCTTATAATTTTCTTGGTTATAATCTATTCGGCAACGTGAAAATCCTTGTTTAAACTCATCAGGAATATCTATATTTGCTAAATCTAAGCGACATTCAGATTGAAAATAATGCAAAAAAGCATTATTAACACGTTGCTGATGATAATATAAATGATTAAACTCTCCGTTAATAACCGCTAAGGTTTCAAAGAGTGGATATTGGTACATACACTTTCTCTAAAATTTCATTATATTCTTCATTTAATTGACTTAGTGCAGTAATACCGCCACCACTACGGAAAATAAGTTTATTTCCTTGCTGTTCAATATAACGAATGGCAACTGCACTATCTAGGTTTTCGCCGTCAAAATAGCCGAATATTCCTGTGTAGTAGCCACGTTCTTGTTGCTCTGCTTGTTGAATAATTTCAACAGTTTTTAATTTGGGAGCACCACTAATTGAGCCTGCTGGTAATAAGGTTGATAATATTGTTCCTACATTATTTTGCCAATTTTCATCTAATTCACCACAAATTTCAGAGCTAGTTTGGTATATTGAACCACGATGAGTTTCTACTTTATCGATATATCGATATTTTGTTACTTGGATATATTTAGCAACTAAAGCCAGATCATTTCTAATTAAATCAACAATAGTATTGTGTTCAGTAAACTCTTTTGGTGAGTTTATTAATTTCTCTTTAGCATTATTTTCATTTGCATTGATAGTGCCTTTCATTGGATAAGAATAAATTTTATTTTGTTGAATGCGAATAAAACACTCAGGAGAAAAACAGACGAATTGATCTTTTAAACGTGATTTATATTTTGCTTGGCTACTTAAATAGATTTCATCTAACTGATAATTTGTGTTGATTTCTGTTGGCACAGTCAAATTCAATAAATAACTATTACCCGCTTGAATTTCTTTCTGAACTAATTCAAAAGCGGATTGATATTGTTGAAAATTGATCGGCAAAGTAGCCAATTCAAACGTTTTAGAAGTGGTTGGTAAGGCTGGTTTATTCACTATTTTTCCAAAATCGAACCAAACACCTTCAGAAATAGCTTGATCAAGCGGGTAGATAAGCGGTTTTTTTTGCTCAAAATCGATCAAAAAGAAAAATGGTATTCTGTTTTTACCAAAATGATTAGCGGTTTGGATAAAATGTTGCATAGGAATAAATAATCTTGTAAATACAGTCTTGTTAATTCATAAGTTCGACTTAAATAATTTATGTAATTTGCTTTTACACTGAAAATGGATATTGAATACTTGGATGGTATTCATAACCTTCGACTTCAAAATCGTTGAGTGTTACCCAAGTTTCTAAATCTTCAAGAGTCTTAATATCAGGGTTGATTTTTAATTTAGGCGATGCAAAAGGTGTACGCGTTAATTGTACATTCTTCATTAAATCAAGTTGATCTTCGTAGATATGTGCATTCACAATTTTATGAAAAGCTTGACCTGCTTGATGTCCTGTAATTTGAGCCATCAATGCGAGAAAGGTGTAACATTGAATCATATTCCAGTTTAACCCTAAAGGCACATCTGCAGAGCGTTGAGTACTGTTTAAGTAAAGTACGCCATCAAGTAAAGAAAAATGATGGCTGTGTAAACAAGGTCTTAGGCATCCCATATGGAAAGCACCAGGGTGATAGAATGTATAAATTTCACCACGATTATCAATACCACGTTGTAAGTCATCAACAATTTGACGAAGTAAATCAACAGAACCTGTTCCGTCTGCTTTGGGGAAATTACGCCCAACAGCACCATAAACTAAGCCCATATCGTCTTCGCCTTTTCGGTAAGGATTTGCTAACCAAACAGTATTTTCATTAGCATTTGCGTCCCACGATTTTGTGCCTAACTGACGGAAATCAGCTGCATTGTCATAGCCTCTTATGTAGCCTAATAATTCAGCAATAGCGGATTTCCAAAAACTTTTCCGAGTAGTTACGAGAGGAAAGGCTCCATTAGCTACATCATAGGTCAAATCAGCATTGATAACGGTTAAGCATCTTTTGCCTGTGCGTTCATTTTCAACCCATTTGCCTTGTTCAACAATTCGTTGGCATAAATCTAAATACTGTTTCATATAGTAATCCCATCTGTTATTCGGTAGAATGAAGCTAGCCTTTATAAAATGACTAAGGAGTATATATGAAATCTTTATTAAAGTCTTTTTTCGTTATTTCAACTATTTTCGTGTTAGTCGCTTGCGGTGCAAGTAAAACAAGTGGTTGGAAACGTCTTTCAGAATCGGAAGTTGATCGAAAATCTTATGCTATTGCTTATGGTGCAACAGCTCAAACTTATTTAGATCGTGTAAACCAAAGTTATGATATTGATTCTTTTATGCACGGTGTAGATGACTGGTATAACAAAAAGGTAACTTTACCTATTGAACAAATTCGAGCGAGTTTATTGAATAGAATGTTAGATCACAATGTTTATGCTTATTATAGTGGTGTGTTATATGCCTCTGAATTGCAAGCAAATTCAAACCGTTTAAGCCCTAAATGCTGGTCTTTTGTTGAACCGAAAAGTATTACACAAGGTATTCACGATGCGATGTTAGACTTACAAAAAGGTAAAGTACGTGATGATGAATATATCAAAAAAGGTGCGGAACAAATTCTCCACCTATGTGTAGAGCAAATCGAAGCGGATCAGCAGAAAAAAAGTAAAACAAAATCGTCTAAAAAATAGTTTAAATATCAGGGCAGATTTAATCTGCCCTAAATTTTCTCGCTAAAATATTTATTCCAAAAACTTTTGCAAAAAATCACGAAAAAGTGTCCGTCTACGCTTTCTTATTTTTAGCCAATCTACTAGAATGTTCTTAATTACCTAAGATTGAATAAGAATAATGAAACTGAATATCCCAACTTATTTAACTATTTTTAGAGTTGTACTCATTCCACTCTTTATTTTATCTTTTTATCTTCCTATTCCTTATTCAGCGGAAATCACTACCTTTATCTTTTTTATTGCCTCTGTAACCGATTGGTTTGATGGCTATTTAGCTCGTAAGTGGAATCAAACGACACGTTTAGGGGCATTTTTAGATCCTGTGGCGGATAAGGTATTGGTTGCTTCAGCCTTAGTTTGTGTTGTTGAACATTACCATACTTGGTGGATTACTATTCCAGCCATTGTAATGATTTCTCGTGAGATTATTATTTCTGCGTTGCGTGAGTGGATGGCTGAAATTGGTGAACGAGCCAGTGTGGCGGTTTCTATTTGGGGTAAAGTCAAAACAACAGCACAAATGTTTGCTTTAGGCGGGTTATTGTGGCGTCAGAGTTTTACGATGGAAGTCCTTGCATTTATTCTGCTTTATATTGCTACGGTACTCACTATTTGGTCAATGCTACAATATTTGAAAGCTTCTAAAGGTAGTTTGTTGAAATCATAGAAATGATTGCTAACAAGCGGTTCGATTTTCACTAATTTTTGCAAATGACCACATTTGATTCAAAACAGTTTTTAGCTAACGTTCCTCATCAGCCTGGCGTTTATCGTATGTATGACGATAAAGGCACTATTATTTACGTCGGCAAAGCCAAAGATCTGAAAAAACGTTTAGCCAGTTATTTCCGAACTCAACTTTCTAGTCGAAAGACTGAATCACTAGTTTCAAATATCGCTCATATTGAAACAACCCTAACCCATTCTGAAACCGAAGCACTTTTACTCGAACATAATTATATTAAAGAAAATCAGCCTAAATATAATGTCTTACTGCGGGACGATAAATCCTACCCCTATATCTTACTGACCAAACATCAACATCCACGCATAGCTAGCTTTCGTGGTAGCAAAAAAATTGCAGGGGAATATTTTGGACCTTATCCAAATGCAGGTGCTGTGCGAGAAACGCTAAATTTACTGCAAAAGCTATTTCCCATTCGACAGTGCGAAGACTCCTACTATAAAAACCGCTCTCGTCCTTGTTTACAATATCAAATAGGGCGTTGCCTTGCCCCTTGTGTAGAAGGCATTTATTCCCAAGAAGAATATGATCAACAAGTTCAATTTGTACGACTATTCTTGCAGGGAAAAGATCAGCAAGTGATCGAACACTTGATTGCTAAAATGGAAAAAGCAGCGGAAGATCTTGATTTTGAAATGGCTGCTCGTTTTCGAGATCAAATTCAGCAAGTACGTTCTGTAACTGAAAAGCAGTTTGTGAGCAATGAACGCCTAGATGATCTTGATATTATCGCTATTGCCTATCAGCACGGTATCGCTTGCGTACATATTTTGTTTGTCCGTCAAGGAAAAGTGCTGGGTAATCGTAGCTATTTTCCTAAAGTACCAAATCATACTGAGATTGCTGAATTAAGTGATACATTTATCGGGCAATTTTACTTGCAGATGAATCAACATCGGACAATTCCGCATCAGATTATTATTGATCAGCCTGTGACTGAATCGGTGGCATTACAGACACTATTAAGCGAACAAGCAGGGCATAAAGTGACTATTCAAGATAAAGTTAGGGGAGAAAAAAGCCGCTATCTTGCTCTAGCAAAAACGAATGCAATGGCCGCTTTAACCTTACAACTTAAACAAGATTCACGAATTCAAGCTCGCTACCAAGCGTTACAAACCCTATTACAGCTACCTGAAATCAAACGAATGGAATGTTTTGATATTAGTCATACAATGGGGGACCAAACAGTCGCATCTTGTGTGGTTTTTGATGAAAATGGACCATTAAAATCCGATTATCGCCGCTTTAACATTGAAGGCATTACCGCAGGTGATGATTATGCGGCAATGGAGCAAGCCTTATTAAAACGTTATGATAAAACACTTTCCCCCGAAAAAATTCCTGACATTATTTTTATTGATGGCGGCAAAGGACAACTTAATCGAGCCTTACAAACTTTTGCTGGGCTTAATGTTGAATGGGATAAAAATAAGCCTTTATTGATTGGTGTTTCTAAAGGCGTTGAACGTAAAGCAGGCTTAGAGACTTTGCTTATTAGCCATTGGGATAAAGAAATACATCTTCCCCCAGATAGCCTCGCATTACATTTAATTCAGCATATTCGTGATGAATCCCA
Organism: Ursidibacter maritimus; assembly: GCF_009761395.1. GTDB lineage: Bacteria > Pseudomonadota > Gammaproteobacteria > Enterobacterales > Pasteurellaceae > Ursidibacter > Ursidibacter maritimus. The sequence goes on along the minus strand of NZ_LEKN01000013.1, from coordinate 277,567 downwards.
CAACCACGCCATTACAGGGCATCGTAAAAAACGCCAAAAAGCCTTTACCGAAAGCGGATTAGAATCTATCGCAGGTGTAGGTGCAAAACGCCGTCAAGCCCTACTCAAATATCTAGGCGGAATGCAAGGCGTGAAAGCCGCTACTCTTGAAGAAATTCAATCCGTTCCAGGTATTTCAAACGCCCTTGCTGAAGTTATTTTCGATACGTTGCAGAATGGATAAAATGCAAATTTATTGACTAATAAATATTTGATATCCTAATTTTCGTAGAAAAAAAAGTAGAAGAAAAAATAGTTTCCATTTCCTTATACTCATATACTTGAATTTGTATTTTTTGCCCTACTTTTAATTCAGGTTCTCCATTACCTAGAAGCATATAATTAAATTTGTTTAAGTGTTGCTCTTTATTTAAGGCAAATTCCATTTCTTTTATGGATTTACCATGAAATTTCTTGAAAAAATAGTCTCCTATTTCATTTATGGCAGATATGTAATCTTCACATTGATGACCTAGATTATGTAGTCTAGCGGTTGGATAATAAGCTATCTTAAATGGTTTATCTGGAATATGTCGATCTAGCAAATAGCTAGCACGTACGATTTCTACATCTGTTTTACATACATATTTAATCTCAGGAAGCGATATGCAAGAACATAACAGGAAAGTGAACAAAAATATCATATTTTTCATAATTTCATATCCTAACTTTTATATCCTCTCTTATCAGATAATTTTCAATGTCTTATTTCTCCAGTGTAATCTGATTCGAATAATAGTACATTTTGAATACTAGTTTGAACTGAGCTAAATCATATCCGTTATCTCTCAATGTTTGATCTTGTTTCAGCATTCATTCATAAGTTTTTATTTTCCAAGCATAGCCATATCTGAAAGACTATCTAGCGTATTATTATTCAAATAGACTATCCAATTCGTTAATCAATATTTCACTCGGCTTATCAAAAAACACGCCATTTTGAGTTTCTTCATTCATTGCTCTAAGAAAGAGATAAGCCACGCCGCCAAAATCTCGCTGATAGTCGTAGTTTTTGCCTAGACGAGAGCGTAAATAACGGTGGAAAGCTAGGGTGTAAAGTAAATACTGTAAATCATAACGGAATTGTACCATTGTTTTTGCAAGGCGGTCTTGGGTGTAATCTTGTTCAAATATACCTAAGAAGTTCGATTTGTAATCCAGTAGATAGTACTTTCCTTGATGCTCCACAATACAGTCAATAAAGCCACGCACAAAGCCTTCTAATTGGGGGAGTTGCAAGTCGGGTAAATGCTCAAAAGGACTGTGCTGTTTAAGCAATGTATTTAACTTAGGTAACGCAGTTTTATTCCGCAAGCGTAAGTAGAATTGCCATTCATTCAAGCGTTGTTGTGTTGGAATATCCGATAACTTGAATGGTTGATCGCCAAATGGCGTATTTAGAACTTGTGTTAGCCATTGCTGTGTTGGCTCAATCCATTCAGCTGATAAATTTAGTTGTTCGCATAGTGTTTGAATGCTTTCAATATCAATAGGTTGAGTAAAATCTAGCAATTCAAAATAGCGGTGTAACAAATTACCCACTTTGGTGCTATGAGGGAATTGATACGGGCTGAAGGTTTGCTCTGTTGCTTGTTCTACACCTGTTTCATCAAATGATATATCAGGCACAGTCGCACTATCGTAGTCTAGTGCGTCATCAGATAGTCTCACAAGCGGTAGCTTTTGCTCTCTATTTTGCAAACGTTCATTTTGAGCTTGAAGAGCGGTGAAACTGGTAATTAAGCCACTTTCGTTAATTTTGGTCTTGAATACTCGTGCTTGTGGTGTGGTAGATTGTGTTTCTGCTGTTTTAGTCCACTTCGTTACTTCGCTCAATTCATTTAACTTGATGATATTTTTCAGAATACCTTTGCGGGCTAAACATTCTTCGGTTTTAGTGTCTTTGCTGATATTTCCATCAGTCAGCACATAGTGCATTGCACTCCAACTTGCCGTCCATTCTTCAGGCAACATTAGATGAAGTTGATATTTGGCACGCGTTAATGCGACATAAAGTAAGCGAAGCTCTTCCGCATATTCTTCGTTATTGCGTAAATTTTTGATGTCGTCATCTTGCTCACCGAGCAACCAAACTTGCTGTTTGTCTTGATTACGATAAATCGCTAAGGAAGGGGTATCCGCACCTTTATTAGTTTTGCCTAAAAATGGTAGCCAAACCACTGGGTATTCCAACCCTTTGGATTTATGAATTGTGATGATTTTTACTAAATCTTCTTCACTTTCTAAGCGGAGAATTTGTTCATCATTCACATCAGGTTCTTCAATCTGTTGAGCAAACCAACGTAACAAGCTAGATTCATTTTCGGCAGTTTCCATTCGCTCTTGTAATAATTCAGCTAAATGGAGCATATTGGTAATACGGCGATCCGCATTTACACTCATTCTAACTCGTTCAAGCAGTTGTTGAATATAAAGCTGATGTAACATCGGCAGAATACCCTGTTGTTGCCAAATTTGCTGATAGTGAATGAAGGATTCTACGCAATAATCCCAACTCTCTTCAGAATGTTTCAGTTGATAAATTTCATTTGAATCTAGACCCCACAAGCCACAACCGATGGCAGCAAGCACTGATTTTTGATGCAACGGATTTAAACAAGCGGTGAGAATTAACAATAAATCTGCAGCTTCTTGGGTTTGATATACGGAAGATCTTTCCGATAAAAACACCGACTGAATGTTACGTTTTGCCAGTGCTTGTTGTATTTGGGCTGCATCGGAATGAGAGCGGACTAGAATCGCAATATCTTTCGGTTGTAAAGTGCGAGAAATAAGTTGTTTTTGTTGATTACCTTGTTCATCTTCACTGATTTTCTGCTCAGCAACAAATAATTCCCCTCGCTGTGCGGCAATCAGTTGTGTCGCAATTTGTTCTGCACATTGCTCGGCAACTTCGCTCTTTTTCGGGTGAAGATAAAAATTGATGGCGTGTTGCCCTTCACATAAATGACTTTTTGTTTCTTCGCTTTCTACGGGTAAAAATGTAATTTCAGGATAAATAAACGGAGAACCGTATTCCGTTGATTTAAAAAGAAATAGTTGATTTACAAAATCCACCACTTCAGGCAAAGAACGCCAGTTTTTCGGTAGCGTAAATTTTTCGCTAACTTCTTCTGATGCGTCTAAATAAGAAAAAATATCTGCCCCACGAAATTTATAGATCGACTGCTTTGGATCACCAATCATAATAAAGCCACTTGGTTTTTCCGACATCATAAAAATCTGTTTAAAGATCTGATATTGGATTTGATCGGTATCTTGTGATTCATCAATCATCGCAAAAGTGTATTGCTGGCGAATTTTTTCGGCAAGCTGTTTGCCATTTTTTCCATACAAAGCGTGATAAAAATAGTGCAACATATCAGAAAAGTTTTTCTGCGAATGGCTGTTTTTAAATGCCTGCAATTTTTGATTTAAGTGATTGAAATAGCGGTAGAGCAGTTTTGTTTTGATCTCGTTTTGCGTGTTCGCAAAGGTCTGCTGATAAGTCGAAATCATCTCATCAATTGCACTAAAATGCGTATTTTCAGGGGTGTCCGCTCCTTTACTGGTTTTTTCTGCCAAATGAGATTGTGAAAAATATTTTAATTCGGTCGGGAAATCTAAACTTTCGCTATTCGCCCACTGCTCAAGGGTTGGCAGCCATTTATTTAATAAGCTATCTTCTTTGTAACTTCGCCCATCAAGTACTTTAATTTGCCCCTGTTGCTGTAAGGCTAAAATCTGCTGAATAGGGGAAATAATCTCATTATGGTTTTCTTGCCAATAGCTTTTACAATTTGCAATAAATTTGGCTAAAGCTGCCGCTTGTGCAACATAATCGGAGCTTAAAAATGCTTGTTGTTCTGGGGTAAGCTCAGGTAGCAAACCTGATAAAAGATGTTTTACATTTCTTAATGCTGAATTTGGGCTAATTAGCAGTTCTGCGACCAATTTGGTTTCTTGCAGATCACTGGTATAAAAAAGCTCTCGCCACGTTTCTTCACTTAAACGTCTTAATAATTCTGATTCATCGGTTTGTAAATCAATATCAAAACGTACGCCCGAATCAAACGCAAACTGAAAGAGCATCTTTTGGCAAAAGCTATCAATGGTAAAAATACTGGCAAGATCGATATCTTGTTCTGCGACTTTTAAACGTAGTAGGGCTTCTTGCTCATTGTGTTGAACTTGTTCATAAAGTTGAGCAAAAAAAGGCTCATCTATAAAGGTCTGACGGTTTTTGGGGGACGTTGGATTACGCACTATTTCAGCAAATTTTCCTAAATTTTTACGAATACGATCTCGTAATTCTTGCGTTGCCGCTTTGGTAAAAGTTACCACCAAAATTTGCTCCACCATTAGTGGCTCACACCCTACTCCAAGTAGCAAACGCAAATATAGGTTTGCCATTGTGTAGGTTTTTCCTGTACCTGCGGAGGCTTCAATTAAACAAGAACGATCAAGGGGTAATGAAATAGGATCAAGTGTTTGCATAGCGTCTAAAAAACAAAGTGAACAATGTGCTAAATTTTACCACTCAAATTGCAAGCGGTCAGTTTTATTCGACAATTTACAAAAAATCACTACAATCTCACCGCTTATAATAGTTAAAAAGAAAGGGTAATAAGATGAAACTAAATGCTCAACAACAACAAGCGGTAGAATATACTACTGGGGCTTGCCTTGTATTAGCAGGGGCTGGCTCGGGCAAAACAAGGGTTATCATCAATAAAATTGCACATCTTATTGCCCATTGCGGTTATTCACCAAAGCAGATTGCAGCAGTTACCTTTACCAATAAAGCTGCTCGTGAAATGCGAGAACGTGTGGCACATTCTATCGGTAAAGACAAGAGCAAAGGGCTAACCATTTCTACGTTCCATACACTTGGGTTTGAAATTCTCAAACGTGAGCATAAGTTACTTGGCTATAAATCAGGAATGACGTTGTTTGATGAACACGACCAAATCGCATTGCTCAAACACCTTCTGCCAGAAACGGTAACAGAAGATAAAGATCTACTGAAACAGCTAGTAAATACCATCTCAAACTGGAAAAATGATCTGCTTTCGCCTGAGCAAGTTGTTGGGGTTGCCAGTAGTGATCGTGAGCGTGTATTTTCCCATTTTTATCAACAATACCAAAATCAGCTCAAGGCTTATAATGCGTTAGATTTCGATGATTTAATTATGCTCCCCACGTTATTATTTCGTCAGTTTCCTGAAGCGAAAGAGCGTTGGCAACAGAAAATTCGTTATTTGTTGGTGGATGAATATCAAGATACCAATACAAGCCAATATGAGTTAATAAAATTGATTGTGGGTGAGCAAGGGAATTTTACGGTGGTTGGCGATGATGATCAGTCCATCTATTCTTGGCGGGGGGCAAGGCCTGAAAATATCGGGCGACTTCGCCACGATTTCCCGCAATTACGAGTGATTAAGCTAGAACAAAACTATCGTTCTAGCCAACGTATTTTGCACTGTGCCAACATTTTAATTGATAACAACGCTCACCTTTTTGAAAAACGGCTCTTTTCACAGCTGGGAGAAGGCGAGAAATTAAATGTGATTGAAGCCAAAAATGAAGAGTTTGAGGCAGAGCGTATTGTAGGTGAGCTGATTGCTCATCGTTATTCTCGTAAAACCAAATATAAAGATTATGCAATTTTATATCGAGGCAATCATCAATCACGGTTATTAGAAAAATTGCTGATTCAAAACCGTATCCCCTACAAAATTTCTGGGGGAACATCGTTTTTTGCTAAAACAGAAATTAAAGATATGTTGGCGTATTTACGCTTGCTAGTGAATCAAGATGATGATGCGGCGTTTTTACGCATTGTGAATACGCCTAAGCGAGAAATTGGAGCGGCTACCCTAGAAAAATTAGGACAGTTGGCAAATCAAAAACAGGTTAGTCTATTTGAAGCAATTTTTGATTTTGAACTTATTCAACGCTTAACGCCCAAGCCTTATCAAGCCTTGCAGAATTTTGCTCGTTGGGTGGTTGAGCTTTCGGATCAAGCGGTAAGATCGGAGCCACAATCTGCAATTAAAGAGATGTTGGCACATATTCAGTATGAAACCTATCTCTATGAAACAGCAACCACTCCGAAGGCTGCTGAAATGCAAAGCCGTAACGTACAAACACTGTTTGAGTGGGTGCAAAAAATGCTAGAGGGTGATGAAATCAATGAACCGATGAGCTTGAACCAAGCGGTTACTAATCTCACTTTACGCGATATGATGGAGCGTTCGGAAGATGACGATGAGAGCGATCAAGTTCAGCTAATGACTTTACATGCCTCAAAGGGTTTAGAATTTCCCCATGTTTTTTTAATTGGAATGGAAGAAGGCATTTTGCCTCACCAAACCAGTATTGATGAAGATAACGTGGAAGAAGAGCGCCGTTTAGCCTATGTTGGTATTACTCGGGCTCAACAAACTTTAACTTTCTCTTTGTGTAAAGAACGCAGTCACTATGGTGAGATTATAAAGCCTGAAGTCAGCCGTTTTCTGCTTGAACTTCCCCAAGATGATTTGCAATGGGAACGTAATAAACCACCGCTTAGTGAGCAACAAAAAAAGCAAAAAATAGAAAGTAATATCGCTAATTTACGTGCAATGTTGATGGCGAATAAGAAATAGTTATCCATAATAGAAAGGGCTAGAATTTATTATTCTAGCCCTCGCGTTTTATACTTCAATCCCAAACTTTTCTTTTACAAGTGCTTGGAAATCGGTACAACCACCAACGTGTTGATTATCTAAGAAAATTTGTGGTACGGTGGCAACGTGTTTACCAACGCGTGGTTCTAAATCTTCTTTTGAAATATTTTTAGCAATCATATCAATAAATTCAAAATCAAAATCGACTAATTCGGCTTTCATTTTTTCTGCTAAAGCGTTTGCACGAGTGCAATATGGGCAAGTCAAACGACCGTAAATTTCTACGAACATAGTATCCTCTTAATATATTAAATAAGTAAGCGGTCCGATTTTAGCAGAGTTTTGCAAAAAATCCTGTAAAAGCGACCGCTTATCTGAATGGGTAAAGTAGCTAGACTATGGGTTAGTCATCCTTTGGTTCAGGTGCTTTTGGTAAAACTAGGTTTAAAAGAATAGCTACAATCGCACAAAGGCTGATGCCTTTTAGTGAAAACTCGCCAACATTGACTAACATTCCACCGATACCAAATGTCATTACCACTGAAACAATACATAAATTGCGTGCTTCGCCCATATCTACTTTGGCGCGAATTAAAGTACTCATACCCACAGCAGCGATTGAGCCAAACACTAACATCATAATACCGCCCATTACAACGCCAGGGATAGTTTGTAAGAATGCCCCGACTTTTCCGCAGAAAGAGATACCGATAGCCCAACAAGCCGCCCATGTCATTACTCGTGGGTTGAAGTTTTTCGTTAGCATTACTGCGCCAGTTACTTCCGCATAGGTTGTATTTGGTGGACCACCTAACATTGCTGCTGCAGATGTCGCGACACCATCACCTAATAAGGTACGATGTAAACCTGGTTTATGTAAGAAATTTTTACCTGTTACAGAACTAATTGCCATAATGCCACCAACGTGTTCAACGGCTGGAGCAAGTGCAATAGGTAGTAAATATAAAATTGCTTCAAGTTTGAATTCAGGTGTGGTGAGGTGTGGTAAGCTAAACCACGCCGCATCAAGCACTGGTTGGAAATTTACTAATCCCATAAAGATAGACAGGATATAACCAACCACAATCGCAAACATAATTGGCACAAGTTTCATTAAGCCTTTAGCAAATACTGCCACGATTAAGGTTGTAACTAAGGTTACCATGGAAACGATAATAGCTTGCTCATAAGGCACATTGCTTGTTTTGCCTAATGCCATATCTACGGCAACGGGTGCTAGACCTAAACCGATGATAATGATAACAGGACCAACAACAACAGGTGGGAAAAGTTTATCTAAAATCGTCACTCCCTTTAGTTTCACTAAAGCGGAAAGTGCAAAATAGATTAATCCTGTAAAAATCAATCCACCCATTGTGACTGGAATGCCCCATTGCTGTACACCATATTGAATAGGTGCGATGAAAGCAAAGGAAGATGCAAGGAAAATTGGCACTTGCCCTTTAGTACAAAGTTGGAAAAGTAGTGTGCCGACACCTGCTGTTAAAAGTGCAGTATTAGGATCAAGACCCGTAATTAACGGAACAAGAACTAAAGCTCCAAATGCGACAAATAGCATTTGTAAGCCAACAAACGCCTGTTTTGGCGTGCTGATATTTTCTGTTGTCATTTTAGTTTCAACTCTCAGTTTGAATTAACTTCATTATTAAAGTAGTAAAAGGTTATCTTACAGGATAACTCGGGCGCGGATTATAGCGGAAAAAGGGATAAATATCTTTGGATATCGATCAAATTTTTACAGTTCTTGTGATTGTGAACGTTAAATCATAAAATGCGTGCTTAATTATTGATATTAGGTTTTATCTATGCAAATTAGCCCTTTACTCGAAAATCTTATTGAATCACTACGTGCTTTACCAGGCGTCGGGCCTAAATCTGCACAGCGAATGGCATATCATTTATTACAACGTAATCGCAATGGTGGTTTACATCTTTCTAAAGCATTACACGAAGCAATGACTCACATTGGACATTGCCGTTCTTGCCGTACTTTTACTGAAGAAGATGAATGTAACATTTGTCAGAATTATCGCCGTCAAATGAGCGGGCAACTTTGTGTGGTTGAAATGCCTTCGGATATTCCTGCTATCGAGCAAACTGGGCAGTTTTCGGGACGATATTTTGTATTGATGGGACGTTTATCTCCTCTTGATGGGATTGGACCACGAGAAATCGGTTTAGACTTATTGCAACAAAGATTAGAAAATGAATCTTTCCACGAAGTCATTGTAGCGACAAATCCAACGATTGAAGGTGAAGCAACAGCGAATTACATAGCTGAAATTTGTGCGATGTATAATGTTAAAGTAACTCGAATTGCTCACGGTATTCCTATTGGTAGCGATTTAGAAATGGTCGATGGAACAACACTCTCGCATTCATTTTCTGGTCGTAGAGAGATTAAATTATAAATAGCGTTTATTTAGAAAAGATTTATCTATTTAACCAAAATTCCATTATTTTTAAACAACTGAGTTAATTTAAGGAGATGTATGAAAAAATTTCTGATTCCGTTTGTCATTGGCGGCATTGTTGCACTTGCTGTAGAGTATTTTCAGAGCAATAGTGTGGAAAAAACAGTAAAACCAACAGTTGAAACTAGTGTTAAGCCTACTGAAAGTAAAGAGCCTGCTTTGCCTGGAAATAAATAGCTTTGATGTTCTAAACTTTTGATTGAACAGTGCCGAGCAAGGCAATGTGCATTGATTTTGGTTAGCCACGATCCATACCTGATTGAGAAAAGTTGTGATAAAGTAATCAACCTTGAAGATTATTGCTAAATTGACTGATGTTTAACGAAAAGCCTATCATTTCAAATCAACACGGTGCATTAGTAATGGCTTTTGTACCGTTTTTATATGGTATTTTTGAAAGCCACTTTATTGTCCAACATATTTCCTTTGGACTTTCGTGGCTGTTTCTTTATTTTTTTTCTTATCCATTTTTAGCGATTTTTAATCGTAAAAATAATGCGAAATATAAAAAATGGGCAATTATTTATGCGGTAATTAGCTTATTATTCGCTATTCCAGTATTCTTTTATAAAATAGCTATTTTGCAGTTTTCTCTTTTTATCTTACCGCTTGGGCTTATTCAGATTTATTATGCTAAAAAGAAAGATGAACGTAATTTAATTAACGATATTGCGGGAATTTTGACCTTCGGCATTATTGGTATGGCAAGCTACTATTTAGTGACAGAACAGTATCAATGGTGGATATTACTTCATCCGACACTCTTTTTTATAACTACTACGTTATATGTAAAAAGCGTTGCAAGAGAGAGAAAAAATCCGTTATATCTCAAATTAAGTCTTTTTTCTCATTTATTATGTGTTGGGCTTTATTTGCTATTTAATCAATATGCGATTGCTTTCGCTTATTTTATCGCTTTACTGCGAGCGATTATTGTCCCGAAAAAACAATTAAATATAAAACAGGTCGGAATGTTGGAATTTGGGGTTGTTTTTATATTTTTGTTAGCATTACTGAGTTGTTAAAGATTAGAGCATATTATTCTCAAACCAACTTTCTAAAATAAGACAAGCAGAGATAGAATCGACTTTATCTTTTTTTAACGCTTTATAGCCACCACGAGCAAAAATTTCAGAACGGGCTTCAACCGTGGTAAGTCGTTCGTCTTGTAAGGCGATTGGTAGGTTAAATCGTCCATTTAGGCGGTTGGCAAATTTTCTAGCTCGTTGTGTAAGTGGCTGTTCTGTACCATCCATATTTAAAGGTAAACCAATCACTAGCAGATCAGGGTTCCATTCGCTAATTACTTTGCCTATTTGCTCCCAGTTAGGAATACCATCTTGGGCTTTAAAAGCCGGTAGCCCTTGGGCTGTGCCTGTAATACTTTGCCCAACGGCACAGCCGATACTATTTGTTCCAAAATCAAAGGCGAGAATGGTTTTTCCCATTAAGCTCTCCCTGCTTTCGCTAGAAAGCCTTCAATACCAAGCATTTCATAGGCCTCTGACCAGCGATCTAAATAGCCTGCGTGAAATAAAATATGTTCGCTACTTGGTGAAACTAACCAGTAATTACGTGCAATTTCTTGCTCAAGTTGATCGGCTTTCCAAGTACAGCAACCTAAACAGACAACAAAGTGTTCAGGGGAGTTATATCGTCCAAAAGTATCTAGAATATCGCCTGATGTCGTGAGTGTAATATTATTTGCTGTTTCGTAGCTATGTAATAGTGGTGCGTCGGTACTGGTATGTAAGATAAAGCCACGATCTTGGCTTACTGGACCACCATTTAAGACAAGCTGATCTTTGCTATAAGTACGTTCATTTGCCATTAAAAAGTCCATTTTTGCCAGTAATTCCATTACCGACAGGTCTGTCGGCGAATTAATCATTAATCCCATCGCACCTTGATCATTATGCTCACAAATATAAATAACAGAACGATCAAAATAGTCGTCATTCATATCTGGAGTAGCAATCAATAATTGACCTTGTAAATTCATTAACTTAAGTCTCCATAAAGTATTTGTAGTGCTGTTATTGTGGCGAGCGATGCGGTTTCTGTACGAAGAATACGTTTTCCTAGTAAAACTTCAGTAAAACCTTGTTGCTCGGTCATAGCAATCTCCTCTGGAGAAAGTCCGCCTTCAGAACCGATCAATAGTCGAACTCCTGCAGATGGGACATTAGGGAGTGATTTAATGGTGTATTTTGCTCTTGGGTGCAAATTCAATTTGAGCATATCGTCTTGTTCTTTGCACCAATCGGTTAGTTTCATAATTGGGCGAATTTCAGGAATGACATTTCGTCCACATTGTTCACAGGCAGAAATCGCAATTTTTTGCCATTGTTGCAATTTTTTATCTTGGCGTTCACCTTCTAACTTAACGCCACAACGTTCAGACCATAATGGTGTAATAGTGGTTACACCTAGTTCTACTGATTTTTGAATGGTAAATTCCATTCGATCGCCACGCGAGATTACCTGACCTAAGTGGATCGGTAAATTTGATTCTCTGTCGTCAAGTTGCTGAGATAAAATTTCTACTTCAATCTGTTTTTTACTGATTTGGCTAATTCGAGCAGAAAAAGTATGGTTTGAACCATCAAAGAGTACTAAGTCCGCACCTTCATTCATTCTCAGCACTCGCCCAACGTGGTTAGCCGCATCTTCTGATAAAAAACAACGTGTTTTTCCTGCTAATAATTCGGGATGGTAAATTCTAGGTATTCGCATTAGGATTCAGGGGGTTAAAAAGTGATTAGTGTAATCAAATGAATTAGCTCGTCAAGCTAAACAAGCGGTTAGATTGGCATAAAAATCTGCACTTTAATAAATATAGCTTAAGGCTAGTTTAGTAAAGTGCAGTTAAGTAAGGTTATGTTATTTCAGATGACTACTGAATGATCACAAAGAAGTTTGAACCATCTCGTAAGATATTTAAGGCAATCGCTGATGGTTTTGAGTCTAACACTTTGCGAAGTTCACCAATGTTTTCCACAGCTCTGCGGTTTACTCCCACAATAATATCGCCTTTTCTAAAACCACGTTGTTCCGCAATCGTGCCTTTTTCTACTTTAGTAATTTCAACACCTTTAACGCCTTTTTCGTTGTAGTTACTAAATTCAGCCCCTTTTAGTGCAGGAAGAAGTGTGTTCGCACTGGTTTTGGTTTGCTCATCTGATTGTAATGTGACTTTTGCTTTCTCTTCTTTACCATCTCGTAAATAAGTCAGTTCAATCTCTTTGCCTGCACCAGTCGTTGCCACTTTAGCTCTTAATTCGGCAAAGCTACGAATTTTTTGTCCATTTAAGCCGGTAATCACATCGCCAGCTTTTAATCCTGCTTTAGCGGCTGCGGAGTCGCTTAAAACTTCACTGATAAATGCACCTTGTTGGGCATTCACATTAAATTCTTTGGCAAGATCAGCATTTAACTCTCCACCTTTAATACCCAATAAGCCGCGTTTTACTTCACCAAATTCTAAAATTTGCTGCACAAGATTATTTGCCATATTACTTGGAATAGCAAAAGCAATACCCGCATTTCCACCACTTGGCGAAATAATTGCTGTATTGATACCAATAAGCTCGCCTTGTAAGTTAATCAATGGCCCACCTGAATTACCACGATTTACTGCGGCATCAGTTTGAATGTAGCTTTCGTAGCCTTCATCACTATTACCCGTTGAGCGACCTAATGCAGAAACAATCCCCGATGTAACTGTTTGTCCTAAACCAAATGGGTTACCGATGGCAACGGTAAAATCGCCCACTCGTAATTTATCAGAGTCCGCAATTTTAATTTCAGTTAGGTTTTGTGGTTTTTCAATTTGTAGAAGTGCCACATCAGAAAGTGGATCAGCACCAATCAATTTGGCTTTAAATTCACGTCCGTCCTCTAATTTAACGTTGATTTTATCGGCTTTATCAATAACGTGATTATTCGTCACCACATAGCCTTTTGCAGCATTGATAATAACCCCCGAGCCTTCACCTCTAAATTGGCGTTCCCCACCACGCTCACCGAACATATCGGGACCGAAGAAAAATTCAAACTCTTCGGGCATATTAGGACGAGAACGTTTATTTTCAGTTTTTCCTTCAACAGCAATACTTACAACCGCAGGGCGTACTTTTTCTAACATTGGTGCTAGGCTAGGTAGCGTTTGACCATCTACTGCCGTTGGTAACGTTGCATTTGATACTGTAGGAAGAGATAACATTCCTATACCGAGTAATAAAGAAGCCAATAATGTTTTTTGCATTGATTTTTTCATTGATGTATTTCCTTTTTATTATTTTTTCACTAAAAGCAGTAAAGATTTGAATGTAGCGTAAGACATAAAAATTGTTAGAAGGTTCTAATTTACGCATAGATGAGCTGGTTTTTTATACAATCTATATTCTTTACATTTATTATTTTATGAGTAAGTGACTGAATGAGTATTAAAAACGTGATCCTTATCACATTTTGAGATGAGAAATCACATTTCTGTAATATCCTAATTTACTTTATTTACGCTACTCTCTACAATGCGTCGCCTTTTAGGCTAAATTCATTATTTATCAACATTTATTCAGGACATCTACTATGTTGTGGTTCTTATTCTGTGTTGCTGTATTAGTACTTGGTTACTTTGTATATGGCAAGATTATCGAAAAGATCTTCGTGATCAACCCGAAAAAACAAACACCTGCATATACTATGCAAGATGGTGTTGATTATATGCCAATGTCAAAAACTCGTATTTGGCTAATTCAATTATTAAACATTGCTGGAACAGGCCCGATTTTTGGTCCTATCCTTGGTGCGTTATACGGGCCAGTTGCAATGCTCTGGATCGTACTTGGTTGTATTTTTGCAGGTGCGGTACACGACTATTTCTGCGGAATGTTAAGTGTGCGTAATGGCGGTGCTTCAATGCCAAACCTTGCGGGTAAATACTTAGGTCGCCCTGTTAAAGCGTTCATCAACATTCTAGCGGTAATTTTATTATTATTGGTTGGTGTAGTATTCGTTGCAAGCCCTGCTCAATTATTAAGTACCATTACAATGGACGCATTTGGCTCAGCAGGCGGTACTTTATCGTTAAATAATGCGGAAGAAATTGCAGCATCAGCGTCTGCCGCAGTAAGTGATTTAACGGTTTGGGGAATGGATAAACCAACTGTTATTGCAGTGTGGACAACGATCATTTTCTGTTACTACATTTTAGCAACCTTACTTCCAATTGATAAAATCATCGGTAAAATTTATCCATTCTTTGGTGCATTATTACTGTTTATGTCAGTGGGTATGGTATATGGTTTAGTATCAAGCCATTTCAGTGCAACTGATCCAATCGAATTCTTCCGTACAGTAAATCAAGACGGTGCGGGCTTAACTTGGGATAAATTCTTCCAAAACTTCCAAGTGAAAGGTGATGTTCCAATTTGGCCATTACTATTCTTAACGATTTCTTGTGGTGCATTATCTGGTTTCCACGCAACACAAACTCCACTAATGGCTCGTTGTGCAGAAAATGAAAAAGAAGGTCGTTTCATTTTCTACGGTGCAATGATTGCAGAAGGTGTAATTGCGTTAATCTGGTGTATGGTTGGTTTAGCATTCTATGAAAACCCACAAGCATTACAAGATGCAATTACCGCAGGTTCACCATCTAAAGTGGTGTACGATTCATCATTATACTTCTTAGGATTTGTGGGCGGTATTTTTGCAGTATTAGGCGTGGTGGTGTTACCAATCACTTCAGGTGATACAGCATTCCGCGCAGCACGTTTAATTATTGCTGAGTTCTTCCATCTAGAACAACGCACATTAGCGAAACGTTTATTGATTGCAATCCCACTCTTTGCAGTTGGTTTCATTGTGTCTAAAATTGACTTTAGTGTATTATGGCGTTACTTCACTTGGGCAAACCAAACAACTGCAATGGTAATGTTATGGACTGCAGCTGCTTATTTATATCGCTATAACAAATTCCACTGGGTATGTACTATCCCTGCGGTATTTATCAGTGCGGTGTGCTTTACCTACCTTGCATACAATAAGATCGGTTTTGGTTTAGACTATCAATTATCGGTATATATCGGTTTAGGTTTAACAGCATTCTGTTTAGTATTGTTCTTCACAATGTTAAAACCAATGGGAGCAACAGACCCAGATGCTTATGTCGATGATTCAGCAAAAGCCTAATCAACCTTAAATAGAGTAAGAGCGAGAAGTTTCTCGCTCTTCTTTTTAGAGATAGAAAATGAAATTTTTTGATACTCACACCCATTTGGATTACCTTGCACAAGATCTCAATTTAAGTGTTAGTCAATTAGTAGAGAATGCGAAAAAAGCCCAAGTCGAACGCATATTAGTTGTTGCGGTGTTTGTAAAAAATTTTGCAGAAGTTACCGCTTGTAGTCGAGCTGATCCACAACATATTGTTTACGGATTAGGTTTACACCCACTTTATATTGAGCAACATCAACAAAATGACTTAGATCTGCTAGAACAACATTTACAAACACAAGATCCGAATTGTACTGCGATTGCAGAAATCGGGTTAGAGCGTGCAGTGGCAGAAGTTGGTACTCCTGAGTTATGGCAAAAACAGTGTGAGTTTTTGGATGCCCAATTACAGCTTGCTAAGCGGTATGATTTACCGGTAAATTTACATTCTCGCAAAAGCCACGAACAACTTTATACATTCTTAAAACAAGCCAAGTTAAATAAAACGGGCGTTGTACACGGTTTTTCAGGCAGTTATGAACAAGCGAAGCGTTTTGTCGATCTTGGTTATAAAATCGGTGTTGGTGGTACTATCACTTACCAACGAGCCAATAAAACTCGTGATACTATCGCTAAATTGCCTTTAGATGCTCTACTCCTTGAAACAGATTCTCCTGATATGCCTGTTTTTGGGTTTCAAGGTCAGCCAAACCGCCCTGATCGTTTACGCGTTACTTTTGAAAGCCTTTGTTCGTTGCGCCAAGAAGAACCTGAACTAATAGCAGAAACAATTTGGCAAAATAGCGAACGATTATTTGGTTTAGGCTCTCGCTAACGTCCAAACTTGAATTTCTTTTACTCCTTGTTTGCGTAATTCAAGGCAAATACTATTCAAGGTTGAACCAGTGGTTACCACATCATCAACGAGAGCAACTCGCTGATAGTTTTTTAACGGTTTGAAAAGGAAAGCATTTTTAAGATTTTTACGTCTTTCGATTGCGGTGAGTTCTCGTTGTGAACGTGTAGATTTGACTCGCTGTAAACAATCTAAATCAAGAGGTAAATTTAATTTCTTAGCCACATAACGAGCCAATAATTCTGCTTGATTGTAATTTCTTTGCCAATGACGTTGCCAAAAGAGTGGTACGGGAATAATCACGTCAGGCAATACTAGTTGATGTTCTCGTTGAGCTTGTTTGATTGCCAATAACAATAAACGTCCCAAAGCGTTATCTAAATAATGTTGTTGCTGGAATTTGAAACGATGAATCCACTCTGAAAGCGGTGCTTTATACGCAGAAATTTGCACAATACGATGCCATTTCGGCTCATTACGTAAGCAATTTCCACAACTTAGTTGGTTTTCCAATAAATTACTGCCACAATGTCCGCAGTACGCTGATAAAGAGAGTAGAGCATAGCATTTTGAGCAAAAACCATGTGAGCTAATAGCGAGTGGACGATGGCAATGAAAACAACGAAACCCCCAATCAAACATCATTTTCTTTTTCTAATTTGTCTTTTGTTAAATTCTATCAAACTTTATTTGAGAAATTGTGCGAATTTTTGTGATATAGATCGAAAAAGAGTAAACTTCACATTCTCTTTCTCGTGAGCATTTAAAGGAGAAATTATGCAACCACTTGAAAACCCAATTAAAATAGCCTTTTTTGATATTGATGAAACTCTGTACTACAAAAAAGAACAGCTTATTCCCCAATCTATTGCTGAACAAGTTTTACCTCAATTAAGAGCTAAAGGAATTATTCCTGCTATCGCGACAGGTAGAACTTTTGGCGCTTTTCCTGATGCGATTAAACCGTTAATGAATGACAAAGGATTTGAATTATTTGTTACAACAAACGGGCAATATAATTTGTACAAAGGCGAAGTGATTAGTGAGTATATTTTGACGACGGAGCGTATTGAGCGAGTGTTGGCAAAATTAACCGCTCTCAATATTGAATATGCTTTTGTAACGGCTGATGAAATTGCAGTATCTAAAAATACGCCTGAAGTAGAAACATCATTACGCCCGATTAAAGCTGATTATATCGTTGATCCGAATTACTATTTAACTCACAAAGTCATTCAATTACTTGCCTTTTTCCCTGCTGAGCGTCATCAAGAGATCATGGATGCAAATGTACTCGAAGATGATTTAAAAGAAGTTCGTTGGCATCAATATTCTGTCGATTTACTCAATAAACATCACTCCAAAGCTCGTGGCATTCAAGATGTGTTGAACTATTTCGGTTTGGATATGAAAAATGCAATCGCATTTGGCGATGGTTTGAATGATTTGGAAATGCTCTCTACTGTTGGTTATGGAGTCGCGATGGGGAACGCAGAAGATGAGCTAAAAGCCCTTGCAGATTATGTAACAGATCCGATTGAGCAAGATGGAATTTTAAAAGCCTTACAGAAATTACAGGTTATTTAACTTGAAGAGATTTGTATATAAATGTAAACTGTTCTCATCTAGATAAATTGGTTATCGGGAGATAGCTATTCTTTTAATGGAAAAAATATGTCGAATAAGCTCATTATTTCTGCTCTTACTCTTGCCCTCTCTACTTCTTTATTTGCTAATCAAGATCAGCAAAAGATTTCAGATCGTTTAAATGATCAACGTATTCAAGCGGAAAGTACTATTCTTGCTCCGGAAACCAAGCCAGTTATAAAACCGCAGGTAGAAGAACATAAGCAAGGTAACTCCGTTTCTATTACTAAAGAAGAATTAGCTAAACACCCCGATTTAGTCGTAAGAGCTTTACTCCCTGCTGTAATGCAAGGGAATATGGATAATGTAGAATTACTTTTCCCGATTTATCAGCAAATTCCTGCTCAATTTAAAGATGATATTTTGACCCAATGGGCAGAAGCCATTTTGGCGAAGAAAAAACAGAATTACGCTGATTCGGTTCGCTTATATCGCCAAGTATTAGCTGCACAATCAGATATTTTGCCTGCTCGTTTACAGCTTGCAGCTACTTTATTTGAAAATAGTGAGTTAGAAGCAGCAGAAGATCAATTCCAAAAACTTCGTTCAGAACCACTTCCCGATGAAATTCAAAGCATTATTAGCCAATATTTAACTGCGATTAACCAACGAGATCGCTGGACTTTTAGTGGAGGATTGACCTATTTGAACGATCCTAATATCAATAACGCTCCAAAAGCTGGTACGACCTACGGTAATTGGTCTGCTCCAAAAGCAGAATCAGCACAGGGTGTTGGTTTTAATTTTGAGATTGGCAAAAAATGGTCGTGGGGAAATGGCTTTTTCAACCAGCTAGGTTTGAATACTAACGGCAAATACTATTGGAATAATAAAAAATATAATGAAATTAGTTTTCGTGGTGATTTTGGTATAGGTTATCAAAATGCCAAAGCAACTATTTCCGTTTCTCCTTTTATTGAGCAAACACTTTATGCGAGTGGCTCTGATAAAAGCGATACTTTAAAACGCTTTTCTAAATCATCGGGTGGGGCATTACAGCTTAACTATTGGCTTTCTCCAAAATGGCAATGGAATAGCAATTACGAATATGGCGAACAGCGGTATATTTCACGCAAACATTTGAATGGTAACTATCATTTTGTTTCAACAGGATTAGTTTATCTTGCTAATGCTAAACAGTATTGGACGATTAATTTGAACTATAACCGAACATCAACGCGCGATCGTGATGATAGTTTCCTACGTCGCGGAGTAAGTTTAGGTTGGGGACAAGAATGGGGACAAGGGCTTTCAACTCGTCTATCTGTCAGTTTTGCACAAAAACATTACAAAGGTCCAATGCCGATTTTTAACATTACACAACGAAATAAAGAATATGGCGTGCAAGCATCTATCTGGCATCGTGCAGTGCATTATTTAGGCATAACACCACGCTTAACTTATAGTTTCACTAAAACAAGAAGTAACCATCCATTCTATACTTACGATAAACATCGTGTATTTGTTGATTTCAGCAAACAATTCTAATCAACAAACGGTAAGATTTTTGGTAAAAAATTCAAAATATCTTACCGCTTAATTCTATATGTTGCACAAGTAGATTTATGTTTAACTCCTAGCAAAATCGCAATTTTTACTGTAAACTACGCTCCCGTCCTAATGGTATTACCATTCACAAATTTTCGATTTCAATTCAAACAATCAAATAAAGGCAAAATACAATGGCAACGAATTATATTTTCGTCACAGGCGGTGTTGTTTCTTCTTTGGGTAAAGGGATTGCAGCAGCGTCTCTCGCATCTATTTTGGAAGCTCGTGGCTTAAAAGTCACTATGATGAAACTTGATCCTTATATCAATGTTGATCCAGGCACAATGAGCCCAACACAACACGGTGAAGTATTCGTAACTGAAGATGGGGCGGAAACCGATTTAGACTTAGGGCATTATGAGCGTTTTATTCGCACCAAAATGACTAAAGCAAACAACTTTACAAGCGGTAAGATCTACTCAGAAGTTTTACGCAAAGAACGTCGTGGTGATTATTTAGGTGCAACCATTCAAGTTATTCCACATATCACCAACGAAATTAAAGCAAGAGTGATTGAGGGCGGTAAAGGGCAAGATGTTGTTATCGTGGAAGTGGGTGGAACTGTTGGTGATATTGAATCTTTACCATTTTTAGAAGCATTACGTCAGCTTGCAGTAGATGTTGGTCGTGAAAAAACCTTATTTATGCACTTAACCCTTGTGCCATATATTCCAACAGCAGGCGAAGTCAAAACAAAACCAACGCAACATTCTGTTAAAGAGCTACTTTCTATCGGTATTCAGCCAGATGTATTGGTGTGTCGTTCAGATCGTGCTATTCCTGCGAATGAGCGTGCGAAAATTGCATTATTCTGTAATGTACCAGAGCGTGCGGTTATCTCATTAAAAGATGTTGGTTCAATTTATCAAATTCCAGCATTACTTAAATCACAAGGATTAGATGACTTTATTTGCGATCGTTTCCGTTTAAGCTGCAAAGAAGCGGATTTATCTGAATGGGAAAATGTGCTTTACCAACAAGCAAACCCAACGGGCGAAGTGACTATCGGTATGGTTGGTAAATATGTTGAGCTACCAGATGCTTATAAATCTGTAAACGAAGCATTAAAACACGCAGGACTAAAAAATCGCTTAACCGTTCATATTAAGTATATTGACTCACAAGATGTAGAAACCAAAGGCGTTGAAGCACTGAAAGGTGTTGATGCAATTTTAGTACCTGGTGGATTCGGCTATCGTGGTGTAGAAGGTAAAATTTTAACGGCACAATATGCTCGTGAAAATCAGATTCCATATTTAGGGATTTGTTTAGGAATGCAAATTGCCTTAATTGAGTATGCTCGTAATGTGGCGGGCTTAAAAGGGGCAAATTCAACGGAATTTGATAAAGATTCAGCATATCCTGTTGTGGGGTTAATTACCGAATGGCAAGATGCAGAAGGTAATGTGGAAGTTCGTTCGGATTCATCAGATCTTGGCGGTACAATGCGTTTAGGTTCACAGGCTTGCCACTTAATTGAAGGTAGTTTAGCGCGTGAATTATATGGAAATGAAACGATCTACGAACGTCATCGCCACCGTTATGAAGTCAATAACACCTTATTACCACAAATTGAAGCTGCAGGCTTAAAAGTAACTGGGCTTTCTGCTGATCGTAAATTAGTGGAAATTATTGAAGTACCAAATCACCCTTGGTTTGTTGCTGCTCAATTCCACCCAGAATTTACATCAACACCAAGAGATGGACACCCATTATTTGAAGGTTTTGTAAGAGCAGCTAAAGAGTATCAAGCAAAAGTATCTAATTCATAACGAATTGGTATAACAACGAAAGCGGTTAGTTTGTGAAGAAAATTTGCAAAAAATTTTCATAAACTGACCGCTTATTTTTATCTTTACCCATAAAATCATAGCGATATGATTAAACTTTCCCCATTTTAGTCTCTCTATACTTATCAATTATTAAAAATTTTCATATTAACGTGAAAATTATACATTTGCATAATGTAATAAATTTTATCATTATGTATCCCATCTAGACGGCTAAACGTCTAAACTTGGTTTTAAACTAATTAGGAGATTCACAATGACAACATTTCACGTTTTAGGTTTTCCGCGTGTTGGTGCAAAACGCGAATTAAAATTTGCTCAAGAACGTTACTGGCGTAAAGAATTAGCAGAACAAGATTTATTAGAGTTAGCCAAAGCATTGCGTGAGAAAAATTGGAAACATCAAGCGGCTGCCAATGCAGACTATGTTGCAGTAGGCGATTTCACTTTCTACGATCACATTTTAGATCTTCAAGTGGCAACAGGGGCTATTCCTGCTCGTTTCGGTTTCAACAGCCAAAATCTCACCTTAGATCAATACTTCCAGCTTGCTCGTGGTAACAAAGATCAATTTGCTATCGAAATGACCAAATGGTTTGATACCAACTACCACTATTTAGTACCAGAATTTCATAAAAATACAGAATTTAAAGTAAATCCTGCTCACTATGTTAATCAAATTCGCGAAGCAAAAGCATTAGGCTTAAACTTCAAACCAGTGATTGTCGGCCCATTAACATTCTTATATTTAGGTAAAGAGAAAGGTGAAACATTTAACCGTTTTGATTTACTCAATAAATTAGTACCTGTTTATGTTGAAATCTTAAACGCACTGGTTGCAGAAGGTACAGAGTGGATCCAAATTGATGAGCCAGCTCTTGCGTTAGATTTACCAGCAGAGTGGGTTGAAGCATACAAAGCGGTATATGCAGAGTTAAGCAAAGTGAATGCGAAAATCTTACTGGCGACTTACTTTGGTTCAGTGGCAGAACACGCAAAACTCTTAAAAGGCTTGCCTGTTGATGGATTACATTTAGATTTAGTTCGTGCACCCGAGCAACTTGCTGCCTTTGAAGATTACAGCAAAGTGCTTTCAGCGGGGGTTATTGAAGGTCGTAATATTTGGCGTGCAAATCTAAACAAGGTGTTAGATGTATTAGAACCATTAAAAGCAAAATTAGGCGAACGCTTATGGATTGCACCAAGCTGCTCATTACTTCACACACCATATGATTTAGAAGTTGAAACGCAATTAAAAGAGAAAAATTCAGACTTATACTCTTGGTTATCTTTCACTTTACAAAAAGTAGAAGAATTAAACGTATTAAAACAAGCGTTAAACAACGGACGTGCTGCTGTTCAAGTGCAATTAGATGCAAGTCAAGCTGCAGCAGATGCTCGTGCAAACAGTAAAGAAATTCATCGTCCTGAAGTCGCAGAACGTTTAGCAAACCTACCAGCAAACGCAGATCAACGTAAATCACCATTTGCAGAGCGTATTAAATTGCAAAATGCGTGGTTAAACTTACCGCTTCTTCCGACCACCAATATCGGTTCTTTCCCACAAACAACGGAAATCCGTCAAGCTCGTGCGAGCTTCAAAAAAGGTGATTTAAGCCTTGAAGATTACGAAGCAGCAATGAAGAAAGAGATCGAATATGTGGTTCGCCGTCAAGAAGAATTAGATTTAGATGTGTTAGTTCACGGTGAAGCAGAACGTAATGATATGGTGGAATACTTCGGTGAATTATTAGACGGTTTCGCCTTCACGAAATTCGGTTGGGTACAAAGCTATGGTTCACGTTGTGTAAAACCACCTGTAATTTATGGTGATGTTGTTCGCCCAGAGCCAATGACTGTACGTTGGTCACAATATGCTCAAAGCCTCACTAACAAGGTAATGAAAGGAATGCTGACAGGCCCTGTCACTATTTTACAATGGTCATTCGTGCGTAACGATATTCCACGTTCAACCGTATGTAAACAAATCGGTGTAGCATTATCTGATGAAGTATTAGACTTAGAAAAAGCAGGAATCAAAGTGATTCAAATTGATGAGCCAGCAATTCGTGAAGGTTTACCACTTAAACGTGCAGATTGGGACGCTTATTTACAATGGGCTGGCGAAGCATTCCGTTTAAGCTCAATGGGTGTGGCTGATGATACACAAATTCATACGCACATGTGTTACTCAGAGTTTAATGACATCTTACCTGCTATCGCTGGTTTAGATGCAGATGTAATCACGATTGAAACTTCTCGTTCAGATATGGAATTATTAACCGCATTTGGTGATTTCAAATATCCAAATGATATTGGACCAGGTGTTTACGATATTCACAGCCCACGAGTACCAACAGCGGAAGAAATTGAACGCTTATTGCGTAAAGCGTTAAACGTCGTACCAAAAGAGCGTTTATGGGTAAATCCAGACTGTGGTTTAAAAACACGTGGTTGGACTGAAACCGTTGCTCAATTAGAAGTGATGATGGAAGTGACCAAAAAATTACGTAAAGAGTTAGCGTAATAATACACAGCCTTAATACTCAAAGCGGATTTCAAAATCCGCTTTTTTTATTGTGTTTCATTCTATTTCCCGACAAAATGCAGATTATCGTAAATAACTAAAAGGAAAAATATGGATTCGGTTACTCAGTTTGTGCTTGGTGCAGCAGTGCAAGGCGTTGGAATGGGGAAATATCAGGGTAGGAAAGCATTATTGTATGGTGGTTTACTCGGTACATTGCCTGATCTCGATGTATTTATTCCCTATGCTGACCCTATCTCGTCAATGACTTATCACCGTGGTTTTAGTCACTCGATTTTTGTGCTAACTGCATTGGCATTTGTGATGACTTGGCTTATATTCAAATTAAAATCAGAACGCCCTTTTTCATTTTTAAGGTTATTTTTGACAATAACACTGGCATTGGTTACGCACCCCATTATTGATGCAATGACCGTTTATGGCACACAGCTTTTTTGGCCTATTTCTACAGCTCCAGAAGTATGGTCAACAGTATTTATCATTGATCCGATTTATACTTTTCCACTTGTTTTTGCTTGCCTTTGGGCGTTATTAAAGAAAATGAATGCAAAATCAATTAAGGTGTTAAATATTGCTCTCATTTTGGGTTTTGTTTATTTCGGAACAGGTTTTATAGGGCGTTTTTATCACGAACAGCGATTTAGCAATGCTTTAAGCGAACAAGGTGTAGAAGTAGAGAAAGTTTTAGCGACACCAACCCCATTTAATACGATTCTTTGGCGTGTTATCGCAGTGGATAAACAGGGAAATTTGTATGATGGTGTGAGTGGTTGGTTTGATAAAAAAGCGGAAATGGAATGGATTAAGATGCCTTTAAATTTACCATTAGCACCAAAGATTTTATCTATTTCACCCGAAACTCAACGTTTAAAATGGTTTACTGACGATTGGCTTCATTACGAGCAAATTGGCGATAATCTTGTGGTAAGCGATATAAGAATGGGTATGGCTGGTCAGTTCAATTTCCGTTTCATAGTTGCAAAACAAGAAAATGGGGAATGGATGGCAATTCAACCAAAAACTTATCCTATGACGAGAGTACATTTAAGACAGGAATTACTCGGTTTGTTGTGGCAGAGAATGTGGTCAGATAAATTACCGCTCCCTTTGGAACGATGGGTAAAATTGGGGTTATAACGAGTATTCGATAGTAAAAACCTCTAGGAATATCTAGAGGTTTGCTCTTCTACAATTAACCATATTTTTTTAGGATGGTATAAAGCTCATCTTTAATGTGTAGCTTTTCTTTCTTAAGAACTTCAATTTCTGTATGAGTTGCTAACTCAATGTTAGCTTCCATATTTTTAATTTTCTGATCTAATTCATTATGTTTATCAAAAAGGCGAGCAAAGTGAGCGTCTTCGGTTTTTAGTTTGGTGATTAAATCACGGAATTCGGGGAACATAATAGACTCCTTTATGAATGAATGTGTATTCAGGATAGTAGCACTTTTCTATTTTTATGCGTTAATTTAATCTAAAAAATTTGAAGTTGATCACAAAATATTCTTATGCTTTTTCTATATATTTAACGTTATAATATGCAAAATTTTTATGGTTAAAAGAAAGACAATCAAATGCGTAGTATCAAATTTTTTGTGAGTTTTTGTGTGTTACTTTCCGCTACCGCATCAGCACAATGGATTAAAATTAAAGATGCTGATTATGTATGGGGCCCCTTTAAAATCTATAATATTTCACTTTTTTCAGAAACTGGGAAATATGAGTTGGATACTCGTCCGGTGATGTTGAGCTTAAAATATCAAAAACCTGTCGATGGACGGGATTTTGCTATTTCGCTAGCTCGTTCTTGGTCTAATTTAGGGATTACCTTACCTAATCAAGATGATGTGGTTGATCGCTTACGAAAAATACTTCCTGACATCAAAGTGGGTGATACATTAAGTTATGTTGCTCTGGAGAATAAGGGATATTTTGTCTTAAATGATACGGTTATTGCAGAAGAATTTAACCAAGATTTTAATAATGCTGTTGTGGCAGTGTGGTTAGATCCGCGAGTCGAAATTGGTAGAAAGTTATTGTCACAGAATATAAAACAAGATGGTAATACAAATGATGTTATTAACCCTGTATCGCCTATTCCTGAAGCGTTATTAGAGCAAGAACAGAAAAGTCAACACGCTACTGTTGAGACTAGTGATGTATCCGAAGTAATTAAAGGGAATGTTATTGATAAGACTCAACCTTCTGGTAATCCAGTAGAAAATACTGTAACAACTCCCCAAAAAGTAAGTGAACAAAAAGTGACTTCTGAACAAAAACAAGTTGATGCTGAAGTTACCGCAGTAGAAACTAAAACGGAAGAAACTGTAGTGCAAAGTAAAACAGATCAAGAGCAAACAACAACAGAAACTTCAAAAGTAGAGCAGCCATCTAAAGTAGAAACAAAACTTGAACAGAATAAGCCAGTACCAGAGAAAAAGCCGGAACCTGAATCACAGAAAAAAGATGATGATGAAATTCAAATATCACCCCCAGTAGATCCTGTTTTGATTCCGAAACCACCGCTTAGTTAAGTGTCATCTCTTTTATTCATAATAATGGGCGAGTGGTTCGCCCATTTCGTTAGAGCAAAATAGTGATACTTTCGTAAACCAAGCTTATCCCAAATAGTATAAAGACTACTCCCGCAATATTGTCCAAATAGTGATTGTATTTAGCGTACAAGTTTCGAATTTTCTGATGCGAAAAAAGAATGCTAACAATAAAAAAGTAAACTACACTACTCCCAACCAAAATAAGCAAGACTAAAAGAATTTCGCTGAGTTGAGCCAAATTTGACACATAGCCAGCGAGTACGCTACTAAAAAAGACAACAATTTTGGGATTTGCGAGATTGATCATC
The DNA here is from genome assembly GCF_009761395.1 of Ursidibacter maritimus. GTDB lineage: Bacteria > Pseudomonadota > Gammaproteobacteria > Enterobacterales > Pasteurellaceae > Ursidibacter > Ursidibacter maritimus. Next base: position 250,880 of record NZ_LEKN01000013.1, on the reverse strand, counting down.
AAACCACCTAAAATTTCTTTCCAAGCGGAACTCTTACTATGGCTAGTTTTGTCGTTGGCTAATTTTGCATTTTTGGTAATTTGTACCATTTTGATACCGTTATAAGCCAAATAGCTCCCACCAAAGAGCATTAAAATATATTGAAATGAGGGTAAGGTTTTGTTCAAGAAAGCTAGCCCAAAAAGGACTAATAGAGACCAAAAAGCAACACCGATACTGATTCCAATGGATGCGAGTAGTGCATTTTTACGAGTATCACTCATAGCTTTTCGGCTAACATAGAAGAAATCCGGCCCAGGGCTGATTAAGCCAACTAATTGTACGATGAAAATTGTCCACATATTAGAAAATCCAATAAATGAGATAGAGTGAAATTAAGCTATAAATTGCCGCTAAAATATCGTCAAACATAATACCTATACCGCCTTTTAATTGTTGATCAAAATAGCGGATAGGGTAAGGTTTGATAATATCAAATAGACGGAATAATAAAAACGTTAAAATATAGTAGAACCAACTATATTCGGGTAAACAGATAAACAAGCAGAAAATCGCAACAATCTCGTCCCACACAATACGCCCATCATCGTGTACACCAAGATCTTGGCTTGTTTTTTCACAAAGATAGCAACCTAGGATAAAGGATATGCTTGATAATACGATAAAAAATAAAGGGGAAGCGGTGAGATACCATAAAAAAATCGCAAGTAGTAGCCCAACGAGCGAGCCCCAAGTGCCTGGTGCAGGTTTAATTAGTCCAGAGCCGAAACCAACGGCAAGAAAATGAATAGGATTTTTTAAGTTGATGTTCATAACTAACGAAAATGGTCAAAGCCTATCTGTTTAGGTAAAGGAATTGTCTTACCTTGATGGAGTAAACGAATATTCTCTGCTGATTGAGAAGTTATTTTGCCGATACAGTAACAATTTAACTGTTTTGCTTTTAGCATATTCTCAAAATCTGTTTGTCTATTCTCAGGAATAGTAAAACAGAGTTCATAATCTTCCCCGCCTGTTAAAGCAAAATTGAGTGCTTTAGAATGTGAATATTCCGTTTGTATTGCTTGTGATAGCGGTAGTTTATCCACTTCAATTTCCGTACTACATTGACTACGGTTTAAGATATGTGAGAGATCGGCAAGTAGGCCATCAGAAATATCAATCGCACATTGGCTGTAATCTAACAATAATTTACCCAACGCAATACGAGGTGTCGGTTTTAAATGACGTTGGAGTAAATAGTGTTGTGCTGAATTGCATTCAGATGATTTCGGATTTAGCAATAGATCCAAACCTGCGGCACTATCGCCCAAATAACCCGAAACATAGATTAAATCATTTACCTTGGCTTGATGGCGAAATAAGCCTTGCTGTTGTGGGATAAAACCTTGTGCGGTAATGGTTAGTGATAGATGCCCTTTAGTGGTATCGCCACCGATTAGCTCTACATCATATTCATCAAGAATTTGGAATAGCCCTTGGCTAAAAAGAGACAGCCAGTGGTGATCGCATTTAGGGAGCGTTAAGGCAAGAGAAACCCAGCGTGGTGTTGCACCCATTGCGGCTAAGTCACTTAAATTCACTGCAATCGCTTTATAAGCCAAATCAGCAGGGCAAATATCAGCCAGAAAATGCGTGTCGCAGACGAGAGTATCTGTAGTTATCGCAAGACGATGATGGGTAGGAACTTGTGTCACTGCACAATCATCGCCGATAGCAAGTAAAATATCCGAACGATCTAACCGCTTATTACGGGTAAAATACTGCTTAATCAGATCAAACTCGCCCATTTTATCACTCTATTTACGACCCAATGCAGGAGCTAATTTATCTAAAATACCATTAACATATTTATGACTATCGTCAGAGCCAAATACTTTAGCGACTTCAATCCCTTCATTGATCACAACTTTGTAAGGAACATCTAATTCAAATTGCAATTCATAGCCGGATAAACGTAAGATAGTCCGTTCGATCGGATCAACTTCATTTTCCGCACGATCTAAATAAGGACGGAGTGAGTGATCAATTGCATCAATATTTTCTACCGTTCCACGCAATAATTTACGGAAATATGGCATATCCACGCCATTCATATCTTGATCAGTAACAAAAGCTAATTCAACTTGTTCAACACTATTCTGTGAAATATACCAAGAGTAAAGGGCTTGAACAGCACATTCTCTTGCTCTACGGCGTGGGGAAACTTTCATAAAACCTCAGGAATATAATGTGTAAAATAGCTTGAATAACGTACCGCTTGTTAGGGTATGTCACCCAGTAGGTTTGCCATTCAAAATAGCCGATCATTCTAGCATATTTCCTATTATTTTTGTTTAGATTTCTTATTATCTAACTGAATTGGTGGTGATTTTATAATGTGTGGTGTCACAAAAATAACCAATTCTCGTTTAGAAATTTTATCTCTACTTTGGCTAAAGAGATGTTTAAGAACAGGAATACTGCCTAATACGGGGACTTTATCTTCGCCTTTGGTAATTAAGTGTTGGAAAACTCCACCAAGTACAATGGTTTCACCATCTTTAGCAAAGACTTGTGTTTTTAATTCTTGTTTATCAATCGTGGTTAAAGCACTGAAACCATTTTGAGTATTAGGTGCATTTTGGGTAACAACCATATCTAACAAGACTTGATTATGCTCAGAAAGATGAGGTGTAACTTCAAGCCCTAATACCGCTTCTTTAAATTCTACGTCAGTCGTTTCTGACTTTTTGTCATAAATCGCATAAGGGATTTCAGTACCTTGTTTAATACTTGCCCCTTTCTTATTTGTGGTCAGTAAGCGTGGGCTTGCAATGATTTCAATACTATTTTCTCGTTCTAACGCAGTTAATTCGAGATCTAACATTCGGCTATTGATCGTTGCAACTTGGAGCACAGCTGATGCCGCATTACTAACAGGAAAATTCACATTTAAGTTGTTGGTGGTTAAATTATTTCCTTCTAATGAGCCTGCAAATTTATGATGGTTGTCGGTTGGAGAAAACATGCCCCATCTAACGCCCAATTCTTTAAGGTTTTCACTACTGATGGTCACAATTCGTGCTTCAATTGCCACTTGTTCAATAGGAGCATCGAGCTGTTTGATTAGTTGGCTTATATTTTTGATAGATGAGAGTGTGTCCTTAATAATAATACTATTACTGCGATCATCGAAATGTAGATAACCATTTTCAGATAATAGATTACCAGAACCTTTGGTAATAGCTTCTATCACTTCAGAGGCTTTTGCGTAATATAACTTAATGCTTTTTGTAGCTAATTTAGGCAAGGAAGCTTGATGTTGTCCAATATCTACCTTATGTGATGAAGATACAATAGTATTTTCTGACTTCTTAGACATAAAATAAATGCTATCTTCTTTTTTTATTGTTGATTGAGTAATTTTACTGATGCTATTTAATATTTTATCGAAGCTACTATTTTCGATAAGCAAATTTACATTCGATTTTATATTTTCTTCAATCACAATATTTTGTGAAAATTCATTAGCTAAAAATGTTAGTGTTTCTTTTGTTGGCGCATCTTTTAGTCTAATTGAGATGTTTTCAGCCATAATTGGTAATGAAATAAATAAAGTAAACCAAAATAATTTCATTGTTCCTCCTAAATAGATATGGTTATTCGGATTGGATTATCACAATCACTACTATTTTTCCAGTCAATATAGTCAATCTTTTTTAGATCGATTTTTTCGAACTGAATATCTTCATTAATTAAAATCTGTTTTTCTTTAATCGCGGTAATGTGATTTTGTTTATCAATAAATAATGCGGTAAATATCTCTTGATTTTTTATTATGCCGATTAAACGCAACTCAGAAAAAGGAGTGGGCAGTGAGAGTTTGTTAAGTTGTGTATCAGCTAAACAAGCGGATATTTCTTGCTGTTTTTTTTCATTTGATTGACCTTCAGCTAAAGCGATATTTTCTCTGCTGTTCTTATGATCATTCTCAGCATAGAAAGGATCCGCATAAGCTAAAAAAGGTATGCTGTATAAAATAAATCCAATTTTCCACATAAGTACTCCTAGTTATTAATTTGTAATGTTGCATTTAATAGCACTAAGTTTTGATGATAGAGTTTAGATAAACTTATTTCTTGATAAGTAATATTGGGTATTTCCTGTAATTTGGGAATAATCGTAATGAGGTTTTTTGATTCATTTTTGGCATTAATCACAATTTGCCTTTCTTCAATATGCCACTCTAATTGTTCAATCTGAATGTTATAAGTATTGAATATCTGCTTAATAGCCTGATTGACTTGTGAAATTTTATCTGTGATTTTATGCTGATTCGACTTCTGAATTAAGGTGTCTAATAATTTAGTCTGCTGCTCTATTTCTTGAGTTAGGCTCTCTTGATAAATTTTATGGGCGAGCTTATCCGAATATGTATTGAAATATAACAAAGCGGGTAATAGTGTAAAAGTTATGATTATAGCAACTAGAAAGTAAATCATTTTTTGGTTGATAATATAGAAAATATAGTGTGTGTTAGTTTGTGGTTCAGTGTAGGTTTTTATAAGCCAATTTTTCATTTTTTTCTATCCTTTTAAATCGATGTGAATTTGAAACTCAATGAGATTTTCCTTATTATTGTGTAGGTGTGTAATGTTATAATCTATATTCAGGTTTTTAAGTTGCTGCTCAATTAAAATAAATTCTTCTTGTGTTCTGGTTTTACCAAAAATTTTAACCATTTCATTATGGTCAATAGAGAGTTGTATCATTTCAAGCCTTCCTTTTGCTTTAAAGTTTTTCAGATAGTCCACGAAAAAATGAATACTCTTCTGAGAAAGCGATTGGTTAGGGGAAATTATTTGCTGTTTTAATTTTTCTATTTTTTCTCGTATCTGTGAAAGGTGATGAGTTTGCTGAGCTGTTTGATCTTTTATGATGTCGATTTGTTGGTGTAAGGATAATTGTTCAAAAATAATTACTATGCCAATCAATAAGGAAACAATTAAAGTAACCATTATCTTAACTAAATTACGAATATTTTCAGTAGCCCACTTTTCTTGGTTATAGCCACTTAAATTGATACCTTGCCATTCCATAAACTTGCTCCTAATGCAATCAAATAGAGTTTTTTATCTAGAATATTTTCAGGAAAACTGAGTTGTTCAATGTCTTTGTTTTGTAGTTCAGATAAGTGTTCTTGATCTGTTTCATTCAAGGCTGCAATACCTCGGACATAGCAAAATAATTCATTGTCTAAAATCACATTAGATTTTCCTAAAAAAGGTTCACCGTAGGATTTTTTTAATACATAAATAGTTGTTTTTATTCGATTACTCTTGGTATCTAGACTGGATTGAATATCAAAATACACTTCAGTGAGCGGAATGGGGAGCTCTTGTTTGAGTATTTGAATTGCCTGTTTATATTGCTGTTGTGGGTTGAGATAACTCGGGAAATAAAGGATTTTTTGCCAAATATAATCGGCAGGAATAGGATAAACAATGGTAAATTTTTCATCTGAACTCACCGCTTGCTTGATTATGTCATCAATTCTTACTAACGCATCATCGGTCAAGGAAAGTTTTTGCCAGATGGTCTGTATTTTCTGGCTTTCTCTGATACAGCAACAAATGAGCAGGTCGCTGTAACTCACCCCAATTTGTTGGTGAGTTAAGTGTTTTGACGATATTAGGTCTTTAAATTTTTTTATTTTCATAGTTCCAATTATAATAATTGTGGATTAAAACAGTTTTTTGCCGATTTTTCGCTTATAATTGCGAACTGTTTCGACGAGTTTGCATTATATTTAACTGTAAATTCAGGTTTAGTCATTTAGGAAAAGAGAATTTTTCGATGAAGATCGCAAAAATCATATTTGGTACTTTATTAACACTTACTATCTTAGGCTGTGTTGCAGTAGGGGTTATCTATTTTTATTTCAAGTCAGATTTACCGAATGTTAATTCGCTAAAAAATGTGGAATTACAACAACCTATGCAGATTTTTACTGCCGATGGTAAGTTGATCGGCGAAGTGGGTGAAGAGCGTCGGGTTCCAGTAAAACTTGCTGATATTCCACAACCTTTAATTGATGCTATCTTAGCAACAGAAGATAGTCGCTTTTATGAGCATAAAGGTGTTGATCCCAAAGGTATTATTCGTGCTCTTTGGCGTTCATCACAAGGTGATACTCAAGGGGCGAGTACTATTACACAACAATTAGCCCGCAATTTCTTTTTATCTCCAGAACGAAAAATTGAACGTAAGATTAAAGAAGCTATTTTGGCTTTAGAAATTGAGCAGAATTTAACAAAAGATGAAATTTTAGAGCTCTATTTAAATAAAATTTATTTGGGCTATCGTTCTTATGGAGTTGCTGCGGCAGCTAAGACTTACTTTGGTAAAAAACTCAATGAATTAACATTGTCTGAAGTCGCAATTATTGCTGGTTTGCCCAAAGCCCCATCAACGATGAACCCTTTATATTCGGTTACTCGAGCAGAAAAACGTAGAAATGTAGTATTGGGGCGAATGTTAGAGGTTGGAAAAATCACACAGCAACAATATGAACAAGCCAAAGCAGAACCGGTGGTGGCTAAATTTTATGGTGCAGCGTTAGAGTTTCGTGCGGATTATGTTACTGAAATGATTCGACAAGAGATGGTCAAACGTTATGGTGAAGAAGTTGCTTATACTCGAGGTTTTCAAGTTTATGCTACAGTTTTATCAGATGATCAGCGAGAAGCTCAAAACTCATTGCGCAATAATCTGATTGATTATGATCGTCGTCATGGTTGGAGAGGTGCAGAAAAATTATGGAAAGCAACGGATAGTGCTTGGGACGAAGAGAAAATCATTGAGCATCTAAGTAAATTACCACATTCAGAGCCTTTTATTGGTGCTGCGGTTCTAAAAGTTAACAAAGATAGTGCTGATATTATCTTGGCTAATGGAGATAAAGTGGTATTGAAATTAGCTGGAATGCGTTGGGCTAAGAAGTTTATCAATGATTCCGCTCAAGGCAGACAGCCTAATAGCGTAAAAGAAGTCATCAATGTTGGAGAGCAAATTTGGGTTCGCCAAGACAGCAAAGGAAGCTGGGAGTTAGGGCAAATTCCTGATGTAAACTCCGCATTAGTTTCATTAAATAGTGATAATGGTGCTATTGAAGCGATTGTTGGTGGTTTTAGTTTTGAACAAAGTCGCTTTAATCGTGCGACGCAATCATTGGTTCAAGTAGGTTCGTCAATCAAGCCATTTATTTATGCAGCAGCTTTAAATAAAGGTTTGAGTTTATCGACTATTTTAAGTGATGATCCAATTACTATTACTAAGAGGGGACAAAAGCCTTGGAGTCCGAAAAACTCCCCGAATATTTATGAAGGTCCATTACGATTACGCGTGGGGTTAGGGAAATCCAAGAATGTAATGATGGTTAGAACGGTGCAGATGGCGGGGGTTGATTATATTGCTGATTATTTACAGCGTTTTGGTTTTGAACGTGAACAATATCAAGCGACTGAAGCTCTTGCATTAGGGGCCGCATCCTTTACTCCTTTAGAAATGGCTCGTGGTTATGCTGTTTTTGATAATGGTGGGTATCTTATCGAACCTTATATTATTGAGCGTATTTTAGATAGTAATGGTAATGAGTTATTTAAGGCTAATCCTGCGGTGGCCTGTTTAAGTTGTAACGAGATCCCTGTCAGTTATCCAGAACCAGAATATTTTGATTTTGTAAAAATTGCTAAGGAATCAGAAGCTCAAATAGCAAATAGTAAAGGAACTGTGGTAGAAGAAAAAAGCAGTGAGTCTGAAGAACTGCCTGAATTAGAAATCAAAACAGTGAAGAAAGAAAATGCACCTAGTTTGATGGCCGATGCAGAAGCCACTTCTCAAGGGTTACATTACGCACCAAGAGTGATTAGCGGTGAGATTGCGTTTTTAATGCGTAGCGCTCTAAATACAGCAATTGTTGGAGAGCCGAGTCAAGGATGGAAAGGTACTAGCCATCGTATTGCAAATAGCATTAAACGCAAAGATATTGGCGGTAAAACGGGTACAACAAATAATGCGAAAGTGACTTGGTATGCGGGTTTTGGTGCAAATATTGTCACCACTGTTTATGTTGGATTTGATGACAATAAACGTGATTTGGGTAGAGGTGAAGCCGGTGCGCAAACAGCGTTACCTGCTTGGATCAATTATATGAAGGTGGCTCTTAAGGATAAAGCAGAGAGAAAAGAGCAGTTACCACCAAATATTATTGAGGCTAAGATCGATGCTAAATCTGGCTTTTTAGGCGATAGTTTTGTTGAGTATTTTATTAAAGGTACTGAACCGACTAAGAAATATATTATTGAAAAGGCTTATACTGAGCCGAATAAAACACTGGCAGAAGAGCAGCGTTTAGGATTACCTCCACCAGGAGTGCTTGATAGCCTAAAAGGAAAAGAATTATTCTAAATTACGGGATAATTAGTTTGTTTAGGTTGAAAAGAGAGTCGATTTATTGAGATAATACCGCCAATCTTTATTTTTGGGCGATTTGTGGTTTAATTATTCTATAAGTGTATTATTTGTAATCACTTTCTTGTAAATTTTAACGTGTAACAGACCGCTTGTGTTTACAAGCGGTCTGTTTTTTCCCCAATTTTTACCACAAATCAAATCGTTAAATTATTTAAAATTAGAAAAGAGAAATGGCAGAAAAACGTAATATCTTTTTAATTGGGCCAATGGGAGCGGGTAAAAGCACGATTGGACGCCAATTAGCACAAATGCTAAATATGGATTTTTTAGATTCTGATTCTGTAATCGAAGAACGTTCTGGAGCGGATATCGATTGGATTTTTGATATTGAAGGAGAAGCCGGGTTTCGTAAGCGTGAAGAACGCATTATTAACGAATTAACGCAATCTCAAGGGTTGGTACTTTCAACAGGCGGAGGATCGGTACTATCAAAGGATAATCGTAACGCACTTTCGGCTCGTGGGATTGTTGTGTACCTTGAAACATCAATTGATAAGCAATTTGAACGTACCCAGCGTGATAAAAAACGCCCATTATTACAAACAGAAGACCCGTATCAAGTGTTGCAAGAATTAGCTAAAATTCGTAATCCATTGTATGAAGAGATTGCGGATATTACTTTACAAACCGATGAGCAAGCAGCCAAAGTTGTCGCGACACAAATCATCGAAATGATGGATAATTTACAGTAAATCAAGGTAGAAAATATGTTGCAAGTAAATGTTGAGTTAAAAGAGCGTTCGTATCCAATTTCTATTGGTGCAGGATTATTAGCCGAACCGGTGAGTTATCATCCGTTAAAGCAAGGTGATAAAGTAATGATCGTTTCTAACCCAACCATTGCTGAACATTATCTTGCGACAGTAACAAGCACATTAGAAACTTTAGGTTGTGTTGTTGATTTTGTCCTTATTCCTGATGGTGAAAAGTATAAAACCTTATCATCATTAGATCTCATTTTTACTGCATTACTTGAAAAAAATCACAATCGTGATAGTACAATCATTGCGCTGGGGGGCGGAGTGATCGGTGATGTTGCTGGTTATGCAGCAGCTTCTTATCAACGAGGTATCCGATTTATTCAGATTCCAACCACATTATTAGCACAAGTTGACTCTTCTGTTGGTGGAAAAACAGCGGTTAATCACCCGTTGGGTAAAAATATGATTGGCGCTTTTTATCAACCAATTTCGGTGATTATTGATACAGAAACCTTGAAGACCTTACCTAAACGTGAAGTCAGTGCTGGTTTAGCTGAAGTCATTAAATATGGGGCAATTTTTGATTTAGCCTTTTTTGAATGGCTAGAGCAACATATTAGCGAGTTAGTTCAACTGGATCAATCAGCCCTTGAATACTGTATTCAACGTTGTTGTCAGCTTAAAGCAGATGTTGTTGCTCGTGATGAAACTGAAAAAGGTGATAGAGCCTTACTCAATTTAGGGCATACATTTGGACACGCGATTGAAACTCACTTAGGTTATGGAAACTGGTTACATGGAGAAGCGGTTGCGGTAGGAATGTTAGAAGCGGCCGCTTTATCTCATATTTTAGGTGATCTTTCAGAACAAGATGTTTTTCGTATAGAAAAACTGATTGCTCAAGCGACATTACCAACCATTTCGCCTGATGGAATGCAACCTGAAGAGTATTTACCTTATATGTGGCGTGATAAAAAAGTATTAAGCGGTCAGTTGCGCTTAATTTTATTAAAATCGCTAGGTTCTGCTTACGTCACATCACAAGTAACTGAACAGCAAGTGATTGACGCGATTCGCCGTTTCACTCAACAATAGAATGAATACTAAACAACGAGCCTTTTTAAAATGGGCTGGCGGTAAATATCGCCTAATTGATGAAATTTCTCGCCATTTTCCTAAAAAGGCTTGTTTAGTTGAGCCATTTGTTGGTGCTGGTTCAGTATTCCTAAATACAGACTTTGAGCGTTATCTGCTAGCTGATATAAATCCTGATTTAATCAATCTCTTTAATGTTGTCAAACAAGATGTCGAAACTTATATCGACGCAACACAGCAACTGTTTTTCCATCATCAAGCAAATACGGCAATGTTTTATTATGAACGCAGACAAGAATTTAACTGCGTACAAGACCCCTTTCAACGATCTATTTTATTTCTCTATCTAAACCGTTTTGGGTTTAATGGGTTATGCCGTTATAACCAAAAACTGCAGTACAATGTTCCTTTTGGTGCTTACCAAAAACATTACTTCCCAGAGAAAGAATTACGTTTTTTTGCGGAGAAAGCAAAAAGAGCCACTTTTATTTGTGCTGATTTTCATCAGTTATTCCATTATTTATGGGAAAACCCTGATGATTATCTTGTCTATTGTGATCCTCCTTATGCCCCTTTGGCTCAAGAAAGTAATTTCACACAGTATGCTGGTGGTGGCTTTAGTCTCGAACAACAACAAACGCTTGCTGAGTACGCCTTACAATCACAAGCGGTTGGTATTCCTGTCTTGATTTCAAATCACGATACACATTTTACTCGTGATATTTATCGTAATGCACAAATCAAAATGTTACAAGTTCAGAGAAATATCGGGCAAACGCCGAGTTCTCGTAATAAAGTGAATGAACTGTTAGCTATCTTTAACTAATTTTTTATTTTGATTATTTGGAGTAAAAATGACAACTCAAACTGAACGCCAGTCGTGGTCGAGCCGATTGGCATATATTCTGACTGTTGCTGGTGCAACGGTTGGTTTTGGAGCAACTTGGCGTTTCCCTTATCTAGTTGGTGAAAATGGTGGAGGAGCCTACGTTTTCTTATTCTGCATTGCAATGATTGTGATCGGTATTCCAATGATTTTAGTTGAGAATGTTATCGGACGTAGAATGAGAGTAAACGCTATTGATGCTTTTAGTGGTACTGCGAATGGCAAAAAGATCCATTCGGGTTGGAAAATACTAGGGTATATGGGGCTACTCGGCTCTTTTGGTATTCTTGCTTACTATATGGTATTAGGTGGTTGGGTATTAAATTATATTGGTGGCTTTATTTCGGGGGGGTTAGATATTAGTTCTCCTGTTACAGTAGAAACAACATCAAGCTATTTCCAAAAGAGTATTTTCAATAGCCCAGTCAACATTATGATTTATACAGGTTTATTTGTTGCGGTAAACTATTTCATTTTAGCCAAAGGAATCGTTGATGGTATTGAACGCTCCGTTAAGTATTTAATGCCTCTCTTATTTATCTTCCTAATGATTATGGTAGTAAGAAATATTACCTTACCAGGTGCAATGGAAGGGATTAAGTTCTATTTAATGCCTGATTTTTCTAAAATTACACCAAAACTTTTCGTATTTGTACTTGGACAGGTATTCTTTGCTTTAAGTTTAGGTTTTGGGGTATTGATCACATTATCTAGCTACTTAGATAAAAAAGAAAACTTAGTCAAAACTGCAACGATTACAGGGGTACTGAATACAGTGATTGCGCTACTCGCTGGTTTTATGATTTTCCCATCACTCTTTAGTTTTGGTATAGCGCCAAATTCAGGACCAACGCTTGTTTTCCAAAGTTTACCTATTGTTTTTTCAAATATGTGGGGTGGAACTGCTTTTGCCATTATTTTCTTTAGTTTATTGATTGTGGCGGCATTAACGACCTCATTAACGATCTGCGAAGTTATTATTACCGCATTACAAGAAAAAACTAAAATAAGTAGAAAAGCTGCCATTTTAATCACTTTAGTTGCTATCTTTGTATTCGGTAATATTCCATCTATTCTTGGAGATAGTGAGTGGAAAGATATTCGTATTATGGGAAGAAGTATTTTTGATGCGTTTGATTACATTAGTGGCAATATTCTGTTTATTTTAACTGCATTAGGTAGTGCCATTTTTGTGGGTTTTATTCTCAAAGATGAAGCAAAAGAAGAGTTAAATACTCATAAAGGATTGACAGCTATCTGGTTTAATTACGTTAAATATGTGATTCCTGTCATTATTTTAGTGATTTTTTATAGCTCTTTATAGTTCTTATATAAAGCCTGTAAGGTGGGGTTTAACCCACCTTACGCCAAATGCCTTTGTTGATTGCCCTTATTATTTAATAATCACTTTTTTGGTAGCACAGTTATATTGAACCACTTCTTTTTCTGACATAAAAGCATAACGACATTGCGATTTTAAGTAAGTGATTTCTGTATCACTTAATACACGCTGATAACCAACCCTTTTTTCTTCAGCGGACAGCCCCGAATCTTGTTCAGCTATCTTATCAGCCTTTGTTTTAGCTTTATAAGATTTTGCTTTTTGTAATGACGTATTAGATAAAGTACCTGAACTAGACATTTTGCTTTGGATATTTGTTTCAGCTTTTTGTGAGTCTTGCTTGCTAGTAATAGATGCTTGAGAATCTAACTTTTCTTCCTTTTCTAGATTTTTATTGCTTGAGACATCTTCTGTGATAGAAACCTTTTTAGTATTTTCGGTTTCTTCTGATGTTGTGGCAGTAACGGCATTTTCCGATTTTGCCTTATCTTCTGATTTAGCTTTATCCGTTGATGCGTTATTTTCATCAGTCTGATCCGTCATAGTTGTTTTTTCATCTTTAGCAGAAGCCATTTCTGTTGTTTGATTTTTTTCTACCACATTTTCGACCGATGTAGCTACTTTTCCGGTCGAGCTTACTGTTTGTTCAGACTTTTCTGCTAGAGTAGTAGATGCTATTTCTTTTTTCGGCTCATCAAAACAGCCGCTTAAAATAAAGCTAAGGGATACAATAGATAATATTTTCTTCATTAGGTAAGTTCCTTATAATAAATAAAAAGTGGGTAGGGAAGTCCTACCCACTCTGATGTAGTTATATTGTTATTAACGCATTGTAACAAATTCTTCAGAACCTGTTGGGTGAATTGCGACGGTGTTATCAAAATCAGCTTTCGTTGCGCCCATTTTGATTGCAACTGCAAAACCTTGAATCATTTCATCAACACCAAAGCCAATACCGTGTAATCCTACAACTTTTTCTTCTTTACCCGCACAAACTAATTTCATGCGGCAAGGTTGGCGATGTTGTGTAATTGCACTGTACATTGGCGTGAAAGACGATTTATATACCTTGATGTTCTCTGCACCATATTGCTCAACTGCTTGCGGCTCAGTTAAGCCAATAGTACCAATAGGTGGGTGACTAAATACTACTGTCGGCACAAGGTTGTAATCTAAATGTTCGTTTGGTTTATTGTTAAATAAACGTTCAGATAAACGGCGACCAGCTGCAACAGCAACAGGGGTTAACTCAATTCCACCTTGAATAATATCGCCCACTGCATAAATGCCAGAAACATTCGTATTTTGGAATTTATCCACAGGAATAAAACCACGTTCATTCGCCACTACCCCAGCTGCCGCTAAATTGATTTTATCTGTTGCAGGCTGACGTCCGATTGCCCAAACTAAACAATCGACTTCTTGGCTACGACCATCGGCTAATTTTAACGTCAGTGAACCATCACTATTTTTCACGACTTCTTGTGGGATAGCGTGAGTATGCAAGTTAATACCATCTTGAGCCATCACCTCTAGCAATGTTTCAACAATTAACGGGTCAAAATTGCGTAATGGTGCGTGTTGGCGTACAAATAAATGTGTTTCAACGCCAAAACTATTAAATACGCCAGCAAGTTCTACAGCAATATAGCCTGCTCCAACCACAGCAACACGCTTCGGTAATGTAGTGAGTTCAAATACACCATCAGAGTCAATGCCATATTCGGCACCTGTAATGTCTGGACGAGCAGGGCGTCCACCTGTGGCAATTAAAATATGATCTGCGGTAATTTGTTCTGTTTCACCATTTTCTAAACGGACTTCCACCGTATTTTTATTCACAAATTGAGCAAAACCGCGAATCACATCAACCTGATTTTTACCCAATACATTGTTATAAGATTGATGAATACGGCTAATATAAGCTTGGCGATTCTCGACTAATTTCGCATAGTTGAATTGATTAACTTGCACATCAAAGCCGTAATCTGGAGCATAAGAATGGATAGCTTCTGCTACTTGAGCACCATACCACATTACTTTCTTCGGTACACAACCTACGTTTACGCAAGTTCCGCCTAAATATTTTGCCTCAATAATTGCACATTTTTTGCCATAGCTTGCAGCTCGGTTAATAGAGGCAATTCCTCCACTACCTCCACCGATAGCTAAATAATCATAATGCTTTGCCATTTTTATTCCTTACTTAATAAATTAAAAGCGGTGAGATTTTACCAATTTTTTGCAAAAAAACGAACGAATCTTACCGCTTGTTATCATTTATTATCGTGCTATTCCTCCGAATATACTTAATTATGCTAAGAAATAGTTGTGAGTAAGGACGATATTATTCGCCCTGTTATTGAAATAAATCCAATCATCTGCCATTCTATTCGATAGATTTAAAGATAAAAGTAATGGTAAAAATGAAAAAAGTCACAATTATTGGGCTTGGTTGGCTTGGAATGCCTTTAGGCGAGACACTTATCCAACAAGGTTGGATCGTTAAAGGAAGTAAAAGAGAAGTGACAGAAAACAGCGAAGGTAACTTGATGCAATATCCCTTATTACTAACCGCTAATTTTCCGATTACATCAGAAGTTGAGCAATTGCTGAACAGTGATGCCTTAGTCATCAATATTCCACCCAGCAAGATAAATGAGATAGACTATATTGATGGTATTAAGCGGTTAGTTTCTCACGCTATTTTACAAAAAGTTAAACATATTGTTTTTGTTAGTTCAACGTCAGTATTTCCACAAAAAAATGGACACTTTGATGAAAATGCCATTCCTTTTGCTGAAGATAAATCTGCTCAAACCTTGTTGGCGGTTGAAAATTGGCTTTTATCTCAACAAATTGATGTAGATATTGTTCGCCTAGCTGGATTAGTCGGGAAAAAACGACATCCAGTCTATTATTTAGCAGGAAAAACAGAGCTAAAAAATGCACTGCAACCTGTTAATTTAGTACATTTAGATGATTGTATTCGAGCAATAATTTGTTTGCTAAATGCACCAAATGGTAAGCGAATTTACCATTTAGTTGCTCCCATTCATCCAACTCGAGAAGAATACTATCGTTTTGTTGCTAAGCAGTGTCAGCTTGCTGATTTACATTTTTTAGAGGATAAGCAACCGCTTATTCGGGTTATTCACGGGGAAAAAATCTGCCGAGACTTTGGCTTTAGTTATCAATATGACGCCCCTATTAAGATGATTCCAAATTAGCTTGCCCAAGCCATTTCAGTCAGTTTTCCACCGAAATGGCTTTCAATCAATCGGACTGTAATAGGGTGTTGCGGATTAAGTAATACTTCTTTAGTTTTCCCGTATTCAACAACTTCACCGTTATCCATTACGATCAATTTATCAGCAATATGCTTAATCAATCCTAAATTTTGCCCTACATAAATATAAGATAAGCCCAAGCGTTCTTGTAATATCATCATTAAATTAGTCAGTTGGCTTTTTACGGAAAAGTCTAACGCACTTAACGTATCATCAAAAATAATAATTTCAGGATTAAGAATAAGTGCTCGTGCCAAGGCAATACGTTGTTTTTGGCTACTTGAGGTTTCTTTGATGTGAATTAACGCGTGTTCAGGGTACATTCCAACCAGTTTTAATGTGCGGAAAATCCGTTCATTACGCTGTTCTTGCGATAAATTGGTGGCTAATCTTAAAGGGGAATCTAATATTTGACCAATGTTATAGTTAGGGTCGAAAGCATCATTAGGATCTTGGAAAATCATTCTAATTTTCTTTGCTCTAAATGCGTTATCGCCAAATTTTAACTCCCGTCCTTTAAATAGCATAAAGCCAGAAGTAGGTTCTGTAATGCCTACCAGCATTTTGGCTAATGTTGATTTACCCGCACCATTTGCACCAATGATAGCAAGGGTTTCTTGATGCTCAAGCGAAAATGTAACATCTTTAACCGCATAGAACTCTTGTTTACGAAAAAGGCCAATGCGGTCGGTAAAACGTTTACTAATTTGCTGAACTTCAAGTAAATTCATAATAATTCCAAATAAGAAGAAAGTGGCTTATTTTAGCGGTAACAGCCCAGAATGCCAAATTGAAAGATAAATTACCGATTAGAATATATAAAGCGTATAATATGCCAGATTTCAGCCTATCATTCAGGAAAAAGTTATGAATTACCTAACCTATGCTAATGAAACCTTATCACTTTATTTCCTTGCAATTAACCGTTTAAATCAAAATTTATCTGAGAGTTTTAATCAAGCAGTGGAGATGATTTTAGCTTGTGAAGGGCGTGTTGTTGTTGCAGGTATTGGTAAATCAGGGCTAGTAGGTAAAAAAATGGTTGCGACGTTTGCTTCAACAGGGACACCGAGTTTTTTTCTTCACCCAACAGAAGCCTTTCACGGTGATTTGGGAATGTTAAAACCGATTGATGTAGTTATTTTGATTTCTTACAGCGGTGAAACTGATGATGTGAATAAGCTCATTCCAAGTTTAAAAAACTTTGGTAATTCCATAATTGCGATGACGGGTAATCCACATTCTACCTTAGGCCGTCATGCAGATCTTGTGTTAGATATTAGTATCGAACGAGAGGCTTGCCCAAATAATCTTGCTCCAACTACGTCAAGTTTAGTCACCATGGCGTTAGGCGATACCTTGGCGATTGCACTGATTAAAGCACGTGATTTTAAAGCGGAAGATTTTGCTCGTTTCCACCCAGGCGGTAGTTTAGGGCGTAAATTGCTTTGCAGAGTTAAAGACGTAATGCAACGTAAATTGCCAATCATTTCTCCTAATGCTCAATTTAGCGACTGTTTAAACGTAATGAACGAAGGCAGAATGGGCGTTGCCATTGTGATGGAAAATAATCAGTTACGTGGCATTATTACCGATGGCGATATTCGCCGTACATTAGCAAAATTTGGTGCGGATAGCCTAAATAAAACAGCCGCTGAAATTATGACTCGACAACCAAAAACCATTTTAGATACAACTTTCCTAGCTCACGCTGAAGAGTTAATGAAAGAAAAACATATTCACTCACTTATTGCGGTAGATGAGCAAGGTAATGTTTCGGGTATAGTGGAGTTTGCAAGCTAATGGCAAAATCAGATTACATCACTCGTTCTGGTTGGCAAACGCTCGATCAAGAACTCAAATTTTTGTGGAAAGAAGAACGTCCGAAAGTAACACAAGCTGTATCGGAAGCGGCTGCTTTAGGTGATCGAAGTGAAAATGCCGAATATATTTATGGAAAACGTCGATTGCGAGAAATTGACCGCCGAGTGCGTTTTCTGAGTAAACGATTAGAAGTCTTAAAAATTGTGGATTATCATCCAAGCCAAGAGGGGAAAGTCTTTTTTGGGGCTTGGGTTGAGTTAGAAAACGAAGATGGAGAAATCAAGCAATATCGAATTGTCGGTTGCGATGAGTTTGACCCAGCGAAACAATGGATTTCGGTTGATTCTCCAGTGGCTAGAGCGTTAATCGGGAAGCAAATTGATGATGAAATCCAAGTGGAAACACCATCAGGAAGAGTAACGCTCTATATCAATAATATTTGGTACGATAAAAATACCCTTTAATTTTCAGTATAGTCGGACATTAAATCATCGTCTGAACCTGCGATAACTTTCTTCTCATCCGCCCATTCACCTAAGTCAATTAGCTGACAACGTTTGCTACAAAATGGGCGGTATGGGCTTTGTGCAGACCAAATAACTTCTTTTTCACAAGTTGGGCAATTTACGATTGTCATTATACTTCCTTATTTTATATTGATGTTAAATACTATTTAGTTTGAGCTAAGGTTAAATAGCGTTGATGTAATTCATTGACTTGCTTGGTTAAGCTCGCCAAGTTTTCAGCTAAAGGCAGATTATTTTCAATAATATCATCTGCATAGCTTAAACGTGTCGCTCGATCGACTTGGGCTGCCATAATATTCTTGATGATTTCATGTTGGCTGTTATCTCGCTTTGTTGCACGTTCAAGTTGAATATCGGGCGATACATCAACAACTAAAACTCGATCACACTCTTTAGTCAGTCTATTTTCAATGAGTAACGGAACAACCCAAAGGACATAAGGAGCTTGATGTTCTGTTAATTGGCGTTGCATTTCAACCCTAATAGCAGGGTGGAGCAGATTATTTAACCAATTCTTCTCGGATTCCGATTGAAATACCAACTTGCGTAATGCTGAACGATTTAATTCTCCGTTTTCTGTCAATATTTGCGATCCAAAATGTTTCGCAATTTGATTCAATAATGGCGAGCCTTTTGCAACTACTTGGCGAGCCACTATGTCCGCATCAATAATCGGTACATTATGTTGTGCAAATAATTCAGCAATCGTACTTTTTCCACTGCCAATACCGCCTGTTAGTCCAACAATATAGGTCATTTTATTTCCTTTTAGGGATTGCAAAAAATTTAAAAAAACTACCGCTTGTTTTAAGCTGTTGATTTTTTATCTCTGTGTTAGAATTGTAAAATTTTTGAATACAGATTAAAAGGAACTTCTATGGCTAGACAGAACCTTATTAACGCTCAAGGTGAGCGAGTTGCCATTGTATCAGGGTTAAGAACCCCTTTTGTGCAACGTGATACAGGGTTTAAATCGTCCTACGCAACGGATTTAGGCACAATGGTAACCAATGAGTTATTAAGCCGAATGGAATTAGATCGCCGACAAATTGAGCAGTTGGTTTTTGGGCAAGTGATTCAACAGCCCGATATTCCTAATCCATCTCGTGAAATCGCACTAGCACTGAATATGCCTTATCTACAGGCCTATACCATTAGTAGTTCCTGTTTATCTGGCTTGCAAGCGTTAGTGAATGTGGCAGGCAGTATTTTAAGCGGATCGATTTCGGCAGGTATTGCAGGTGGTACAGATTCTATTTCCAATGCGCCATTCAGCATAAGCCCTCGTGTTATCCGCAAATTACAAGCTATTTTTAAAGCGCCTACTTTAGATAAAAAATTTGAATTATTTCGCCAGTTTTCGTGGCGAGATTTAAAACCGCATGGGGTCAATTTAAAAGATTATATGACGCAACTCTCGGTAGCGGAAATTTCAGAGCAAATGGCACAGCAGTATCATATTAGCCGCCAAGAGCAAGATGAATTTGCTCGTTACTCAAATGAAAAAGCAGCAGATGCGTGGCGATTAGGTTTATTAAAAGCTGAAGTCATGCCTTCTTTTCCAAGACCTTATCAAGATTTTGTCGTGTCGGACACCTTAGTTTCCGCAGCTCGAAAAGAGCGTTATTACCAACGATTTTCACCCATAATGGATAAAAATTACGCAACGGTTACCGAAGCGAATATGCCAAAAGCTGTTGATGGTGCTGCGGTAGTATTGCTTATGCGTGAACAGCGAGCGAAGGAGCTAGGTTTAAGCCCATTAGGTTATATTCGCAGCTATGCGATTACAGGCAATGATATTTGGCAGAATATGTTTATGGGAGCGACTATTGCCAGCAGTTTAGCGCTAGAACGTGCCAACGTGAATTTACAAGATATGGATTTAATTGATATCCACGAAACTTCCGCTAGTCAAATGTTAGTGAATTTACGTTTATTTGAATCGGCTGAATTTGCAAAAAATCATCTTAATCGCACCGCTTGTTTGGGTAAAATTGATGAAGAAAAACTCAATCATCTTGGTGGTTCTATTGCCTTCGGTAATCCAAGAGCAGCAACGAGTTTGCGTATTTTAATTCAATCACTCAATGCCTTGAAACGCAAAGGCGGAGGCTTATCTTTAGTCGCATCAAGTGGATTGGGCGGTTTGGGTGCAGCAATGGTGCTTGAGAGTGAATAGACAGCAGGAAAGAGATAAGGAACAGGATATGACAGAACAACTTCAAACAATTTCGCCTTTTTCTGTTGAGATTGATGATAACCGCATAGCGATTGTGCGTATCAACGTGGCGGACCAAACGAGCAACTGGCTACCCGAGAATTTTATTTCCGATTTACGTGATGTGATTGGTGCTATTATTTATCAGCAAGCTCAAGGTGTCATTTTTACTTCAAGTAAGCCGAAATGTTTTATTAAAGGTTATAAATTAAGTACCTTACGCACAAAAACAGATGCACAGCTTAAAGCGCTTTCTCAAGATGCCCAAGCGGTTATGCGGGAAATCAATGTATTAAAAATGCCTGTTGTTGCCGCCATTGATGGTGATTGTTTTGGTATGGGGCTAGAATTAGCGTTAGCTTGTGATTATCGTATGGCAAGTGAAGAAATTCATACCAAATTTTCTATCCCGCAAGTTCGCTCTGGGATTTTGCCTTTTGCAGGTGGAACTCAGCGTTTACCACGTTTGATTGGACTGCCAAATGCGATCAAAATGATCCTTTCAGGACAGAAAATTAGTGCAGAAAAGGCATTAAGATGGGGATTGGTTGACCGTTTAGTGCCAGCCAGTAATCTACTTGAAACGGCATACCACTTACTCTTGACCCAACAGGTGCAAAAAATTGATCATAAACAACCGCTTACTCGTTTTAAACAGTGGCGAAAACAGCTTGAAGGCTATCCATTATTCCGCCAACGTTATTTAGACTATATTGAAAACCGAGTATGGAATAAAGCCTTTGGTAATTATCCAGCTGTTGCCAAAATTTTAAGTGTGCTAAAAGAGCCTCGTTTTAAAGCAGGTTTATTACTTGAACAAGATGCTTTTGTTGAACTATTCCGAACAGAGCAATCACAGGTGTTAATTAGCCTAAAACAGACCGAAAGAGCAATGAAAGAACATTATGAAGATCGTGCTAGTATGCGTGATATTGCTCAAGTTAGCGTTTTAGGGAGTGGCTATATGGGAGCAGGTATTGCTTACTTAACAGCGAATAATGCTAAAGTACCTGTGCGGATTAAAGATATTCATCCATCTGAAATTCAAAAAGCGTTAAAAGCCTGTTACGAACTAATGAACAAAGCGGTTGATAAAAAACTGATTTCACATGGTGAGATGATTCAACGAATGAATTTGATTACAGGTGGTGATCGTTTAGTTGCGGCGAAACAGACGGACTTTATCATTGAAGCGGTTTATGAAAACCTTGAGTTAAAGCAGAAAATGGTACGAGAAAGTGAGCAGTATTATAGTGCCAATGCGATTTTTGCGACGAATACTTCAACATTTTCTATTCGTGAAATTGCATCGGTGGCACAACGCCCTGAAAATGTCATTGGTTTCCACTATTTTAGCCCAGTGACTAAACGTAAGATGGTGGAGATTATACCCCATGAAAATACTAGTGAGCATACCATCGCAACGGCGATCCATTTTGCGATTCAACAAGGTAAAGTACCTTTGTTGGTTGCCGATAAAGAAGGCTTTTTTATCAACCGTATTTTAACCCCGTTTTTACTTGAAGCGATTCAATGCTTAGTTGAAGGAGAAGGGATTGAGTTTATCGATCGTTCTTTACAAGAATTTGGTTTTAAAACAGGCCCATTAGCAATGATTGATGATATAGGCTTGGATATGATCGTCAAATCAAATAAAGCAATGGTCGAGCAGTTAGGTAGTCGTTTTCAATTACCAGAGAGCGTTCAGCTTTTGGCAATGAATGAACGTAAAGGACGAAAAAATAAACGTGGTTTTTATCTTTATGATTCTAAAGGCGAAAGAACCCAAGAAGATAAGAGTATTTATCACGTAATGGAAACCATTATGCGTAATGACTTGGAATCTCAAGATATTGCTCGCCGTTGTATTTTACGAATGATTAACGAGGCTTGTTGGTGTTTACAAGATAACGTTATTCAATCGACTGATGAAGGCAATGTGGCATCGGTTTTAGGGTTTGATTTCCCTGACTTCCGAGGGGGAATTTATGCCTACATAGATAAAATCGGAGCGAAAGAGATTGTTCATCAATTACGCAAACACGCACAGTTGTACGGGGAACGTTTTGTCCCTTGCGAATGGCTATTACAACGTGCTGAACAAACAATTTAATCAACAAAAAAAGGAAACATTATGAAATTATCTACAATCGCCATTTCAGTGGCAGTCGTTATTGGTGCTGTGGCGACTGGCGGAAGTTGGTACACTGGAAAACAAGTTGAAGAAAAGTATAGCGAACTTGTTACACTAGGGAACAATACTTTAAAACAGTTTGAACTTTACGGTGTGAAAGCAGAAATCAAAGATGTTAAAGTTGAACGCCATTTTTTCAGCTCAGATATTAGCTACAATCTAGAAGCTGAAACGGGTGGCGAAACTTATGTGCTTAAGGGGAGTGATAAACTTTATCACGGTCCTTTACCAATTAACCGCTTGATGAAAGGAAACCTTGTTCCAGCAATGGTGAGTAGTGAAGGGAAAATTATTACACCAGAACAGTTAAAAAGTTATTTCACGAAACCTGAAGTCTTTACGCATCAAACAACGATGAGCTATTCTGGTGATACAAGCGGTCAGTTTTCAACATCAGGGTTTAAACTTGACGATGCAATATGGAATATCTCTGATACATCAGGGGAGTTTACACTGGCAAAATCAGGCGATTATCAATTAGCAATAGATGTTCCAATGCTTTCGCTTCTAGATCCTATTACAAAGATGGAATATAACGGGCTTCGCTATGAGGTAAAAGGCAAAAAAACATCCGATACTTACCGCTATTTAACCATTGGCGATTATACAATGAGTGCTGATAGCTTTAGCATTTCATCAGCAGATGCTAACAAGCCTAGTTTAACGTTGAATAAAATTACTTCAAAAGGTGATGCGAAACTGGTAAACGAAGACTACGATCTTTCAGGAGATTTTTCATCTCAAGTTGTCGTAAAAAATCAAAGCGAAGAGCTTGATTTAGGTCAGTTAAAAGCCGATATATCAATGAAATTAGATGCCAAATCGTCTGATGAGTTGATAGTTTATAGTTTACAAATGCAAGCTGGTTCAGAATTGACTGATGAACAAAATGCAAAAGTAGAAGAAATTAGTAAAACGTTATTGAGTAAAGAGCCACAGCTACATATTAAAGATATCTCTTTAACTAACAGCAAAGGTAAAAATCAGCTCGCACTATTACTCAACTTAAAAGCAACTGATTTTAACAATATGGGTAGTACAGCGGATGTGCTAAATATCTTTAAGCAATCTATTCTTGATACCACATTAAATATCAGTGCATTGGAAGAGCTTGCTAAACAAATCGCCTCTGTCGATCCTGAACAAAGATCAACAGCAGAGCAAGCCGCAAAAGCACAAGTTGAGCAATTAGTGCTTCAAGCAAAAAATAGTGGTTTAGCGGTTGTTGATTCAGAAAATATTAAACTGAAACTAGAAATTGATGAAGGTAAAGTAAAACTTAACGGTAATGATGTGCCAGAAAATCAAGTTGAGAATGCTCTGTTCTTTATTATGCTAGGGTTAGCAGGGCTTTCACAATAAGCCCATTATAAAACTGCTCCTAAATAATTGGCTTATTATCCAACTATTTAGGAGCAAGTAGATAAAAGTAATTTAGCGTTTTAGCTTATTTTGCACAGCCACAAGTTTTTACTTTATCTTCAAAGCGGCGTGCAGCTTCGTCCCAGTTTACGACATTCCAGAATGCTTTGATATAATCTGGACGACGATTTTGGTAGTTTAAGTAGTAAGCATGTTCCCAAACATCTAAGCCTAAAATTGGGTAGCCAGAAACGCCCGCAACCTCTTTACCCATTAATGGTGAATCTTGGTTAGCTGTTGAAACAACGGCTAATTTGCCATCTTCCAATACTAACCACGCCCAACCAGAGCCAAAACGAGTTGTTGCTGCTTTCTCAAATTCAGCTTGGAAGTTTTCAACAGTACCGAAATCCTGTTCAATCGCTTCTTTTAATGAACCTGTTAAAGTTGTACCTGTTTTTAAACCTTTCCAGAATAATGTGTGATTAACGTGTCCCCCCACGTTATTACGCACTGCTGCTCGTTTTTCCGCAGGTACTTGAGATAAATCTTGGATTAACGAACCTGGGCATTTAGCTAATAATTCAGAATGAGATTCTAATGCTGCATTTGCGTTATTGATATACGCTTGGTGATGCTTAGAATGGTGAATTTCCATTGTTTTGGCATCAAAATGTGGCTCTAACGCATCATAATCGTAGCCTAATTCAGGTAATCTGTATGTCATTTTTAAATCCTTCAAAAAAATAATAAGTAAAAATTGAGTCGAAACTCACCGCTTATCCTATCAAAAAATGAGAGGGAATACAGAGTTTTTTGATCTAAAACAAAAAAAGTGATTTTTTGTAAAAATATATTGACAAAGCAATCGTTTTCGCCCATTCTTCTAGCCGTTTTTACTCTGAGTTAGAGAGATTAAGATGAACCGTTTAACAACTATTACCACAACAATTATGACCATTATGTGCCAACATAGTGCGGGTGTTCGTGGTTAGAAAACGGAACGAATAAAACGAGAGAACCCGCTAAATAAGCGGGTTTTTTTTATACCTTTTTTGCAAACATTTAACTTTTATTCAATCAGGAGAAACTATGCGAGTTTTAAAATTTGGAGGCACTTCTTTAGCCAATGCTGAACGCTTTATGCAAGCTGCCGATATTATCGAAAAAGCCCATTTAAGCGACCAAGCAGCAGGTGTTCTTTCCGCTCCAGCCAAAATTACTAACCATCTCGTAGCCATCGTTGATAAAGCCCAAGCAGGCGAATCCTACCAATCCCACCTTACTGAAGCCAATGAAATTTTTGATAACATTATCAATGGATTATATGCAGCTAATAACAAGTTTGATCGTGAAGGATTGGCTCAATTTATTCAAGCAGAATTAGCCGATATTTGCAGCATTGCGGATCAAGCGGCTAAAAATAAATTCTGCCCAGATAACGTGAGTGCAACGGTACATAGTCGTGGGGAAAAATTGTCGATTGCGATGATGAAAGGCTGGTTTGAAGCAAAAGGTTATGAGGTGACCCGCATTGATCCTGTTGAGAAATTATTAGCTAATGGT
The DNA here is from genome assembly GCF_009761395.1 of Ursidibacter maritimus. Taxonomy (GTDB): domain Bacteria; phylum Pseudomonadota; class Gammaproteobacteria; order Enterobacterales; family Pasteurellaceae; genus Ursidibacter; species Ursidibacter maritimus. The sequence goes on along the minus strand of NZ_LEKN01000013.1, from coordinate 225,355 downwards.
AGCTATTTAGAGTCATCAGTGGATATTGCAGAATCGACTAAACGTGTTGATGCTGGCTCAATTCCGAAGAAAAATGTAGTGTTAATGGCTGGTTTTACCGCAGGGAATGATAAAGGAGAGTTGGTTTTACTCGGTCGTAATGGCTCTGATTATTCCGCTGCTTGTTTAGCAGCTTGTTTAAAAGCGGATATTTGTGAAATTTGGACGGACGTTGATGGGGTTTATACTTGTGATCCACGTTTAGTACCTGATGCAATCTGTTTAGAATCAATGAGTTATCAAGAGGCTATGGAGCTTTCTTACTTCGGTGCAAAAGTTATTCACCCTCGCACGATTGGTCCATTAGTGCCACTACAAATTCCTTGTTTAATTAAAAATACGGGTAATCCTGAAGGCAAAGGCACTATCATTGATGGCAATGTGGCAAATGATGGTTTAAAAGTAAAAGGGATTACGAATTTAGATAATGTCGCCATGTTTAATGTATCGGGTTCGGGTATGCAAGGAATGGTGGGAATGGCGGCTCGTGTCTTCTCTGCAATGTCAGAAGCGGGTATTTCCGTCATTTTAATTACACAATCTTCATCAGAATATAGTATTAGTTTCTGTGTACCTGTTAAATCTGCCGATAAAGCACTTTCAGCATTAAACCAAACCTTTGCTAATGAATTAAAAGAAGGGTTATTAGATCCTGTTGAAGTGATTAAAGATCTTTCGGTTGTTTCTGTGGTAGGCGATGGTATGCGTACGGCGAAAGGTATTGCAGCTCGTTTCTTCTCTGCATTGGCTCAAGCGAATATCAGTATTGTTGCGATTGCACAAGGTTCTTCAGAGCGTTCAATTTCAGCGGTTGTTCCGTTAAATAAAGCGATTGAAGCAGTTAAAGCCACTCACCAAGCACTTTTTAATAATAAAAAAGTGGTTGATATTTTTCTAGTTGGTGTCGGTGGTGTGGGTGGAGAACTAATCGAACAAATTAAACAACAAAAGGAATATTTAGCAAAGAAGGATATTGAAATTCGTGTCTGTGCATTAGCTAACTCCAATAAAATGCTGCTGAATGAAAATGGCTTAAATTTAGATAACTGGAAAAGTGATCTAGAGTCTGCAACTCAGCCTTCAGATTTTGATGTGTTACTTTCGTTTATCAAGTTACATCACGTTGTAAACCCTGTATTTGTAGATTGTACAACTGCTCATTCGGTGGCGAATTTATATGCTCGTGCTTTAAAAGAAGGTTTCCACGTCGTTACACCAAACAAAAAAGCAAACACTTCAAGTTATGCTTACTATCAAGAAATGCGTGAAAATGCACGCCAAAGTCAGCATAAATTCTTATATGAAACTAACGTGGGTGCAGGCTTACCTGTTATTGAAAACCTACAAAACTTACTTGCCGCAGGCGATGAAGTAGAGAAGTTTGAAGGTATTCTTTCAGGTTCACTTTCATTTATTTTCGGTAAATTGGAAGAAGGTTTAACACTTTCACAAGCGACGTTGATTGCGAAAGAGAAAGGTTTTACCGAGCCTGATCCGCGTGATGATCTGTCTGGTCAAGATGTGGCTCGTAAATTACTTATTTTGGCTCGTGAAACGGGCTTATCATTAGAGCTTGATGATATTGAAGTGGAAGGTGTGTTACCACAAGGTTTTACAGAAGGGAAAACCACCGAAGAATTTTTAGCAGAATTACCAAATTTAGATACTGAATTTGCAAAACGTGTTGAGAAAGCAACCGCTTCGGGTAATGTTTTACGTTATGTGGGTGTGATTGAAAATGCTAAATGCAAAGTCGCTATCAAAGAAGTTGATGGAAATGATCCACTTTATAAAGTGAAAAATGGTGAAAATGCCCTTGCATTCTACACACGTTATTACAACCCAATTCCACTCTTGTTACGTGGTTATGGTGCAGGGAATAGTGTAACCGCAGCAGGGATTTTTGCGGACATTCTGCGTACATTACATGGGGGTGCAAACTAATGGCATTGCGTATTTATGCACCAGCATCAAGTGCAAATTTAAGCGTAGGTTTTGACTCTTTAGGCACAGCCATTTCACCGATTGATGGCTCATTATTGGGCGATGTGGTGCAAATTGAAGAATCGGATCAGCCATTTGAATTAGAAAGTGTTGGCTATTTTGTGCGTAAATTGCCAAAAGAGCCACAAAAAAACATTGTTTACCAAGCCTATGTACTTTTTAGTGAACGTTTAAAATTGCGTGGTGGAGAAGTCAAAAAACTTCGCTTAACCCTGGAAAAGAATATGCCAATTGGTTCAGGTTTAGGCTCAAGTGCTTGTTCTATTGTGGCGGCACTGGTGGCATTAAATCAGTTCCACGCAGAACCGTTCTCTAAAATGGAATTATTGGAAATGATGGGAGAACTTGAAGGGCGTATTTCAGGTTCTATTCACTATGATAATGTTGCCCCTTGCTACTTAGGCGGTTTGCAGTTAATGACACAATCACTGGGCAATATTTGCCAACCATTACCCTTCTTTGATGAGTGGTATTGGGTATTAGCTTACCCTGGGATTGAAGTTTCTACCGCAGAAGCAAGAGCAATTTTGCCGAAAACTTACACTCGTCAAGATGTTATTTCCCAAGCTCGCTATTTGGGGAGTTTTGTTCACGCTTGCCACTCTAGACAAGCACAGCTTGCGGCGTTGATGATGAAAGATTTAGTCGCAGAACCATATCGCGAGGCTTTATTACCAAACTTTCCAGAAGTTCGCCAAGGTTGTAAAGACTTAGGTGCATTAGCGGTTGGAATCTCAGGATCTGGCCCGACAATGTTTGCCATTGCCCCTGATCTTGCTCACGCTCAAAAACTATATAGTTATCTTGAAAGTAATTATCTACAAAATAATGAAGGATTTATTCATATTTGTAAGGTAGATAATCAAGGTGCGAGAGCGATTGGTTAAATTGAGTTGTTAAAATCAGAAATAAGGCAGAGTTGAGATTACTCTGCTTTTTTTATGAGTTAGATAACGACTTGAAAGTAATGAAGCGTTTGGCAGAAAACCTGAAATAGTGGTAGGATATGCCTATTTTCATCATAAAAAATCACAATCTAATGAAAGATATTTTACGAATTGCAACCCGTCAAAGCCCACTAGCCTTATGGCAGGCAAACTTTGTGAAACAAGCCTTAGAACAACGTTTTCCTGAAGTATCAGTAGAGCTTGTAACAATGGTGACTAAAGGTGATATCATTCTTGATACTCCTTTAGCAAAAATTGGTGGCAAAGGTTTATTTGTTAAAGAATTAGAACTCGCTTTGTTAGAAAATCGAGCTGATTTAGCTGTTCATTCAATGAAAGATGTTCCAATGGCTTTCCCTGAAGGACTAGGGCTTGCTGTGATTTGTGAACGAGAAGATCCGCGAGATGCCTTTGTATCAAATCATTACGCTAGTTTAGATGAGTTACCGTCAGGGGCGATTGTGGGGACATCAAGCCTACGTCGTCAATGTCAGATAATGGCATCTTATCCACATTTACAGGTAAAATCCTTGCGTGGCAATGTTGGAACTCGTTTGAGTAAATTGGATAATGGAGAGTATGATGCGATTATTTTAGCATCAGCGGGATTAATTCGTTTAGGAGTACCTGAGCGTATTCGTAGCTTTATTTCTACAGAACAGTCGTTACCAGCAGTTGGGCAAGGTGCGGTTGGCATTGAAACACGTTTAAATGATGAACGCGTTCTATCCTATATCAGCGTTCTTAACCATTCTCAAACAGCTTATTGTGTTAAAGCAGAACGTGCAATGAATAATCGCTTACAAGGTGGCTGCCAAGTGCCAATTGGTGGTTTTGCTGAATTACAAGGTGACACTCTCACTTTACGGGCATTAGTCGGTAGCCTAGATGGTTCAAGCATTATTCGAGCATCGGCATCTGCACCAGTTCAAGATGCCGAGAAGTTAGGGGTGGAAGTTGCTGAAAAATTATTGGCACAAGGTGCAGATAAAATTTTACAAGAAATCTATCAAGATTAATTCCAATGAATGTATTAGTAACACGCCCTGATTTACGCGGGGAAAAATTAACAGAATTACTCGTAGAACAAGGTCTATTTGCAATTCATCAACCGTTATTTATGGTTGAGAATGGCAGAGAACTTCCGCTTTTACCTTCTGCATTAGGGAGATTAAATTCGGGTGATTATGTTTTTGCTGTGTCTAAGAATGCGGTAGATTTTGCCACACAAACATTAAGTGAAACAGGTTTTGCTTGGCGAACGGATCTAATCTATTTTGCGGTAGGGCAAGGTTCGGCGAATTATTTTTCAGCAAAGAGTGAACAAGCGGTGCGTTATCCGTTACAATCTGAAAATAGCGAAGGCTTATTAGCATTACCTGAAATGCAACAGTTGCAAGACAAAAATATCTTAATTTTAAGAGCAAATACGGGGCGTGAATTTTTTACAGAGCAGGCTATCCTTCGTGGCGCAAAGGTTCAAGTACTAGAATGCTACCAACGAATTGAATCCGCAGAGAATTTATCGGAAAAAATTAGCCTTGCCAAACGAGTTGGGGTGGATACCATTATTGCTACTAGTGCAGAAATTTTATCGCTATTAGCAGAAAAAACATTAGAAATGGAACAAAAATGGCTTTTTAGCTGTCGGATTCTTGTTGTAGGTGAGCGATTAGCCAAAATTGCCAATCGTTTAGGGTGGCAGCAAGAAAGTATTATAGTGTCTAAAAAAGCGGATAATATGAGTTTATTGGAAACACTTTTAACATATCATCAATCTTAAATTAAAAGGTGGGACTTATGTCTAAACAGAATAAAAAGCATAAAGTGGTTGATTCGCAGCAGATTGATTTAGCAAAAGTTGACGAGAAGGTTGAAGTTGAACCTAATCTGGAAACACCACAAATGGAACAACAAATAGAGCAACAAGCGGTAACATCAGAAAGCAATTTTGCAAAAGAAACTGAGAATGTCACCGCTTCTGAGGAATTAGAGGAAAAAGTAGAAGAGGATTCTAAAGTGGAAGAAGAAGTTAAACCTAGCCAAGAAAAGAAAGAAAAGCAAAAATCAGGTGGTAAAGCTATTGCGATTTTAGCACTATTGATTGCATTAGGTATTGGTGGCGCTGGACATTTCTTTGCAAATAAGAAATTTTCTGAAGTTGAAGCTCAAATTGAAGCGTTAAAACAACAAGTTGCAAATGTGAGTGTTACATCGAGCAGTAGTACGCAAACAGCAGTAGAGTTACCAAATTTTGAGGCAGAAAAAGCACAACTTGCTCAATTAACTAATGATTATCAGAAATCATTAGAGAAAATTGCTCAGTTAGAGCATGAACAATCTAATTATGCGCAGCAAATCAATGGATTACAGTTACAACTTAAAAAAATAGGTTCAACGCCTAAGGCGGATACGAGTGCCTGGTTATTATCTGATGCAGATTTCTTATTGAATAATGCCTTACGAAAAATGGTATTAGACAATGATATTGATACAGCTAAAAATCTACTTGTTGAAGCTGATAATGCACTAAGTCAGGTTACTAGCGGTAATGTTCAAGCTGTTCGTGATGCGATTAAAGCTGATCTTAAACAGATCGCGAGTGTGAATAAGGTTGATCAAAATAACTTAATGCAGCGTTTGGCTAACTTAGCAAATAAAGTGGATGACATGCCGATGTTAGATAATGATTCCTTCTCTTCCCAAGACAATGGCGAGGTAAGTGATTCGTTAGCGGATTGGCAGAAAAATATTGAGAAGAGTGCAGACTCTTTCTTGAGCCACTTTATTCGTGTAAGTGATAAAAATAAAGCAAATGAAAAAGCCTTTATCGCACCAAATCAAGAAATATATTTGAGAGAAAACATTCGCTTACGCTTACAAATTGCAATTTTAGCCGTACCTCGTCAGCAAAATGAATTGTATAAGCAATCTTTAGAAGCGGTGGGAACTTGGGTAAGAAGTTATTTTGATGTACAAAATAACAATGTGAAGCAGTTCTTAAAAGAAATTGATGATTTAATTGAGCAGTCTATTTATATTGATGCACCAAATGGTTTACAAAGCCTAAGCTTGTTAGAACAAGCATTGAATAAAACGCCTGAGCCAGTACAAAAAATTCAACTTGATGCTGATAAAACATTAGAACAACTGAAAGTCGAAGATGCGAAAGTAGAAAAAACAGCGGAAGAAAAAACGGCTGAGCAAGCTACAGAGCAACCAGCGAATAACGCTGAACAACCTGCGAATGCACAATAGGAGGTGATGATGTTTCGTGTTCTCTTTTTAATGCTATTAGTGCTAGCTGGATTGATTTTAGCGCCTTATATGGCGGGTAGCCAAGGTTATGTCCGTATCGAAACGGGTAGTAAGATTTTTGAAATGAGCTTAGTTATGCTTATTGTATTCTTCGCTATTTCTATGGCTACGGTCTATTTATTAGAATGGGTGGTTACTCGATTTTTCCGTTTAAGTCGAGGTTCTTATCAATGGTTTGGTAATCGTAAACGTAAGTTAGCACAAAAACAAACTTTAGAAGGTTTGATGAAAATGACAGAAGGCGATTATTCAAAAGCAGAGAAGTTGATCAGTAAAAATGCAATGCACTCTGATGAGCCTGTTTTAAACTTTATTAAAGCCGCTGAGGCTGCTCAACAACGTGGCGATGATTTAGCTGCGAATAAGCATCTTTTAGAAGCATCAAAAATTGCAGGTCCAAATAGTATTGCAGTTGAAATTGCAAGAACTCGCATTTTATTGCAACAAGGTAAATTACCAGCGGCTCGTAGCTCCGTTGATAGCTTATTAGTGCTTGCACCAAATAACATTGATGCTTTACGTTTAGCGATTGAAATTTACCAAAAATCGAAAGCGTATAAAGCGTTAGATAACGTATTAGATGTCATTGGTAAACGCAGTTTCTTATCAGCGGAAGAGTATGAATCTTTAGAACATCAAGTGGAAGATGGATTACTTGATGAGATAATGAATGATGATGGTCAGGAAGGGTTACTGACTTGGTGGGATAACCAACCAAGTAATCGCCGTCGTTCAGTCTATTTAAGAACAGCATTGATTAAGCGTTTATTAGATACTAATGATCATCAATCAGCAGCAGAAATTGCTCTAGAAACAGTTAAGAAAGCAGATGATGAACAGTTACAACCTCTCTTTAAGGAACTAACACGTTTACAAGTCGATGAACACAGTAAGTTGTTGAAAGTCTTGGCAAAACGTTACAACAAAGCCGCTGAACATTACCAAGATGATTATGCTCGTGCATTAGGTTATATTTATGCAAGAGAAGGGTTATTTGCTCAAGCTAAAGGTTATTTTGTTCAAGTATTAGAACATAAGGAATGTACCGCAAATGACCGTATTATGGCTCTTTATGTTGCTGAACAGACTAATGATACTGAACTAGTGGCTCGTATTCGACAAGATAATTTGAAAGAAGTGAATGTGTCTGTAAATGAAGAACCTGTTCTTTCATTACCAGAGGACGTAGAGTCTAAAGCATAAGTCTTTTTTAATAAATAAGCGGGCAGATTGGTAAAAATTTTTACGAATCTGCCCGCTTTCTCGTCTCTATTTGATAGATAAGAAAGTATTGCTAAGGTATTCTCCAAGAGTGTGATGCTGAAATTCAAACCCTTCATCCATTAACCTCTGTGGTATAAGCGGTTGATTATCTAATAATAATTGCGAACGCTCACCAAGCCCTAGTTTTAAGAGAAAACTAGGGACGTTAAAAAATGCAGGACGTTTTAATGCTTTGGCGAGTTGCTGATTAAAATCAGCATTACTGATACTGTTAGGTGCAACTAGGTTATAAGCTCCTTGGCTTTGCTTATTATTCAGTAAAAATAGTATTGTACGAATATGATCATTTCGTGAAATCCACGCCCAATGTTGTTTACCGTTACCCAGTTTACCACCTAGCCCGAATTTATAGAGCGGTAGCATTTTTTGTAACGCACCACCTGTTGGGCCTAAAACTATCCCTGTCCGTACTAAGCAAACTCGTGTTTGTGAGCTTTCCGCTTGGAGTGCGGTTTCTTCCCATTGTTGGCAAAGTAAAGCAGGGAATTTTGTGCCACAAGCGGTTTGTTCATCGTATTTTTTTGTAAAACCTAAATCTCCATAAAATCCAGTAGCAGAGCCTGAGATAAAGGTATGAGGCGGTTGTTCACTTTTATGGAACAGTTCGACAAGTTGTTCTGTGATGTTCAATCGGCTTGAAAGCAGTTTCTGCTTTTGTTGATCTGTCCAAGGTTTATCAAAAATTGGCTCTCCTGCTAAGTTGATAACAGCATCAAATTGATTTAAATCTTGGAAATCTGCAAGATTTTGGCAGTAACTTACCGCTTCTTGAGCTGTCAGTGATTGACGGGTTAAAACAGTAAGATAGTGACCTTGGTTAATTAATTCTTGGCAAAGAGCAGTTCCGATAAAACCTGTTCCACCTGTGATTAGAATATACATTAGAGCGATGTTTCAAATAAGTCAGTAATGTTATGGATAAGTGTTTTTATACTTGTTTCACGAGTTGGGGTGATAAAGATTGTATCATCGCCAGCGATAGTACCTAAAATACCTTCTGCTTTTCCCATTGAATCAAGTAATCGTGCAATCAGCTGTGCAGCTCCAGGGCTAGTGCGTACAACTACTAACACATCATTATGATCAATATCAATAACCAAATTTTTTAATGGGCTTGAGGTTGTTGGTACACTCAATTCAGCAGGAAGTTGGTAAACCATTTCCATTTTTGTATTGCGTGTCCTTACCGCACCAAATTTAGTAAGCATTCTAGATATCTTGGATTGATTGACGTGGGTGAAACCTAGCTCTTGTAGTGCTGTAACTATTTCACTCTGTGAACCAAATTTTTCTTCTTTTAAAAGGGATTTAAATGCTTCCGAAAGTGAATCTGTTTTTTCCACTTTGATTTCCTTATTATCCAATTAAGATTTAAAATTATGCTGGATTTTTGTGTATTTATGCAAAAAAATCAATCCGAATAGACTTTTTTTCTAAAAAATTTGCGCTAGGTCGCAAAATTTTATTTTGATATTTGAATATTCGATTGATTTTACATACACTTTGGTCATCTGATTTTTATACTCAAGTAAGGAGAACCCTATGAAAGTAGCAGTTTTAGGTGCAGCAGGCGGTATTGGACAAGCATTAGCACTATTACTTAAATTACAGTTACCAGCAGGTACTACATTGGCGCTTTATGATATTGCCCCTGTTACTCCAGGTGTGGCGGTAGATGTGAGTCATATTCCAACAGCAGTAAAAGCAACGGGATATAGTGGCGAAGACCCAACTCCAGCACTAGAAAATGCAGATTTAGTTTTGATTTCAGCAGGTGTTGCGCGTAAGCCAGGAATGGATCGCTCTGATTTATTTAATATCAATGCGGGTATCGTACGTAATTTAATCGAAAAAGTAGCGGTGGTTTGCCCTAAAGCTTGTGTTGGTATTATCACTAACCCTGTAAATACGACAGTTGCAATTGCTGCAGAAGTGCTGAAAAAAGCAGGTGTTTATGATCCGCGTAAATTATTTGGGGTTACTTCACTTGATGTGTTACGTTCAGAAACCTTTGTTGCCGAGTTAAAAGGTAAAGATGTAAATCGTATCAAAGTACCAGTGATTGGTGGACACTCAGGTGTGACGATTTTACCATTACTTTCTCAGGCTTATGAAGCTGATAGAATTCATTTTACGCCAGAAGAAGTTGAAGCATTAACTAAACGTATTCAAAATGCGGGTACTGAAGTTGTTGAGGCGAAAGCTGGTGGTGGATCTGCAACACTTTCAATGGCACAAGCCGCTGCGCGTTTTGCTCGTTCTGTATTAAAAGGATTAACTGGCGAAGAAGTCACAGAATATGCTTATGTTGAAGGCGATGGCAAGTACGCTCGTTTCTTTGCACAACCTGTTCGTTTGGGACGTAATGGTGTTGAAGAATTACTACCAATTGGTGAATTAAGTGCTTACGAACAAGCAGCAGTTGATGCAATGATCCCGACGTTGAAAGCAGATATTGAATTAGGTGAAAAATTCATTAACGGATAAGACTTGAATTTAGTCGAAAATGTCGTCATTATGTAAGCCGAAAACATTGTTTTCGGCTTTTATTTTACAGAGAATTGGAGTTAATGATGAAAAAAATTGTATTATGGAGTGCGCTTATCGTGGCTATATCAGCCTGCTCAACAAATAAACCAGTAGAAGTGGTCAAAGCAAAAGATCAATCTGCAACGGTGATTTCGCAACAAGCAATTCAGCAATCTCAGATTCCATTAAATGTTCCAGCCAATGCCACTGCGCTCTGTCGTGATGGTACTTATTCTACCGCTAAGGAAAATACTTGTTCGGGTAATGGCGGTACAATGATGATTATTGACCGTTATCGTGCGGAGTAGAACTCATAAAAAGTAGCTACTATAAGCCACTTATTTTTAGGTTATTATGAATTATTTAATCAATGTAGATGACACAAATTTCAGTGAAGTGATAAATGCTGCGACAGAAATCCCTGTCGTTTTTCATTTTATATCAGCAAGGGAGCCAGCTTCTATTGAGATGGAAGCACTTTTTCGTCGTTTGTCTGATGAATTTCCCAAACAATTTCTTTTAGCGATTGTCAATTGTGATGAGCAACCAATGGTTGCTTCTCAATTTAGAGTACAAGCGGTTCCAACAAGCTATTTTTTTGCAAATGGGCAGCCTGTTGATGCCATTCAAGGTATTGTGTCTGAGCAGGAATTGCGTATTCGTCTAGGAAATATTTTACCGAAGGAAGAAGATTTAAAATTTGCTCAAGCAATCGAATTTTTGGAAGCTGAGCAATATGATCTCGCGCTACCTCTTTTAAAAAATGCGTGGGAATTAACGAATAAAAAAAATAGTGATTTTGGTTTGCTGTATGCAGAAACTTATATTGCTTTAAAAGATATTGACCCCGCCAAAGCAATTTTATCGCAAATTCCTATTCAGGATCGTGACAGCCGTTGGCAAGGGTTGCAAGATCAGATTTTATTATTGGAACAAGCGGCAGATTCTCCAGAAATTCAGCAATTACAAGCCGACTATGGTAAAAATCGCTCTCCAGAAATTGCGATAAAATTAGCAAATCAACTACATCAAGTAAGAAGACATCAAGAAGCATTGGATTTACTTTTTGATTGGTTAAAGCAAGATCTGAATATTAGCAATGGTGAAGTTAAGCAGCAGTTTTTAGCCATACTTTCAGCAATGGGTAATGCAGATCCAATGGTTGCAAAATACCGCAGACAACTTTATTCCTTATTATATTGATCAACAAGCGGTTAGATATTACAAAAAATTCGCAATATCTAACCGCTTATATGGAGAACAGAATGGCAACAAAACACGTAAAATTACTCATTTTAGGTTCAGGGCCAGCGGGCTATACTGCCGCAGTATATGCAGCTCGTGCAAATTTAAACCCTGTTTTAGTAACAGGTATGCAACAAGGTGGGCAGCTTACCACTACATCTGAAATTGAAAATTGGCCTGGTGAATTTGAAGAAGTCACGGGGACTGACTTAATGAATAAGATGCAAAAACACGCTGAGAAATTTAATACCGAAATTATTTTCGATCATATTCATAGCGTAGATTTATCAAAACGCCCATTCACATTGACAGGGGATTTCAACACTTTTACTTGTGATGCATTAATTATTGCCACAGGCGCATCGGCTAAATATTTAGGTTTATCATCAGAAGAGGCTTATAAAGGGCGTGGTGTTTCTGCTTGTGCAACTTGTGATGGTTTTTTCTATCGTAATAAACCAGTTGCAGTCATTGGTGGGGGGAATACTGCCGTAGAAGAAGCTCTCTATTTATCTAACGTTGCCTCGCAAGTTCATTTAATTCATCGTCGTGATACTTTCCGTAGTGAGAAAATCTTAATTGAGCGTTTAATGAAGAAAGTAGAAGAAGGTAAAATTGTTTTACATCTTAATAGTGTTTTAGAAGAAGTCGTTGGCGATGAAATGGGTGTCACAGGAGTGAAGATTGCAAGTGTTCAAGGAAATAGTGTGGAACATTTAACTTTAGATGGTGTCTTTATTGCTATCGGTCACTCACCAAATACTGAAATTTTTAAAGACCAACTTGAATTAAATAATGGATATATTGTAGTTAATTCAGGCTTAAATGGTAACGCAACAGCAACGAGTGTTGCAGGGGTTTTTGCTGCAGGTGACGTAATGGATCATCATTATCGTCAAGCAATTACATCAGCAGGAACTGGCTGTATGGCTGCGTTAGATGCAGAGCGTTTTTTAGATGCGCAAGGAAACTAATTGGCAAATACTATTTTCTAGTTATTTGATAGTTGCAAAATTTATGAGAAATCTACCCGCTTGCGTGTAGTTTCTCTATTTTTAATATGGATAATGGAATAAAATAGCCAAAATATTTTTATCTTTCGTTATATGGAACAATTTATGACTGAACAACTTGATTTAGAGCAAAATCAAAAAACAACCTTAACAACTAAAGAAGTTGTTGCGTATTTAGCTGAAAAATTCCCTTTATGTTTTTCAACAGAAGGAGAAGCAAAACCATTAAAAATTGGTTTGTTTCAAGAGTTAGCAGAGGCTTTATCTGAAGAAGGTAAAGTAAGTAAAACCTTATTACGTCAGGCATTGCGTAACTATACAGCAAACTGGCGTTATCTTCATTCTTGTAAAGAAGGTGCTGTTCGTGTTGGGTTAAATGGTGAGGAATGTGGTGTTGTTGATGCAACACAAGCAGAACACGCAGCAAAATCACTTGAGCAAGCAAAGGCAGCTTACGCAGAAAGAAAAGCACAGCAAATTAAAGAACAAAAAGAAAAACGTAAGGCGTTTTTTAAGCAAAAGGCGAAAGAAGAAAATGCACAAAAACGTGCAGAAATGAAAAAACGCAACGAACCAAGCAAAGCTTCTATTGAAAGTTTGGCTGCCTTAGAAAATAAATTTAGTAAAAATAGACACTAAATAGATTGAGATAAAATAGTTATGATAAATAACAAATTTAAATATCTTGTTGGTTTTTGTAGTAGCTTAATTACGATCAGTACTTTTGCTGTTGAGCCTACAATCAAAGCTAGTGAATTAGTTATTCCTCAACCAACAGAACAACATATACTTTCTACTAAACGTGTTACGGCACGTTTAACGCAATCTCATTATCATAAATTTACCTTAGATGATGCTTTTGCTGATAAAATTTTTAATCGTTATATTGATTGGCTTGATGCATCACATAACACTTTTTTGCAATCTGATATTGATGAAATGCGTGCTAAATATGCTAAACAATTAGATGAAGAATTGTACGAGGGAAAATTAGCAAGTGCTTTCGAAATCTATGATTTGCTAATGAAACGCCGTTATGAGCGTTATCAATATGCTTTGTCATTATTAGATAAAGAACCTGACCTAAAAGGTGATGATCAAATTGAAAATGATCGTGAAAAGGCGCCTTTCCCGAAAACAAAAGAAGAAGCAGATAAATTGTGGGAACAACGTGTTAAAAACGATATTATCAATTTATATTTGAAAGATAAAAAATGGGCTGAAATTAAAAAAACATTAGTTAAACGTTATAACTTGGCAATTCGCCGTTTAACACAAAATAAAGCTGATGATATTTTACAAAGCTATTTGAATGCATTCTCTAGGGAAATTGATCCGCATACGAGTTATCTTTCACCAAGAGCAGCAAAAAGTTTCCAAGAGAGTATGAACCTTTCCTTAGAAGGTATTGGCGCAACACTTGAAATGGAAGATGATGTAACAAAAATCAAATCACTTGTGCCAGGAGCACCAGCCGCTCGTAGCAAAAAATTAGTAGCTGGCGATAAAATTGTTGGTGTTGGTCAAGCACAAGATAAAATTGAAGATGTGGTTGGTTGGCGTTTAGATGATGTTGTCGATAAAATTAAAGGTAAGAAAGGTACGAAAGTTTTCCTTGAAATTGAGCCAGCAAAAGGTGGAAAAAATAAAGTTGTTACCCTTGTTCGCGATAAAATTCGCTTAGAAGATAGTGCTGCAAAATTGACTTTCGATAAAGTAGAAGGAAAAAATATTGCAGTTATTAAAATTCCTACTTTCTACATTGGTTTGACCGCAGATGTTCGTAAACTCTTAAAAGAGATGAAAGCTAAAAAAGCAGATGGTTTGATCATAGATTTGCGTGAAAATGGTGGTGGTTCATTACCTGAAGTGGTTGAGTTAACGGGACTCTTTATTAAAGATGGCCCCGTTGTTCAAGTGCGTGATGCGTTCAATCGAATTAGAGTTCACGAAGACCCAGATAGTAGTGTCGAATATACGGGCGATATTATGGTAATGATAAACCGTTATAGTGCATCAGCCTCTGAAATTTTTGCTGCTGCGATGCAAGACTATAATCGAGCTATTATTGTTGGGCAACAAACCTTCGGAAAAGGAACAGTACAGCAAAGTCGTTCATTGAATTTTGTTTACGATTTGGATCAAAGTCCATTAGGTTTTATTCAATATACTATCCAGAAATTCTATCGTATCAATGGTGGCAGTACTCAGCTGAAAGGGGTTGAGGCGGATATTCGCTTCCCTGAAATCATCAATGCGGAGAAAGTAGGTGAAAGTTTTGAAGATAATGCACTGCCTTGGGATAAAATTCCTGCAGCCACCTATGCGGAAGTGGGAAATGCTCGTAAAAATGTAGCAGAGCTAACTCGTAAACATTCTGAACGTATTGCAAAAGAACCTGAATTTATTACGTTAAATGAAGATATCGCAATCCGTAAGCAGAAAGATGAACGTAAATTTACATCGTTAAATCTTGCCGAACGCTTGAAAGAGAATAAGACTGATGAAACTAAACGATTAAATGATCTCAATGCTCGTTTTAAACGTGAAGGTAAGAAACCATTGAAAAATCTTGATGCGTTACCAAAAGATTATGAAGCTCCAGATTTCTTCTTAAAAGAAACGGAAAAAATGATGATAGATTGGTTACAGATGGATAAAAAATAAAAAAATCGCTTATAATGTGATACTATCCTAGACCGCTTATTTTTAAAGCGGTCTCTTTTATTAGAAAATTTACAAATTCGGATATTGATTTCAATGAGAAAACTTAACTACTTGCCTATTTTGATGTTATCAACTACCGCATTAGCTGAATCTCCTGCTCCCGTAGTTGATGTAGCAGCGTCAGGTACTCAGGCTGTAACCGCTGTTGCAACAGATAGTGTTGTTACACAAGATAACGTATTACCACAATTAAGTTTTGCAGCACAACAAGCAAGAGCGGAAGCATTAGCAAAACAAGCAGAAAATATTATTCAACGAGAAGAAGAAAAACGAATTGCAGCAGAGAAATTAGCACAAGCAGAAGCTCGTCTTCAGCAAGAAATTGGGACTTATCAATTGTTGCTTTCTTCAACAGTAGCACAAGTTTATTTAGAAAATGATTTTCAACCACTTTGGTCGGACAAAAATGCTGAGAAAATTTTCTTGAAAGAGTATGCGGCATTTGCTATCAGTGGAGTATCCACGAAATCAGCCAAAGCACTCCAACAAATTATCAATATGCCAGAAGGTTTAGCTAAAGATATTTTATTGACAGATAGCTTTTTAGATTATTTGTATTACAACAAAAATGTTGTCAAGTTTGCAAATCAGTGGCTTTACAATTTGGGAAGTTATAGTACCTCTGCCCCAGCGGAAAACCATATTAGTGCTTGGGTTCAAGCTACAAAAAGTGGTTCTATGGCTCAATATATTGCAAATTTAGTCCCGCGTAATCATATTTATCAAGAAACTATTCAGAAGCTATTTGCTACGTCTTCTAATGGAAGTATTGGGAATAGTGCAAAGAAAAAATCTAAAAAGGTAAATAATGAGCAAAATGTTGAAGTAGGATTATCGACTTCGTTCTATAAATTAGCATTAAATGCACAACGATTACGTTTAATTCCTAGTTTCAATAATGGAATTTTTGTGAATATTCCAAGCTACCAGTTACATTATTTCCGTGATGGTAAAGCAGTTTTGCAATCTAAAGTTATTGTTGGTCGTGATGAACGTCGAACACCAGTAATGTACAGTAAATTGAGTAATGTTGTAGTTAATCCACCTTGGAATGTACCTGCAAGCATTAAAAATAAAGATTTAGTACCAAAAATGCGTCAAGATCCTAGCTATGTGGAACGTAAAGGATATGAAATTATTGACAGTAAAGGTAGCATAGTTAATCCTTACAGTATTAACTGGGCTGCTTACGATAACCCGACAAAAAATTTCCCATATCATATTCGCCAGAAAGCTGGCGATGATAGCGCATTAGGACGTTATAAGTTTAATATGCCAAGTTCTGATGCGATTTATTTGCATGATACGCCAAATCATGGTTTGTTTGGAAAGAGTGATCGGGCATTAAGTTCAGGTTGTGTACGAGTGGCAAAATCAGACGAGCTTGCAACGTTACTATTAAAAGAGGCAGGTTGGTCAGAAGAACGTAAAAGAAATGTGCTTGCGAGCAATAAAACTACTTCAGCACCAATTCGATCGGATAATCCTGTTTACTTATACTATGTAACATCTTGGGTTGAAGGTGGCAAAGTTTATACTTTACCTGATATTTATAAATATGATGTGAAAATTCCGAAAACATCGTTAGATTGGGCAAAAGTTAAAAATCTGATTTAAAAAATTATAAATTTTCCGAGAAGAATTTTTATTTTTCTCGGAACTTTCTTTTAAGAATACATTCAAAATACATTTATTGGTTTCTTAAATAAATTGATTTGGGATCTAATAGTGACATTATCATGAAAATAATGAGGTAAAGAATGGAAAAAACAAATTTACAACGCCGTAGATGGTTATCTCTTGGCGGTATTATGCTTGGAGCTAGTTTTTTGCCAAATTATGTAAGTGCAATTGTTTCAACACCTAAACCACTTTCTTTGCGTTTACGTAATGTAAATACAGGGGAAACATTAAATGCATCTTATAGTGCGAATGGTTTTTCTCGTAATGATCTTAGTAAGTTAAATTATATTATGCGGGATCGACATACCAACCAAGTACGAGCTATCGATCCAAATTTATTCTTAAAATTGACGCGTATTCAAGCTAAATTGGGAATGCGTAATTCTGAAATTTTAATATTAAGTGGCTATCGTTCTGCACAGACGAATGCAAGAATGAGACGTCGTTCTCGAGGTGTAGCAAGTAATAGTTATCATATTCTAGGTAAAGCTGTTGATTTTTATATTCCAGGAGTGCCGTTAGCTAAAGTAAAATTGGCGGCAGAAAGTTTACATAGCGGTGGTGTAGGTTATTACCCAGGAAGCAATTTCGTACATGTTGATACTGGCCCTGTTCGTACTTGGCGTGGATAATAAGCGGTTCGTTTAGATGTTTAATTTACAAATTATTCCAGTTACGGCATTTCAGCAAAATTGTTCAATTATTTGGGATGATGATAAAAATGCTGCGGTTATTGATGCGGGTGGAGATGCTGAAAGAATTATTCAGTTTATTGAAAGTCAAAATCTGCATGTTCAAAAACTTTTAATTACCCACGGACACCTTGATCATATTATGGCAGTTGAACCGTTAAAGAAATACTTTAATGCTGAAGTTTTGGGTTCTCAGCAAGAAGATAAAATTTTATTTGAGCAGTTACCACAAATCTGTCGTGAATATGGTTTTCCTGAAGTTCCTGCTTTTCTACCTGACCGTTGGTTACAAGAAGATGACATCGTTGACGTTGGTAAGCTATCTTTTAAAATTCGTCATTTACCAGGACATTCCCCCGGGCATATTGGTTTCTTTGATTTTGAGAATAAAATAACCTTTAGTGGTGATGTTCTATTTAAGAATAGTATTGGAAGAACAGATCTCTACGGAGGTGATTTTGATCAGTTAATTCAAACGATTCGGCATAAAATGTTTGATTTAGATGATGATTTCATTGTGATTTCTGGACATGGTTCTCATACAACCATTGGTTGTGAGAAGAAAACAAACCCCTTTTTAAAATAATATATAAGGTTTAATATGGCAAAATTAAAGCAATTAATTTATATGATTCCTGTCTTGATATTGACTGCATGTTCATCATCCATTGATCAAGAAACGGGACAACGTAAAGACCCTCTAGAAGGATTTAATCGTGCAATGTGGAAAGTCAATTACGAGTATTTAGATCCTTATGTTCTTGAGCCTGTTGCTAAAGGTTGGCGAGATTATGTGCCAAGTCCGGTAAAAACAGGATTGGTAAATGTGGCAAATAACCTTGATGAGCCTGCTAGTTTTGTGAATAGGTTACTTGAAGGTGAAGGCAAAAAAGCGATGGTGCATTTTACTCGCTTTTGGTTTAACACTATTTTTGGTTTAGGTGGGCTGATTGACTTTGCAAGTATGACGAATGACTTGAAATTAGACAATGGTCGCCGTACCTTTGGAGATACACTAGGTAGTTATGATGTACCTACTGGGCCTTATGTAATGCTTCCTGCCTATGGACCTGCGACTCCTCGTCAAGATCTAGGGGGAATTGTTGATACGACTTATCCTGTCTTATCTTTACTTGCAACACCTTGGTCCATTGCAAAATTTACCGTTCAAGGCGTTAACAAACGTGCAGAATTGTTAGGACAAGATGCACTATTGAAGCAATCACAAGATCCTTATGCAACATTTAGAGAAGCTTATTTCCAAAATTTGGAATTTAAAGTTAAAGATGGTAAAACCTCTAATAGTACAAAAGAAACACTGTCACAGGAAGAACTTAAGAATATTGATTAGTTTTTTGAGGGTGTAATGGGTAAATCAATCATTCTTTTGTCCATTACACCTACATCTATAGTCTTTAAAGTTAGATAAAGCACTTCTTAATAGTTTACTCCTTATTGGAAAATAATTATTCTAGTAATTCTTCTCAAAGAATAAATTTAATTGATGTTTATGGAATGAGAAAAATTCAGGGATATTTGAATTAATTTTCTGATAGCGGTAATTTAATTTAGGTATTATTCCCCATAAATTCCATTCTTTTTTCCATATGGTTGCTGAAAAATTCCATTCAGTATCTTTGCGTTTTTTAGCAACAAAGAGATCATTACCCTTGAAGTAGCGTTTGGCTACCTGTAATGTTATTTGGGTAGAAAATAGATTTTTTATCTGATGCGAAGCACCCAGCCGTAATGAATATCTATTTGAGTTATTTCTTTTTTGATGTGTATTTTCAAATAGTATATCAGAACCTAGATATAGAGCGGTTTTAGGAGACAAAATATGTACTAATGTTCCAGAATATAATTGTTTTTTTCGTTTTTGGCTACTGTGCTTATATCTTGTTTGAGCAAATTCAGAACTAGTAGAAAATTGCCATTGATTAGATAATCTTTTATCTAATTCTAGACGGATACCATTTTCATTACTATATTGCTTTTGAGAATACCATCTTTTCTCATAATAAGGAAGAAAAGCAAATCGATTATTTGCATTTTGATATTGATATCCCAAATAAAATCTGTTGTTGATATCATTATATTCTTTATTATTCCAATAGTACTTTCCTTCCAATTCATTCTCAATGTATATATTATGGTTGTCTTTTATATTATGAATTTTATTTATGTTTAATTGATATTGTATTCCTTCTGCTTTTTGTGGTAGTGATTCTTCTGTTTTCTTAAATTTAGTTGAGCCTATATAGATATAAGGTTCTGATGATGCATTATTGATGTTGTTATCTTTAATATAACTAAACTTGATATTGAAATTGATCTCTTGCTTTTCTTTAATAGCTTCTTGGTATAAAGCAATTTGCTTGTTTATAAAGTTTGGTAGCGTAGCATTTTTTAATTGATTAAATTGTTCTTCTGCATTACTTAATTGAGTGTCCTCAAATAACCATTGAGCAAGTTTAAACCTTACTTTATCTAAATAAGGGTGTGTTTTTAATAGATTAGAATATAATTTTATTGCTTTTTTATAGTCTTGAATTGAGTGAAAATAAGCGCCTTGAGCATAATCAACTAGAATGAGATCTCGTTGTGGATATTTTCTATACATCTCTATAAGTTTAGGAATTAACATTTCCTGCTTTTGATCGACAGCTAAATTCAGAAAATGCGAAATTAAATTAGGGTTATCTGCCAACTGTTCATCATTGATTTCCGTTGAATAATCTTCTTTATTCTCCGAAATAGTTGCAGATAAGTCTGTGAGTTTAGGTATAGCTACTTTTAATTCCCTATCAATAGCGGTATTCGTGTGCTGAGCTACAATAGAGGTTGGGAATAAATAAATTAAAGGTAAATAATATTTAATGTTCATTTTTGTGTAATAAAAAATCCCTTTATTCTTTATTCAGAATAAAGGGAATATATTTAGAATCTAATTTCACCACCAATAATATAGGTGCGACCACGAGCATAATTCGTATAGGTATAAGCCTCTCCACCTTTACCATCACCTACAAATTGTGAGCGTGTTGCATTTTGACTATTTAGTGGGTCAATATAAAGTGAATTAAATAGATTTTGAATACTTGCTCTTAAACTGAAATTTTTATTGATTTCATAGTTAGCATAAATATCCACAATCATTGGATTTTGCGGTATCGTTTGAGTTTCTATTTTATCATTCGTACCTGCGTTAATACCCTTCGGACTAATTCTTTTCACTTTTTGAGTGTATTTAATAATACTACCCAGTGTTAATTTTTTATCTAACAGTCTAGCACCAAGGTCCAAAGTGGCATAATGTTTTGGTAATTCATAAATATCTCCAAAACCAAAACCATCGTTAGAGCTTTGTACACCAATTGGTTGTGATGTTTTTTCATAGCTATAAGATAATCGTCCAAAGTATTTTCCAGTATCGTAATTTAATTCCAGTTCCACACCGCTTGTTTTAACAGGTGTAAGGGAATTAATAGAGACTTGAGAATGGAAACTACCGCTACCAACGTCATTTATATCTTGTGTAAATTGCCCAGAATTAGAAATATAAAATGATTCAGAGGTAACAAAGTCTTTAATTTTGCTACGATAGTAAAGTAGTTTGATGCCTAATTTATCTGTATCTGTAAGCCAATTATGTTTAAAGGTGTTAAAACCAATCTGATAAGTTTGTGCTTTTTCTGGGCGCAAGAACGGGTTCATTGAGCCACCACTCTCATTATTGAAAAAGACTTCTTGGATATTTGGCATTCGGGTACTACGGCTATAACTAATAAATGGATTAAACCATTCACTAATATCAGCAGATAACATCAAGGATGGATCAACATAGTAATTGACCATACTGATGTTATAAGCACCTTGAGGGAAACAAGGAATAGTATATTCGCCAACAGTGCCACAGGCAGGTTTAAAGCCTCTAAAATTAGAGTAAGTGTAGGTTAGCCCACCATCTAAAGTATAAATAGATTTTTTCCACTGAGTATTAAGATAGACGCTTGCAATTCGCTGTTTACCTGTTGGGGCAAAAGGTGTGTAATCAAAATTATCTTGATTTTTACCTTTCGCTTTTCGGGTATACTTATTATTAAAGTAGCTTGTGCCCAAAGTTGCTGTCAGTTCACTGTTCCAAAAATTAAAGTTGCTCGTATTTTTTAAATCGATATAGTCAGATTTATTGATTGTAGAGGCATCCGTCAATTCCCATAAAGCAGATTCCTGATCATATTTCTGGGTGTTTTTCGTACTTGAAGCGAGTAGTTCTAGATCGATTAAATCAGAATCTGGCGTGTAGTGGTAATTTAGGCTGTAATTTTTATTTTGAATATCTCGCCCACCAATATTGCTATGGTAATCCCTTGCAGAAAGTAAAATTCGATGCTGATCGGTCGGTAATAATTCAATTTTAGCTAACCAAGAAGCGGGGCGTTGATCCATTCTTTTGGCGTAAGCATTTTCTTTAGCATATTTACCATCACCACGTTTATAATTTGAACCTATTTTGCGTTGGCTATAAGCAAATAATCCGCCGACACTTCCTGTGGAGCTAAATGCATTCGTTTTACCTGCAAGGGCTAACATTCCATTATAGCCTAAAGCATTGGTACCATAACTGAACTTAGATCTAATACCGATTTTATTTCCTTTGAAAATGACATCATCGACATCAAGAGTTTTAAATGAGGCGCTTCCTGCCAGAGCATTTACTCCTTGAGAGCCAGTCGAAAAGCCCTTATTGATGCTCACTTCGGTTAAAAAATTAGGATCAATCATTGTTCCGTGTTGGCTACTTGGTGGTAATCCACCATCTTCATCGTGGAAACGGCGATCACCATTAGCGGATGTGCCGAAAAAGGTTTGGGGGACGCCATCAACTACAGTATTGACTCGACCAAGCCCTGCCATTCCACGAATATTAACAGTGACAGTGCCTTGTACAGGGTCAATATTCGTATAAGTACCAGGCAAAGCTCGTACCACACTATCTAAAGATTGAAGTTGCTTTTCTTCACCACGAATTGCAATTCCCCCAGCTTTGGTAAAGGCTTTATCTGCTTTTTGATTGCCTACTTGACCTGATACCTTAATTTCATCAATTAATATGGGAGATGTGTCTGCCATTGCTGGGGTAATCCCCAGCAATGAATAGCTAATAAGTAATGAAAGTCTATTTAGTTTCATTATTTTTGTACCTCAGTTGCACCAAAGCTAATGAAGTTTTGTCCTGCTTTAATTTCTCCGACAATTTCTTCAGCATTAGGGCCAGCGAAGATACCAGCATAACTACCAGTTTTAACTTTATCCTTATTAAATGCCTCGAATTCTAAAGCTCCATCATTGTTTTCAAAACTTACTACACCATTGGCAATTTTGATATCGGCTGGCAGTAATTTAACCTGTAATGAACGATGTTTTGCATAAAGTTCTTCCATTTTCTCTGGATTAATGAGATCGGTAGTTCCAGGCTCAGCAGCTTCTGGATCGGTGGTATAACCTTTATAACCAGCACCTTTAAATTTAGCTCTAACTCGTAGTAGTTCATCATTACGTTTGGTAATTTCACCACTAATTTGCATTTTTTCAAAATCTGCATCGATTTGAATATCCCCCAATGTAAATTGATTATTATCACGGTTTTGGTTTCCAATAGTGTGGCCTTTATAGGTGGCTTTTACTTTACGATCTAAAATAGCTTTGTCCGCTTTCGTTGGTACTGCAATATAGGCTGAAGGAGCATCAAGAGCTTTCACTGTTTTACCTTCATCATCTAAAGATGTAAGGGGAACTTCTGCTTTGAAACTGAGATACGATGAGTAAGTTTGATTTACAAAATGAGTATTTACTACGGTTTTTCCCGTTTTATCTGTGATTACTGAGTGTTGTAATTTATCTGGATTGATTTCAGCGTTTGTCAAGAATGAAGGGTCATAATCAAGCTTATCTAGGTTTTTACGTAAATCTCCGCCGGAATAGCGTAGATCACCATTAACATGTGCTGCTGCACCTAATGGTGCCATTTTTCCATTGTTTTTTAGTGGGTTTGCGGAGTCTGTTTCACTAGAATCCAAAAATGCAGTAAGCTGACGCCATTTAACTTTTTTTGTTGGGTCTAAGAGATATTCGATATTATCACGGTCGTTAGAATTGGTAATATCTTTTGAATCTGTGGGATTATTAGTAGATTGTGAATTACTATTTTGTGTACTGCTATTCCCAGTCTGTGAACCTGTATTTTCTGATTGTTTACTGCCATTCTGAGTCTGTGAACTTGCATGTTCTGATTGTTTACTGCCATTATGAGTCTGTGAACTTGCATTTTCTGATTGCTTACTTCCATTCCCAGTCTGTGAATTTACATTTTCTGATTGTGTATTTGCATTATTCTTTTGGATTGGTGCAACATTCACCTTAGGACTTTCAGCCGCTGGTGTTGATTTATTACTCCCACCAGAACAAGCTGTTAATGAAGCTGCAAGAATAATTAGTGCAATTGGGTTTTTGGTAAATTTCATATAGCCTCCTAGAGCTTTTATTGTCGATAATTATCGTAATCAAAATTAATCGGAATATTGATTGATATTTTGTTGTTTTGCAGTAAATCAGCAGGTGGCTGTGGTAAAGGCGAGGAGCGTTTAGCATTATCAATTGCTTCACGATCAAAACTTTCTTTACCACTGCTGCTGATTACCGTAGAACCCAGTACATTTCCTTTACTATCTAATATAATTTGAATAACAGGTTTTCCTTTCCAACGCTTACGTAGCGCCTGTTCAGGGTAACGTAAGCGTTTTTCTAAATGACTTTTTACTAAAGCTTTCCAATTAATTTCTAAATTTGTTCCTCGTCCACTGCTATTAAAGTTCGAAGCTATCTTATTGCTATCTCCCGAAGGTGGGGCGGTTGCAACGTTATTTCCTGCAGGTGATTCCTTCTCCGCAACAGGCAAGTTTTTCTTCTCTTTAGGCTGTTTTTTAGCTTCCCTATTTTTATTAGGTTTAGGCTCTTTT
This sequence comes from Ursidibacter maritimus, assembly GCF_009761395.1. Taxonomy (GTDB): domain Bacteria; phylum Pseudomonadota; class Gammaproteobacteria; order Enterobacterales; family Pasteurellaceae; genus Ursidibacter; species Ursidibacter maritimus. Next base: position 200,852 of record NZ_LEKN01000013.1, on the reverse strand, counting down.
TTTACTTTCTCAATAGATTTAGGTTTATCTTTTTCTGGTTTTACTGTTTTGTTTGTTTCTTTTTGCTGTTTTACTACAATTTCAGGCTCTACTTCTGGTGGAGTAGGTTCTTCAATAACAAGTTCTTCTTCTATTTCAGGCTCTACTTTAGATTCTGCTGGCTCTTCTATTGTGGTTTCTGTAGAAATTTGTTGTGGTGGACCAACTGGCAACTCGCTACTAATCACAATAGATTGTGGCGGATCCGAAAAATCAACAATGACAGCCGAGGCAACAAGTTCATTAATCGTGATTTCTTTTTTATAAAAATAGTAGTAACCGAATAGCAAATGAAACAATATAGATAACAGAAAAGCACTGCTCCATTTAATAATTGGTTTCTGATAAAATGAAAACATAAAACTCTGATTTTTAATTTGTTTCGTTTATTCCCATTAAACCTACTTTTAAATATCCTGATAGGCGTAATTGGCTCATCAATTGCATTACCAAATCATATTTAACTTCTTTATCAATGCGGAAAAATATGACTGTTTCTTTATTACCATGCGTTGCAATTTCCAATTTTTCATTGATGTTTTCAAAACTAATTAACTCATTCGATAAATAAAGCTGATTATCCGAGTTCAAACTTAAAATAATCGGTGTTCCTTCATTTTTTTGTTCATTAGCAGAACTAGCAGGCAAATTAATCGGAATATTGACTGTTGCTAAAGGAATTGTCGCCATAAAAATAATAAGAAGTACCAACATTACATCAATAAAAGGCGTAACATTAATTTCACTCATCTCTTGCTGTACATCATCACTATTATTCAAATTCATCGCCATTTTATTTTCCTTTTATCGATTGAGAAATTTCACGACGAATAACGAGCTGTAATGTAGCACTTGAATAAGCTAACTGATCGTTATAATGTTGAATATATCGAATGAATGAGTTGTAAATAATGACTGCAGGAATAGCAGCAACAAGACCTAATGCCGTAGCAAATAGTGCTTCCGCAATACCTGGTGCAACCGCATAAAGATCTGTGGTATGTGTTTGAGCAATACCAATAAAGCTATTCATAATTCCCCATACGGTACCGAATAAGCCTATGAATGGAGCAACTGAACTAATAGTAGCAAGAGGGCTAATACCATAACGCATTATTTTCCCCATCTGTTTTATTTTATGGGTAAGACGATATTCAATTCGTCCAATCAGATCACTGTCATAGCTGTTATATGATGAACTTATTTCTTGCTCAATTTCAACTATTAGCTTGTTTAATGCGCTCTCTTTTATTAAACTCTCTTTTATTTCTATGAAAGATTGATTTGGATTAATCTGTTTAATTGCTCTCTTCAATTTAGAGAGTGAAGAAATAAGTTGGGAGCTTTTAAAAATAAAAATTGTCCAAGTAATAATAGAACAAATAATTAAAATCCAAATAACTGCTTTTACTACGATATGAGCATTTTCATATAATGTTTGTGGGGAAAGATCTAACGGTAATGTTGCCGTTGGCACTGTATTTGCTACACTGTTTAAACTAAATAATAAACTAATTATAAAAAATAATGACTTAAATTTCATTTAATTACCCTTATTCAGAAAGTATCCAAACATAATCGCTATCTGCTTGTGTATAATTATGATTTTTATCTGCTAATAAAACAGTAATAAATTTTTGATTATGTGATAAATCAGCTAAATGTTTTGGAACGCCATATTGGCGATTAATATGATGATTGCCTGCAATCAATATATTAGGTGTATGGCTTTTTAATAGTTTTTCAGCCATTCGACGATCCCTGAATTGCTGAACTTCTACCATTTTTTGAATATGTGGATCGCTCGCATTGCATTCGCATTGATGACTATGAATAATAATGTCGGCGAGCTGTTGCTTTACTTTTTTCTCTGTAGATATATAACCTTTAAGTGGTTCAGCCCCCTGTAAAATCTGCGTAACTTCACCTTGAGTTAAGTTGGTCGCAACCAAAGCATAGTGATGCTCCAATGGGTGTTGCACAATATCTCGGTAAAAATCCCATTTCCAACTCGATTGCCAATTCAACTTAGCGGTAAGATCGGAACGATTTTTTGCAAAATTATTTGCAACCAAATCGACTAAAGGCTGTTGATCTACCCTTAACATTTCAAGCAGCAGTGCTCCTTGTTTACGCTTTTGATGGAGTTGTTCAATTAACCAGTAATGTGCTTGGTGATGGGAAAAATTATCGTGCTTTTCACCAATAAGTATGTGCTGTTGTGAAACAACATTATCTACCCACTGACCAGGAGTGAAAGTTTGCCCTGTTCTTAAATCAACGATTTTTCCTAAATTGTCAACCTTAGTTTCTTTGACGGATTGCTGACATCCCATAACAAGCAAGCAACAGCTAAACAAAAAGTATAATTTTTTTACCCACATATAAATTTAGAAATGATAATAGTTAGCATTAATTATATTGTTTTTGCTAATATCTGCAAGTTATTATTATTTTTAATTGTGGGATTGTTTACTTTTAACGCTTAAATGCCACTTGTGGCGTGTTAGTTTCATAGTGGGGGTGAATAGCGATGTCAGCTTTGTACCACTGTTTAATGTTTGCTTCAGTGATAATCTCTTTTGGACTACCTTGTGCTTGTAGCTGCTGTTCTGCAAGTAGCACAATGTGATCGCCATATAATGAAGCTAAATTGAGATCGTGAAGAATACAACAAACCGTTAGCCCTTTCTTATCACAAAGTTCTCGCATTAGACGTAAACATTGTTGTTGGTGATGTAAATCGAAAGCCGAGGTTGGCTCATCTAAAAAGAGTAGTTTGCCTGACATATCTTCTTGCCATAGTTGTAATAATGCTCGAGCAAGTTGTGTGCGTTGTTGTTCACCACCAGAAAGTTGACTGTAGCCTTTGTTTAGTAAAGGCTGGCAGTCGGTTTTTTCAATGACTTCGGGAAGATAGTGTTCCACTTCTTTGGCGCGGCGATGATATCCTCCCATTCTAATTACTTCTTCAACGGAAAAGGGAAAATTGAGCTGGCTATGTTGGCGCATTACCGCTCGTTGTTGTGCTAATTCGATGGAAGCATATTCATTTAGGACTTTTTGCTGAAACATTATTTGCCCTGTGCTTGGTGTTAAATATCCCGAAAGCAAACGCATTAAGGTGGATTTTCCTGCTCCATTTGGGCCAATCAACATTGTGATTTCGCCCGGTTTAAGCACTAAATTAATGTTCTGTAATAAGGCTTTACCTTGAATTTCAAAACTGATATTTTCCGCAAAGAGCAAGCGGTCAGATGTCGAAGAAAATTTACCACTCATTTTGTTCCCTCACGATAGCGAATAACAAGCCAAAGAAAATAAGGTGCACCAATAAAGCTAGTTAGCATTCCAACAGGTAATTCAGCAGGAGAAACCATTGTTCTCGCTAAAGTGTCGGCGACAAGCAGTAGAATAGCGCCACAAAGTGCCGATGCAGGTAAAACCCAACGATGATCTGCACCAAATTTAAAGCGAACTAAATGAGGAATAACTAACCCGATAAAGCCAATAGCACCACTTACTGCTACTGACGCTCCGACCAATAATGCACCGAGCAAAATAAGCTGTTTTTTCAAACGGATTACATTGACACCAAGATAATGCGCCTCTTCATCACCAAGTTGCAGTAAGTTTAGTTTATTTGCGAGCGTGAGGGCATAACAAGCGGTCAGTAAAATAACACAACTTGCAATAATAACTGGCTCCCACTGTGCTTGCCCAAGGCTACCCATTGACCATAGACTAAATTGGCGTAATTGTTGATCATTACTAATATAGGTTAGGATACCAACGATTGAGAAGCAGAGTGCATTTACGGCAATTCCTGCGAGGAGCAATTTAGTAACTGAGGCTTGGGAACGATAGCTAAGAAAGTAAATTAAACTTGAAACAATGACACTCCCGATAAATGCTGCAATCATTGTGCTATATAAACCTAAGTTACTAGGCAGTAAGCTTGGTAGCATAATAGAAATGCCCACCGCTAACGCAGCACCACTATTCACACCGATTAACGCGGGATCTGCCATCGGGTTATGAAATAATCCCTGGAAGATCGTTCCCGAAACGGCTAATGCTAAACCTACAACCACTGCCAATAGAATGCGTGGTACGCGAATATTTAGCCAAATTTGCCACTGGCTATCATCAATATTAGTGTGCCATAAATCGTGCCAAGTGAGCGATAATGCCCCGATATTTGAAGCAATCAACATTGTTAGCAATAGAAGTATTGCTAATGTAATAAGCCAATGGGTTTTATCCATTATTGACTAGCCTTTTCAACTGCTTGACGCATTTTGTGTAATTCTTGCGGAATCGTTAAACCAAAGGCTAAAAAAGCAATATCATCAACGATAACAACTTGTTTTTTCTTACCTGCAGTTGTGTGCGCAACACCTGGTAATTGCCAAAGTTTATCAAGCGAACCAAGATTCTTAACACCTAATGATGTCAGTACGATTAAATCAGGATTAGCCGCAATCACGCCTTCTTGTGAAATCGGGACAAAGCGAGCAGCATTACTCATTGCATTTTTTGCTCCAACCAGTTTAATTGCACTATCAGGAACGGTATCTGTTCCTGCAACCATTTGACTATTCCCTGAGCGAGTCATGACAAAGAGTACTTTAACATCTCGAGGGGAATTCTCTACAGTTTTCATCTCATTGGTAAACTTTTCGCTTAAAGCAACCGCTTCTGATTTCCTATTGAGTAGTTCGCCGATGCGAGTAATTTTTTCTATCACACCTTCTGCGGTGTTTTTAAACGGAACTTGCTCCACTGTGACGCCTGCAGCTTTTAGTTGCTCAAGCACAACTGAAGGCTGTGCTATTTCGGTTGCAATAATTTTATTTGGTTTTAGTGCTAAAATCCCTTCGGTATTGAGCTGACGCATATAACCCACATCGGGCAAACTTTTAGCTCTTTCAGGAATAATACTGGTACTATCTCGTCCAATCAGTTGTTGTTCAGCATTGAGTGCATAAATAATTTCAGTGACATCGCCCCCAATGCTGACAATACGTTCTTGAGCGGCTAAGTTTGTGCTGAATAGCGTGATGGAAGCGGTAAGATAAGTGAATAATTTTACAAGTTTCATTGAAAATTCCTAATCAAAGTAAAATAAGGCTCATATTTTACACATATGATAACAATTCTCAATAAAATTATAGTGAGATTATTTTCTGCAATGGATTGTCGAGAGAGTAGGAAATCGTTAGAATTCCGCACAGTTTTTTATGAGGAAATGACTATGTCAAAATCAAACAAATATCGTTATTTAGCGATACTGGGTGCTATTTTAGCGGTTGGTCTAATGGCTTCAGCTTTTATTTTGGGGCATCAATTTAAAAATTTACAACAAACAGGGGTTATTACTGTTAAGGGATTAGCAGAAGCCGAACATAAAGCCACTTTAGGTACTTGGTCTATCAATGTTAGGGCTTGGGGACGTGATTATGCTGAAGCAATGAGAAATAACCAACAAAACCTGAATATCGCAGTAAAATTCTTAAAAGAGCAAGGATTTACTGAACAAGATAGAGCGATTACCGATCTTTCCGTTAATGCTCACACTGAATATTATACCGATGAGTTTGGTAAAGAACGCTCTCGCCATAATGGATTTGTAGCATCACGTTCTATTACTATTTCAACCAAGGAATTGGCAAAATTACAACAGGCTTTAGCACAAATTCAGAATTTACGTGCTGAAAATCAGAATATTGATTTTTCTAGCCCAAACTATTATTTGGAAAATTTAGAAACGATTAAGCGTGATTTAATTGCCAAAGCAACACAAGATGCTTATGTGCGTGCAGAAGAATTTGCCAAAACCAGTAATGTGAAAGTCGGTTTATTAAAATCAGCATCACAAGGATCATTTGATATTCAATCAACTTCACCAACGAGTGAAGATACAAGCGATTATGGTGGCGGTTATGATACAAGTACAATAGATAAAAAAGTACGCCTTGTGGTTACGATTCAATACGCTATCAATTAACATTTTAGAAGTGGCGGTTTTTGCTAAAAATTTTGCAAATCTCACCGCTTGTTATGAAAATCATAGAAGGAAATATAATGTCGTTAGATCTGTCTGAAATTCGTCAGCAAATTACCCAAATCGATCGTGATTTACTCAAATTATTATCAGAGCGTCATCGCCTTGCCTTTGATGTGGTAAGAAGTAAAGAGATCACGCAGAAACCATTGCGTGATGTTGAGCGTGAGAAACAATTATTACAAGAGTTGGTGAATTTTGCTCAAGCAGAAAATTATCAGCTAGATCCGCAATATGTTACTCAGATTTTCCAACGAATTATCGAAGATTCTGTATTAACTCAGCAGAATTATTTGCAAAATAAACTCAATGAAATCAAAGAGAGTAGTATTTCAGTCGCATTTTTAGGAATGCGAGGTTCTTATTCACATTTAGCCTCTCGTCAATTTTTAAAGCAGGTTTCTGAATCTTTAATTGAATTAAGTTGTGAATCATTTAATCAAGTCTTTCAAAAAGTGGAAAAAGGTGAGGCAGATTACGGTATTTTACCCTTAGAAAATACCACATCAGGATCGATTAACGAGGTTTATGATCTATTACAGCATACAGATCTGACATTAGTTGGAGAATTAGCCTATCCGATCAAACACTGTGTGTTAGGTAACGGTAAGATCGATCTCGCTCAAATTGATACGATCTACACACATCCGCAACCTGCTCAGCAATGTAGCCAGTTTTTACAAGGGCTTGATAAAGTACATATCAAATATTGTGAAAGTAGCTCACACGCAATGCAGTTAGTGGCTCGTTTAAATAAACGTAACATTGCGGCATTAGGTAATGAAGATGGTGGAAAATTATATGGTTTAAATGTAGTTGAAACTGAAATTGCCAACCAAAAGAATAACATTACTCGTTTTATTGTCGTTGCTAAAGAACCTGTCAAGGTTTCGCCACAAGTCCAAACTAAAACGTTATTACTAATGACTACTGGTCAAGAAGCGGGGGCATTAGTTGATGCCTTAACGGTTTTCAAAAAACACGATATTCGAATGACAAAACTGGAGTCTCGCCCAATTTATGGCAAGCCTTGGGAAGAGATGTTTTATGTCGAATTAGAAGCGAATATCCATTCAGCACAAACGCAACAGGCTTTAAATGAGCTAGAAACTGTAACTAGTTATTTAAAAGTATTAGGCTGCTATCCAAGCGAAATTATTGAGCCAGTAAAAATTTAGTATTTGAGTAAGGCGGATTGATTTCCGCCTTATTATTGAATGCTAAGCGGTTAGATTTTTCTAAAAATTTACATTATTTTCTATACTTCTATGTTTAAACCCCGTTCAAATTCTTTGACTCGCTACGTTCGTCCAAATAGATTACAGGCAAAAAGTAATCGTCGCCCTACTCCTTCATTAGCAGATACGGTGTTGATATTATTTAATAAACCTTATGATGTACTCACACAATTTACTGATGAACAACAACGGCAAACCCTCAAAGATTTTATTCATATTCCAGATGTTTACCCTGTAGGACGATTGGATCGAGATAGTGAGGGGCTATTGTTACTGACAAATAATGGTGAAATTCAGCATCGTCTTGCTCACCCTAAATTTGATAAAGAGAAAACCTATTGGGTACAAGTAGAAGGGATTCCACAAGAAAATGATCTGCTTAAATTACGCCAAGGTGTTGAGCTGAAAGATGGTAAAACTAAACCTGCTAAAGTTAAAATTATCAATGATCCCGAACTAAATTGGGTAACCGCCCCTAAAATTCGTGAGCGTAAAACGATCCCTACAAGTTGGTTGGAATTAACCATTAGTGAGGGAAGAAATCGCCAAGTTCGCCGTATGACCGCACATATTGGTTTTCCAACATTACGCTTAATTCGAGTAGCAATTGGGCAATTACAGCTTGGGGATCTATCTGCTGGGGAGATGCGAAGGCTAAGTGAAGATGAACGTAATAAACTTATTCGTCAGATGGGTTTAAATCTTAAATAAGCGGGCTTTTTTGGCAAAAATTTTGCAAATAACAAAGCATTTTTGACTTAAACAGAGTAAACTAATGTCAATTTTTAGTAATGAGGATATGTCTATGGCAATTTTAGTAACAGGTGGGGCAGGTTATATTGGCTCGCATACCGTTGTAGAATTATTAAATCAAGGAAAAGAGATTGTTGTTTTAGATAATCTATCAAATTCTTCTCCAATTTCTTTAGAACGAGTGAAGCAGATTACGGGCAAATCGGTCTCATTCTATCAAGGCGACATTTTAGATCGTGACATTTTACGTAAAATTTTTGCAGAACATCAGATTGATTCAGTGATCCACTTCGCAGGCTTAAAAGCTGTGGGTGAAAGTGTACAGAAACCATTGCATTATTATCAAAATAACGTTACAGGTTCGATTGTATTAGTTGAAGAAATGTTGAAAGCAAATGTAAATACCATTGTATTTAGCTCATCAGCAACGGTATATGGCGACCCTGAAATTATTCCTATTACTGAATCTTGTGCGGTAGGTGGCACAACAAACCCTTACGGCACATCGAAATATATGGTTGAACGTATTTTAGAAGATACGGTAAAAGCCTACCCTCAATTAAGTGCAGTTGTACTACGCTATTTTAACCCTGTGGGGGCTCATTCAAGCGGTTTGATTGGCGAAGATCCAAATGGTATCCCAAACAATTTATTACCTTATATTAGCCAAGTTGCAGTGGGGAAATTGCCACAGCTTTCGGTATTTGGTAGCGATTATGAAACTCACGATGGAACAGGTGTGCGTGACTATATTCACGTTGTCGATTTGGCTATTGGGCATTTAAAAGCCCTTGAAAAACACCACAATGATGCGGGTTTCCACGTCTATAATTTGGGTACAGGAACGGGCTATTCGGTGTTAGATATGGTTAAAGCTTTCGAGCAAGCGAATAATATCAATGTACCTTATAAACTTGTTGATCGCCGTCCTGGAGATATTGCAGTGTGTTATTCTAATCCAGAAAAAGCATTAAAAGAGTTAGGTTGGAAAACGCAATATGACTTAACCCAAATGATGAAAGACACTTGGAATTGGCAAAAGAATAACCCAAATGGGTATAAGGGGGCATAAATGTCTAATATCGCAAAACAGTCAATTTGGCGGCAGATTTTCAGTTATAAAATGCTACTCTGTGTGTTTACAGGGTTTACATCAGGACTACCACTTTATTTCTTATATCAACTTATTCCTGCGTGGCTACGTTCAGAACAAGTTGATTTAAAAACCATCGGATTTTTTGCGCTTGTCGGTTTGCCATATACTTGGAAGTTTCTGGTTGCTCCTTTGTTTGACAGATATTACCCAAACTTTTTAGGTCGTCGCCGTAGCTGGATGTTCTTTACACAGATTATTTTATTCGGCTTGATTGCTTGCTTTGGTTTGTTTAACCCAACCCAAGACATTAAAGCGGTAATAGTATTATCTGTTGCAGTTGCTATCACTTCAGCTGTTCAAGATATTGTGGTTGATGCTTATCGCCGAGAAATTTTGAGTGATGAAGAGTTGGGGCTGGGGAATTCAATTCATATCAATGGTTATCGTATCGCAGGATTAATCCCTGGTGGATTGGCGTTGATCATTTCTGATCATTATGCGTGGGAAACGGTGTTTATGTTTACCGCTTTATTTATGATCCCGGGAATGATCTTAAGCTTGTTCTTAAGCAAAGAGCCTAAAATTTTACAAGATAATCGCCATTTACCATTCCACGAAGCCTTTATCATTCCATTTAAAGAATTTTTCCAACGTAAAGGTATTTGGGCTGCAATTGGTACGCTAACTTTTATGCTGTTATATAATTTGGGTGATTCTTTTGCTGCTACTTTACAGAGTGCCTTTATTTTAGATATGGGATTTAGTCGGACAGATTTAGGTACAGCGGTGAAAATCAATGGCTTATGGGCATCTATTGTCGCTGGTATGATTGGTGGAGTAATGATGCTGCGTATTGGCGTAAACCGCTCACTTTGGATCTTCGGTGTGTTCCAAATGTTAATGTTGCTTGGCTTTGCTTGGTTAGCAAGTCACGGTAAATTTGAAACGATTGGAACTTATGAGCGTTTTGCTCTTTCTGCAGTGATTATCGGTGAATATATTGGTATCGGATTAGGGACAGCGTGCTTTGTAGCATATATTTCACGCGAAACAAATCCACTTTATACCGCAACGCAATTTGCTATTTTTACAAGTTTAACCGCTATTCCAAGTAAATTGATTGGGGCAACATCAGGTGCATTAGCCGAAAGTGTTGGATTTTACCAGTTCTATTGGATCTGTTTCTTTATGGCGATTCCAGGAATGCTCTGTTTATTCTGGGTTGCTCCTTGGAATGCAAAGGATAAATCGGCTTAATAAGCGGTTAGATTCTAGAAAAGTTTTACAAAATTTATTTTCTTTTATGTTTAATGTTAATTTGAGGTTCTTATGAAAATTATTTTATTGGGTGCACCAGGTGCAGGTAAAGGAACACAAGCACAATTTATGATGAATAAATTTGGCATTCCACAAATTTCAACGGGGGATATGTTTCGTGCTGCAATTAAAGAAGGCACAGAATTAGGTAAACAAGCGAAAGCGTTAATGGACGAAGGAAAGTTAGTGCCTGATGAATTAACCGTTGCATTAGTAAAAGATCGTATTGCTCAACCAGACTGTGCGAAGGGTTTCTTATTAGATGGTTTCCCACGCACTATCCCACAAGCAGATGCGTTAAAAGAAGCAGGTGTAAAAATTGACTTCGTTTTAGAATTTGATGTGGCTGATGAAGTGATTGTTGAACGTATGAGTGGTCGTCGTGTACACCAACCATCAGGTCGCACATATCACATTATTTACAATCCACCAAAAGTGGAGGGTAAAGATGATGTAACAGGTGAAGATTTAATTATCCGCCAAGATGATAAACCTGAAACGGTATTAGATCGCTTAGCGATTTACCACAAACAAACTAAACCACTTATTGCTTATTACACTGCAGAAGCTGAAGCTGGAAATACGCAATACCACCGTTTAGATGGCACACAACCAGTAGAAACCGTCAGTGCAGAATTGAATAAACTGTTAGGTTAAGTGTGATAACTAATCCGTAAATTTACTGAGGCAATTCGTTAAGAATTGCCTTTTGTTTTTAATGACATACATAAAATAGCGGTTGGATTTCAATTATTTTTTTACAAATGTAAAAAAGTGTTTGCAATTTGATTTTTGCTAGTATATATTCCACCTCAATTCAAATTAGGAGTCGTTATGAACATCACATTAAGAAACCATCATCACCGCCATTTACCTGAATAATCTTTCGGGCATTTAGCGTGTTCGGAAGAATCTTCCGAGCGAGAAATGTGATTACGAATCTTAAAACCATTTTCCACCCCTCGGAAGGCAACTTTCGAGGGGTTTTTTGTTAGTAAATTTCTTAACTTTATTTTTAAACTTTAACTTTAACTTTAACTTTAACTTTAACTTTAACTTTAACTTTAACTTAGAGGACAAAACTATGTTGTTATCAAACGAAGTGGTCATCTCAATTATTGTGTTACTCGCATTAAGTTTAATGCGAATTAATGTGGTAATTGCGTTGATTATTGCCGCATTAACTTGCGGTCTTATTGGCAATACCGCTGATGGTATTGGATTCAGCGAAGCGCTAACCACTACGGTAAAAACCTTCACTGGTGGGTTAGGTGGCGGAGCAGAAACCGCAATGAACTATGCTGTATTAGGAGCATTTGCCGTAGCATTATCTAAATCAGGTGTGACGGATTTGTTGGCGTATAAAGTAATCCAATCTTTTGGTAAACGCCCATCAGGTCGCTCAGTATTCTGGTTTAAATATACAGTGCTGTTTACGTTAGTGGCTTTCTCAATGTCATCACAAAACTTAATCCCGGTGCACATTGCCTTTATCCCAATTGTTGTTCCACCACTATTAAGTGTAATGAATCAGTTAAAAATTGACCGTCGTGCTGTCGCTTGTGCCTTAACCTTTGGTTTAACTGCCACTTATATGTTAATTCCTGCTGGTTTTGGTCAAATCTTTATTGAAAATATTTTGGTTAAAAATATCAATCAAGCAGGAGAAACTTTCGGTTTAGTTGCATCAGTGGCTAGTGTTACCAAAGCAATGGCAATTCCTGTTGCGGGTATGATTTTTGGGTTATTGCTCGCTATTTTCGTCACTTACCGTAAACCACGTATTTATGTTGAAACTGCTCAGGCAAAATTAGACGATATTGAAACACGCGTTGCACAAGTAAAATCTTTCCACATTTGGATCAGTTTAATTGCGATTGTAACAACTTGTATCGTGCAACTTGTTACCAACTCAACGGTATTAGGCGGATTAATTGGTTTAGTTATCTTCGCATTAGGCGGTGTATTTAAACTCAAACAGAGCAATGACATTTTCCAAGACGGTTTACGTTTAATGGCGATGATCGGCTTTGTAATGATTGCGGCATCAGGTTATGCAAATGTCGTGAATTCAACAGGCGGTGTATCAGAGTTAGTACAAAGCTTAAAAGGCACTATTGAAACCAAAGAAATGGCAGCATTCTTAATGCTATTAGTTGGCTTATTTATCACAATGGGGATTGGTTCATCTTTCTCAACAGTGCCGATTATTGCCTCAATTTATGTGCCGCTTTGTGTTTCTTTTGGTTTCTCGCCATTAGCGACTATCTCAATTGTTGGCGTTGCCGCAGCATTAGGTGATGCTGGTTCACCAGCCTCAGATTCAACTTTAGGGCCAACATCAGGATTAAATGCGGACGGTAAACACGATCACATTTGGGATTCCGTTGTGCCAACCTTTATCCACTATAACATTCCGTTATTAGTCTTCGGTTGGATTGCAGCAATGGTACTTTAGTTATCAAATATTATCTCAAGCGGTAGGATTAAGAAGAAAATTTGCAAAAATTGAATATTATCTAGCCGCTTGGTAATAAAAAGGATAAAAAAAACTATTGCTTTCAATAAAAAAAATTGTATATTCAATTTTTATCTAATTTATGTAACATTTTTATAACAACCACACTTGGAGTGAAACAATGAAAAAATTGACACAACTATCACTTATTGCATTAGCGGTAGCTTCTGGCTCAGCAATGGCTGCACCTAAAACTTTCGTTTATTGTATCGAGGCATCGCCTTCATATTTGAGTCCTGTTTTAGGTACTGACGGTGCAACATTAGACTCATCAGGTCAACCAATGTTTAACCGTTTAACTGCTTTTGAAAATGGGACAACTAATGTAATTCCATCATTAGCAGAAAAATGGGAAATTTCTGAAGATGGTAAAAGCTATGTTTTCTACTTGCGTAAAGGGGTTAAATTCCAAAGTAATAAAGAATTTACGCCAAGTCGTGATTTTAATGCTGATGATGTAATTTTCTCTTTTAATCGTCAGCTAGATGCAACACACCCATACCACAAAGTATCAGGCGGTAACTACGAATATTTTACTGGAATGGATATGCAAAACATTATTTCTAAAGTAGAAAAAGTAGATGACTACACCGTTAAAATTAGCCTAAATGTGCCAAATTCACCATTTTTAGCGAATTTAGCGATGGATTTCGCATCGATCTATTCAGCAGAATATGCGGATAAATTACTGAAAGCAGGCACACCAGAGAAAATTGATAGCAACCCAATTGGAACAGGCCCTTTTGAATTTGTTTCTTACCAAAAAGATTCTGCGGTGCGTTATAAAGCCTTTGAAAACTACTGGGGTGGCAAAGCTAAGATTGACCGTTTAGTTTTCTCTATTACACCAGATGCTTCAGTACGTTATGCTAAATTAGCGAAAGGCGAGTGTCACGCAATGCCATATCCAAACCCTGCGGATATTGAAAAATTGAAATCTGATTCTGAGATTACATTGTTAACCAAACCAGGTTTAAACATTGGTTATCTCAATTTCAACCTCAAGAAAGCACCTTTTGATAATGTGAAAGTTCGCCAAGCATTAAATTATGCGGTAAATAAAAAAGCTATCGTAGAAGCGGTGTATCAAAACGCAGGTCAGGTTGCGAAAAACCCGATTCCACCGACAATGTGGTCTTACAATGATGATGTTAAAGATTACGAGTATGATCCAGAAAAAGCGAAAGCGTTATTAAAAGAAGCGGGTTTTGAAAAAGGCTTTGAAACTGATCTTTGGGCAATGCCAGTTTCTCGCCCATATAACCCAAATGCGCGCCGTATGGCAGAGCTTGTACAGGCAGATTGGGAAAAAGTAGGGGTGAAAACAACTATTGTTAGCTACGAATGGGGGGAATACCTTAAACGTATGCGTGCAGGCGATCACCAAACAGGGATGATGGGCTGGACAGGCGATAATGGTGACCCAGATAACTTCTTAAATACGTTATTAAGCTGTGCGGCAGTAGAATCAGGTTCTAACTATGCGAACTTCTGCTATAAGCCATTTAATGATTTAGTGACCCAAGCTGCTCAAGAAATAGATGTAGCAAAACGTACTGATATGTATAAACAAGCTCAAGTTATTTTTAAAGAGCAAGCACCTTGGATTACTGTAGCTCATTCAACAACCTATTTCCCAGTGCGTAAAGATGTGAAAGGCTATGTGGTTAGCCCATTTGGTTTACACAACTTTTATTCTGTGGATTTAGAAAAATAAGCAAATAAGCGGTCGGATATTTATATAAATTTATTGTTCTTCTCTGGCGGAATAACAAGGTGTTATTACCGCCTGTAAAATCAATGAAACAGAATGTTCTAATATAGAATAAATAGCCATAACAATATGAGATGTAGCGTTTATACTATTCAGTCTGACTAGGTATTCTCTTTATATAACTTTACGACATAATGCCAAAAAATTGGCAAAATTAAGGTAGAATGCGACCGCTTGATTTCTTTTACTTTCTCGTGATAGCAAAAGAACATTTTTATTTTTAAACGAAGAGATGTTGAATGATTCAATTTATTCTTAAACGTGTATTGATGGTTATCCCTACTTTTTTTGCGATAACCTTAATCACTTTTGCCTTAGTGCATTTAATTCCGGGGGATCCGATTGAAATTCGGATGGGGGAGCGTGGATTATCACCTGAAGTACATCTACAAATGATGAAACAGCTCGGCTTAGATCTACCACTATATGAACAGTATTTTAATTATATCAAGGGCGTTTTTCAGGGAGATTTAGGCAATTCCTTCCGTAATAACGAACCTGTATTGAAAGAATTTTTTACTCTGTTTCCAGCAACAATCGAACTGGCTTTTTTTGCGTTACTTTGGTCGTTAATCTTAGGCATCATACTGGGCGTAGTGGCCGCAGTAAAAAAGGAGTCTTGGATTTCTCATACTGTAACGTCAATGTCATTAACAGGCTATTCAATGCCGATTTTCTGGTGGGGGCTTATTTTAATTCTCTACGTCTCAACACCACTAGGATTGCCAGCATCAGGGCGTTTACCCGCAGAGTTTTGGATTGAAGCTGACACCGGTTTTATGTTGATTGATACGTGGAATTCAGATGAACCTGGAGCGTTTATCGCTGCTTTAAAATCTCTTGTTCTGCCTGCCATTGTGCTTGGGACAATTCCACTTGCGATCATCACTCGAATGACTCGCTCATCAATGTTAGAAGTGTTGGGCGAAGATTATATCCGAACTGCAAAAGCCAAAGGGTTAAATACAACCCGTATTGTGATTGTTCACGCTTTGCGTAATGCGTTAATCCCTGTGGTAACAGTAGTAGGCTTGATTGTGGGGCAACTATTATCAGGGGCAGTATTAACTGAAAATATTTTCTCGTGGCCAGGGATTGGTAAATGGATTATTGATGCAATCAATTCTCGTGATTACCCTGTATTGCAAGGCTCAGTGCTGATTATTGCAACTATTATTATTTTAGTGAATCTGACCGTAGATTTACTTTATGGCGTGGTAAACCCACGAATTCGCCATACTTAATTGATTTTGGAGTGATTGATGTCTAGTGTTGAAGTAACTTCACCTGCTCCCTTAACGCCTTTTCAAGAATTTTGGTACTATTTTCGCCAAAATAAAGGGGCAGTTATCGGGCTGACTTTTATCGCAATCGTTTCGTTTGCGTGTCTCTTTGCCGATTTTGTTGCTCCGTTTGATCCAATCGAGCAAAACCGTAGTGCATTGCTACTTCCCCCAGTGTGGTTTGATGGCGGGAATAGCCAATATTTACTCGGAACTGACGATATCGGGCGTGATATTCTTTCTCGTATTATTTATGGTGCAAGATTATCTATTTTTATCGGCTTATTGATTGTGTTAATGTCTTGCGTGCTGGGTGTAATTCTCGGTTTATTAGCAGGCTACTATGGCGGTACCATTGATATTGTGATTATGCGTTTTGTCGATATTATGTTGGCAATTCCAAGCCTACTTTTAACTATCGGTGTTGTTACCATTCTTGGTCCTTCGCTTATCAATGCAGCAATTGCGATAGCGGTAGTTTCTATACCAAGTTATGTTCGTTTAACGCGTGCTTCTGTATTAAGTGAAAAAAATCGAGATTATGTTACCGCTTCTCGTGTTGCAGGAGCTGGTGTATGGCGTTTAATGTTCATTGTTATCTTACCTAACTGTCTAGCTCCTTTAATTGTACAAATGACAATGGGGATCTCTAACGCAATTTTAGAACTTGCTGCGTTGGGATTCTTAGGGATCGGTGCTCAGCCACCAACACCAGAACTCGGTACAATGTTGGCGGAATCTCGTGGCTTTATGCAATCGGCAAACTGGTTGGTCACGATTCCGGGATTAGCTATCTTATCGCTCGTGCTTGCTTTCAACCTAATGGGTGATGGTTTGCGTGATGCACTTGATCCAAAATTAAAACAGTAAGGGCAGAAAATGGCATTATTAGAAGTAAAAGAGCTTTCCGTCCACTTTGGTGATCAAAAAACACCATTTAAAGCTGTGGATCGTGTTAGTTATACCATCAATGAAGGCGAAGTATTAGGTATTGTTGGGGAATCGGGATCGGGAAAATCGGTCAGCTCACTAGCTATTATGGGGTTGATTGATTACCCAGGACGTGTAATGGCGAACGCCTTACATTTTGACGGCAACGACCTTCTCTCATTAAAACCGAAAGAGAAACAGAAAATCGTTGGTGCAGATGTATCAATGATTTTCCAAGATGCAATGACAAGCCTTAACCCAAGTTATACCGTTGGCTATCAAATTATGGAAGCCTTGAAGGTTCACCAAGGTGGTTCAAAAGCAAGTCGTAGAGCAAGAGCAGTTGAATTACTTACAATGGTTGGTATTCCTGATCCTGTTTCTCGTTTAGAAGTTTACCCACATCAACTTTCAGGGGGAATGAGTCAACGGGTAATGATTGCAATGGCGATTGCTTGCAATCCTAAATTATTGATTGCTGACGAACCAACTACTGCATTGGATGTAACCATTCAAGCACAAATTATTGATTTGCTGCTTGAATTGCAACGTAAAGAAAATATGGCGTTGATCTTAATTACCCATGACTTAGCACTCGTGGCGGAATCAGCGCATCGCATTATCGTAATGTATGCAGGGCAAGTGGTTGAAGAGGGCAAAGCAGAGCAAATTTTCAAATCACCATTGCATCCTTATACACAAGCATTATTAAAAGCCTTACCTGAATTTGCGGAAGGTAAATCACGCTTACAATCACTTCCTGGTGTTGTACCGGGTAAATATGACCGACCACAAGGCTGTTTATTAAACCCACGTTGTCCTTATGCAACGGATCGTTGTCGTCAAGAAGAGCCAGCATTAAGAACACTAAATGGACGACAAGTAAAATGTCATACGCCACTTGGTCTTGACGGATTGCCAAATAAGCAAGCCTTTCTTTAAGCAGTGAAACCTATTGAGTTGGAATGATAATATGCAAAATATCAATAAAACCCCACCGCTTTTAGATGCGGTGGACTTAAAAAAATATTACCCTGTTAAAAAGGGAATGTTTGCTAAACCGAAAATGGTAAAAGCCGTTGACGGCGTTTCTTTTATCTTAGAACGTGGGAAAACATTAGCCATTGTGGGTGAGTCTGGTTGTGGAAAATCAACATTAGGGCGAATGCTCACCATGATTGAACGCCCAACAGAAGGCGAATTATTTTATAAAGGGCAGAATTTTCTAGTTAGCGATAACGAAACAGAAAAATTACGCCGTAAAAAAATTCAGATTGTATTTCAAAACCCCTATGCGTCACTTAATCCGCGTAAAAAAGTCGGTGCAATTTTAGAAGAACCATTATTGATCAACACCGATCTTTCAGCACAACAACGTAAAGAGCAAGTGCTAGAAATGATGGCAAAAGTAGGGTTAAAGCCTGAATTTTATGACCGCTACCCACATATGTTCTCAGGCGGGCAGCGTCAACGTATCGCCATTGCACGTGGGTTAATGCTTCGACCTGATATTGTTGTTGCAGACGAACCTGTATCAGCACTTGATGTGTCGGTGCGTGCTCAGGTACTTAACTTGATGATGGATCTCCAAGAGGAAATGGGCTTATCCTATGTGTTCATCTCTCACGATCTGTCTGTGGTAGAACATATTGCTGATGAAGTAATGGTAATGTACCTAGGACGTGTGGTTGAGCAAGGTGAAACAAATGCGATTTTCAGTAACCCACGCCACCCTTATACTCAAGCGCTTCTCTCGGCAACACCTCGTTTAGAGCCAGAACACAGACGTGAACGGATTAAGCTCACAGGCGAACTCCCAAGCCCACTTAATCCACCGAAAGGTTGTGCGTTTCATGCTCGTTGTCGTCTCGCAACCGAACGTTGTAAACAAGAACGGCCAGAGCTAAAAACTTACCCAGATGGAACAAAAATCTCTTGTTTTGTGGTTGAGTAAGTTATAGGAGAGATTAAGAATAATGAGTTGGTAAGCTATAAATGGATATCTTACCAACTTATGCAACAAATAATCCCGCCATTGCTAAGGCTTTGCGCTCTATCTCTTGCCATTCTGTTTCAGGATCAGAAGCTTCGACAATCCCAGCGCCTGCATAGAGCGTAATTTGATTTTGCTGAATTTTAGCGGAGCGGAGATTAACGCAAAACTCCGCAGATTGTGGGCTGATGTAGCCAAAGGTTCCAGCATACCAACCTCGTTCAAATCCTTCTTGTTTAGCAATAAACTGTGTAGCAGGCAAGCGTGGTAAGCCTGCAACGGCGGCTGTTGGTTGAATACGCGTTAGGCAATCCGCATCAGAAACCTGATCTTTTAACGTTGCTTGGATTTTACGGCGTAAATGTTGCACGTTATGTAACCGCTTTATTTCAGCACTATTCACATTGATTTGTGTTACACAATCTTCCAGATGTTCACAAATATCATCAACCACCAACTGATTTTCATAAATATTTTTTTGATCGCTTAATAGCCAAAGACGATTTCTGTCGGTTTGTTCTACATCACTTGTAACGGTCGCAGTTCCAGCAAGTGCTTCAGTTCTCAGCTGCAAAGCTTCTCTTTTATATAAACGTTCAGGGCTTGAGCCAATAAAGGCTTGAGATGGTTGTTCCGACCATAAAAAATGGTAGCAACCCAAGTTTTTACGCTGGCTAATCGCCAATAAATCATAAGCGGATAACGGCTGATTGAAAATAAAAGTGGTCGCATTAGCGAGTACTACTTTACGAAATTCTTGCTGCTTAATTTTATCAATGGCTTGTTGAATATTATTTTGCCAAACGTCAAAATCATTGACAGCATTGGTTGTAATAATTTGTGGTTTTGCAGTTGTTTCATCAGCCACTTTATCTATATTAGCCAGTAAAGCTAAACAAGTCTGAATTTCTTCAGCAAGATTTTGCTTGTTTAGGTATAAACAAGCGGTCAGTTTCTGCAAATTTTTTTCAATACAAAGACGAGGCAATATAAATTGACATTCGCCTTCAAATTTCAGCCCACCGACTAATTTTATGCCAAGCTGCTGAGAAAACTGTTCTGCACATTCCAAGTGTGAAAAGGTTTTCACCGCACCAATAGCCGCTAATAAGAGGTTATTAGAACGGTTTTGCCAGAAAAAATGTGGAAAAGTAGGTTGCTGCTTTAACCAATGCAACCAAAGGCTATCTTGCACAGATTCTAACTGCTCAACAATAATTTCAATTTTTATCCAATCTAAATGGTCGGATAAACAATTAAATTGACGAACATTAGGCTGTGAAAGTAGAGTAATAAACCTTTGTTTTAATTCGGTAAAAATAGACATTGGCAAATTTGTAGTGAAATCTCACCGCTTGTTTGAAAAAAGAAAGACATTTTAGCGTATTTCCCCTTTTTTTTCCTAGCAAATCGGAGTAGAGTTAAGCGTTTTTCATACATTTATTTTAATCTTAGGGTAATCTCAATGGAACGTTTTCCAAAAACCGATAAATTAACTCACGTTCGTTATGATATTCGTGGGCCTGTACATAAAGAAGCGCTTCGCTTGGAAGAAGAAGGGCATAAAATTTTAAAATTAAACATCGGCAATCCAGCTCCTTTTGGGTTTGATGCACCTGCAGAAATTTTAGTCGATGTAATTCGTAACTTACCAACCGCACAAGGCTATTGTGATTCCAAAGGGCTTTATTCTGCCCGCAAAGCGATTGTGCAATACTACCAATTAAAAGGTTTATTGGATATTGATGTCAATGATGTTTACATCGGTAATGGTGTATCAGAGTTGATTACAATGTCAATGCAAGCATTATTAAATGATGGCGATGAAATTCTGATTCCAATGCCAGACTATCCACTTTGGACTGCGGCAGCGACTCTTGCTGGTGGGAAAGCGGTACATTACCTGTGTGATGAAGAAAATGAGTGGTTCCCTGATATTGAAGATATTAAGGCTAAAATTACTCCAAACACCAAAGCGATTTTAGTCATTAATCCAAATAACCCAACGGGTGCAGTATATAGTCGCCAAATTTTATTAGACATCGTGGAATTAGCTCGTCAGCATAATTTAATTATTTTTGCTGATGAGATTTACGAAAAAATTCTCTATGATGGTGCTGTACATCATCACATTGCCTCACTTGCACCTGATCTTTTAACGGTAACCTATAATGGTTTATCAAAAGCGTATCGTGTTGCTGGTTTCCGCCAAGGTTGGATGGTATTAAATGGGCCAAAACAGCAAGCTAAAGGCTTTATTGAAGGCTTAGATATGTTAGCGTCAATGCGTTTATGTGCAAATACACCGATGCAACACGCTATTCAAACCGCATTGGGTGGTTATCAAAGTATCAATGAATTTATTTTACCGGGTGGGCGTTTACTAGAGCAACGTAATAAAGCTCACGAGCTATTAACACAAATTCCAGGAATTAGCTGTGTGAAACCAAAAGGGGCAATGTATATGTTCCCGAAAATTGATACTGAAATGTATTCGATTAAAGACGACCAAAAATTTGTCTTTGATCTCTTACAACAAGAACGTGTATTACTCGTGCAAGGCTCAGGATTTAACTGGCATAAACCAGACCACTTCCGCGTTGTAACCTTACCTTATGTTCATCAGCTAGAAGAAGCTATTACACGTTTAGGCAAATTTTTACAAAAATACCGTCAAGATTAATCTCTGCCTCTGTCAAAAAATTCCCCTCTTTAAAAAAGAGGGGTTAGACGCGATTTGAAATAAGCAATATTACAATAACAATATAACTAACAAGGCTCAAAATGATCAAAGGTATTTTCTGTTCTTTATTGGCATCTATCTTATTTGGTGGGCTGTATTATCTCGCCACATTTTTGCGTCCATTAGCAGGTGAAGATGTATTCGGGTTTAGAATGTTAGTTACACTCCCGTTTTTATTTCTTGCAGTTATTTTATTAAAGCAACAAAAAGCCTTTATTGACTTTCTAAAACAGATCAAACAAAACCCTAAATTGATTTTTATTCTCTGTCTATCATCAGCACTTGTTGGTATTCAGATGTGGCTCTTTTTATGGGCACCGAATAGCGGCAAAGCCATTGATGTATCAATAGGCTACCTACTAATGCCGATAGCAATGGTCGCAGTAGGCAAACTGCTATATAAAGAGCATCTCTCATTTTGCAAATGGTTGGCGATTTTCTTTGCTTTTATTGGCGTGCTTAGCAACATTCTTTTAGCTGGTAAATTGTCGTGGGCAAGCGCTTTAGTTGCCACAGGATATCCTGCTTATTTTATGGTGCGTAAGAAATTCAACATTAGCCATATCTACAGTTTTGTGATTGAAATTGCTTTACTACTCCCGATAGCACTTTATTTTATCAGCCAAGTTGATATGCCAGTGATTCAACAGCAGAACCCGAATATCTATTTTTACCTACTTTTACTTGGTTTAATGAGTGGTGTCGCCCTCATTTCTTATACCTTAGCCAGCACCCTAATTCCTTTTAATGTATTAGGTTTACTTGGTTATATCGAACCTTGTGCGATGTTGTTTATCTCATTTGTTATCGGTGAAACATTAAACCCAGATGCTTATTTACTCTTAATCTGTTTAGGCATTGCTATTTTGTGTTTAATGTTGGACGGTATATTGGTGTTACGCAAACGTAAACGCATAAAAAGCGCTAAATATAACGCAATCGAATAGGGGGATGGATGCTAAAAGGGATTGTATTTGCCTTAACGGGCAATATTTTATTTGGAGTAGGCTACTATTTTGCCATTTTATTACGCCCATTAAGTGATATGGCTATGTTCGGATTTCGCATTGTGGTGCTTATTCCGTTTATTCTTCTTGCCATTTTCTTATTTAAGCAACAACACTTATTCTACGATCTCTTGCAAAAAATCCGTAAAAAGCCACCGCTTGTCTTAGTAGTGTTCCTTCTTGCGTTTAACACAGGCGTACAGTTATGGCTGTTTCTTTGGGCACCGAATAATGGACAAGCCCTACAAGTATCCATTGGTTATCTGCTCCTTCCGCTTGTAACCGTAGTATTAGGAAAAATCGTATTTAAAGAACAATTCACCCGATTAAAATGGGCATCTTTTCTCTTTGCTTTAGTGGGGGTGGTGGCCAATATCGGTTTTTCTGCGGAAATTTCGTGGGCAACTTTTGTTGCAGGATTTGGTTACCCACTCTATATTATGCTACGCCGCTATTTTCATATTAACACTCTTGCTACTTTTTTGGTGGAACTATTACTCTGCTTGCCTGTTGCTCTCTATTACATCAGTCAAATCAATATGGATGCGATTCTTAGCCAAAATGCATCACTTTATTATTACCTAGCATTATTCGGTTTAGTAAATGGAGCGGCTTTCATTCTCTTTTTAGGTTCAAGTAATTTATTGCCAATGAATGTACTTGGTTTAATTGGCTACGCTGAACCCTTTATTATGCTACTGATTTCTCTTGCGATTGGCGAAGTGCTAAGTTCACAATCTTATTTCTTAATGTTTTGCCTTGCGTGTTCTATTTTCTGCTTAACCTTTGATAGTTTCCGAAAAAGTACCTAATTTATGAAATTAATTCGAGTTGCTTTGCCTGTGCCGTTGGCTCGTTATTTTGATTATCTTTTGCCTGAAGAGTGCTTGGTGGTTAAAGGGGCAAGAGTTATTGTACCATTTGGTAATCAACGTAAATTAGGCATAGTAGTTGATTTCCCAACAGAAACTGAAGTTCCTACTCACAAACTCAAGCCTGTTATTGAAGTATTAGATACTCAATCACTCTTTGATAATGAAATTTGGTCGTTATTGACTTGGGCGGCTAATTACTATCACGCTCCATTGGGCGAGGTTCTACAAAGTGCATTGCCGATTAAGTTACGGCAAGGGGATAGCACCGAGCGCACCACTTGCGATTATTTTTCAGTGACGGAACAAGGGCATAATGCGTTAGCCAATGGGGTGCTAATTCGTGCAAAGAAACAGCAAGCCTTATTAGCGGAGTTGGTACAGCTTGCAAAAGTTTTTGAGAAACCGACAGCTTGTAGCCCAACAGCTTGGAAAGCGTTAATGGATAAAGGGCTACTCGAAAAGGTTGATGTACCATTTATCGCTCAATCGTGGCAACAACGATTAGCGGATAAACCTATTTGTAATCAACAAAATCGTTTGGTACTCAATAAACAGCAATCATTGATTGTAAGCCGTTTGCATTTTCATCAAGGATATGGTGCGTTTTTGCTCAATGGTGTAACAGGTTCTGGCAAAACGGAAGTCTATCTGCAAGTGATCGATGAAGTACTAAAAAGGGGGGAACAGGTACTCGTGTTAGTTCCAGAAATCGGTTTAACTCCGCAGACGATACAACGTTTTCAGGCAAGATTTAATGTTGAAATTGATGTGCTACATTCTAATTTGAACGATAGCCAACGTTTAAATGCTTGGTTACGAGCAAAAAATGGTGAAAGTGCGATTGTGATCGGCACCCGTTCTGCTTTATTTACGCAGTTTGATCGGCTTGGTTTAATTATTATTGATGAAGAACACGATAGTTCTTTTAAACAGCAAGATGGTTGGCGTTATCACGCCCGAGATCTTGCAATATGGCGCGCAAAGCATAAAGGAATCCCAATTATTTTAGGGACAGCAACGCCAAGTTTAGAAAGTTTGCAAAATGGTAAAAATGGCAAATTTATCGAATTACAACTTAATGCCCGGGCAGGTAATGCACAATTTTCTCGCCAACAGGTTATCGATCTAAAAACACAACGGATTTATGCTGGACTATCAGAGCGTTTACTTGCAATGATGAAAAGCCATCTTGAGAAAGGCAACCAAGTAATGCTTTTTCTCAATCGGCGTGGTTTTGCCCCAGTGTTATTATGCCACGAGTGTGGTTGGATCTGCCAATGTGAAGCGTGCGAGAAACCCTATACTTATCATCAAAAAAGTCGAGTATTGCGTTGTCATCATTGTGCCTCTCAGCACATTATTCCCCGTCAATGTGGCCATTGTGGCTCAACGCATTTAATTACTACGGGTATTGGGACAGAACAGCTAGAGCAGACTTTAAGCCAACATTTTCCACAATTTAATATCACTCGAATTGATGGCGACAGCACTGCTCGTAAAGGTTCGTTAGAGCAACATCTTGCTGAAATTCAATCGGGTAAAAGCCAAATTTTAATCGGCACACAAATGTTAGCCAAAGGGCATCATTTCCCTAATGTTACCCTTGTGGCGATTGTGAATGTGGACAGTAGCCTATTTTCAACTGATTTTCGTGCAGAAGAACGTTTAGCCCAGCTTTATATTCAAGTCGCAGGGCGAGCAGGAAGAGCAGAAAAACAGGGCGAAGTTGTGTTACAAACTCATTATCCTGATCACCCATTACTCAAAAGTTTATTAACGGAAGGTTATTTAAGTTTTGCAGAACAAGCACTATCAATGCGAAAACTAATGGGATTACCGCCATTTTCGGCACAGGTACTTTTCCGAGCCACAGGGCGAGATAATGAGAAAGTGGTAAATTTTTTGCAAGAACTCACCGCTTGTTTACAGCAAATTATCACCACACCCCAATGGCAAGGCTTTCAGCTATTAGGCCCAATAAATGCTCCAATGGCAAAAAAAGCAGGGCATTTTCGTTGGCAACTGATTATTCAGCACGCAGAAAGAGGATTGATCCAACAGCTATTAAACCAATTCGATATAGTTAGAGAACAATTCCTACGCAATGATATTCGCTTAAGCGTAGATATTGATCCGCAGGATTTGGGGTAAGTAAATAAACTTATCCCCCACCTTTTCTACAACAAAAATCATAAAGTGGTGTAGGTAAAATACGTCTAAGCCACCAAAATAGTTTTGTTGGAAAGGTTACTTGATAGCGAGCTTTAGGTTTTTTAGCTGAAAGTGCTCGATAACAAGCGATAGCACAGGCAGTTGAAGGCAAGGTAAATGGGTTGGCGTTGCCTTTGGTGTTTAGTCTAGCTAATTGTTGCTGATAGGCTTGGCGATGAAAAGAGTTTTCCATATCAATATATTGATGTAATTTAATCACCGCATTAGGTCTAAATTTGCTTTGGATTGGGCCTGGTTCAATCAGGCTCACATAAATGTTTGAACCGTGTAGTTCGTGGCGGAGCGTATCTGCCATTCCTTCTAAAGCAAACTTTGTGCTGTTATAAGCACCACGAAAGTGCATTCCAGCAAAACCCAAAATACTACTGTTGATTAAAATCCGCCCGTAATTTTGTTTACGGAAAATTTTCATTGCATAGTTTGTCACTTCCCAGCAACCAAATACGTTGGTTTCAAAAATTTCACGCAGGGCATCACGAGGAATATCTTCTACCGTACCAGGTTGTCCAAACCCAGCATTGCAAAAAACGGCATCTAACCCACCGCTTGTTTGAATATATTCAAAGGCTTGTTGGATTTGCTGAGAATTTGTTACATCAAGCTGTAAGCATTCAAAGCCTTCAAATTGTAAACGTTGCACATCTTCTGCTTGTCGGCAGCTTGCAATCACTCGCCAGCCTTTTTCTTTTAAATAGTGGGCGGTAGCATAGCCAATTCCAGATGAACAGCCTGTGATAAGAATAGTTTGCATTGTGTATCCTAATTCAAAATGATCATAGCTGATTTAACCAGTGTAAAAAGTCTGTGGCAGACATAAACCCTGTTACCCTTGATTGTGTCAGCTCATTGCCCTGCTCATCAAAAAAGAGAATAGTTGGTAGCCCTAATATATTGAAATGTTTCATCAATTCATCATTAGCCGGTGAATTTTTTGTCATATCAATTTGTAGCACTAACATTTGATTTAATTTCTGTTGAACATTGGCATCAGTAAATGTGTATTTTTCAAATTCTTTACAAGCTACGCACCAATCAGCATAGAGATCTAACATCACTTTTTTACCTTGATGAGCGTTAATTTGTTGCTGTAACTCACTCAACGAGCTAATTCGGGTAAAGTGGAGCTGTGTTGTTTGTGTGTGTGTCGGTTGTTGCCAAAGAAAATCCACCCAAGGTTTTGCACTGATAACTAATGCGGCGAGTACGACTAGGCGAAGTGCTTTTTTCCACCATTTCTGTACGTTAAATTGTTCATTAAGCCAAATAAAAAATGCAATGGCTAATGCAGACCACATCAAGGGTTCAAATTCCGTCGGGAGTACTCGTGAGAGTAAAAAAACGGGTAAGGCTAACATCACAAAACCAAAAATAGTTTTGACTTTTAATAGCCAATCGCCCGATTTCGGTAGAATTTTATTGCCAAATAGTGTGATAAGTACCAGTGGAATGCCCATTCCTAAAGCAAGTAAATAGAGAGCTAGCCCACCAGTAAGAAGATCACCGCTTTGAGCCACATAGAGTAATGCTCCAGAAAGAGGAGCAGATGTACAAGGTGAGGCGACTAACCCTGCGATCATTCCCATTACAAACACGCTAGGGTAAGAACCGCCCTGTTGCTGTTGGCTTAATTGATTGAGTTTTTGCTGCCAGCTATGCGGTAGTTCTAAGCTAAATAAGCCGAACATTGAACAAGCCAATATCACAAACAGAATTGAGAGCGTAATTAGAACAGGTGGGCTTTGTAATGCTACTTGAAACGGTAAACCAATGGCGG
The DNA here is from genome assembly GCF_009761395.1 of Ursidibacter maritimus. Lineage (GTDB taxonomy): Bacteria > Pseudomonadota > Gammaproteobacteria > Enterobacterales > Pasteurellaceae > Ursidibacter > Ursidibacter maritimus. The sequence goes on along the minus strand of NZ_LEKN01000013.1, from coordinate 173,213 downwards.
CAACGGCTAAACCGAGTAAGGTGTAAGTTAGAGCCATTCCTTGCACATAGGTCAAACTCAAGCTAAATGCAACCCAGCCATTAGGGCGTTGTTGTCGCCCAATCACAATCGCGGATAATAGTGGCAACATTGGCAACACGCAGGGGGTGAAGGCAAGCCCTAAACCTAAAACAAAGAACCAAAAAATTGAAAAGCGATTTTGGGCTAAATTATCAGCCAATATAGTTTGTTCTGCTTTGGGAGGCTCTTCAGCATAAGCGGTTGGATTGTCGCTATTTTTTGCAATAGTTGAGGTTTTTGCAAAAGATTGTGTCGAACTCACCGCTTGTTCATCTAAGGCTAAGATGATGCTTTCTGGTGGGTAGCAGAAACCTTTGGTACAACCTTGATATTCCACGCTAAGTTTTGCCCCTTGCTCTCGCTGTGAAATAGGCACATTAACGGTTAATTGGTGGTGAAAAATATCCACTTGCCCAAAAAATTCATCATTATATTGCTCACTCTCAGGATAGTTTATTTCCCCTAGTGCCACTTTTTCACCATTTATGATGAGTTGTTTTTTATATAAATAATATCCGTCAGCAATTTGCCATTCTAACTGCACAGAATCAGTGGAAATCTGATGAGAAAAACGGAAAGCGTCAGATCCAGCTAAGAATTTGGGCTTTGAGTTAAACAAATTTGCGTGGGTAGAGAAGCTCATTACAAGCGTCATTACAAGTAAAAATAATCGAAGTAGCATAGATAAATTAGTTAATTAGCAACAAATGACATTCTAATAATGAATAGACGCTTTGACAAAGTATTTATTACACGAAAAATCTAGTCAATTATTTTCATTTTTTAACAAAAATATCTTGCATAGTTATTCAAAAATAAATAATATCTATTCAGTTTTTTTGAATTTTGAATAGGATCTTCCTTAAATGGCAATTCGCATTAGTAATGTCAATTTTTATTATGGCTCTAATCAAGCCTTGTTTGATATCAATTTGAATATTGAAAAAGGCGATACGGTGGTGCTACTTGGCCCAAGTGGAGCAGGAAAGAGCACGTTAATTCGCACTTTAAATCTGATGGAAGTACCACAATCAGGAATGTTAGATATTGCAAATCATAAGTTTGATCTCACCGCTAAAGCGGATGCTAAACAGGTTTCACTCTTGCGTAAAGAAGTGGGAATGGTGTTTCAACAATATCACTTATGGCCACATTTAACAGTAATGCAAAACTTGATTGAAGCACCAATGAAAGTGCTGAGATTAGAGAAAGAACAAGCTATTGAACGAGCAAAAGGTTTGTTGGCTCGTTTGCAATTAGCTGAATTTGCTGAGCGTTTTCCTTTGCACTTATCGGGCGGTCAGCAACAACGTGTTGCGATTGCAAGAGCGTTAATGATGCAACCGCAGGTATTATTATTTGATGAGCCAACGGCTGCTTTAGATCCAGAAATTACAGCTCAAGTTGTTGATATTATTCAGGAGTTACAGAGTACGGGGATCACGCAAGTGATTGTAACCCACGAGGTTTCTGTGGCTCGTAAGGTTGCCACGAAAGTGGTTTATATGGAAAAAGGCAAGATTATTGAACAAGGTGATGCAAGTTGTTTTGAAACACCAAAAACGGAACAATTTGCACATTATCTTTCACATTCACACTAATAATTATGGGGTAAACACAATGAAAAAATTACTTTTAGCCGCACTCTTGGCAGGAACTACATTCGCTAACGCACAAGATATTACTTTTGCAATGGAACCAAGCTATCCACCATTTGAATCAACAAATGAAAAAGGTGAAATTATCGGTTTTGATGTTGAAATTGCGAATGCAATTTGTAAAGAACTAAATGCAACCTGTCATTTTAAAGCACAAGCTTTTGATGCGTTGATTCCAAGTTTAATTAAAGGGCGTGGTGGTTTCGATGCGGCAATTTCAGCTATTGACATTACAGAAGCTCGTGCAAAACAAGTTGCATTTTCTGCTCCATATTATGAAAGTTCAGCAAGTTTTATTAGTGTAAAAGATAAAATGAGCGATCTTGCTCAAGCTAAAAAAGTTGGCGTGCAAAATGGTACAACTTATCAACAATATATCAATGCGGAAGCAAAACAGTATGCGGTAAGTTCTTATGCAAGCATACAAGATGCAGTATTGGATTTAAAAAATGGACGTATTGATACTATCTTTGGCGATACGGATGTATTGAGAGAAATGTTTGATAAAAACCCGGAGCTTAGTTTTGTCGGTGAGCGTGTAACAGACAAACGTTATTTTAATAACGGTTTAGGTATTGCGGTGAAAAAATCAAATACTGCGTTAGTGGAAGACTTAAATAAAGGGCTTGCCGCGATTAAAGCAAATGGCGAATATCAAAAAATTTATGATAAATGGATGACGAAATAATCATATGTTTGTGGATTATCTTCCCTTAATTTCTCAAGCTGCCCTAATGACCTTAGGGCTTGCTCTCTGCTCACTAGTCGTAGGCATGTTATTGGCGATTTTGTTTGTTTCCCTTGAAACACATAGATTGGCGATAATTAATAAACCTACCGCAGTGTTTGTTGCATTATTGCGAGGGTTGCCAGAAATTTTGGTCGTCTTTTTAATTTACTTTGGTACGCCAGAAATTTTGGAGTTACTCACTGGGAATTATGTCGAGCTTGGGCCTTTTGGTTGCGGTGTGGTTGCATTAGCCTTGATCTTCGCTTCATATGCTTCACAAACTTTGCGTGGTGCTATTCAAGCTGTGCCCGTTGGGCAATGGGAATCGGGAGCGGCTTTAGGACTCAGTCGAATTTATACCTTTATTCATATTGTGATGCCACAGGTATGGCGACACGCATTGCCAGGGTTAAGTAATCAGTGGCTTGTGTTGTTGAAGGATACCGCATTGGTTTCTTTAATCGGCGTTCACGATTTAATGCGTCAAGCTGAATTGATCAATACTACAACGCATCAGCCATTTACTTGGTATGGCTTTGCAGCCTTAATTTACTTAGTGATTACTTTATTGAGCCAAGTGATTATTCGTAAATTAGAACTTCGTTTTACCCGCTTTGAAAGAGGAATTGCATAATGCTACAGGATTATTTCAATGTAATTGCTCAAGGTATTCCAACTAGCTTATTGCTCACTTTTGTGGCATTAACAGTGGCGTTTTTCTTAGCGTTATTGCTGACGTTCCTACTTTCAATGGAAAATAGTTTAATCAAAGGGGCGATCAATCTCTTTTTAACGCTCTTTACAGGTACGCCGTTGTTAATTCAGTTCTTCTTAATTTATGCAGGGCCGGGGCAATTTCAATGGATTGTGGATAGTCCGCTGTGGGCATTGCTCTCAAATGCGTGGTTTTGTGCAATGTTGGCTTTGGCATTAAATAGTACCGCTTACACGACGCTACTATTTCATGGTGCAGTAAAAGCTATTCCAAAAGGACAATGGGAAACCTGTGCGGCTTTAGGTTTAAATCGTTTACAAACACTAAAAATTCTTATCCCCTACGCATTAAAACGGGCATTACCTTCCTACAGTAATGAAATTATTTTGGTGTTTAAAGGCACATCGTTGGCATCAACCATTACCATTATGGATATTATAGGCTATGCTCGTCAGTTGTACGGTACAGAATATGATGCGCTGTCAATTTATGGCATGGCAGGCGTAATTTATCTAATGATTACAGGCATAATGACGCTTATCCTACGCCAAGTTGAACGTAAGGTATTGCGTTTTGAACGATTGGAAAGCTAGAGGAAACCTTAATAGCAATTATCCAGTCATTTAATCGGGTGGGATGAATTCCCACTCATATCCATCTTGACAAAAATCATCATAATCTCACCGCTTGTTTCTGATTATTCCCTTTTAGTATGCAGTAAAATTCGGTAAACTACGCAATCGTTTGCTTACGGTATTAACCTATAAAAGCGGTCTGATTTTCTGTCTTTTTTACAACTTTAAGGAAAACTATGAATATTTTAATTATCGGTAATGGTGGGCGTGAACACGCATTAGCTTGGAAAGTTCGTCAATCTCCTTTAGCCACTAAAGTGTTTGTTGCACCAGGAAATGCTGGTACAGCATTAGAGCAAGGCATTGAAAATGTTGCCATTTCAGCGACTGATGTTACCGCTTTAGTTGAATTTGCTAAACAAAATGAGGTGGGATTAACGATTGTTGGCCCTGAAGCACCATTGGTTATCGGTGTAGTTGATGCTTTCCGTCAAGCTGGGTTAAAAATCTTTGGACCAACCCAAGCAGCCGCACAACTTGAAGGCTCCAAAGCATTCACAAAAGATTTCTTAGCTCGTCACCAAATTCCAACAGCAGAATATAAAAACTTCACTGAAGTTGAACCTGCTTTAGCATATCTGCGTGAAAAAGGTGCACCTATCGTGATTAAAGCGGATGGTTTGGCTGCGGGTAAAGGGGTCATTGTGGCGATGACTCTCGCAGAAGCAGAAGAAGCAGTGAAAGATATGCTGTCAGGCAATGCTTTTGGTGATGCAGGTAGCCGAGTTGTGATCGAAGAATTTTTAGATGGTGAAGAGGCTAGCTTTATCGTAATGGTAGATGGTAAAAATGTTGAACCAATGGCAACTAGCCAAGACCATAAACGTGTTGGCGAAGGGGATAAAGGCTTAAATACAGGTGGAATGGGGGCTTATTCTCCTGCTCCAGTAGTAACCGCTGAAATTCATCAGCGTGTAATGGACGAAGTCATTTACCCGACTGTGCGTGGAATGGCAGCTGAAAATAATCCTTACACTGGCTTTTTATATGCAGGCTTAATGATTATGCCAAATGGTCAGCCAAAAGTAATCGAATTTAACTGCCGTTTTGGTGATCCTGAAACACAACCAATTATGATGCGTTTAGAATCGGATTTAGTGGAGCTTTGCTTAAAAGCGTGCGATGGTAAATTAGATGAAGTGCAGTCTAAATGGTGTGAGCAAGCGGCTTTAGGTATTGTGTTAGCTGCTGAAGGCTATCCAGGAGATTATCGAAAAGGCGATGAAATTACAGGTATTCCTAGCGAGACGATTGCAGGACAAAAAGTCTTTTTAGCCGGAGTAGAGCAAAAAGACGGTAAATTATTAACCAATGGTGGACGTGTACTTTGTGCAACAGCATTAGGTCATTCTGTCTTTGATGCTCAACAACAGGCGTTAAAATTAGCAGAACAGATCCAATGGCAAGGTCGTTTCTACCGTAGAGATATTGGTTATCGAGCGGTTGCGAGAGAACAACAATAAGTTTGTTGCATTATTTCTAAATATCCCTAATCCCTACTTACTAAAAGTGGGGATTTTCTTAAAGATAGATTTTATCTAAGCAAGATTTCAGATTCCCACCTAGTCTAATTTCAAGTAGAATAGCCGTCAATTTTTATCAATGAGGAATGAATATAATGTCCACGCAATTTGTTTATACAATGCATCGTGTTGGTAAGGTTGTTCCACCAAAACGACACATTCTTAAAGACATCTCATTAAGTTTCTTCCCTGGTGCTAAAATCGGGGTACTTGGCTTAAATGGTGCGGGTAAATCAACACTTTTACGCATTATGGCGGGCATAGACAAAGAGATCGAAGGGGAAGCTCGCCCACAACCAGGGATTAAAATTGGCTATCTTCCACAAGAACCAAAACTTGAACCACAACAAACTGTGCGTGAAGCTATTGAAGAATCAGTCGGTGAAGTTAAAAAGGCTCTTACCCGCTTAGATGAAGTGTACGCACTTTATGCTGATCCCGATGCTGATTTTGATAAACTGGCAGCGGAGCAAGCAGAACTTGAAGCAATTATTCAAGCTCACGATGGTCATAATCTTGAAAATCAATTAGAGCGAGCAGCAGATGCGTTACGCTTACCTGATTGGGATGCAAAAATTGAGCATCTTTCAGGGGGGGAACGCCGTCGTGTTGCACTTTGCCGTTTATTACTTGAAAAACCAGATATGTTGTTATTAGACGAGCCAACCAACCACTTAGATGCAGAGTCAGTGGCTTGGTTAGAGCGTTTCTTGCACGATTATGAAGGCACAGTAGTCGCCATTACCCACGACCGTTATTTCTTAGATAACGTAGCAGGTTGGATCTTAGAACTTGACCGCGGAGAAGGTATTCCTTGGGAAGGAAATTACTCATCTTGGTTAGAGCAAAAAGAGAAACGTTTAGCACAAGAGCAAGCAGCGGAATCGGCTCGTCAAAAATCTATCGAAAAAGAGCTTGAATGGGTACGTCAAAATCCAAAAGGTCGCCAAGCAAAAAGTAAAGCTCGTATGGCTCGTTTTGAAGAACTTAATAGTGGCGAATATCAAAAACGTAACGAAACTAATGAACTCTTTATTCCACCTGGTCCGCGCTTAGGGGATAAAGTGATTGAAGTACAAAATCTAACGAAATCTTATGGTGAACGTACTTTAATTGACGATCTCTCATTCTCTATTCCAAAAGGAGCGATTGTCGGGATTATCGGTGCAAATGGTGCGGGTAAATCAACTTTATTCCGTATGCTATCAGGGCAAGAACAGCCTGATTCTGGTTCAATCGTTTTGGGCGAAACAGTGGTAATGGCATCTGTTGATCAGTTCCGTGATGCGATGGATAACAGCAAAACAGTTTGGGAAGAAGTATCTGGCGGACAGGATATTATGCGAATTGGTAACTTTGAAATTCCAAGTCGTGCTTATGTTGGACGCTTTAACTTCAAAGGGGTAGATCAACAAAAACGTGTTGGTGAGCTATCGGGTGGTGAACGTGGTCGTTTACACTTAGCAAAATTACTGCAAGTGGGCGGAAACGTTTTATTACTAGACGAACCAACCAATGATTTAGACGTTGAAACCTTGCGTGCACTAGAAAATGCAATTTTAGAATTCCCTGGTTGTGCATTAGTTATCTCGCACGACCGCTGGTTCTTAGACCGTATTGCTACCCATATTCTTGACTACGGTGATGAAGGTAAAGTAACCTTCTATGAAGGTAACTTCTCTGACTACGAAGAATGGAAAAAGAAAACCTTTGGAGCAGATGCGCTACAGCCACATCGTATCAAATATAAACGTATTGCGAAGTAGTAAATCATATAAAGATGGTACAGTTGTATCATCTTTGAATAAGATAAGTGTCAAGAGATGCTTATTACAGTTAATAATGAGGTAAACAATGGAAACTATTGAAAGAATCCAAAAACAAATTAGCGAAAATCCAATCTTACTTTATATGAAAGGTTCGCCAAAATTCCCATCTTGCGGTTTCTCTGCTCGTGCAGTAGAAGCAGTAATTAACTGCCAAGTTCCATTTGGTTATGTAGATATTTTAACTAACCCAGATATTCGTGCAGAATTACCAAAGTACGCAAATTGGCCAACATTCCCACAATTATGGGTAGAAGGTGAATTAGTTGGGGGGTGTGATATCGTACTTGAAATGTTCCAAAAAGGTGAGTTACAAGCTTTGTTAAAAGAAGTGGCAGAAAGACACCCAGCATAGTTTTGTATCTGATATTACCTTTGGTAGTGATCTAAATCATAAGCGTGTAGATTTGTAATATTTTTAGCAAATCTACCCGCTTGGTTTTTGGGTTATTCATACATGTTTGGTGTAAATGCGGTCAACTAATATCAAAATAAAACACCAAGGCCAGCTAATTACTTCCAGACTTAGGTAAGTAACCTCTAAGGATATCTTACTGGTTGACAAGGTTTTTTCTATAGCATTTAAATAGGGTGAATAAGGTAGCAAACAAGTTTAAGGTTACTTGCTTGCTGTTGTTTAAAGCATAACTGTTTTGTCGATTACACCTTTATTTAACTACTTCAAATGATAAAGCTGGGAACTTTATATTATTGATTTGAACTTCCACACTGTACTTTCCTAATGGATCTTTCTTGTCAAAATTCCAACATCTATGAATATATTGCCCATTTACACTTGGTAAATAGTTCTCAATAGTATGCTGTTTCTTATCTTTTGAACTAACAGTGGAAGCTGAAGCATCTGTGAATTTGCTTGCTTTAGGTGAATGAAATAATTCAATAACTTTATTACTCTGTATAAATGGCATATCAAAAGCAGTCCAACAAAGAGATAAATTCTTTGCTTTTAAAGAATATTTTAGCCCTTCAATTGCTCTAGGTACTGTATTGCTTGTATCATAAATAGTTAGAGTTAGTTTTGGCTCAACGGCTTTCTCAGGTGATGCTTGTTGTATTTTATCTTCTGCAAATACAGTGGTAGACAATAAACCAAGTGCTAGTGCAAGCGTTTTATTCATATTCTCTATTCTCCTTAGAACTAATAGTTTGATGTTCTTGACGATGTTTCTCTTTTAATTGCTGTGCCACGAGAGCAATTGCTTCACCACTGCTAATGCCTTGTTGCATCAGTTGTTGGATTTGTTCAACTGCCTGTTGTTGCTGTTCGTGGGTTAGGCTAAGTAATGTATTATCCATATTTATCTTCCTAGTGTCTAATTTAGTCGATTTTATTTACTTTAATCAGAGTATTAAAACCTGAAAAATTGGGGGAAATGCCAATTAAATTGAGTAAAAAGTTGTTGCCATTGCAGATCAAGCGGTGCGTTTATCTCAATTTTTTGCAAATTTCTTGGGTGAATAAATTGCAAAGAGTTAGCGTGTAGAAATAATCTATCGCAACCTGTATTAGTGGTTAAAGCTCGATTTTGGTGTAAATCGCCGTAATTCGTATCACCCATAATCGGGTGAAATAAATGTTTCATATGGCGGCGAAGTTGATGCTTTCTGCCTGTTTGTGGGAAAAGTTGCACAAGGCTATAACGAGCGGTTTGAAATTTACCTGCTGGGTAGGGCATTTCTACTTGAGCTAAGTGTTGGTAGTCGGTAATTGCGTTTTGTGCTTCTTTCTCTTGTGAAAATTTGTCTGCAATTTTATCTAACTGTACCTTCAGGGGATAATTTATCCGCCCTTCACCTTGTAGGTAACCACGCACGACTGCTAAATAGCTTTTTTGCATTTGATGCTGTTCAAAGAGTTCACTCATAATGCGAGCCATTTCACTGTTTAATGCAAATAATAACACGCCTGATGTTGGGCGATCTAAACGGTGAATAGGGAAAACGTGTTGCCCGATTTGATCTCGTAACGTTTGCATTGCAAAAACGGTTTCGTGTTTATCTAACCAACTCCGATGTACTAACATTCCAGCAGGTTTGTTAATAGCGATCAATTCGTCATCACGATAAATAATATCTAGCATTTTTTACCCTTTTAATAGCTTCTCAAGTTTAGCTAAAGGTTGGTGTAGTGCCATAAGATAACTTTCGTCTTTTAACGCTTCTTCTAAATAGGGGGTGATGGCAAAATTGCGTGGTAACTCGGCATTGGCATCAAGCAGTGCATTCATTCTTGGAATAAAAATCCATTGTAGCCATTGTGTTGCCGATAATGTATTCACACAAAAAGGGTCGGTACTCGCTAACGCTTCAGCACTGGGAGAAACTTCTTCCCATTGATGATGTAACCGCATTGCAATTTGGAGATCATTTAAGTGTTGTCTAATTTGAGCTTTCATTTGTTGTCTATCTCTCTAAAATGTTTGGCTATTTTAAACGATTTTTCGGTATTATGTGGTATTAAACCGCACATAAACACTGAAGTTTTTAGATAGGATCTACTATGCAAAATCAACCGACTATTCTGCAAACGATTATGAAAGACAAAGCGTAATGGGTAGCAGAGCAATCCGCACAGTTTCCGCTTACTCAATTTCAGCAAAAATTTATCACAAGTGAACGTGATTTTTATGAGGTATTTGTTCAAATAGCAGTAAGCTAATTGCAAAAAAATCTTGTCATCTCACCGCTTATTGATTAGTTCAACGGCATTTGAAAGGAATAAATCTTAGGATTTATTCCTTTTTGTCATAAAAAATAACATTAGTTCATTGACATAGCATTCTAGACGTCTAAAATATCCCAATTATTTTTATTTTTAGTGTGGACAGGCTTTTATGATTCAGCTGAAACAAATCAGCAAACAGTTTGAAGTTAAAGGGCAGAAAATAACCGCTCTTGACAATGTTAATCTTGAAGTACCCAAAGGCACAATTTATGGTGTTATTGGATCATCGGGTGCTGGAAAAAGTACGCTAATCCGTTGCGTGAATTTATTAGAACGCCCGACACTTGGGCAAGTCATTGTTGATGGCAAAGATTTAACAACCCTTTCTGAAAAAGAGCTTATTTTGGCTCGCCGTCATATCGCAATGATTTTCCAACATTTTAATTTACTTTCTTCTCGAACTGTATTTGAAAATGTGGCATTACCGCTTGAATTAAGTCATACCGCTAAAGATCAAATTGAGAAAAAAGTTAGCGAATTATTAGAATTAGTTGGCTTGGCGGATAAACGTGATGTTTACCCAAGTAACTTATCGGGAGGGCAAAAACAGCGTGTGGCGATTGCTCGTGCGTTAGCAAGTGATCCGCAAGTTTTATTGTGCGATGAGGCAACAAGTGCGTTAGATCCAGCAACAACACAATCTATTTTACAGTTACTCAAAGAGATCAATGTCCGTTTAGGTTTAACTATTTTGTTAATTACGCACGAAATGGATGTGGTAAAACGTATTTGTGATCGTGTTGCTGTGATTGATCAAGGGCGATTAGTAGAAAGTGGTTCAGTAAGCGAAATTTTCTCTAATCCTAAAACAGAATTAGCACAACGTTTTATTCAATCTACTTTCCATATTGAATTACCAAAAGAGTATATGGATCAATTGTCACCAAACCAAACACCAAACAGTAAACCGATTATTAAATTTGAGTTTACTGGGCGTTCGGTTGATGCTCCATTACTTTCTAATGCATCGAAGAAATTTGGTATTGATTTCAGTATCTTGATGTCGCAGATTGACTATGCTGGTGGTGTCAAATTTGGGTTTGTAATTGCTGAAATGGAAGGTGATCCTGACGCAATTGCGGAAGCAAAATTCTATTTAATTGATAACAATGTTAAGGTTGAGGTACTAGGCTATGTGGGCTGATTTTCAAAATCAATTAACTCCGCAAATGTGGGATCTAGTCGCACTTTCGACAATTGAAACCTTGTATATGGGATTTATGGCGACATTACTGGCAGTAGTGATTGGTTTACCGATTGGTTTTGTTGCATTCTTAACAGGCAAAGGTGAAATTTTAGAACATAAAGAGCTACATCAAGTATTAGATGTTGTAATCAACATCGGTCGCTCTGTGCCATTTATTATTTTACTTGTGGTATTACTTCCTTTTACTCGTTTATTAGTTGGAACAACTTTAGGGACAACAGCAGCGATTGTGCCATTAAGTGTTTCTGCAATTCCATTTTTTGCTCGTTTAACGTCAAATGCATTACTGGAAATCCCAAGCGGTTTAACAGAAGCTGCAAAATCAATGGGAGCAACGAATTGGCAAGTTGTCACAAAGTTCTATTTGCCTGAATCTTTACCGATTTTAATTAACGGCATTACGCTAACTTTAGTCGCGCTTATCGGCTATTCCGCAATGGCGGGTGCTGTTGGTGGTGGTGGCTTGGGTAACCTAGCTATCAGCTATGGAGAGCATAGAAATATGGTATATGTGAAGTGGATCGCCACCGTTATTATTGTTGCGATTGTAATGATTAGCCAAAAAATTGGCGATAATCTTGCAAAACGCTACGATCATCGTTAATTCAAACACAACATTTATTAAGAGGTTTTTCTATGAACTTTAAAAAATTATTAGGTTTAGCGGTTGTTTCTGCCTTAGCATTAACAGGTTGTAAAGAAGAGAAAAAAGCAGACGCTGTTCCAGCGTCTGCTCCACAAGCACAAAAAATTAAAGTCGGTGTAATGTCAGGTCCTGAGCATACAGTGGCAGAAGTTGCTGCTAAAGTAGCAAAAGACAAATACGGCTTAGATGTAGAATTTGTGCTTTTCAATGATTATGCACTGCCAAATACTGCAACAAGTAAAGGCGATTTAGATGCAAATGCATTCCAACATAAACCTTATTTAGATAAAGATGTAGCATCTAAAAATTTAGATAACCTGGTTATTGTGGGTAACACTTTTGTATATCCATTAGCGGGCTATTCTAAAAAAATTAAAAATGTGAGCGAGTTAGTTGAAGGCGCAACAGTTGCTGTTCCAAACGATCCAAGTAATTTAGCTCGTGCTTTAATTCTTTTAGAAAAACAAGGGTTAATCAAATTAAAAGACAACACTAACTTATTCTCAACATCATTAGACATTGTTGAAAACCCGAAAAACTTAAAAATTAAAGAAGTCGATACTTCTGTTGCAGCAAAAGCGTTAGATGATGTTGATTTAGCGGTAGTGAATAACACTTATGCAGGTCAAGTGGGCTTAAATGCAACCGAACACGGTGTATTTGTTGAGAGTAAAGATTCTCCTTATGTCAATATCATTGTAGCTCGTACTAATAATAAAGATAGCGAAGCAGTTAAAAACTTCGTGAAAGCTTACCAAACTGAAGAAGTGTATCAAGAAGCACAAAAACACTTCAAAGATGGTGTAGTAAAAGGCTGGTAATCCAATTACAAGCGGTGAGATTTACTGAAAAATTTGCAAATTTTTGAGTGTAACTCACCGCTTCTTATTTTTCATTCACTATAAGGATAAATCTTATGAACTTCAAAAAATTACTGGGTTTAGCACTTGTTTCAGCGTTAGCGCTAACAGGCTGTAAAGAAGAAAAGAAAGTAGAAGCACCAAAAGCACAACCTTTAAAAATTGGTGTAATGACTGGGCCTGAAGCTCAAATGACGGAAGTTGCGGTAAAAATCGCAAAAGAAAAATATGGCTTAGATGTTGAATTAGTTCAATTCACTGAATATACCCAGCCAAATGCAGCATTACACGCTAAAGATCTTGATGCAAATGCATTCCAAACGGTGCCATATTTAGAACAAGAAAGTAAAGATCGTGGCTATAAAATGGCGATTATCGGTAATACTTTCATTTGGCCTATTGCCGCTTATTCTAAAAAAATCAAAAAACTTGATGAATTAAAAGACGGCGCAGTTGTTTCTATTCCGAATAACCCAAGTAATACAGGTCGTGCATTGTTATTATTACAAGCAAATGGTGTGATTAAATTGAAGGATCCCAAAAATCTTTTCTCAACCGAAAATGACATCATTGAGAATCCAAAAAATATTCAGATTAAACAAATTGATACAGCATTATTAACTCGCTCTTTAGATGATGTAGATCTTTCTATCATCAATAATACCTATGCGGGTCAAGCTGGTTTAAGCCCTGAAAAAGATGGTGTGATTGTTGAATCAAAAGATTCACCATATGTAAACTTAGTGGTAAGTCGTGAAGACAACAAAAATGATGAGCGTTTAAAGACTTTCTTAAAAGCGTTCCAAACGGATGAAGTTTACCAAGAAGCGTTGAAATTATTTAACAACGGTGTGGTAAAAGGTTGGTAGTCAGTAAGCGGTTAGGTTTCTAACCGCTTTTTTTATATATAATTAGGAGTTATTATGAAGTTCAAAAAGTTATTAAGTGTAGCAACATTAGTCTCTGCAGTATTTTTAACTGCTTGTAATGATCAGCAAGCTAAGATTAAAGTGGGTGTTATGTCTGGGCCAGAACATCAAATTGCTGAATTAGCGGCTAAAATCGCAAAAGAAAAATATAATCGTGACGTTGAGCTTGTCTCATTTACCGACTATGGTTCACCGAATGAAGCAGTTCATAAGGGTGATCTTGATGCTAATGCTTTCCAACATAAGCCTTATTTAGATAAAGACTCTAAAGATAACGGCTTTAAACTGAGTATTGTCGGCAATACATTTGTTTACCCAATTGCAGCCTATTCTAAAAAGCTCAAATCTATCTCTGAATTGCAAGATGGTGCGACAGTGGCTATTCCAAATAATCCAACTAACTTAGGTCGTTCATTGTTGCTACTTGAAAAGCAGGGATTTATTAAATTAAAAGATGGTAATAATTTACTAGCAACTCAATTAGATATTCTAGAGAATCCGAGAAATCTAAAAATAAAAGAGGTTGATGGTGAGTTATTAACACGAGTACTCGATGATGTAGATTTTGCAATTATTAACAATACCTTTGCGGGTCAAATTGGTTTAAGTCCAGATAAAGATGGCCTATTCGTGGAATCTAAACAATCACCTTATGTGAATTTGATTGTAACCCGCCAAGGAAATGAAAATAATGAAGCTATTCAAGACTTCGTGAAATCCTACCAAACTGAAGAAGTTTACCAAGAAGCCTTAAAACTCTTTAAAGGTGGAGTTGTAAAAGGTTGGTAATCTGAAGATAAAAATAAGCGGTAAGATACCGCTTATTTATCATTACACCAAAAATATACAAGGCTCTGAATTTCCAGAGCCTTGTTCTGATAGATGATTAAAGTGCTTTCAAAATATCATCAACACGCTCTTTGGCATCACCAAATAGCATTTGAGTATTTTCTTTAAAGAAGAGTGGATTTTGTACGCCTGCGTAGCCCACCGCCATAGAGCGTTTGAATACGATAACGTTTTGAGCTTTCCAAACTTCTAATACTGGCATTCCAGCAATTGGGCTATTTGGATCGTCCATTGCTGCTGGGTTTACCGTATCATTTGCACCGATAACTAACACAACATCGGTATCAGCAAAATCATCATTGATTTCATCCATTTCTAATACGACATCGTAAGGTACTTTCGCTTCAGCTAACAATACGTTCATATGTCCAGGTAAGCGGCCTGCAACTGGGTGAATACCGAAACGGACATTAATCCCACGATCACGCAATTTTTGAGTAATTTCTGCAACGGGGTATTGTGCTTGAGCCACTGCCATTCCATATCCTGGGGTGATAATAACAGAGCTTGCATTTTTCAACATTTCTGCTACTTCTTCTGCGGTTGTTTCACGATGTTCGCCTTGTTCTTCATCTGAGCTTACTTGGATATCGTTACCAAATCCACCTGCAATCACACTGATAAATGAGCGGTTCATTGCTTTACACATAATGTAAGAGAGAATTGCACCTGATGAGCCGACTAATGCACCTGTTACGATCAATAAGTCGTTACTTAACATAAAACCAGCCGCCGCAGCTGCCCAACCAGAATAAGAGTTCAGCATTGAAACAACCACAGGCATATCCGCCCCACCGATTGATGCAACTAAATGCCAACCGAAAGCAAGTGCAATCGCAGTCATAATCAACACTGGGAAGATATTCTCAGGGTGATTTACAAAGATTATCATTAAAATAGCAGAAACTACTAATGCGGCTAAATTGAGTTTATGACGGTGAGGTAACATTAACGCTTTTGAGTTAATTTTGCCATTTAGTTTACCAAAAGCAACAACTGAGCCAGTAAATGTAACTGCACCGATGAAGATACCAAGGAATACTTCAACATTATGAATTGTTGCTAATTTAGCCTGTTCAGCCACAAATAGTGCTTGAGCGGCAGCATCTAAATTTTCTGGCATTACTGCATCGTGATGTAAACCATAGCTGTTGAAGCCCACTAATACCGCGGCTAAACCTACAAAACTATGTAAAATAGCAACAAGTTCTGGCATTTCGGTCATTTCAACTTTCAATGCTTTACGAACACCGATAAATCCACCAATTGCCATTGCAATTAAAATGAAAATAGTCCCTTTGGATTCTGGTCCAAAGATAGTAGTAACAAGGGCGATTGTCATACCCACGATTCCATACCAACAACCTGCTTTGGCGGTTTCGTGTTTAGAAAGCCCTGCTAAACTCATAATAAAGAGAAGAGCTGCGATGATATAGGCAGCTTGTACTAAACCTGAAGATAACATTGCTTTCTCCTTAACCTTTTCTGAACATTGCAAGCATACGTTGAGTGACTTTGAATCCACCAAAGATATTGATACTTGCGACTAAAATTGCGATAAACGCTAAAATACTAATGAAGAAACCACCTTGTGCAATTTGTAATAAGGCACCGACAATAATAATACCTGAAATTGCATTTGTTACTGCCATTAGTGGCGTATGTAGAGCGTGGCTAACATTCCACACAACATAATAACCGACCACGCAAGAAAGCACGAATACAGTAAAGTGTGAAAGGAATGCGGCTGGGGCAACAGATGCTAACCATAGGAATAGCAGACCTGCTAAAGCGAATAAGCCATATTTGATTCGAGGATCAGCTGGTTTTTCTTCTTTTTTCTCAACAGGAGCGGCTGCTTTTTGTTGGGGTTGTGCCGATACTTTAATTGGTGGTGCAGGGAAGGTAATTTCGCCTTCTTTTACTACAGTAACACCGCGTAAGACGACATCTTCAAAGTCGATATTGATATTACCGTCTTTTTCTTTACAAAGTAACTTGAGTAAATTGACTAAGTTAGTGCCATAAAGTTGAGAAGATTGTGTTGGCAAACGGCTTGGTAAATCAGTGTAGCCAATGATTTTTACTTGATTCTCAGTAACAACTACTTCACCCGCTTTAGTTAATTCACAGTTACCGCCAGTCGCTGCTGCTAAATCAACAATAACACTACCTGGTTTCATTGATTCAACCATTTCTTTAGTAATAAGACGTGGGGTAGGTTTACCTGGGATTAGTGCGGTAGTAATGATAATATCGACTTCTTTCGCTTGTTCAGCGTAAAGTGCTAATGCTCTGCGATTAAATTCTTCTGACATCACTTTGGCATAGCCATCACCGCTTCCACCTTCTTCTTTGAAATCAATTTCAAGGAAGCTAGCACCCATACTTTGTACTTGTTCTTTTACTTCTGGGCGAGAGTCAAAGGCTCGAACAATAGCACCTAAGCTGTTAGCTGCACCAATTGCTGCTAATCCTGCAACACCAGCACCGATAACAAGTACTTTAGCTGGTGGTACTTTACCTGCTGCAGTAATTTGTCCAGTAAAGAAACTACCAAACTCGTGAGCAGCTTCAACTACTGCACGATAACCAGCAATATTTGCCATTGAGCTTAACGCATCTAATGATTGAGCTCGAGAAATACGAGGTACAGCATCCATAGCTAAGACATTGATTTTCTTCTCGGAAAGCTTTTTCATTAGCTCAGGATTTTGAGCAGGCCAAATAAAGCTAACTAGTGTAGCTCCTTCTTTGATTAACGCGATCTCAGCATCAGTTGGCGGATTTACTTTAAAAATAATGTCCGCATTCCATACTGCTTGCGTATTACCAATAGTTGCACCTGCTTCTGCAAAGGCATTATCTTCAAAACTTGCTTTGAAACCAGCGTTTTTCTCAACGATAACATCAAAACCAAGTTTTAGGATTTGCTGAACAGTCTTCGGGGTTGCAGCCACTCGACTCTCGTTGTCCAGCAGCTCTTTTGGTATACCAATAAGCATAAAGACTCCTATGTGATGAATGAAAAGTGATAAATGAAAATGGTAAAGTTTACATCAAATCAGACCGCTTAAATCAGCCGAAATTCAACATAAAATCGGACTAACTTTATCATTTATTTTTGTCAATGGGTGAAAAATTTCTAACTGAAAAGGATATTATGCAATTTCTCTGATTTTCTTCTATGAAAATAAAATAATCCTTTGTCGTTGCAAGCCTTTTTTGCTATATTTGCACGCAATTTTTGCTCTAGTATCTGAGCATCCATCCTAATTTATAATTATTTACGGATTTTTATTATGTTTAAAAAATTTCTTGGGCTTTTCTCAAATGATCTTTCGATCGATCTCGGTACAGCAAATACACTTATCTATGTAAAAGGGCAAGGTATCGTACTTGATGAACCTTCTGTGGTTGCGGTTCGCCAAGATCGTGTTGGAACAAATAAAAGTATTGCAGCTGTAGGTGCTAGTGCGAAATCAATGTTAGGCCGTACGCCGAAAAGTATTGTTGCAATTCGCCCAATGAAAGATGGTGTTATTGCTGATTTCCATGTTACAGCAAAAATGTTACAGCATTTTATTAAACAAGTGCATAGTAATAATTTTATGCGTCCAAGCCCGAGAGTGTTAATTTGTGTTCCAGCAGGAGCAACCCAAGTTGAGCGTAAAGCGATTAAAGAATCAGCAATGGGGGCTGGAGCAAGAGAAGTTTACTTAATTGAAGAACCAATGGCAGCGGCCATTGGTGCGGGATTGCCTGTTGATGAGGCTGCTGGTTCAATGGTAATTGATATTGGCGGTGGTACAACAGAAGTTGCAGTACTTTCACTTAATGGTATTGTACACTCTTCATCTGTGCGTATTGGTGGTGATAAATTTGATGAAGCGATTATTGCGTATGTTCGCCGTCATTTTGGATCAGCTATTGGTGAAACAACTGCAGAGAGAGTCAAAAAAGAGATTGCAACAGCTTATATTCGTAATGATGATGAAATTCGTACAATGGAAGTTCATGGACACAACTTAGCAGAAGGTGCGCCAAGAACCTTTACTCTAACCTCTAAGCAAGTATTAGAAGCGATTGAGCAACCATTAACTGGAATTGTTGAAGCGGTAAAAGGTGTTTTAGAGCAATGTCCACCAGAATTAGCAGCAGATATTTTTGAACGTGGAATGGTATTAACTGGTGGCGGTGCGTTATTACAAAATTTAGATGTGTTATTGACGAACGCAACGGGTGTACCTGTGATTGTGGCAGAAGATCCATTAACTTGCGTGGCTCGTGGTGGTGGTAAAGCGTTAGAAATGATTGATACTCACGGTGGTGATGTATTTAGTGATGATGACTAATCATCTTGTGGTTGAAATATATAGTGAGAGAAATGGACAAGGTGGTAAACTATTGTCCATTTTCATTTTACTCTGCATTTAGGATATGACCCTTTTAATAATATGAAACCCATTTTTTCAAAAGCGCCCCCACTTGGTGTTCGCCTATTTATTGCGGTAGCACTTTCCATTATTTGTATTTTTTTCGATGGGCGAAGTTCAGCAATCATTCAGGTCAGAAATGTTTTAGAAACTACTGTGGGCGGTTTATATTACTTCGCCAATAGTCCTCGTTTAGTACTTGATGGTGTCAGTAATAATTTTATTGATAGCCAACGTCTGAAATTAGAAAACCAAGTATTGAGAGAACAAGTGCGTGAAAAAAATGCGGATTTATTATTACTTGATCAATTAAAAGTAGAAAACCAACGACTACGCCTATTACTAAGTTCCCCACTTCGACAAGATGAATATAAAAAAGTCGCTGAAGTATTAACAGCTGAAATGGATACTTACCGTCAGCAAGTCATTGTTAATCAAGGGAAAACTGATGGTGCTTTTGTTGGACAACCGATTATTGATGAGAAAGGCGTTGTTGGGCAAATTATCTCGGTTGGCGAAAAAAGTAGCCGAGTGCTGTTATTGACAGATGTAACACACTCTGTTCCCGTACAAGTTTTGCGTAATGATGTTCGAGGTATTGCAAGTGGAACAGGGCATAATGATGAACTTATCTTAGACCACTTGCCAAGAACAGTAGATATTATTAAAGGCGATGTATTAGTTACATCGGGCTTAGGGGGGAATTTCCCAGAAGGTTATCCGGTGGCAATTGTTGAAACCGTAGTGAACGATGGTTCTAGTCATTTTGCACGGGTGACTGCTCGCCCTTTGGCATCATTAGAGCGTTTACGTTATTTATTGCTACTATGGCCAACCAGTGAAGAATTACGTACTCAAACCATTTCGCCACAAGATGTACGCAACGCAGTAGAGGAAAGACGTAACAGTTTAAATCCATTAGATCGTTTAAAATCAAATCAAAAAGAGAAGGTGCAAGATCCTGAACCAACAACAGAAGAGCATTTAGAAGAAACGCCCGTTCCTGATGCAGACAATGATGTGAATAGTGGTGCAGAAGAAGGAATAGAACAATGAGACAAAATGCCATTTTCCAATTATTAGTGTTGGTCTTTATTTTTATGATTTCTTTTGTCCTTGAAATTATGCCTTGGCCAGCAGGTTTCCAAGGGCTACGCCCAGCTTGGATTGCACTTGTACTGATTTATTGGGCATTAGCCTTGCCCGATAAAATGAGCGTAGGTACAGCGTTTATTGCAGGTATTATTTGGGACGTTATCTTAGGTTCTATTTTAGGTATTCACGCTTTAGTGTTATCTATTGCGATCTATTTTGTGGCGAAATATCACCTTATTTTGCGTAACTTATCGCTATGGCTACAAAGCCTATTGGTCATGGCTTACATTGCTTTGATCCGATTGGTGATCTTTTTTGTGGAATTTGTTTTACACAGCGCCGATTTTAATGTGCAAGAGTTATTAGGCGCAGTCATAAGCGGTGTGTTATGGCCTTGGATTTTCCTGTTGATGCGCCAAATTCGTCGAGGATTACATTTACGTTGATGAGTACTTTAGCTTTGGATTTTTCAGCAGATTTCAGACCGCTTTCTGCTCGAATGCGTCCACGCAACTTAAATGAATATGTTGGTCAATCGCATTTGATTGCTCAAGGTAAGCCATTACGCCGAGCAATTGAAGCAGGGCATAGCCACTCAATGATTTTTTGGGGCCCACCGGGAACAGGCAAGACTACACTAGCCGAAATTATTGCCAATGCGTTAGACGCAGATGTCGAACGAATATCCGCAGTGACTAGCGGTATTAAAGAGATCCGAGAAGCGATAGATAAGGCAAGATTAAATCGACAAACAGGACGTAGAACACTGCTGTTTGTCGATGAAGTTCATCGTTTTAACAAAAGCCAACAAGATGCTTTTCTTCCCCATATTGAAGATGGCACCATTACATTTATTGGGGCAACCACTGAAAACCCTTCCTTTGAATTAAATAATGCATTACTGTCAAGAGTGCGTATTTATATCTTAAAGCCCTTACAAGCAACTGATATTTTGCAACTTCTCCAAAATGCGATTACTGATAAAGAGCGTGGTTTAGGTAATGAAAAATTGATTTTGCAAGATGATGTATTGAAGCTACTTGCGAATTACGTCAACGGTGATGGACGTTTTGCCTTAAATTGTTTGGAATTGATGTGCGATATGGCAGAACAATTACCCCAAGGAAAATTGCTAGATAAACATTTACTTACTGAAGTGTTGGGTGAACGACAAGCGCGTTTTGATAAAGGTGGAGATCGATTCTATGATCTCATTTCAGCACTACATAAATCGGTACGAGGCTCATCGCCTGATGGGGCATTATATTGGTATGCACGCATATTAACGGCTGGAGGCGATCCGCTTTATGTTGCACGCCGCTTATTAGCAATCGCATCAGAAGACATTGGTAATGCAGATCCAAGAGCAATGCAAGTTGCCCTTGCTGCTTGGGATTGTTACACAAGAGTTGGCGCTTACGAAGGAGAAAGGGCCATTGCCCAAGCGGTGATTTATCTTGCCGTTGCACCCAAAAGTAATGCGGTCTATACCGCTTTTAACCAAGCGAAACGGATTGCCAAAGAAGATGTTGATTATGATGTTCCAGAGCATTTACGCAATGCACCAACTAATTTAATGAAGTCATTAGGTTATGGCGATGAATACCGATATGCTCATAATGAACGGCATGCCTATGCCGCAGGGGAAAATTATTTCCCAGAACCTTTAAAAGACACTCAATTCTACTTCCCAACCGAACGGGGAATGGAGAAACAGATTAAAGAAAAATTAGCTTGGCTAAAAGCTTTAGATGAGCAGAGCCTTAAGAAACGTTATTCATCTTAAGTGGGAAGATATATTCGATTTTTTACAAAAAATTGATAGTAACTCACCGCTTCAATTCTAATTAAATGAAATATCAAGAAAAAATCAATGATGCTTTCAGTCCCAATGGGCGTTTAAGTAGCAATATTCAAGGTTTTCGTCCACGTCAAGCACAACTTGATATGGCACAAGCGGTAGGAAGAGCCGTAAAATTTGCAAGTAGTGCCGTTATTGAAGCGGGAACTGGTACAGGGAAGACCTTCGCTTATCTTGTGCCAGCTTTGCTATCAGGTAAAAAAACCATTGTTTCAACAGGTTCTAAAAACCTGCAAGATCAACTATTTAACCGAGATCTGCCCACGATCCAAAAAGCCTTAAATTACACAGGCAAGGTAGCGTTATTGAAAGGACGAGCGAACTATTTATGTTTGGAACGGTTAGATCAATTGATTGCAATGGGCGTATTAGGCGATAAATCGGTCTTAAATGATTTATCCAAAGTGCGAAAATGGCATAGTTCAACAGCAACAGGCGATCTCAGTGAATGTATCACAATAGCAGAAGATAGCCCGATCTTACCGCAATTAGTCAGTACCACTGAAAGTTGTTTAGGAACGGATTGCCCGAATTATAAAGAGTGTTATGTAGTACAAGCTCGCAAAAAGGCGATGGATGCGGATATCGTTGTGGTTAATCATCATCTTTTTTGTGCGGATATGGCGGTAAAAGAAAGTGGTTTTGGTGAACTTATTCCCGATGCTGAATTAGTAATTTTTGATGAAGCTCATCAACTACCTGATATTGCTAGCCAATATTTTGGGCAATCTTTAACATCTCGCCAGCTTTTTGATATTTGCAAAGATTGTAACATTGTCTATCGTTCGGAATTAAAAGATCTCGCTCAGCTTGGTAAAGCATCGGATCATTTGCAAAAAGTGGTACAAGATTTTCGTTTACTGCTTGGGGACGGCTCGTTAAGGGGGAATTTGCGAGAATTACTGAATAATCCTAAAGTTGTTGAAGGGCTAAGCAAGCTAAATGAAAATCTTGATTTTTTAAGTGAAGTGGTTAAAAAATCACTAGGTCGCTCTGAAACATTAGATAAAATTTTTGAACGTTTAGCGGAAGTCAAAGTTTTGCTAAAAAAATTGAGCGATACTACGGTGATAGGCTACTGCTACTGGTATGAAGCGAATGGACGCTACTTTGGTTTGCATATTACTCCACTAACTGTATCGGATAAGTTTGGCGAGCAGATGAAAAGCCAAAAGACCGCTTGGGTTTTTACTTCCGCAACTTTAGAAGTTGGAGGGAAGTTTGATCATTTTTGCCAACGTTTAGGGATTGAAAATGCGGAGCAAATGGTATTACAAAGCCCTTTTGATTATGCAAAACAGTCATTACTTTGTGTGCCACGTTATTTACCTGATACCAACAAATCACACACATTAACGGTATTAGGGCAACTACTTAAACCCGTGATTGAAGCGAATAACGGTCGCTGTTTTCTGCTATGTACCTCTTATTTTATGATGCGTGGTTTAGCTGATTTTCTGCGGGAGCATAGCCAATTGAGCGTATTGTTACAAGGTGAAACCAGTAAAAGTCGTCTGCTTGAGAAATTCATTGCTGAACCAAATAGCGTATTGGTTGCCACCCAAAGTTTTTGGGAAGGGATTGATGTGCGGGGAGATGCACTTTCTTTGGTCATCATTGATAAACTGCCATTTACCGCACCTGATGAACCATTGCTTAAAGCAAGAATGGAAGATTGTAAGTTGCAAGGTGGTGATCCATTTAATGATATTCAGATTCCAGAAGCCGTTATTACCTTAAAACAAGGTGTTGGACGACTTATTCGAGATGTTACTGATAAAGGTGCAGTGATTATTTGTGATTCTCGCCTAGTAATGCGTCATTATGGGGCAACTTTTTTAAAAAGCCTTCCCCCTTCAACGCGCACCAGAGATTTAAACAAAGTAATCAAATTTCTCAAGACAAGCGGTGAGATTTAGGAAATAATTTACAAATTATTTGAAAATTTAGATAAACGGGAAGCAAAATGTTAATTAAATCACTACGTTTTATTGTGGCATTATCATTACTTTTTTTGATGCTATTGTTAGGGCAATGGTTGAATATTCTGTTACCGATAGGTATTCCAGAAAGCATTTGGGGATTACTATTACTATTTAGTTTATTAGTGATAAAAGTCGTTAAAATTCAATGGATTGCTCCTGCATCTCGCCCTTTAACTCGCTATATGACACTTTTCTTCCTACCCATTTGCTCTGGGATCATTGAGCAAATAGATGTGCTTAATCAGTATCTTCAAGCCTTATTTATTGCAAATTTTTTAAGTACTGTTGGGTGTTTAATTATTATCGGCTATTTGGCACAATGGTTATTTGAGAGAGAAGGGCAGCAAGATGAGTGATTTATCTATTTATTCTTATAGCTTACTGACTATTTTATTATTTATCATCGGCTTAAAAACAAGTAAAAAGCTGAAATCATCAATTTTAAATCCTTTTATTCTCTCTTTATTGATAACTGTGAGCGTATTAGTTATTTTTAATATTCCTTTTAAACAATATTATCAAGGCAATTTACCGATTAACCAGCTACTTGGTGTATCAGTTGTTGCATTAGCTGTTCCATTCTATGAACATCTTCCCCAACTTATTAAACACTGGCGTAAGATTGCCATTCTGGCGTTGGCATCTACCTTATTCACAATGATAACGGGCGTATTATTTGCCTTAGCATTAGGGGCAAGCCAAGATATTTTGCTTGCGTTATTACCTAAATCGGTTACTACTGCAATTGCGGTTTCAATTACTAAAGAGATGGGCGGAAATCCAGCATTAAGTGCTATTGCGGTTTCAATTGCAGGTATTATAGGCTCTGCTTTTGGTATTGCTATTCTAAAATGGGTAAAAGTAACAAATACCCGAGCAATCGGTTTAAGTATGGGGGCTGTTTCCCACGCATTAGGTACAGCAAGAACGATGGAATACAGCATAAAAGCAGGCAGCTACGCATCAGTTGCATTAGTGCTTTGCGGTATTCTCTCGTCTATCTTTGCTCCCTTTGTATTTCAACTTGTGCTGAAGTGTTTTTATTGATTTGCAAAGTTTTTAATTAATCCTGCCGCTTGTGGTTGATCATTTGATTTGTAAAGATAGAGAAGAAAAACTTCTCCCTGTAATATGAATTACATTTGGGGATGAAGTAGATTAGCAAGTATGTTAGTCTATAAAAATGAAGATAACTCATTGTAAATTAAAGAAATCCATACAAAAAAGACTGCTTGAATTTTTTGTGCTAGAAGTAACAGCTCGTTCAGCTGCTGATATTCTTGGTATTCAACCTGACTCAGCGATTTTGTTTTACCATAAAATTCGTCAAATCATCGACCACCATTTATCCATTGAAGCCGATGAGATTTTTGAGGGAAAAATTGAGTTAGATGAAAGCGATTTTGGTGGGCATCGTAAAGGAAAACGTGGTCGAGGTGCAGCAGGGAAAGTCGCTGTTTTTGGTATTTTAAAACGGCAAGGAAAGGTGTTTACAGTGGTTGTTGAAAATACCAAGAGTGAAACGTTACTCCCTGTTATCAAAAGGAAAATCAAGCCTGATAGCTGGGTTTATACGGATACTTATCGCAGCTATGATGCCCTTGAGTGAATTTCATCACGAGCGAATTAACCATTCTGAGATATTTGCTGAGCGAGAAAATCACATTAACGGGATTGAAAATTTTTGGAGTCAAGCCAAGCGAGTGCTTCGAAAATATAATGGAATAAACCGAAAAAACTTTCCTTTATTCTTGAAGGAATGTGAATTTCGGTTTAATGTTGGAACACCTAAAATGCAGCTTAAAACCTTGCGGAAATGGTGTGAAATTTAGGGCTAATCTACTTCAGCCCCAAAACGGAAAATACGCACTCACCTTGGAGTTAGTTGGTAAATTTTGTGAAAATGGGGTTAATTAAGTAATTTTTGAGAATTTTTTTAATTTGTAAATAAAAACAGTTATCATTGACTTTGATCTTGGATAAATTTAGACTGCTTTACATTCACCCCCTAAAGCTTTTTTAGGGATGTTTATCTCACAACAGAGGATTTTTTATGAAAAAAGTACTTTCTACTGTGGCATTAGCCGTTTCTGCATTTGTATCAACTTCAGCTGTTGCAGCAAATGAAGTCAATGTTTACTCTTATCGCCAGCCATACTTAATTGAGCCAATGCTGAAAGATTTTGAAAAAAGTACTGGTATCAAAGTTAACGTGATCTTTGCTGATAAAGGCTTAGTGGATCGTGTAAAACAAGAAGGTGAGTTAAGTCCAGCGGACGTACTTTTAACCGTTGATATTAGTCGTGTAATGGAAATTGTAAAAGCAGGTTTAGCACAAAAAGTGGATTCTAAAGTATTAGAAAAAAATATCCCTGCACAATTCCGCGATTCTAACGATGAATGGTTCGGTTTAACAAAACGTGCTCGTGTCATCTACACATCAAAAGATCGTGTGGGTAAATTACCAGCAGGTTTCGATTATTTAGATTTAGCAAAACCAGAATACAAAGGCAAAGTTTGTGTACGTTCTGGTAAAAACGCTTATAACGTTTCTCTCTTTGCTTCTATGATTGAACATTACGGTGAAGAAAGAACCAAAAAATTCTTAGAAGGCTTGAAAGCAAATCTTGCACAAAAACCACAAGGTGGCGATCGTGACCAAGTTAAAGCAATCAAAGAGGGTATCTGTGATTATTCATTAGGTAACAGCTACTACTACGGTAAAATGTTAGATGATGATAAGCAAAAAGCGTGGGCTGAATCAGCAGTTATTAACTTCCCACAAGGTCAATACGGTACTCACTTCAACATCAGTGGTGTAGCTATTGCAAAACATTCACCGAACAAAGCAAACGCAGTGAAATTAGTTGAATATTTAAGTGGCGATAAAGCTCAACAACTTTATGCAGAATTAAACCACGAATACCCAGTAAAAGAAGGTGTTTCACCATCTAAATTAGTAAAAGGTTGGGGCGAATATTCAGCAGACGCAATTAAACTTGAAGATATTGCGAAAAACTACGAAAAAGCTTTAAAATTAGTTGATGAAGTAAAATTTGACGACGTTAAATAATTCATTCAACCAAATGTGATAGCTGTAAGTATGGAATGATTTTTTGCAAAAAATAAAACGAATCTTACCGCTAATGAATAATTTGGACGCTCTCGGGCGTCCAATTACATTTTAAAAAAGAGCCTTTTTCGGAATGAAAAACCGTTTTTTAGTGTGGCAGAAAACTGCTGTCTTTGCCACTTTGATCGTGTTACTCCCATTACTTGCGATTGCTTATCACGCATTCGACGGTGAAATGGAAAATCTCACGCATTTATGGAATACCATGCTTGGGAGCTACGTCACTAACTCCAGTTTGTTAGTGATCGGCACAGTCTTTCTTTCTCTTATATTTGCCTTGCCATCGGCGTGGATTTTGGCAAATTATCAATTTTTCGGGCAGAAAACATTACAGTGGTTATTGTGTTTGCCTTTAGCAATGCCAGCCTATTTAATTGCTTTTCTTTATACGGATTTACTTGATTACTCAGGTGCATTCCAAGAAATGTTACGAAATCTATTTGGTTGGAATTCACCACAAGATTATTGGTTTCCTAAAATTCGTACCCTTTATGGTGCTTGCTTTGTACTTGCTTTAGTGCTTTATCCTTATATTTTCCTATTAGCCCGTGTTGCGTTGCTTGAACAATCGGAAAATTTAACCCATAGTGCCAAAATGCTAGGGGCGACCCCAAGCCAAATTTTCCGCCGAATTACCTTTCCACTCATTCGACCAGCGATTGCGGTCGGAATGGCGTTAGTGGCAATGGAAACGTTAGGCGATTTTGGAACGGTCTCTTATTTTGCAGTTCCGACTTTAACCACTGCCATTTATGATTCTTGGTTAGGTTTTCACGATTTAGGCACTGCAAGCCGTATTTCGATTTTTATGTTGTTGATGATCTTCTTATTTATCACTTTGGAGCAATACAGCCGCCGTAAACAGAAAAGTTATCAACGTGGTTATGAAAAGAAAAGTGCCTTTAAACAATTAACAGGTTGGAAATTATGCCTAGCACATATTTGGTGTTGGGGATTGCTCTCAATGGCATTCTTTATTCCGTTGGGGCGACTGCTTTATTGGGCTTACGATTATTTTGAACAATCTTGGAATTTAGATTTTGTGCAATTTGCGTTAAATAGTTTGAAAGTATCGGTGGTTGCCTCTGTGGTAACAGTCGCGATTGCCTTATTGTTGCACTTTGCCTATCGTCTTTCGCTCAATAGCAAATTTTGGCTGAAAACAACCCGCTTATCTTTACAGATTTCTTCGTTAGGCTATGCCATTCCTGGCACTGTGTTAGCTATTGGATTACTTTCGCCTTTGACATTTGCCGATCATCAATTACACGCATTATTGAAATCATTGGAATTATCGCCTGTGGGGTTAATTTTCTCAGGTTCGCTGTTTGCTTTAGTATTAGCTTATACTATCCGCTTTCTAGCAATGGCAATCGGTAGCCTTGAAACATCTCTTGGGCGAATTTCACCATCTTTAGATATGGCAAGTCAAACAATGGGTAAAAATGGGGTGGTAATGTTTAAGAAGATCCACATTCCATTGATTTCAAAAGGGATTATTACAGCGGCATTGATGGTGTTTATTGAAAGTATGAAAGAGTTAAATGCGTCATTACTGTTGCGACCATTTAATTTTGATACGCTAGCGACGCACGTTTTTACGTTTACATCAGACGAGCAACTTGAACGAGCGGCACTGCCAGCAATTGTATTAGTACTTGTAGGGTTAATTCCTGTTATTTGGCTAACCCGTTCGTTAATTTCACAATCTCAAAAAGAGCGATAATGCATAATGAAATTACTTGATATTCAACAGCTTAGCTGTCAATTTGAGCATACATCAGTGTTAAAATCACTGAACTTAGAGCTACAAGAGAATGAAATTGTCTGCCTATTAGGAGCAAGTGGTTGTGGTAAAACAACCTTATTAAAGGCGATTGCAGGGTTATTACCCATTCAGAAAGGCAGTATTTTTTTAGCAGGCGAAAATTTGCAACGTAAAGCCGTTGAAGAACGTAAAATTGGTTTAATTTTCCAAGATTATGCCCTTTTTCCGCATTTGAATGTGGAAGATAACATTCAATTTGGTTTAAGCAAATTACCTAAAGCGGAGCAGCAAGCGATTACCCAGCAGATGTTAGCGGTGGTGAAACTGCAAGGTTTTGAACATCGTTTTCCTCACGAATTATCGGGCGGTCAGCAACAACGGGTTGCGATTGCTCGTGCTTTAGCCTGTAAGCCACAACTGTTATTACTTGATGAGCCTTTTTCAAATATAGATAGCCAAACTCGTTATGAGATGATCCAAGAAATTAAACAAATTTTAAAAAGCCAAAAAGTCCCTGCGATTTTTGTAACGCACAGTAAAGAAGAAGCCTTTGCATTTGCAGATAAAATTGCGGTAATGGATCAAGGTAAGATCGTTCAATTCGGTACACCAATGGCACTGTATCATTCGCCTGTGAATAAATTTGTCGCAGATTTTTTAGGTGGAACGAATTATTTAAACTGTCAGGTTTCGGATGGAAATGTACTCAATAGCCCGATTGGCGATTACCATTTATTCCCCGACAGTGAATATAGCGTCGGGGAGTATCAATGGCTGTTACGCCCCGAGCAGCTAGTGATTAAAGCAGAGCCAGAAGGACAAGGCGTTGTGGTAGATAAACTCTTTTTAGGGCAATTTTACCGTTATCAAATTGCAATCAATAACGTTGAACTTACCGCTTACCAAACCGCTGATTTTGCTCTTAACTCAGCGGTTTCAGTTGGCTTTAAAGTAAGAGAATTAGTATTGTTTTAACGCACTAGTCTGTTTCAACAAAGCTCAATGCCTGTTGAACCACTTCTACGCCTGCACCTTGTTTGCAGGCGTTTTCACTTAAATGACGGCGCCATTGTCTTGCTCCTTTGCAGTTTTGAAATGCACCAAGAATATGGCGAGCAATATGGTTGAGATAAAGGCCTTGGCTAATTTGTTGCTCAATATATGGCAACATTTTTTCTACCGCTTGTTTAGGGGTAATTATCGGTGCATTTTCATCAAATAAAGCACGATCAATCTCACCCAATAAACTTGGGTTTTGATAGGCTTCACGCCCAACCATTACACCATCAACATATTCAAGGTGCTGTTTAATTTCATCAATGGTTTTAATCCCCCCGTTGATACTGATTTTTAGATGCGGGAAATCTCGTTTAAGCTGATAAACGCGCTCATAATCAAGCGGTGGGATTTCTCGATTTTCTTTCGGGCTTAATCCTGACAGCCACGCTTTACGCGCGTGAACAATAAAATCATTACAATAAGGTTGGATTTTCTCAATAAATTCACATAAAAATTCGTAGCTATCTAGCTCATCAATCCCGATACGATGCTTGACAGTGACAGGAATGGATACTTGTTGTTGCATTGCTGAAACACATTGTGCGACTAAATCCGCATTGCCCATTAAACAAGCTCCGAACATTCCATTTTGTACTCTATCTGACGGGCAACCCACATTCAAGTTGATCTCAGCATAGCCACGTTCTTCGACTAATTTGGCACATTGTGCTAACTGAGTAGGGTCACTTCCACCAAGTTGTAAAGCCACGGGATTTTCAGCAGGATCATAAGCGAGTAAATCATACTTGGCGTGCAAAATAGCGGGGGCGGTAATCATTTCGCTATAAAGTAAACTATGTTGAGTAAATTGCCGATGAAAATAGCGACAGTGGCGAGTTGTCCAATCAAGCATTGGGGCAACAGAAAAACGCCCACGATAATAATTTTGTTTCATTTATTCTTTCCATAAAGTAAGCGGTAAGATTGGTGAAACGTTTGGCAAAAAATTGCTGTGATCTTACCGCTTGTTGTATTGCATTATGATGAAATCATACTATAAACATTCGATTTTTTATAGAATGACAGTTTCACAACCTGATGTA
The DNA here is from genome assembly GCF_009761395.1 of Ursidibacter maritimus. Classification (GTDB taxonomy): domain Bacteria; phylum Pseudomonadota; class Gammaproteobacteria; order Enterobacterales; family Pasteurellaceae; genus Ursidibacter; species Ursidibacter maritimus. Next base: position 142,449 of record NZ_LEKN01000013.1, on the reverse strand, counting down.
AATTTTGCTAGATTAAGCAACTTTTAGCATTTTTATCAATCAGACTAAACTTTGAAAAACAACTTGATATAATGCTTCATCAAATAAAATAAATAGGAGAACTCTGCTTTGTCAGGAAAACAATTTACCGAGATAACGGCACTTACACTTTTTATTGAACAGAAATTAACAGAAAACGATACATTTGGATTACTAGATGAATTGTGCGAGTGGTTACGAGAAAACCAAGGAAAAGAAGCACAGCAACGTTTATATTTTCTGATTAAATTATTAAAACAGAATAGAGCATTAGGTGAGAAATTAGCAAGTCAGTTCTGTCGTTGGTTATGTGGAATGCGTTTATACCCGTTATTTATTAGTCGCGGTATTTTAGCTCGTGGGGGATTTGGGCGAGAAATGCGGGTAAGATTGTACGAACGTATCAATCCATCATTTAAAGACGAAAGAGATTTACGCGATATATTTGTATTGTTATTTAATGATAAAGATGATGCTAAATGGATCAATACTGTTCCTATGCAATATTGGGATGCCTTATTGAATCTACTGCGTCGTTATGCAACGCCACACGAGAGAGAAACAGTAAGTAATCATATGCGATATGAAGGGTTATTTGCGATTGAGATGTTGGCAATTTGGATTGCAGCAGAAGAAATGGAACCTGAATTGATGCGGCTAGAGCCCAATTTACTTGATGCCGATAGCTCTTTTGTTGCTTTACATCGTGAAGTGTCTAATTGGGTGGAAAGCCAGCGTAGAAACGAAGTATATGATATCAATCATTTAGAAGTGATGTTTGTTCAATGTCAAGAGTTGATTGAACGGTTACGGAAAAAAGGTGCGACAGCAGGATCTTCATTAGGTGTTGCTCATTTATTGGAGCGATTGACACAAACTTTAGAACGATTAGCTATGTTGATGGATGTGTTTGCATCTAATCGTTTTTTACCACGCCGAATTTTAGTCTTAACAGGGATATTAGCGGCAGCCTCGGCAGATCAACATAGTGTTTCAAGCCTATGGAAACAGAGTGTCAAAATGCTTTCTCGTAGTATTACACAAAATACCAGCGATCATGGTGAACATTATATTACGCGTAATGCTAAAGAGTATTGGGAAATGTTTTCATCAGCGGCTGGTGGCGGTGTACTGATTGCATTTATTGCGCTTATTAAAATTTATATTGGCAGTAGCGTTGAAGACAAAGTGCTAAAAAGTATCTTAGAAGGCTTGAATTATAGCTTTGGCTTTATTGTGATTTTTATGCTGCATTTTTCTGTTGCAACTAAACAGCCAGCAATGACGGCTGCCCGCTTTGCGGAAGCCGTACAGAAAAATCCACAAGGGCGAGCTGTTGATATGCAATTAGCTCAATTACTAATCGATGTATTTCGCTCACAAAGCGTTGCAGTTTTAGGTAATGTATCTGTTGCATTATTGTTATCTGCAGTGATTGCGATTGGTTACGAACATTATATGGGGGCGGCTATTCTGAGTTCAGAGCAGATAGCTTATCAACTTAACGCCATTGATATTACCAAAGGGACATTATGGTTTGCTGCTATTGCTGGCGTATGGCTATTCTGTTCAGGCATTATTTCAGGATTTTTTGATAACCGCTGTAACTACCTTAATTTACGAATGCGCTTAAGAGAACACCCAGTGTTAAAACGCATAATGCCATCAGGAATACGTGGTAAATTTGCAGATTATATGCACGATAATGCTGGCTCAATAATGGGGAATTTCTGTTTTGGTTTATTACTCGGTTTAACGGGGTTAGTGGGCTATTTAACCGGACTACCTCTGGATATTCGTCATGTTGCACTTTCTTCTGCGAATTTAGGCTATGCTACTGTGAGTGGAGATCTCTCAATAGCCATTTTCTGGCAAAGTCTTGCTTTTGTATTAGCTATTGGGTTAGTGAACTTAATTGTGAGTTTCTCATTAACATTATGGGTAGCATTACGTTCATTGGATGCTGAAATCAATAGCTGGCGTAAAATTGCTTGCTGTGTATGGGAAATTTTAAAACAACGTCCATTGAGTCTAATTCTGCCTGTTCAATTAGAGAATAAAACCAATGAAAAAACGTAGAGCAGTAGTATTGTAAAATATGAATGAAAACAACAGGGCGGTATGATACCGCCCTTGGTTTATCAGTAATGAGATTAGTGACGGAAATGACGTATTCCTGTCAATACCATTGCCATTCCGTGTTCATTTGCGGCATCAATCACTTCTTGATCTCGCATTGAACCACCTGGGTGGATGACACAAGTAATGCCAACTTTAGCTGCTGCATCAATACCATCTCGGAATGGGAAGAACGCATCTGATGCCATTACACAGCCTGCCACTTGTAAGCCTTCATCTTCAGCTTTAATGCCTGCAATTTTAGCAGAATAAACGCGGCTCATTTGTCCTGCACCGATACCGATCGTCTGTTTATTTTTAGCATATACGATCGCATTTGATTTCACATATTTAGCTACTTTCCAACAGAATAAGAGATCTTCCATCTCTTCTTTGGTTGGTTTGCGTTCGCTAACAAATTGTAGATCTTCAATATCAACGTGACCTTGATCAGCATCTTGAACTAATAATCCACCATTTACACGTTTAAAGTCTAAGCGGTGAGTTGGCTCAGAAAATTCACCACACTCAAGCACACGCACATTTTTCTTTTTCGCGAGTACAGTTTTCGCATCTTCAGAAATTGTTGGGGCTATAATGACTTCGACAAATTGACGATCTGCAATAGTCTGTGCGGTTTCACCATCTAATTCACGGTTGAAAGCAATAATGCCACCAAAAGCAGAAGTTGGGTCGGTTTGGTAGGCTCGGTCGTAAGCTTCCAAAATGTTTTTCCCTAGTGCAACGCCACAAGGGTTTGCGTGTTTCACGATAACACAAGCTGGCTCATCAAACTCTTTTACACATTCAAGTGCTGCATCGGTATCTGCGATATTATTGTAAGAAAGGGCTTTACCTTGCAGTTGAATCGCGGTTGCTACGCTAGCTTCTTTCAATTCGTTTTCAACATAGAATGCGGCATTTTGATGGCTATTTTCGCCATAACGCATTGTTTGTTTGCGCGTAAAGTTAAGGTTGAGTGTGCGTGGGAATTGTCCGCAAACTTGGCTTAAATCTTCTTCTTCCGCCCCTTGATAAGGTGGTACTTTTTGCCCAAAGTAGTTTGCGATCATTGAATCGTATTGAGCAGTATGTTCAAAGGCTTTAATGGCTAAATTAAAACGAGTTTCAAGAGTTAAACCGTTTTGGTTGTTATCCATTTCTGCCAAAATTGCATTAAAATCATTATTATTGACGACAATTGCCACATCTTTATGGTTTTTAGCCGCTGAACGAACCATTGTTGGCCCACCAATATCAATATTTTCAACGGCATCTTCTAACGTACAATTTTCTCTCGCCACCGTTGCAGCAAAAGGATAAAGATTCACAACCACCATATCAATTTGCTCAATATTATGTTGTTGCATAATCTCATCATCGACACCACGACGACCTAAAATACCACCATGTACTTTTGGGTGAAGGGTTTTTACACGTCCGTCCATCATTTCAGGAAAGCCAGTGTAGTCAGAAACTTCAGTCACAGCTAAACCTGCATCGGCTAATAATTTAGCTGTTCCGCCTGTTGATAATAATTTTACCCCACGTTGAGATAAGCCTTTTGCAAATTCCACGATACCATTTTTATCTGAAACACTAAGCAAGGCTTGTTTAATTGGACGATAAGTCATTCTAATTCCTTAAAATTGGTAATAAAAAACGATGCAAATTATAACGCAAACGTTTGCTAAAAGCATTACAAAATCAATTTAGGCAAAGAAACAAGCGGTTAGATTTCATTGATTTTTTGCAATCCATTTATGGAAAGCATTTTTCTTTACAAAACTGAACCTTTATTTTTTGCCAAAATTTGAAAAAAGAGTAGAATGAACGAACGTTCAGTTGGATGATTTTAAATTTTTATGATTATTAATAATGTGCCACACAATGAAGTGGCGCTTCGTATTTTAAATGCTGCAGATACATTAATGGCAGAAAATGGGGTGCAATATCTTTCCACTCATAAAATTGCCAAACAGGCAGGGGTATCGGTTGGGACTATTTATCTCTATTTCAAAGATAAAGATGATTTGCTGAATCAACTTATTCTTTATTTATTTAGTCAATTTAACCAAGCTATTGAAAAGCAGTACGATGAATCTTTACCGCTTTTTGAACAGTACCGAGCATTGTGGTTAGCGAAGTTCGAGTTTATGTCGAATAATCTCAATGTGGTAAAAAATATGTATCAGTATGAGTCTTTGCCTCAGTTTCGTGAGCTTTTACGATATTGTTTTGAAGCTGATGATTTACCTTGGAGCCGTTTTGTTAAACGTGGTTTACAACAAGGTGTGATTGTGGATTTACCGCTACAAGTGTTATACACAATGAGTATGAAAGTACCTCAAGATTTAATTTATCAGCAGTTATCCTTGGATAAAGTCTATTCTCAGCAAATGATTGAAGATGTGATTTTACGCACTTGGAAAGCAATTATTGTTTAATTTTAAATTCATTATTTTAGGTTTTATGGAGAAAATATGACAACAGAAACAAAAAAACCGTCTTTCTTTAAAAGATTTGGTGTTTGGCTTGTTTTACTGCTTGTGTTATTGGTTTTTGGCGCAGTTATTGCAATTAACCAAAAAATTGCACAAGCAAAAGCTGATGCCGCTGCTAATCCATTTCCAAGCATTACGATGGTTACTGCAATGGATGTTACATCACGAGAGTGGACGCCTGTTATTGACGCCGTCGGTTATATACGACCAAATCAAGGTGCGATGCTGAGTGCTCAAGTATCAGGCACCGTCAGTCGTGTGCTAGTAAAAGCTGGCGACAGTGTGAAAAAAGGACAGCTCTTAGTTGAATTAGATAGCTCTGTTGAACAAGCCAGTTTACGTGCATCTGAAGCTCAACTTTCTGCGGTACAGGCGAATTATCAACGTTATCGTAACTTAGTTGCATCAAATAGTGCTTCAAAAGCAGAATTAGATAATGCACAAGCAAGCTACAATCAATTGGTTGCAAGTATTGAATCTTTAAAGGCGAGCATTAAACGTCGTCAGATTTATGCTCCTTTTGATGGCGAAGCGGGTATCGTGAAAATCAACGAAGGGCAATATATCAACGTGGGTACGGAAATTGTGCGTGTTGAAGATCGTAGCCAGATGAAAGTGAGTTTTACTTTACCACAAACAGATTTAGAGCTTATCAGAGTAGGGCAAAAAGTCACTGTAACCGCTGATGCTGTATTAGGTCAAACTTTTGAAGCTGCGATTTCAGCGATTGATCCAGCTGTAAATCGTTCAACAGGTTTAGTTGAATTAGAAGCAACTGTACAGGGTAAAGGGTTACTTTATTCGGGTATGTTTGCTCGGTTAAACATTTCTTTACCAACGGAGCGAAACCAAGTAGTTGTTCCACAAATTGCGGTAACTTACACAATGTATGGCGAAAGTGCCTATGTATTACAACCACTTTCTGATGAAGAAAAAGAAAATTTAAAAGCAACATTAGAAAAACATACTGAAAGCTCGATAAATGGTGAACGAGCAAAACATCTATTGAATAATTTAGAAACAGTGCTTATTGCAAAACAAGTTGAAGTGAAAACTGCAGAACGTAGTGGTATTTATGCACAATTAAAATCAGGCGTAAAAGTGGGCGATAAATTAGTTACAGGTGGTTTCCAACGTTTACGTAATAATGCTTATGTTACCGTATCTGACAAAGCAGGTGCTGGTACATCGCAACCTGCTAAAAATAGCCGCTTATAATTGGGGTAAATAATGAAATTTACTGATATTTTTATCAAACGTCCAGTATTGGCGATTAGCATTAGTATTGTTATCGTCATTATGGGCTTGCAAGCAATGTTTAAGTTGCAAGTACGCGAATATCCGAAAATGGTCAATACCATTATTACGGTATCGACCGCTTATGCAGGTGCAGATGCTGAAACAATGCAAGCTTTTGTTACTTCAAAACTTGAAGAGTCTATTGCTCAAGCGGATAACATTGATTACATCAAGTCATCTAGTGCACCGAGTAGCAGTGTAATTACAGTAAAAATGAAATTAAATACTGATCCTGGAATTGCCGTTGCGGATGTCTCTGCTAAAGTGAATGCAGTGCGTTCTCAGTTGCCATCGGAAATTGATGACCCTTCTATTTCTGCTTCATCAGGTGCAATGGAAGCGATTGTATTTATCCGTTTTTCATCAGATGAACTTTCAGCCCCTCAGATTACCGATTATGTCGAACGTGTGGTTAAACCACAGTTTTTTACGGTGAGTGGGGTATCTAAGATCAACGTGTTTGGTGGGACCAATTTCGGTTTACGTATTTGGTTTGATTCTGAAAAAATGGCAAGTTTAGGTTTATCTGTTCCTCAAGCTGTGGGAGCGTTATCTGCAAATAACGTACAAACCGCCGCAGGTAATGCTAATGGTTACTACACAGCCTACCGTAATAAAGTGGAATCGACGACTCGTGATGTTGCCCAGCTTGAAAATTTAGTGATCAAAACCACAAGTTCAGGACAGCAGATCAAATTAAAAGATATTGCACGAGTTGAATTAGATAAAAATAGTGATACTAGCCGAGCGATTGTAAATGGTGCAGATGCTGTGGTTTTAGCAATTGAAGCTGCAAGTACCGCTAACTCGCTTGTTGTTGCAGAGAATATTTATCCGGCATTTGAAAAAATTAAGAATGAACTACCCGCTTCTATGGAAGCAGAGATAATGTATGACAAAACTATTGCGATCAACAGTTCAATCAATGAAGTAGTAAAAACCATTGGTGAAGCAACCTTAATCGTATTAGTCGTGATTACAATGTTCTTAGGTTCATTTAGAGCAATGATTATCCCTATTGTCACAATTCCAATTTCATTGATTGGGGTCTTAATGGTGTTACAAGGATTTGGTTTCTCAATTAACTTATTAACCTTATTGGGCTTAATTCTTGCTATCGGTTTGGTTGTTGATGATGCGATTGTTGTACTCGAAAACGTGGATCGTCACATTAAAGAAGGTGAAACGCCATTTAGAGCAGCAATTATTGGTACAAGAGAAATCGCAGTACCTGTTATTGCAATGACAGTAACGCTTATTGCGGTATATTCGCCAATGGCATTGATGTCAGGTATTACAGGGACACTTTTCAAAGAATTTGCCTTAACCCTTGCTGGAGCAGTATTTATTTCAGGTATTGCAGCATTAACGCTTTCACCGATGATGTCGAGCCGTATTTTAAAAGCCTCAGCGAAACCAAGCCGTTTAGAGCGTTGTGTAGAAGGTTTCTTACACCGTATTACGCAATGTTATACCAATATGCTTGAGCTAGTCATGGCTATGCGTAAATCGGTATTAGCTTTTGCGGTATTGATTTTTGCTTCATTGCCATTCTTATTTGGTTCATTAGCAAGTGAATTAGCACCATCGGAAGATCGCGGCATTATTATGGCAATCGCAACAGGTCCATCAAATACCAACTTGGACTATATGCAAGAAGTGATGACTCCGTTTGCGCTAGAAACTCAGAACATTCCAGAGGTGAGTGCTACGCAAATTATGCCTGGCTTCCCGTCAAGTAACGGTGCATTTGCTTTAGTGCCATTAGTGGATTGGAGTGAACGTACACGTTCTCAATCACAAGTACTAACGGAAGTGAGCAAAATTGCGAGTAAAGTGCCAGAAGTATCGATTACAGCTTTCCAAATGGCAGAAATTTCAACAGGGGAGAGTGGTTTACCATTTTCATTTGTGATTACGACTGCGGATAGCTATCAAAATCTAGCACAAGTGGCACAACAATTTTTAATTGAAGCACAAAAATCGGGTAAATTTTTCTTCAATCAGTTAGATTTAAAATTTGATACCGCTTCGATGAAGATTAGTTTAGATCGTGAGAAGTTAGGCACTTATGGCGTAACTGCACAACAAATTAGTGCAACTTTAGGTAGCTATTTATCGGGAGCGACACTTTCTCGTGTGGATATTGATAGCCGTCCATACAATATCGTGGCACAAGTAGAACGTAAGAATCGCTTAAATCCTGAAGATCTTGGTAAATTCTTTGTTACCACCAGTAATGGAGCTTCAGTTCCTTTAAGTACCTTTATTTCGATGGAGTTAGTTTCTCAACCAGCAAGTTTACCGAAGTTAAACCAGTTAAACTCAGCAACGATTAACGGTGTTGTGGCAAGTTCAATTGGCGATGCAGTGAAATGGGCTGAAGCGAAAGCTGCCGAAATTTTACCAAGTGGCTATCAGTATGACTTTATGAGTGAAGCTCGTCAGTATAAACAAGAAGGTAATGCGTTAGTACTCACGTTCGCCTTAGCAGTGGTAATGATTTACTTAGTGTTAGCTATTCAGTTTGAATCTTGGCGTGATCCACTGGTTATTTTAGTGTCTGTTCCACTTGCGATTAGTGGTGCGTTGTTAGTACTGAATATATTGGGTTTACCATTTATCGGCGTAAAAGGTGCAACCTTAAATATTTATTCACAGGTTGGTTTAATTACCCTAGTCGGTTTAATTACTAAACACGGTATCTTAATGTGTGAAGTGGCGAAAGAAGAGCAGTTACACCATGGTAAATCTCGTGCAGATGCGATTTTCTATGCAGCTAAAATTCGTTTACGCCCAATTTTAATGACCACAGCGGCAATGATTGCAGGTCTTATACCACTACTTTACGCTGCAGGTGCAGGTGCGGTAATGCGTTTTAGTATCGGGATTGTAATTGTGGCAGGATTAGCAATTGGTACACTCTTTACTTTATTTGTGCTACCTGTGATTTACACTTTCTTAGCAAGCGAACATAAGCCGCTAATGGAGTTTGATGAAAACCAACCAAGCAAAAATGAGCAGAATAAAATCGAACAACTTGAACATTCTGCATAAAATCCTTCCATAAAAGCGGTCATTTCCCCCAGATTTTTTGTAAATTTGGGGGAAATTATATGATTCAACCAATTTTTATATTATTTAGCGGTTATTAACACGAGTGCTTGATGATGTAGATTTTGCTATTATTAACAATACCTTTGCGATTCCAATTGATTTAGGTCCAGATAAAGATGTTTATTTGTAGAATCTAAACAATCTCCTGATGTTGATTTGATTGTGATTCGCCAAGGAAATGAAAATAATGAAGTTATTCAAAACTTCGTGAAATCAAACTAAACTGAAAAAGTTTACCAAGAAACCTTAAAACTCTCTAAAGATGGGTTTGTAAAGGTTGGTAATCTAAAGATGATAGTAAGCGGTCAGATACCGCTTATTTATTACCGTTTTATTAACTTAAGGAAATTCTAATGAATTTAAAAAAATTATTAACGCTTATTACTTTAAGCTCAACGGTTGCACTCACTGCTTGTAATGATAAAGCTGAAAAATTAAAAGTAGGTGTCATTTCAGGGCCAGAACACGAAGTGATGGAAGTTGCTAAAAAAGTAGCAAAAGAAAAATACAATCGTGATATTGAATTGGTAATTTTCACAGACTACGCAACCCCGAATGAAGCCTTAAACAAGGCAGACCTTGATGTGAACGCATTCCAGCACAAACCTTATTTGGATAAACAAATTGCAGATAAAGGTTATAAATTAACACCTGTTGGGAATACTTTCGTTTACCCAATTGCGGCTTATTCCAAAAAGATCAAGTCAATTGAAGAGTTAAAAGACGGCGATAAAATTGCATTACCAAATGATCCAACCAACTTAGGTCGCTCGTTAATTCTGTTAGAAAAACAAGGGTTAATTAAACTAAAAGACAATACAAACTTACTCTCAACTCGAGTGGATATTGTTGAAAATCCAAAAAATTTAGATATTCAAGAAGTGGATGCTCCATTGCTACCACGTACTTTAGATGATGTCGCGTTCTCAATCATCAATACCACTTATGCAGGACAAATTGGTTTAACTCCGACCAAAGACGGCATTTTTGTGGAAGATAAAGAATCTCCCTATGTGAACCTAATTGTTTCTCGTCTTGATAATAAAGATAAAGACATTGTTAAAGATTTTGTTAAAGCTTATCAATCAGAAGAAGTATTCCAAAAAGCAAATGAAGTCTTTAAGGGTTCAATGATTAAAGGTTGGTAATTTTCGAGTTATGAAAAAACATCTGTTCTAAACTAGGACAGATGTTTTTTATTTATCATTAAACTGTAACTACTATTTTAAGTTTTCTAAAAATGCAGGTAAGTTTTGAGCACCAACTTGTTGTGCTACCACTTCACCATTTTTGAAAATAAGTAAGAATGGGATACTGCGTACGCCGAATTGTGCAGGTACTTGTTGGTTTTCATCAACATTCATTTTTACGATGCGTGCATTTCCACCAACTTGTTCCGCTAAATCATCTAATACAGGGCCGATTGCACGACAAGGGCCACACCAAGGTGCCCAAAAGTCTAATAATACAGGCACATCTGATTTTAATACGTCTTGTTCAAATGTTGCGTCAGTGGTATGAATTACTTTGCTCATAGTGTTTCCTTATTGAGTGATAAAAAGAAACGCTCCTATTCAATGAAGCGTTATATGGTTGCACAAGATAGAGATTTATTTCCTACTTTGCAAGTAGGAAATAGATATTGATGCGATTATTTTTCAGAGTGTTCTTTATCTTGTGGCAGAATCAAATTAAGCGTAAGTGCAAGTAATGAACCTACGGTAATACCAGAGCCAAAGATCTCTTTGAAGAAACTTGGTAGCTTATCAAGTAGTTCAGGACGAGTGGTGACTGCTAAGCCACAGCCTATAGAAATCGCAATAATTAAACCATTACGTTTGCTACGTTCCACTTTATCAAGCATTTGAATCCCTGCCGCAATAATCATTGCAAACATCATTAACCCTGCACCACCTAATACTGGCATAGGAATTGAAACAATCAATGCACCAAAGACAGGGAATACACCAGCTAACACTAGCAAAACGCCCATAATTGTTACGACATAACGGCTTGCAACCCCTGTTAGTGAAATAACGCCGATATTTTGTGAGAACGATGAGAATGGCGTTGTGGACATTACAGCAGCAAAGGCCGATCCTAAACCGTCGCACAATACACCACCACGCAGATGTTTACCGGTGATCTCCATTTGTGTTGCGTTACCTAGGGCTAAAAAGTTACCGCTTGATTCAACAATGGTTACTAAGTAAGCAATACTCATTCCGATAATTCCAGAAATAGGAAATGCTAATCCAAAATGCAGTGGTTGTGGTAGCGCAAAGAGTTCGGCATTTTTTACGCTATCAAAGTTGATCCAACCCAATGCGAGTGCTACGAGATAGCCAACTAAAATACCAATTACGATAGCGGCAGCAGAGAAGATTCCCTTGCCCCATTGTACTAATGCAACAACTAGCACTAATACAAATGTTGCCATTGCTAAATTAGCAGGATCTGCATAGTTCGGGTCGCCTTTCTGCCCACCAGCGAACCAGTCCACTGCAACAGGAATAAGGCTTAAGCCGATCATCATTACTACAACGCCAGTCACAACAGGTGGGAATAGTTTACGCACATAAGGCATAAAGAAACTGCCGATGATCATCACTAAAGAGCCGACTAATGATGAGCCAAGGATACCTGCCACACCATATTCACTAAAGCCAATGGCAAGAGCCGCAGCCACGAAAGTAAAGCTTGTTCCCATTACGCTCGGTAGGCGTAGCCCGATTGGACCGACACCTTGACACTGAATAATAGTCACGATGCCAGACACTAATAAGGCAGCATTAACTAAAACGATCGTATCTGCTGTTGGAAGTTGTAATACATTACCTAGCACAAGTGGAACAGCGATAATACCACCAAGTGCTGCAAGTAAATGTTGTGAAGCTAATAATAGTGTTAATCCAAATGGTGGTTTGGAATCAACAGGGTATAGAAGTTTTTGCATATAAGTAAAACAAGGTTGGTTAGAAAAGGGTGCGAATTATAACGTTTTTTCCAGATCTTTCCAGTTCAAGAGAGGGTAGCAATGTTGAATTTATCTTTCGGAATAAAAATAAAGCGGTCAATTTAGGGAAAAATTTGCAATAAATCGGGGCGTTCATTATTGAATTTCGATATTTTATAAATAAAATTGTTATGCTAATTGCATAATTGTAAATTAGTGTAACACTCTAATATTTGTTAAATTTTGGGTTATTATTCTATTTTTGTTTTTATTTGCAGTTTTTTAAACTTTAAATTATGCCTTTATCACCCATTCTATTTTATTTCTAACTATTTACTTTGTTCAGATTATTCGGCATATTGCACTCCATTGCGAATATTTCGCAATTACCATTAAATCTTACATTTTCTTGAGGGCTTTATTGTGTCTGATATTCAATCATCTAATGCATCAAGCAGAGAAACGTTCTCTGGACGTGGTGCATTTATTTTGGCAGCTATTGGCTCTGCTGTTGGTTTAGGTAATATTTGGCGTTTTCCATATGTTACTTATGATAACGGTGGTGGTGCATTTATTATTCCTTATCTTGTTGCACTATTAACGGCAGGTATTCCATTATTATTCTTAGACTATGCAATGGGACATAAATATCGCGGTTCTGCACCGCTTGCGTTTCGTCGTTTTAATAAGAGTTTTGAAACTTTCGGCTGGTGGCAAGTTTTAATCAATGTCATTATCGGTATTTACTATGCTGTGATTCTTGGTTGGGCTGCGTGTTATACCTATTACTCTTTAAATAGCGCTTGGGGAGCTGATCCTGCAAGTTTCTTCTTTAAAGAATACTTACAAATGGCGGATGGCGTTTCTGTTGGTTTTGATTTTGTCGGTACTGTAACTGGGCCACTTATTGCAGTATGGGTTGCAGTTTTAGCAATCTTAGCTTTAGGTGTACAAAAAGGAATTGGTAAATCATCGGCACTATTTATGCCACTATTAACCATTATGTTTGTGGTATTAGTGATTACTGCTCTTTTCTTACCAGGTGCAGAGAAAGGCTTAAATGCTTTATTCACGCCAAACTGGGAAAAATTAAAAGAGCCGAGCGTATGGATTGCAGCTTACGGTCAGATCTTCTTTTCTCTTTCTATCTGCTTTGGGATTATGATCACTTACGCTTCTTACTTGAAGAAAAAAACAGATTTAACTGGATCTGGTTTAGTTGTTGGTTTTGCAAATAGTAGCTTTGAGTTATTAGCGGGTATCGGGGTATTTGCGGCACTTGGCTTTATGGCGGCAGCTGCAGGTAAAGAAGTGAGTGAAGTCGCTACTTCTGGTATTGGTCTAGCCTTTATTGCGTTCCCAGCAATTATTGACCAAGCACCGTTCGGTTCAGCAATCGGCGTGTTATTCTTCGGTTCGTTACTCTTTGCCGGTATTACTTCATTAGTTTCTGTGTTAGAAGTTATTATCGCTGCGGTACAGGATAAATTACAACTTGGACGTGTAAAATCAACCTTAGTTGTGGGTATTCCAATGGCGATTATTTCTATCGCATTATTTGGTACAACAACGGGCTTACCTGTATTAGATGTGTTAGATAAATTTGTAAATAGCTTTGGTATTGTTGCAGTGGCATTCTTCTCTATTGTTGCTATTGCATTTAGCAAGAAATTATCTATTTTATCCGAGCATATCAATCAAACTTCATCCTATAAATTAGGTGCTATTTGGCGTATTGTCGTAGGCATTGTAACTCCAATCGTACTCGGTTATATGCTATTTAGTGAAGTTTATAAGGTTATTAATGAAGGATATGAAGGCTACCCAACTTGGTTTGTAAATACATTTGGTTGGGGAATGGCGATTGGTTTAGTTGTTATTGCTTTCCTACTTTCACGTATTGAATGGAAAAATGAAGCAAAATTTGAGGAGCATAACTAATGAGTGGTAGTGCAATTATTATGATGTCAGCAGCCCTAATTATTATTTGGGGGGGGCTTTTCATCTCAGTCGCTCGTTTACCTAAAGAATAATGGGTAAAATTTTGAGTAAAACTAACCGCTTGGTTGAATAACTAAGCGGTTAGTTTTTTCTAACACTCTCCAACTAGATAAATAACGGATAATCGTGTGCTTTTCCTTTGTTATGATCATTGAAATTACTTTCATCTAACTTTGCTAATTTATGTGAGCTCTTTCGTTTATCTTGATGCAAATAAATAAGCGGTCACTTTTTTGCAAAAATTTGCAAGGAACTAACCGCTTATTATTGATTATGAAAGGATGATGCTTACTTTTCTACATAAAGATCACGCAAGAAGTAAACCCCTTGTGGGCTTTTTCCTTCATATCCTTTCAATTTAGGATTTTTAATAAATAAGCCCGCATAGTGATAAATAGCAACAAATGGGTGATGTTTACCCAATTCATCTTCTGCTTGAGCATAAATTTCAGCACGCTCTTCTGGGGTTTTTGCGTAGTAAGAGTCGTTGATTAGCTTATCAAATTTCTCACTTTTGAAACCAATTTTATTTTGTTCACTATTTGATAAATAGTAAGTTAAGAAGGTGCTTGCATCATTATAATCTGCGATCCAAGCGCTAAAGGCTAAAGTGTAATTTTTTTGCTGTTTGGTATCTAGGAAGGTTTTCCACTCAATATTTCTAAGTGTAATATCAGCCATACCATCTAAGTTTTTCTTCCATATCGAAGTGGCTGCAACAGCAATATTTTTCAAGCCTTCATTGGTGTTATACAGTAGCTCGGTTTTGAGCGGTTTAGACTTGCTATAACCTGCTTCTTTTAACAATTTTTTGGCTTCTTCATTACGTTGTTGTTGAGTCCAACTTGCATATTCAGGCTGCTTAATTTTTTCACCTGCTCCAATATAATTTGGGGTAAATCTATAAGTTGGCATCTGTCCAAAGCCGAGAACTTTATCGGTAATTACTTCACGCTCTAAAGCAAGATCAAGGGCTTTACGTACTCGAATATCATCAAATGGCGCTTTAGCAAGGTTCATTTCATAGGTAAATGTTCCAAGTTTGCGCGAATTATGGATTTGAGAGTCAAACTGCTGACGGAATTTAGGATCTTTATAGAGTGTTGAAGGTACATTCGCAATATCAATTTCGCCTGTACGGAAACGGGCAATGGCAGCATTCTCATTTAAAATATAAATAGTTGCTTTATTGATCACTGTTTCATCGTTATTCCAGTAAGTCGAGCTACGTTCCAAATCTACTTTTTCATTCAGAATACGCTCTCCAAGTTTATATGCACCGTTTCCAACGAAGTGTTCAGGACGAGTCCAATTATCCCCATATTTTTCAACAGTGGCTTTATGTACTGGATAGAGTGAAGTGTGTTGAGTTAGCTCGGCAGCGTAGGGAACTGGTGCAGTCAATGTTAATTGTAACGTATAATCATCAAGTGCTTTTACCCCTAATGTATCAGGTGATTTTTTACCTGCCACGATGTCTGCAACATTTTCCATTTTCATAAATTCTAGGTAGGTTGCATAAGGTGAGGCGGTTTTAGGATCGACTAAACGTTGCCAAGCATAAACAAAGTCGTGGGCAGTGACAGGATCGCCGTTTGACCATTTAGCATTTTTACGCAAATAGAAGGTAACAGTTTGGCTATCAGCCGAAGATTCCCAACGTTCTGCAACTCCAGGGATAATATTATCTTCATCATCGGTATTCACTAGCCCTTCCAACAGTTGACGTGCATAGTAGCTCTCAGATGACCCTTCCATTTTTTGCGGATCTAAAGTGGCTGGCTCTGCAGTGGCTTGGATTCGAACTTCTTGCTTATCAGCCAAGGTAACACCTTCAGGTACTTTTGCGGCAAAAGCACTAGGTGATAATGCCAATAAAATAGATGCTGTAAGAGTAGATAACTTGACAAGTTTTTGAGTTTTTTCCCACATAATGTGTTCTGTGTTCTGCATAAAAATATCCTTATTGCAAGCGATATTGCAAATTTAGTTGTTATTAAATTGTGATAATTCTGTCAGAAAGACACAATATAGATATCTTATTTTTCATAGTCTGTAAATGGTTTATTGTAGGTTTCGATTTTATTTTTTATTTAAAATAAAATTGATACAGATAGGTAGGTAAAAGCGGTGACTTGAAGAATAAATTTTGCAAATTTGCGAAATACTAGGCGATTTTTATCTAAATTTCTGTATAATATGCCAGTTTTGTTTCTAGATATTTAAGAGGCGGCTATCAAAAGTTATCTTATTCAATGAGATGATTTTTGCTAGTCGCAATTTTTAAGAAATAAAACGATAAAACTAAAGATTCTTAAAGGAAATGAATAATGACTCCAATTGTAAAACAATTTAAATATGGTCAGCATACTGTTACATTAGAAACAGGTGCAATCGCTCGTCAAGCAACAGCAGCGGTAATGGCGAGTATGGACGATACAACGGTTTTTGTAACTGTTGTAGCGAAAAAAGATGTAAAAGAAGGGCAAGATTTCTTCCCATTAACCGTAGATTATCAAGAGCGTACTTATGCAGCAGGTCGTATTCCTGGTGGTTTCTTTAAACGTGAAGGTCGCCCTTCTGAAGGCGAAACTTTAATTGCTCGTTTGATCGACCGTCCTGTTCGCCCACTTTTCCCTGAAGGCTTCTTCAACGAAATTCAAGTGATTGCAACGGTTGTTTCTGTCAATCCACAAATTAGCCCAGATTTAGTCGCAATGATTGGTGCATCAGCAGCATTATCATTATCAGGCGTGCCGTTTAGTGGTCCAATTGGTGTAGCTCGTGTTGGTTTTATTAACGACCAATTCGTGTTAAATCCAACAATGGCAGAACAAAAAATTAGCCGTTTAGATTTAGTTGTGGCGGGGACAGATAAAGCAGTTTTAATGGTTGAATCTGAAGCGGATATTTTAACTGAAGAACAAATGCTTGCAGCAGTGGTATTCGGTCACGAACAACAACAAGTTGTTATTGAAAACATCAAAGAATTTGTAAAAGAAGCGGGTAAACCACGTTGGGATTGGGTTGCTCCAGAGCCAAATACAGATTTAATCAATAAAGTTAAAGCATTAGCAGAAACACGTATTGGTGAAGCATACCGTATTGTTGAAAAACAAGCTCGTTATGAGCAAATTGATGCAGTTAAAGCGGATGTCATTGCGACTCTAACCGCTGAAGATGAAAGTGTTTCTGAAGGCAAAATTATTGATATTATTACTGCACTAGAAAGTCAAATCGTTCGTAGCCGTATTATTGCAGGCGAGCCTCGTATTGATGGTCGTACGGTAGATACTGTTCGTGCATTAGATATTTGCACAGGTGTTTTACCTCGTACTCATGGTTCTGCAATTTTTACTCGTGGCGAAACGCAAGCGTTAGCGGTTGCAACACTTGGTACAGAACGTGATGCACAGATTATTGATGAATTAACGGGCGAAAAATCAGACCGTTTCTTATTTCACTATAACTTCCCTCCATATTCTGTGGGTGAAACAGGTCGTATTGGTTCACCAAAACGTCGTGAAATTGGTCACGGTCGTCTAGCTAAACGTGGTGTGTTAGCCGTAATGCCAACCGCTGAAGAATTCCCGTATGTAGTGCGTGTGGTTTCTGAAATTACTGAATCAAATGGTTCTTCGTCAATGGCATCTGTATGTGGTGCATCTCTTGCGTTAATGGATGCTGGCGTGCCGATTAAAGCCGCTGTTGCAGGTATTGCAATGGGCTTAGTGAAAGAAGAAGAAAAATTCGTTGTTCTTTCAGATATTCTAGGTGATGAAGATCATTTAGGCGACATGGACTTTAAAGTAGCAGGTACTCGTGAAGGGGTAACTGCGTTACAAATGGATATTAAAATTGAAGGGATTACCCCCGAAATTATGCGTATCGCTTTAAAACAAGCAAAAGGTGCTCGTTTACATATTTTAGGTGTAATGGAACAAGCTATTCCTACTGCTCGTGAAGATATTTCTGATTTTGCACCGCGTATCCATACAATGAAAATTGATCCGAAGAAAATCAAAGATGTGATTGGTAAAGGTGGTGCGACAATTCGTGCATTAACCGAAGAAACTAGCACATCAATTGATATTGATGATGACGGTACAGTAAAAATTGCCGCAACAGATAATAATGCAGCAAAACGTGTAATGGAACGTATTGAAGAAATTGTTGCTGAAGTTGAAGTGAATGCAATCTACAAGGGTAAAGTTACGCGTGTAGTTGATTTCGGTGCATTTGTATCTATCCTTGGTGGTAAAGAAGGTTTAGTCCATATTTCTCAAATCACTGATGCTCGAGTTGAGCGTGTTGCTGATTACTTAGAAGTTGGTCAAGAAGTTCAAGTAAAAGTGGTTGAAATCGATCGCCAAGGTCGTATTCGTTTAACGATGAAAGATTTGAATAATGCTCCAGAAACAACAGAGGTTGTGGAAGAAACTCAGGAACTAGCAGAATAATTCTGTTTTAGGGGCGCAATATAATGCGTCCCTTATATAACAAACATAGTTATTTCGAATGTTTTTGTATGAATGCTTTCGAGTATTCAGAAATCTTTACCTAAGGTTTTATTGAATGTTACAACGTTTTAAGTTGTTAAATTTTCGTCTGTTTATTGCTAGTGTGATGTCAATTATTTTACTGACAGGGTGTATTAACCGTGTTTCAGATTTAATTGCCCCACATAAGTTGCCATTATCAGAAGTCAGCCCTCAGCTACGTTTTGAGCAAGAAGTAATGATTGTGCGTTTAACGCAAGTGCTTCAACAGGCTGAATTGAGTAAATCAGAAAAAGCAGACTTATTGTTTGAACGTGGAGTCATCTACGATAGTTTAGGCTTATGGTCGCTTGCTCGTAATGATTTTTCTGAAGCGGTAGAACTGAATCCTAAAATGGCAGCAGCATATAATTACTTAGGTTTATATTTACTCTTAGAAGATGATTATGATAGCTCGGTAGATGCTTTTAATGCGGTATTAGAGCTTGACCCTAACTACGATTATACTCGTTTAAATAGGGGATTATCATTTTATTATAGTGGTAGATATGCTGAAGCGGAGCGTGATTTACTTTATTTTTATGAAGCGGATAAAACCGATCCTTATCGTGTTTTATGGTTATATTTCAATGAATTAGAGTTATCGCCGAGTGAAGCAAAAGCTAATTTAGCAACCCGTTCAAAAGGGTTAGCTAATACATTTTGGGGAACAAATATTGTTTCCTATTTTCTTGGGGATTACACCCTTGAACAGCTTCGGTTAAAAATGAATGCTCAAGCTGAACCGAATACGGCTCAGTATGCTGAAATTTTAACCGAAACTTATTTTTATCTTGCAAAACAAACACTCAAATTGAATCAAGTCGAAGAGGCATCTAGCCTATTCCGTCTGACTATTGCAAATCAAGTATATAACTTTGTTGAGTATCGTTTTGCCTTGTTTGAATTAGCTCGCTTGCGTGCTAATAAGACAGCTCCCGTAACTATCGGGAAAGTTGTTGTTGGGATAAATTAGGACGATAAAGCGGTCAGATTTGCTGATTTTTTTGCAAATCCCACCGCTTGTACTGTGTGACAAGTTATATAAAGCATTGATTTGTTTTCTATTTATTTTTCTTACCTAAAAAGCTCAACAATATAATTTTGTATCGGTTTTGTTTGCCTAATCAGCAAACAGAATCTTAATTTATTTTGGAATTTTATGACAACTAACACTATGACTTTTGCCGATTTAGGCTTACCACAATCTATCCTTGATGCTGTAACAGAAATGGGTTTTGTAACCCCATCCCCTATTCAACAAGCCTGTATTCCTCACTTACTCGAAGGGCGTGATGTTTTAGGTATGGCACAAACAGGAAGTGGTAAAACCGCGGCATTTTCATTACCTGTATTAGCACAAATTGACGTTGAAAAACGTCACCCACAAATGCTTGTTATGGCACCTACGCGTGAGCTTGCAATCCAAGTTGCTGATGCTTGCGAACAATTTACAAAAAATATGAAAGGCGTTCGTGTTGTTACTATTTACGGAGGTCAGCGTTACGATATTCAAATTCGTGCGTTAAAACAAGGCTCACAAGTTGTGGTTGGAACACCTGGGCGTATTCTTGACCATATCCGTCGTGGTACTTTAGACCTTTCTGCATTGAAAACTATTGTATTAGATGAAGCTGATGAAATGTTACGAATGGGCTTTATTGAAGATGTAGAAACCGTAATGGCGGAATTACCTGAAAATCACCAAACAGCGTTATTTTCAGCAACAATGCCAGAACCAATTCGCCGTATTACACGCCGTTTTATGAATGATCCACAAGAAGTGAAAATTCAAGCGACTCAACGTTCGGCTCCGGATATCACCCAAAGCTACTGGTTAGTGAATGGTTTCCGTAAAAATGATGCATTATTACGTTTCTTAGAAGTGGAAGAATTTGATGCGTCAATTATCTTTACTCGTACCAAAACAGGTACAACCGATGTAACAGAATTACTCGAACGCAATGGTTATCGTGCAGCAGCATTAAATGGCGATATGACTCAACAAGCTCGTGAACAAACTTTAGAGCGTTTGAAATCAGGCCGTTTAGATATCGTGGTTGCAACCGATGTGGCAGCTCGTGGTATTGATATTGAGCGTATTAGCTTAGTTGTGAACTACGATATTCCATTGGATGCAGAATCTTATGTTCACCGTATTGGACGTACAGGTCGTGCAGGTCGTTCAGGTCGTGCTTTATTATTTGTTGAACCGCGCGAACGTCGTTTACTCAAAAATATCGAACATTTAATGAAAAAGCCGATTGATGAAGTGCCAGTACCAAATCACGAAATCTTAATGGCAAAACGTCGTGAAAAATTTAAGGCGAAAATTTCATTACAATTAGAGCATCACGATCTTGAGCTTTATCGTGAGTTACTTGAAGATCTTTTTACTGCAGATCAAGATCACGAAGAACTTGCAGCTGCAATGATGATGTTGCTCCAAGAGAAACAAAAATTGATTTTACCACCAGATCCAGAAATCAAAGCAGCTCGTGGTGAGCGCGGTCGTGGACGAGATCGTGAAAATCCACGTTCAGCAGAGCGTCGTGGTGGTCGTGAACATCGTGAGAATAATGGTGTTGCAATGGATCTCTACCGTATCGAACTTGGCCGTGAAGATGGTGTTGAAGTTCGCCACATTGTTGGAGCAATTGCCAATGAAGGCGATATTAGTAGCCGCTACATTGGGCATATTAAATTACACGATAAATATTCAACGATTGAATTACCACAAGGTATGCCAAATCACTTAGTTCAACATTTTGCTCAAAAAGCGCGTGTATTAAGCAAGCCGATGCAAATGTCGTTATTAGGACCAGCAAGCTCAGCAAGTAATAACTCTCCGTATGAAGAAAAAGGAAGAGGCCGTGGACGTGGTGATCGTAATGAAAAACGTGGTGGACCTGATCGTGATGATCGTGGCTTTAAAGAGCGTAAAGGCGGTTTTAAAGAGAAGCGTTTTGGCGATAAACGTGGACGTCGTGACTAATTAACATAAAATGCTCCGAAAGGGGCATTTTTTTGTTATATTAAATCCCAACAAGGAATATTTATTGTCTTAACAAGCGGTCAGATCTAAGGAATTTTTTGCAAATGTTTATTCAATCTACTCAACTAAGTTCTTCCCTTGAGATTTCTGAAGATGATCGAAAATGGATGCGATATGCACTACAACTTGCTGAGCGGGCAGAAGCTGAAGGTGAAATTCCTGTTGGTGCAGTGTTAATTTCAGATAATGGCGAGATATTGGGAGAAGGTTGGAATCGTTCAATTACTTTATCAGATCCAACTGCTCATGCAGAAATTCAAGCAATCCGAATGGCAGGGCAAGCAGTCGCAAATTATCGCCTATTAAATACTACCCTTTATGTTACCCTTGAGCCTTGCACAATGTGTGCAGGTGCAATTTTACATAGTCGAATTGGACGCTTGGTTTTTGGGGCGAGTGATTATAAAACAGGAGCTGTCGGTTCTCGTTTTCATTTTTTTGAAGATTACAAAATGAATCATCTCTTACAAATTCGTGGTGGGATAATGGCAACGGAATGTAGCCAAAAAATTAGCCACTTTTTTCAAAAAAGACGAGCAGAGCAGAAAGCAACAAAGCAAGAACAAGCGGTTAGTTAAGCTAGATTATTTGCAAATAAAGATGAAAAGGCGGGATTTCCCGCCTCTTTTTTAGATTAAGAATTAGATATTTTTCGCAATTAAATCACCCATTTCATTGGTTGAAATCGGGGTTGATTTATCGGCTAAGTCGGCGGTACGGTAGCCTTCTGCTAATACCTTTTGCACCGCATTTTCGATAGCTTTAGCGGCATCTTCCAAACCAAAACTATAACGTAGCATCATTGCCGCAGAAAGAATTTGTGCGATAGGATTTGCGATATTCTTGCCTGCAATATCAGGTGCAGAACCGCCAGCTGGCTCGTATAAACCAAAGCCTTTTTCATTTAAGCTCGCTGATGGCAACATTCCCATTGAACCAGTGATCATGGCACATTCATCAGAAATAATATCGCCGAAAATATTTGAACAGAGTAACACATCAAAAAATTCTGGTTGCTTGATTAACTGCATTGTCGCGTTATCAATATAAATATGATCTAATTTTACGTCAGGATATTTTTTTGCCACTTCATTAACAGTTTCACGCCATAAAATGGAACTCATTAACACATTGGCTTTATCCACTGAAGTAACGTGTTTGCTACGTTTCATTGCTGTTTCAAATGCCACTTTTGCAATACGTTCAATTTCATAACGGTGATAAACTTCCGTATCAAAGGCTTTTTCATTTGCCCCTTCACCTTCACGCCCTTTAGGCTGCCCAAAATAGATACCGCCTGTTAATTCACGCACAGTAACCATATCGAAACCTTTGGCTGCAATATCTGCTCTTAGTGGACAGAATTGTTCTAGACCTTTATAAAGTGTGGCAGGACGAAGATTACAAAATAGCGCAAAATGTTTGCGTAGAGGTAATAATGCACCACGTTCAGGTTGTTCGTTAGCAGGTAAATGTTCCCATTTAGGCCCGCCAACAGAACCAAATAAAATCGCATCAGCCTCTTCACAGCCTTTTAAGGTGCTTTCAGGTAATGCCTTACCGTGATTATCAATTGCGATACCACCGATATCATAGTGGTTATAATTGAGGGTAAAACCATATTTTTGTTGTACTACATCAAGAACTTTGATCGCTTGAGCCATAATTTCAGGGCCAATTCCGTCACCACTTAATACCGCAATGTTGTAAGTTTGCATATAAATTCCTCAAGTTATAATGGATTAAGAGCAACAATATAAAACATTTCAGTCTCAAATGGGGAATTTTTTGTGTGATTTTAGCGATTTCCGTTAGAATAGTTTTTGCGAATAATGAACAGAGAATAGAGAAATGAAAAGAATGAGATATAAAGGGGGGGCATTAGTATTTTGTATGCTTAATCTTACCGCTTGTGGCACAATTTCAAGTTTAGCAGATGATAATTACACCCCTTATGCAGGGGTAGTAAAAGATTTTCAAGCGATGAGAGAAGGGGGAGTAACTAGTGTTTTAGCTGTGGTAGATTTACCTCTTAGTTTTGTGTTTGATACATTGTTACTGCCCGTTACCCTTACTCGTTAAGAGGTATGTTTAAGCATTGCGATATAGTTACAGCTCACATCTTTATTAAGCCAAAATTTTTCTGTAAGTGGGTTAAAATGGTATCCAACCATTTCAGTACAACTTAATTGAGCTTGATCGCACCAATTTAATAACTCGGCAGGCTTAATAAATTTCTCAAATTCGTGAGTGCCTTTTGGTAGCATTTTTAGCACATATTCTGCCCCAATAATGACCAAAGCATAGGCTTTAAGTGTACGATTAATTGTAGAGAAAAAAAGTACGCCGTCAGGTTTTAGTAAGGCTTGGCAACTTTGGATAATTGAAAGAGGATCAGGAACGTGTTCTAGCATTTCCATACAGGTAATAACGTCAAACTTTTCGGCATTACAAGCGGTCTGTTCTGTTAAAAAATCTTCAATGGTCGTTTGTTGATAATCGATAGTTAAACCATTTTGTTCAGAATGCTGTTTAGCAATCGCAAGTGGCTCGGTTGTCATATCAATCCCCGTTACGGTAGCACCTAATTTTGCCATTGATTCACTCAAAATACCGCCACCACAACCAACATCAAGCACCTTTTTCCCAAATAATCCACCTGATTTTTCATTGACATAAGCTAGACGTAAAGGATTCAGCAAATGGATTGGTTTGAAATCCCCATTAGGATCCCACCAACTTTTTGCCATTTTTTCAAATTTTGATATTTCCTGTTGATCAACATTCTTCATAAAACCACCTTTAACAATTTTTAAGGTTAAATTTTACCTGATATCTGTCATAAAAGCGGATAAAACCACTTAATTTCTTTAAAAAATCTTAAATAAAGCGGTAAATTTGTCTAAAAAATTCACAAGTAGGTTTAAAAATAATCTAATGATTAGTTTTTCTAATCTTTGTAATAAAAAAATTTAATTTTTGCTTGCAAATTAAAATGAAGTCGATAAACTCTCAGTCATTCAAACACAACATTAACCAAAAATTAAGGAAACCTTTATGAGCGATTTAAACGTACTTTTCCAAAAAATTAAACAACGTGATCCAAACCAAGCACCTTTCCACCAAGCGGTTGAAGAAGTTTTTGGTAGCCTTGCTCCGTTTTTAGCGAAAAACCCACAATACACCAAATATGGCTTATTAGAACGTATTGTGGAACCAGAGCGTGTAATTAGCTTTCGTGTAACCTGGGTAGATGATAAAGGTCAGGTACAAGTCAATCGTGGTTATCGTGTACAAATGAACTCTGCGATTGGACCATATAAAGGTGGTTTACGTTTTCATCCAACAGTGGATTTAGGCGTATTAAAATTCTTAGCGTTTGAGCAAGTATTTAAAAATGCCTTAACAACTTTACCGATGGGCGGTGGTAAAGGTGGATCAGATTTCGACCCTAAAGGTAAATCTGACGCAGAAGTAATGCGTTTCTGCCAAGCGTTTATGAGCGAATTATTCCGCCATATTGGTGCGGATACAGATGTCCCAGCTGGCGATATTGGTGTGGGTGGGCGTGAAATTGGCTACTTATATGGTCAATATAAAAAATTACGCAATGAATTTACTTCCGTATTAACTGGTAAAAGTTTAACGTGGGGCGGTAGTTTAATTCGTCCAGAAGCAACAGGTTACGGTACAGTATATTTTGCAGAAAGTATGTTAAATACCCGTGGTCAAAGTTTTGATGGCAAACGTGTTGTGATTTCTGGTTCTGGTAATGTGGCACAATATGCAGCAGAAAAAGCAATCCAAAAAGGTGCGAAAGTTTTAACAGTTTCTGACTCTAACGGCTATGTATTATTCCCTGATAGTGGTATGACAGAAGCACAGCTTGCTGCGTTATTAGAACTCAAAAATGAGCGTCGTGAGCGTCTTTCAGTTTATGCGAAAGAGCAAGGTATTCAATATTTTGAAGGTCAAAAACCTTGGGGCGTGGCGTGTGACGTGGCACTACCTTGTGCAACGCAAAACGAACTTGATACAGAAGATGCAAAAACATTACTCAAAAATGGTTGTATCTGTGTGGCTGAAGGGGCAAATATGCCATCAACACTAGGTGCTGTAGAAGTCTTTGTTGATGCGAAAATCCTATACGCACCAGGTAAAGCATCAAATGCGGGTGGCGTTGCAACTTCAGGTTTAGAGATGAGCCAAAATGCAATTCGCCTATCTTGGAGTCGTGAAGAAGTGGATCAACGTCTATTTGATATTATGAAAAATATCCACGAAAACTGCGTAGAAAACGGCACAGAAAACGGCTTTGTGAACTATGTAAATGGTGCAAATATTGCAGGCTTCAAAAAAGTTGCCACTGCAATGTTAGAGCAAGGTGTGGTGTAATATCCGCTTAATATAATTACCTAACTCTTATTATAGAAATACTCTCCATAATTTCCCTTGTTAATGTTACTTAACAAGGGTTTTTTTGTGCATTTAAGTAATTATTTATAAAAAATCAAAGGCAAGCGGTAAGAACTGTGGGATAATCCGCGCCTTTTTAATTCTGTTTATAATATGGGGGAAGTTTACAATGATGAACAGAAGACGTTTTATCCAAATTGGTGCAACAACGATTTTAGCGCTAGGTACAAGTCGTTTAGGTTTTGCGATGAAAGCTGAGAATAAAGTTACGTTGCGTATTATTGGAACAACGGATATTCATAGTTTTTTAACCGACTTTGATTACTACAAAGATGCACCAACGGGTAAATTCGGTTTTACTCGTACAGCAACTTTGATTGAACAAGCTCGTAAAGAAGCAAAGAATAGCGTATTAGTTGATAATGGTGATTTAATTCAGGGTAACCCGATTGCTGATTACCAAGCAGCTAAAGGCTATAAAGAAGGGAAATCCAACCCTGCTATTGATGTATTAAACTTTATGCAATATGACGTGGGCACATTAGGTAACCACGAGTTTAACTATGGCTTAGCCTATTTAGATGACTCCATCAAGCAAGCCAAATTCCCAATTATTAATGCCAATGTGGTAAAAGTAGGGACAGACGAGCCTGTTTATCAGCCTTATTTTATTCAAGAAAAATCCGTTATTGATGAAAATGGCCATAAACAGATCGTGAAAATTGGTTATATCGGTTTTGTTCCGCCACAAATTATGGTATGGGATAAAGCAAATTTAGATGGCAAAGTTGAAACGCGTGATATTGTGAAAACAGCTGAAAAATATGTGCCGATTTTAAAAGAAAAAGGGGCTGATATTGTTGTGGCATTAGCTCATACAGGGCCATCAGATGAGCCTTATAAAGAAGGTGCAGAAAATTCAGCATTCTATTTAGCCGATGTTAAAGGCATTGATGCGGTTATTTTCGGGCATTCACATCGTTTATTCCCGAACAAAGAGTTTGCTAAATCACCAAATGCAGATATTGAGAAAGGTACAGTAAAAGGTATTCCTGAAAGTATGGCAGGTTACTGGGGTAATAATATTAGCGTGGTTGATTTAACGTTAGCAAATGCAAACGATAAATGGGTTGTGATTGACGGCTCTGCCGTACTTCGTCCTATTTACGACAATGAGAAAAAAGCATCAACGGTAGAAAATCATCCAGAACTTACCGCTTTATTGAAGCCAGTACACGAGGCAACTCGTGAGTTTGTTTCACAACCGATTGGTAAAGCAAGCGATAATATGTATAGCTACTTGGCATTAGTGCAAGATGATCCAACTGTTCAAATTGTCAATCAAGCACAAAGAGCCTATGTTGAAAATGTTGTGAAAGGGCTGCCAGAATTGGCAGGTTTGCCAATTTTAAGTGCAGGTGCGCCATTTAAAGCGGGTGGGCGTAAGAATGATCCGTCTGGTTATACTGAAGTTGATAAAGGTGAATTAACTTTCCGTAATGCAGCGGATTTGTACCTATATCCAAATACACTTGTTGTCGTAAAAGTAACAGGTGCGGAACTCAAAGAGTGGCTAGAATGTAGTGCAGGAATGTTCAAGCAGATCGACCCAAGTAATAATCAACCGCAAAGCTTATTAGATTGGACAGGCTTCCGCACTTATAACTTTGACGTTATTGATGGTGTGCAATATCAATTCGATATTACTCAGCCTGCTCGTTATGACGGTGAATGTAAGTTAATCAATGACAAAGCAAATCGAGTAGTGAATTTGACTTACAACGGAAAAGCGGTTGATCCAAAAGCTGAATTCTTAATTGCAACAAATAACTATCGTGCTTATGGCAATAAATTCCCAGGCACTGGCGAGAGCCATATTGTTTTTGCAGCACCAGATGAAAATCGTCAGATTTTGGCAAATTACATCACTGCAGAGAGCAAAGCTAACGGTCAAGTTAGCCCAAGTGCCGATAAAAACTGGAGAATTGCTCCAATTACAAGCAAGACTAAATTAGATATTCGTTTTGAAACATCACCAAGTGATAAAGCGAAAGCCTTTATTGCGGAAAAAGCACAATATCCGATGATATTCTTAAATACCGATGAAACTGGTTTTGCAGTGTATCAGGTGGATTTGAGTAAGTAAGGTAAGATTGAAAGGTGGGCGTAATGCCCACCTTATGTAAGGTTTTTATTCAACTGTTACAGAAGTAATGATTACATCTTCTTTTGGCACATCTTGGTGGAAACCTTTATTGCCTGTGGCAACGGCTTTAATTTTATCGACCACATCCATTCCTTCCACCACTTCACCGAATACAGCATAGCCCCATTCTTGTACAACTTCACGTCCGTGCATCTCTTTTGAACGATAGTCTAAGAACGTATTATCCGCAACATTGATAAAAAATTGTGCTGAGGCAGAGTGTGGATCTGATGTACGAGCCATTGCGATAGTGCCACGTTTATTGCTTAAACGGTTATTGGCTTCATTTTGGATTGGTGCTTTGGTGTTTTTTTCACGCATACCAGCTTCCATTCCACCGCCTTGGATCATAAATCCATCAATCACGCGATGGAAAATCGTGTTATCGTAAAAACCTTCTTTACAGTAGTCTTCAAAGTTTTTTGCAGTGATTGGAGCTTTTTCAAAGTTTAATGCGATTTTAATATCGCCAAAATTGGTATGTAATGTAACCATTTTAAATTCCTTATAAGATTAGGGGAAAAGTTCGGGCGGTATTATTAAAAAGTTTCGCAAAAATTGCAAAAAATTCTCAAAAAAAGACCGCTTATTCGTTATACTCAACGCATTTTTATCATCAATGTGATTGTGAATTAAATGAGGACACTATGCTCAAAATATATAACACTTTAAAACGTGAAAAAGAAGAATTTAAACCGATTAAGCCAAACCAAGTGGGAATGTATGTTTGTGGGGTTACGGTTTATGATCTCTGTCACTTTGGGCACGGTCGTACTTTCGTTTCCTTCGATGTTATTGTACGTTATTTACGTTATCTAGGTTATAACGTGCGTTATGTGCGTAACATCACTGATGTGGACGATAAAATTATCAAACGTGCGTTAGAAAATAACGAAACCTGCGATCAGTTAGTGGATAAAATGGTGGCGGAAATGTATCGTGATTTTGATGCTTTAAATATTCTCCGTCCTGATGTTGAACCGCGTGCAACACAGCATATTCCTGAAATTATTCAAATGGTTCAAACTTTAATTGAGAAGGGCTACGCTTATGTCGCACAAGATGGCGATGTAATGTTCCAAGTTGATCAATTCAAAAATTATGGGGTACTTTCACGTCAAAATTTAGAACAGCTCCAAGCTGGAGCAAGGGTTGAGATTAAATCGGTCAAACGTAACCCGATGGATTTTGTGTTGTGGAAAATGTCGAAAGAAAATGAGCCAAGTTGGGATTCGCCTTGGGGTAAAGGTCGCCCTGGTTGGCATATTGAATGCTCGGCGATGAACAGTAAAGAGCTAGGTAATCATTTTGATATTCATGGTGGTGGCTCGGATTTGATGTTCCCTCATCACGAAAATGAAATTGCACAATCTTGCTGTGCAAATGGAGATGATTACGTTAATTATTGGTTACATACAGGAATGTTGATGATCAATAAAGAGAAAATGTCGAAATCACTCAATAACTTTTTTACTATTCGAGATATTTTAAACAAGTATGATAGTGAAAGCGTGCGTTATTTCTTCTTAACCGCACAATATCGCAGCTTATTAGATTATAGCGAAGAGAATATTAACTTAGCTCGTTCAGCACTTGAACGCCTATATACCGCATTGCGTGGTTGTGATACATCAATTTTACTTAGCGATGAAGATCAATATGTGAAAGCCTTTAAAGACGCAATGAATGATGATTTCAACACGCCGGGGGCATTAGCTGTATTGTTTGAGTTAGCGAGAGAAATCAATAAAGCTAAAGCCGAGGGCTCTTCCGATGCGGATTATTTGGCTTCTCGTTTGAAACAATTAGCAGGCGTATTGGGGCTATTGCAACAAGAACCAGAAACCTTTTTACAAGGTGATGCGAATAATGATGAAGTTGCTGAAATTGAATCTCTTATTCAACAGCGTAATCAAGCGAAAGCAACTAAAAATTGGACGTTAGCCGATGAAGTGCGTGATAAACTAAAAGCAATGAATATTGTGCTTGAAGATACCCCAAATGGCACAACTTGGCGTAAGGCATAAGCTATAAATTAAATCCACAAGCGGTCTGATTTTGCAGATTTTTTGCATCAGACCGTTTTAAAATCTCATCACCAGATCATCTCTTCCAAGCAATATGCTACAATCGTCAAAATTTTTTCAAGTAGCCTAAACAATGAACCAACAAACATTTTTTATTTACGATTATGAAAGTTTTGGGGTAAATCCAGCAAGCGATCGCCCAGCACAATTTGCAGGTATTCGTACAGACAGTGATTTTAATATCATTGGTGAGCCAGTGATGTTTTATTGTAAACAGACATCGGACTATTTACCTGCACCAGAAGCGGTAATGGTAACGGGGATCACGCCACAACTTTGTAATCAGCAAGGCTTGCCAGAACCTGAGTTTTCAGCCCGTATTCACGCGGCATTTTCAGAGCCGAATACTTGTATTATGGGCTATAACAATATTCGTTATGATGATGAAATGACCCGTTATACCTTTTTTCGCAACTTTTTCGACCCTTATGAATATAGTTGGAAAAATGGCAATTCTCGTTGGGATCTATTAGATGTTGTTCGAGCTTGCTATGCGTTACGCCCTGAAGGTATTCAGTGGGCGTATGATGACGATGGAATGCCAAGTTTTAAATTAGAAAATTTAACCAAAGTGAATGGTATTGCTCACGAAAACGCACACGATGCAATGTCTGATGTGTATGCAACTATAGCTATGGCGAAATTGATTAAACAAAAACAACCTAAGCTCTTTCAATTTTTCTTTGAACATCGTGGTAAAAAAGCGTTAGAAGAGATGATTGATACTGGGGAAATGACCCCGCTCGTTCACGTTTCGG
The DNA here is from genome assembly GCF_009761395.1 of Ursidibacter maritimus. Lineage (GTDB taxonomy): Bacteria > Pseudomonadota > Gammaproteobacteria > Enterobacterales > Pasteurellaceae > Ursidibacter > Ursidibacter maritimus. Next base: position 111,376 of record NZ_LEKN01000013.1, on the reverse strand, counting down.
GAATGTTGGGTAACTATCGTGGTAATACTGCTTGGGTTGTGCCGTTAGCGTGGCACCCCACCAATCAAAATGCGGTAATTGTTTGTGATCTCTCGGCAGATCTTTCAGGTTTATTAACCGAAACGAGCGAGCAACTACGCACCAATCTCTACACGAAGAAAAGTGAGTTAGCGGAACAAGGTATCGCACCAGTACCATTAAAATTAGTGCATATCAATAAATGTCCTATTCTTGCCCCTGCGAAAACCTTGTTACCTGAGAATGCGGAACGTTTAGGCATTGATCGAGCATATTGTTTAGAAAATCTTAAACAATTAAAAGCACATAAAGGGTTAGTGCGTGAAAAAGTGATTGAGATTTTTAGCGAAGAGCGAGTATTTGAGAAGTCTGCAAATGTTGAAACAACTTTATATGATGGCTTTTTCTCCCCAGCAGATAAAAACAATATGGCGATCTTACGCAGTTTATCCCCTAATGAATTGGCAAATCACAGTCTAAAATTTGCAGATCCACGCATTGAAAAGTTGCTATTTCACTACCGAGCAAGACACTATCCTGACAGCCTAAATCGAGCAGAGCAGATCCGCTGGCAAAAATATTGTGAACAGCAGATTGAGCAGCAAGCCGAGCAGTTTAGTCATTCATTAAATGAGATGTTCCAACGGTATCACGATGATCCAGACAAAGTAAAATTATTGGAAGATCTTAGCGCTTATGCCACTCAATTATCAGAACAACCACGCTTTAGCTATCAAGAAAGTGAAGGAACAGTGGCATTGGTCAATGCGTTAAATCAAGTTGCTGAGCAAGCGAGTGATAAACAAACCAAGTTTGCAGCCTTAAATGCAATTTTGGGCAAAAACAATTAGACAAATTTTAGCCTAACGATTACTATCCCTACACGATTTTTAACACTTACACAACATAAAGGAAACAGAATGAATAAAACACTTTTGGCCGTAGTACTCGCATTTTTTTCACTTTCATCAGTAGCAAATACAGGTACTCAACAAGCGGTAGCTTCAGAACAAACTTTTCCAAAAAATGCACTGGTTTTACAAACGGATTTCAGCTTAAAAGATGGTGCGGTGTCCGCAATGCAAGGTGTCGCATTTGGCGTTGATCGTGATTTAAAAATGTTCAATCTCACTCACGAAATTCCGGCCTATAATATTTGGGAAGCCGCATATCGTTTATATCAAACGGCAACGTATTGGCCACAAGGTACTGTTTTTGTCAGTGTTGTTGATCCTGGTGTTGGGACTGATCGTAAATCCGTGGTGTTAAAAACGAAGACAGGACATTATTTTGTTACCCCAGATAATGGCACATTAACATTAGTGGCAGAGCATTTAGGTATTGAATCGGTTCGCCAAATTGATGAGCAAACTAACCGCTTAGAAGGTTCAGAAAAATCTTACACTTTCCACGGGCGTGATGTTTATGCCTATACAGGTGCTCGTTTAGCTTCTGGCAAGATTCGCTTTGAAGAAGTAGGACAAGAGCTAGAGCCTAAAGTGGTTGAAATTGCTTATCAACGCCCAACCCTTGAAGATGGCGTGTTAAAAGGTAATATTCCTGTTTTAGATATTCAGTACGGCAATATTTGGACAAACATTAGTGATACGTTGTTAGAACAATCAGGTATTAAAAAAGATGGGCGTGTCTGTGTTGAAATTAGTGAGAAAATTGGCGAAGAAGTAAAAGTTCGTTATAGTGGTGCAATGCCATATAAAAGCAGTTTTGGTGATGTAGAAACAGGCAGACCGTTAATGTATCTCAACAGCTTATTAAATATTTCATTTGCATTGAATATGGATAGCTTCGCAGATAAATATAAAATCAAATCAGGCGCTGAATGGTCTGTATCATTAAAATCTTGTGAAAAGAAAACGGCTGAGTAAGGGCAAGAATAAGGTGGGCTCAAGCCTACCTTACACATAAAATATAATGATTAGAGATTTACACAGTCACAGTACCGCATCTGATGGGGTACTTACGCCTACACAACTTGTTCAGCGAGCGATTGAAATGAATGTTGATATGCTTGCTTTGACCGACCATGATACAGTTGCAGGTATTGCGGAAGCAAAGCAAGCATCGGGAAATCAGCCGATTACCTTGATTTCAGGGGTTGAAATTTCAATTCTTTGGGAAGGAAAAAACATTCATTTAGCCTCACTAAATGTAGATGAAAATCATCCGACATTAGTAAAACTCTTGGCCAATCAAGCCGCTTTACGTCAAGAACGAGCAATTCAAATTGGTGAAAAATTAGCAAAAGCTGGTATTGCTAATGCGTATGAAGGGGCAAGAAAATTAGCCAGTGGTGAAGTGACACGAGCACATTATGCCCGCTTTTTAGTCGCTGAAGGTTATGTGCGAAACGATGAACATGCTTTTAAACGCTATTTAGGAATGGGTAAAAGTGCATACGTTAAGCCAATATGGTGTTCAATGGCAGAGGCTATTGATGCTACGCATCAAGCTGGTGGTGTAATTTGTATTGCTCACCCACTGCGTTATAAATTAACCGCTCGTTGGATCCGCCGTTTAATTGCTGAATTTAAACAACTAGGCGGAGATGGGATTGAAGTTGCAGGTTGTGCACAAACACCCGATCAGCGTCAATTATTAGCACGTTGGGCCACTGAATTTGACCTCTATGCCTCTCAAGGCTCAGACTTTCACTACCCATCGGGTTGGATCGAGTTAGGAAAAGGATTAGCATTGCCGTCAGAATGTAAACCGATTTGGGATAAATTTTAACAATTTAAATTTACAAGTTTTTGGATTAAACTTACCGCTTATTTTCATCATTTTGAGAGTAGATAATGGCTAAAACTCGCATAAATCCATCAAAAAATTCTCCTGATCCACAAGTTGAGCAGATTAACATATCCCCCCATTCCCTTGAAGCAGAGCAAGCAGTATTAGGGGCAATTATGTTGAATAACGAGCAATGGGACAACGTTGCAGAGCGAATTCAACCGACAGATTTTTATAATTATGCCCATAAATTGATCTATGAACAGATGATTGAATTAGTGCGTAATCGTCAGCCGATTGATCTCATTACGTTAGATCAAGCTCTCAAAAATAAAGGCATTCTTGAAGATATTGGTGGTTTCGCTTATTTAGCTGAATTGTCTAAAAATACGCCAAGTGTTGCGAACGTGCTGACTTATGCGGAGATTATTAGTGAAAGAGCCATCCGCCGAGAACTGATTGCAGCAAGTAATAAAATTGCCTCACTAAGCTATCATCCGAAAGGAATGTTAGTGAAAGATATGCTTGATGAGGCGGAACGTGAAATTTTCCACATTGCAGAAAAACGCACTTCGGGGGAAGATGGCCCGAAAAATATTGATTCTATCTTAATCAATACCCTTGCTCGCATTGAAATGTTATCTCAGTCTAAAGACAATAATGGTATAACAGGAGTGACAACAGGATTTTATGATTTAGATCGTAAAACCGCAGGATTACAGCCTTCCGATCTCATTATTGTTGCTGCTCGCCCTTCAATGGGCAAAACCACTTTTGCAATGAATTTATGTGAAAATGCAGCATTTGTAGATATAACCGAAACAGACGAAAACGGCAATACGGTGAAAAAGCCAAATAAACCAGTACTGATTTTTAGCCTTGAGATGCCTGCAGATCAAATTATGATGCGTATGTTGGCATCACTTTCTCGTGTTGATCAAACAAAAATCAGAACAGGGCAAATTGATGATGACGGAGATTGGTCAAAAATATCCAGTACAATGTCGCTACTTCAAAAAAGACGCAACATTTATATTGATGATAGTTCAGGACTAACGCCAACCGAACTACGTTCTCGAGCAAGACGAGTATATCGTGAAAATGGTGGGCTAAGCTTAATTATGGTCGATTACCTACAACTTATGCGAGCACCAGGTTTTACGGAGAACCGGACATTAGAAATTGCGGAAATTTCCCGTTCTTTAAAAGCGCTGGCTAAAGAGTTGGAAGTACCTGTTGTGGCACTTTCTCAGCTTAACCGTAGCCTTGAACAACGAGCGGATAAACGCCCTGTAAACTCTGATTTGCGTGAATCTGGCTCTATTGAACAAGATGCGGATTTAATTATGTTTATTTATCGTGATGATGTTTATCATGAAAATTCTGATCTGAAAGGCATCGCTGAAATTATTATTGGTAAACAACGTAATGGCCCGATTGGGCGAGTGCGTTTAACTTTCCAAGGACAATTTTCTCGCTTTGATAATTATCAAGGTGCAGCTTATGATGATGAGTATTAAAAATGTTATGTGCAATTTATAAAAGTAGCAAAAAAGAAGGAATGTATCTTTTTGTTGAAAAACGTGACCAATTTGAGCAAGTGCCTGATGAGCTACGCCAATTATTTGGTAAGCCACAATTTGTTATGCTGTTTAATCTGAATGGTGATAAACCATTAAAGCGGGCAGATAAAGAAGACGTTTTGCAAAAAATTCAAACGCAAGGTTTCTACTTACAAATGCCACCGCCAACGGAAAATTTACATAAACTCTTTTTAGAACAACAAGGAAAAAGATAATGCGTTGCCCTTTTTGTACTGCAGAAGAGACAAAAGTTGTTGATTCACGTCTAACTGCAGACGGCTATCAAATTCGTCGTCGTAGAGAATGCCTACAATGTAAGGAACGTTTTACCACATTTGAAACGGCAGAATTGCTTGTTCCCCATATTATTAAGAATAACGGTAATCGGGAACCTTTTAACATTCAAAAATTGCGATTGGGTCTAACTCATGCATTAGAAAAACGCCCAGTGAGTGCCGATGATCTTGAAAAAGCCATCAATGACATTGTTTTACAACTTCAAGCAACGGGAGAACGAGAAGTGTCAAGTAAGTATGTTGGCAACCTTGTGCTTGATGCCTTGAAATCTCTTGATAAAGTCGCTTATATCCGCTTTGCTTCAATCTATTTAAGTTTTGATGATATTGCCGAATTTACAAATGAGATTGAGAAGTTGAGATTGGAGAAATAAAAATAATTGTTATTTTTATTGATTAGTGTGTAAATGTGTGTTAGCAAATTTGTGTATTCAAGAGCGTTGACTTATAATGGAGCGAACTAGTTATTTGGGGATACTAATATGGAAAAAACTCAATCAACACCTCGTCAAATAGATAATGATGAGATTGATCTTATTGAATTAATTAAAGTTTTGTGGGATCAAAAACTTTGGATTATTTTATCAGCTTTTTTAAGCACTGCGATAGCAGCTATTTATGCTTTTACGGCGAAAGAACAATGGACGTCAAAAGCTGAAATTATTGCACCTAAAATGACAGATATAGGTGATTATTTAAGCATTCGACAGGAATATGTGCGTATTACTGGTGGGGAATTTAATGCAGATTCTCTCTCAAATGGGCTATTTGCAAGATTTAATTTACTTTCTGAGTCCTTAGATGAACGTAGAAATTTTTTCATGCAATCTGATTACTATAGTTCTCTTGTAGAGGGTAAAACAGAGCAAGAAAAGCGTCTAATTCTATCGGATTTAGTTAAAGATATTAGTATCACGAAACCAGATCCTAAAAAAGAACCTGATTTAATTGGCAGACGCATTAATTTTTCGGCAGAAACCCCATCTCAAGCACAGAATGTTTTGGAGAAATTTATTGGTTTTATAGATCTCGCTGCATATAAGCTAGAGTTACAGGATTTTTTAATCTTTTTTAACAAATTGATTAATGATTTAAAGTATGAAAAAAGTAAATTTGAAAGAGACCTAAATATTCAAAAAAGGGTGCAAATCGATAATTTAAATAATGCTTTAAATATTGCTAAAGAAGCAGGCATTAAGGAATATTCTAGACTTACTAATTTGAATGATTCAACAGTAGCGCAGCTTGCTCTATCAGAGAATAAAATTCCACTTTCGGATTCTAAATTGAGCGATGGAACATATCTCTTTATGTTAGGAGAAAAGTACTTACAAGCACAAATTGATGTAATTGCGCAAAATGAAGTTATTTACCCACCAAGATACTATCAAGTAACAGAATTACTCAAGGAGCTAGAGCCTTTGTTTGATAGAGCTAAAGAATCTAGTGCTAAAGCATTCAGCTACCAGGCTTCTCCTGATTTTCCTCTGCTTAAAGATAAGCCTAAGAAAGCAATTATTTTAGCACTTGGCCTAGTTATTGGATTGGTAATATCTAGTCTAGTTGTGTTAATGATAAATATATTTAGAAAATAAAATGACTAGAATTGCTATTATTCCTGCTAGAGCAGGATCAAAGGGTATTAAAGATAAGAATTTACAGCTTGTTGGTGGTATTTCTCTTGTGGGGAGGGCTATTTTAGCTGCGAAAGAATCTGCTATGTTTGACCAAATTGTTGTAACTTCTGATGGACAAGAAATTTTACTTGAGGCTGAAAAATATGGAGCAACACCTTTTTTGAGACCAAGTGAATTAGCTCAGAGTGATACAAAAACAATTGATACGATTCTACAATGCTTAGAAGAGCTTGATATAAAAGTGGGTACGGTTGCTTTGTTACAACCAACAAGTCCGCTTAGAACAAGTATAGATATTCGAAACGCAATGGAGATATTTTTAGGTGGACATTGCAAATCTGTTGTCGCTGCATGTGAATGTGAGCATCATCCTTACAAATCATTTGTGATGGAGGGAGATAATATTGTGCCAGGTAGAGAATTAGAGGATTTTGAATCTCCTCGTCAGAAATTGCCAAAAGCCTATAGAGCTAATGGTGCTATCTATATCAATGACATTGTGTCTTTATTAAATGAAAAATGTTTTTTTATCTATCCAACAAGATTTTATTTAATGCCCACGTATCGTTCTATAGATATAGATACAACATTAGATTTACAAATAGCTGAGAATTTAATTAAAAACGAGCATTAATAAATGGCAGCAATAAAAGATAGTTTTATTTACTTAAGTGGAGAAATAATTTCCAAATCAGTTCCATTCCTACTATTACCTTATTTATCAAGAAAATTGGGGGTAGAGGGCTATGGTGAGCTATCTTACTACCAAACATTCTTATCATTATTTGTGATCTTTATCGGTTTAAGTCAAGATGGTGCTGTTGCTCGTTATTTTTATGTTTATGGAAAGCGTTCACTTAATTTGGTTGTAAATACGGGATATGCTTATGCCCTTTGTATGGGAAGTTTAATACTTATTATTTGCTGGGTGGTAAAGTCAGAAATAATAGCTTATATCGTATTAACCGCAATATTTCAAGTTTTCTTATCGGTACAATTAAGTATTAGACAGTGTCAGAAACAGGCTATTTCCTATACAATTATACAATTATCTTCTAGCTTTATTGCTGCAGTAATGACAGTAGCAATGCTAGAAATATATCAAACACAATTAGTTGAAAAAAGATTTCTTGCTCTACTATTTGCTAACAGTATAGTTGTTACATCAGCATATATTTTATATAACAGAAAAAATAAAGGGCGAATTTATAGTATAAGAAGCTACAAAACAGCTTTTTTGTATTTTATGGCTTTTGGATTACCAATGCTACTGCATCATGGCAGTATGTTTATAAAAGGGCAGTTGGACCGAATTTTTATTTATCACCAATTTAGTCAAGTTGAGCTTGGCTTATATGCAATGGGCGTGCAAATTTCGGCTATTTTATCTGTTGCTATTTTGGCAATAAATAAAGCACTAGTTCCCTATTTATTTGAAAAGTTAAAAGAGGGTGTAATAAAATTAAAAGATTTGCACACATATACCTTATATTCATTAATAGCTGTACCTATTCCTTCTTTGGTCGCACTAGTTATTCCAGAAACAGTGTTTACTTGGATATTAGGTGGTGAGTTTATTGGTGTAAAATACTATGTGATTTTATTTTTGTTTTCTACTAGTTTAACAATCCCATATTTATTCTTAGTTAATTATTTATTTTACCACGGGAAAACAAAGCAAATTTCATTTTGTTCTGTATTATCGACAGGTATTTATTTGGCTGTCTTAAGTGGATTGATATTTACAGAAATTAGTTATATACCTTGGGCAAGTATTATTGGTGCTTTAGGGATATTGCTTGTGTTAATTTTTATTACTAGAAGAGTTTGATGAATGAATTTAATTATAGTAACTACACCATTTCAGATGATGATAGCAGAGAAAATCATCAAGATTTATTCATCAGAAAATTTTCATTTGATAGTCTTAACATCGTATGACAATTGTAAATATAGATATTACTATGAGAGAATTAGAAAAAAATGTAAGAAATCAAACTATATTAAAACTTTCCCTTTAAGAAAGAGTAAAATTTTTACATTATTTGATTTGTTGTATATAAAAGTATTATCTTTGTTTTTACCTCAATATAAAAGGATATTTTTAGCTAATATTGAGAGTTTTAGAGTAAGAACTCTTATATCTAGATTTTTTGATGCAAATATATACACTTTTGATGATGGTACTGCAAATATAACATATGATAGTTATTTGTATAATGAACCTAAAATCAATAAAGTTTTGAGATCTATTCTTTTTGTTTTAAGAAGTAATTTATCTATGGAAAAGTTAAAAGGTAGAATATTAATTCATTTTAGTATATATAAGGGTAAGAAGAATATAATCGATAATACTAGTTATATAAGTCTTATGAGTGATTATAATGTAAAAGAATTAGATAAAGTAGAGCTTAATAATAACATGATGCCTATAAAAATTTTTATAGGCCAACCTGTATATGAAATTAATCCTGAGTTATATGATGATATTGATATTATTTTAGATAAGTTTGATATAGACTACTATTACCCTCATCCAAGAGAATTATATAAGAAAAATATTGAGTATATTGATTCGAAACTTATATTTGAGGATTATATTATATCATATGTTTCTAAAGGTTATCATTTTGAAATTTATACTTTGTTTAGTGGGACTATATTAAATATAGCTCATCTAGATAATGTTAAATTGTTTTCAGTTAGAACAAAATTTTTAAATGATGAATTTAGCAATATATATGAAGTTTTCACAGTAAATAATATTACGGTTATAGATGTATGAATGTTTATAAAGATAGCTTAACTTATGTGCTTTTTTTAATGTCATTTATTCCTGTTTTTTTATTGATGTTTTGGGGAGAATCTAGAATAGATGATGAAATCATAGCCGTTTTTTATACTTTTTATAAGTATATTTTGGGTCCTCTTTTTTTATTGATTGTAATAATTTTGAATGTTGATTTTAAGAAGGCGAAGGTTAAAAATAGATTGGTTTTGATTTTTATTGGAGGGTTATTGTTTATAATAAGTTTTTTCTCAAAGAATATATCAATATTGAATATTTTTTTATTTTTACTCGCAATTAAAAATGTAAAGATATCTAATGTTATGAGGATGAAACTATTCTTAGGTGGGCTTTTATCTCTAATTATAATCGGAAATTTTATTTTAGATATATCTTATGGAGATTACAGTTTATATATTTTAGATTCCAAGGGAGATATTAGATATACATTTGGATATGAACATCCAAATAACTTTCCAATGAGAATTTTTTCTTTATTATGCATTTATTGTATCCTAAGAAAGAAATTTAACATTTTGGATGTTATTTTTTGTTTTGGTATATTATACCTTATCTATGAATATACAATATCAAGAACGACTTTTATTGTTGGTTCATTGCTCTTGATGAGTATATATTTTTATCATAAATGTAATTACCTCAACCTATATAGGATATCTTTTTTATATAACCATACTTTCCTTATCTTTCTTTTATTATCAATTTTTTTAGTTTATTTTTATTCTGGTGAATATTCTCTTATATATGAGATAAATACTTTGCTTTCAGGAAGGGTTTCAATGGGAGATATTGTATTAAATAGTATGGGTATAACTCTTTGGGGAAATGATATAGAAAAGTTTTTAATTGAGAATCAGATTGTGCTTGATAATTTGTATTTATATATTATTCTGGGTACTGGTATAGTATTTACATCACTCTCGGTAATGGTAAGTTATAAGCTTTTTAGTTTGTTGGGTAAACATAAATTATATAAAGAAATAATTGTTCTTGTGTTTGTGCTAATATACAGTTTGTCTGAGAAAACGTTTTTGGATATTTATTTTAATCTAACTTTATTTTTGTTTTCATTTCTTTTATATGAAAATAAGATATCTGAATATAAAAATGAAAATTATTTAATACATAGGGCGGAGTATGAGTGATTTGATTAGTGTTATTGTTCCAATATTTAATACTGCCAATTTTCTTCCGAGATGCCTTAATAGTTTAATATCTCAGACTTATTCTAATCTTGAAATTATCTTGATTGATGATGGTTCCAGTGATTCAAGTGTAGATATTTGTAATCAATATGCTCGGAAGGACAATAGAATCAAACTATTCAAAAAAGTTAATTCTGGTGTTAGTGATACTAGAAACTTGGGGCTTGAAAATATGAATGGAAAGTATTTTCTTTTCGTTGATAGCGATGATTACATTCATAAAGATCATATAAAAATACTGCATTCTGATATTATTCGATACAATGCAGATATGTGTATTTCTAGCTATAAGAAGGTCTCTGATAATGAAATGCTTGATGAAATATTGAAATTTGAAAGTCGTTTATACAATAAAATAGATGTAATGGTTAATATGATTACAAATAAAGGATATGGATGGGAATGTGTTGCAAAATTATTTTCTCGAGATGTGTTGGGAACACTAAGATTTGATTCTTCAGAAAGAATAGGAGAAGATTTTGTATTTTCTTATAAGGCAGTACATAATTGTAAAAATATAGTCATAAATTCTATGAAAAGTTATTACTATATTATTCGAGAAAGTTCTGCGACTAAGAGTGGTTATACCCCTAGTTATGATAATCTTTTAGATACGGCAAATAAGTTTAAAATTTTTATTATTGATAATTATCCTAATCTTATATGGTTATCATCATTTTTTTATATTCACTCGTGTATAGAGATATTAATTAGATTATACAATTTAAATGTTAGAGACTTTATAAAAGAAAAAAAAATTAAGAATATACTTAAAGAGCATGCTATTATTGTTCTGAAAACAGGTCTTGTTCCAATAAAATTCAAAATTAAACTTTTGTTGATTTTAATTAGTAAAAAAAATTATCTAAAATTTACATAATAGAGATATTATATATGACTAAGAAGGTATTATTTGTTATTAACTCATTGAAGAATAAGGCAGGTTCAGAAAGAGTGGCTTGTCTGTTGGCCAACTTATTTTTTTATGAAATGAATATGGATATTACTATTATTACTAGAAATTCTTCTGAGATTGCTTATGAACTTGATTCGAAAATAAATATTAAAATTATTAATGGTAATTTCTTAAGTTTTCTATATAAGTTGCAATTAAACATACTTCATGAGCCACCAGATGTTGTGATTGTGCATAATATGGGTAAATTAAGTCTATTATGTTCTCTTCTGAGAACAACTGCAAAATTAATTTCATTAGAACATGTATCTTTTTCTATTAGGCCTAGATATATAAGATTTCTAAGTAAAATTTTATATAGGCGTTTTAATACTATTATATCCTTAAGTGCTCAAGATGCTAATGAATATGCATTATGGCATAATAATGTTGCTCATATAAATAATGTATCACCCTTCAAAATAAATGATAAAGCATATGATATTACGAACAGAAATATTATTGCTATTGGGCGATTAACTGAACAAAAGAATTTCCAACATCTCTTATATGCTTGGGAGAAATGTTATTCTCAATTAAATGAATGGACTTTAAATATTTATGGAACTGGTGAAGATAGGGATAATTTATCTAACTTGATATTAGAAAGAAAAATTAGATCTGTAAATTTGAAAGGAGAAGTAAAAAATTTAGAAGATATATATAAAAATAGTGCCTTTATTGTAATGTCTTCTAAGTATGAGGGACTTCCTATGGTATTAATTGAAGCTCAATCTATAGGATTGCCAATAGTTTCGTATGATTGCCCAACTGGACCATCAGAAATTATTAAACATGATAAGGATGGTTTATTAGTTGAAAACCAAAACATAGATGAGCTTGCTAAAGCAATTTTATATTTGGCTACAAATCATACTAAGAGACTTAACATGTCTAATAATGCATTGAGTGCTGCAGAAAGATTTTCTAGTAAAACTATTCTAATGCATTGGGAAAAAATATTACTTTATTAATTAATACAATATATTTCTATCGGTTATCTTACTAGATAAACTTAGATGGTTCTAATTTTAGCTGTTAGTATGATTACTTGTTGTAAATCGAACAATGTTTATAACTTCTAATTGAACATGATTATTAGGATTATTACATTATTAGTTTTTTAAGAATTAATGTATCTTTAAAAGAGGAAACTATGAATGACTTGATTTCAGTCATTATGCCTGCATATAATGCCGAGAGTTATATATCTAAAGCTATTGAATCAGTCTTGCAGCAAACCTATAAAAACTGGGAGTTATTAATTATTAATGATAATTCTAGTGATAATACTTTAAATATTATAGGTTCTTATTTATATGAGAATAGAATTAAAGTATTTAATAATCATATTAATTTAGGGCCAGCTAGATCAAGAAACATAGGTTTAGATCATGCAAATGGAAAATATATCACATTCTTGGATGCAGATGATTTTATTGATAAAGAAAAATTTCAAGTTCAACTCTCTTTTATGAAAGAGAATAAAATATCTATGAGTCATGGTAACTACATTTTTTGTAATAACGATGGATATAAGATAAAAAAGGTATCCACAGATATTCAAGTAGACTATTTCAGTCTATTAAAAGGAAACCAATTTAAAATAATGACCGTTCTTATTGAAAAAGATAGTATAGATGGGATTCGTTTCCCTGATATAAAGCATGAAGATTATGCTTTTTATTTAGAGTGCTTGAAGAAGATTCCTTATTCCTTATCTCAAAGTCAACGTTTTGATTCTTATGTTAGAATTGGAAATATTAGTGTTTCTTCTAATAAAATAAAGAGTGCTTTATGGACATGGGATATTTATTATAAATATGAGAAATTGGGAGTGATAAAATCTTTATATTATTTTATATATTATGCATATAATGGTTTTATTAAACATAAGTTAGGTAAAGGGAATTTTTGATTTAATTGGGCTATAAAATGAGTAAAGAATTTATCAGCAAGTGTATACAAATTATAATTGACTTTTTGTTTTTTAATTTATCTTTTTTAATAGCAATATTGTTACTTGGAGTGCTGCCATTAGAGTCAACTAGATATATCCCAAGTCAACAAGTAAATGAATGGATTATTGTTCATTTTTCATTGTCACTTATTTGTGTTTTGTGGTTTTTAGTAAGATTAAGACATTATACATATAGAAAGCCCTTTTGGCTTGAACTAAAAGAAGTCATTAGAACATTGATTATTTTAGCAACTATAGAATTGGCTGTAATAGCCTTTTCCAAACTATACTTTTCTCGATATTTCTGGGGGTTTATTTGGGTAATTGTATTAATTATTGTTCCGATAGGAAGAATTTTAACAAAGAAGTTATTAATCAATTCTAGGTTATACTTAAAAAATACAGTAATTATTGGGAGTGGGAAGAATGCTGTTGATGCTTATAACGCTCTTACCACTGAGGAATATCTAGGCTTAAAAGTTATATTTTTTGTCAGATCTAATATTTCTATGGTTGAAAACTTAGATATTCCAGTGATAAGTAAGGAAAATCTATGGGATGTAGTAGATAGAAATGTTTCTTTTATTATTGCATTGGAAAATGGAGAAAGTGAACAGCGAGATTTTTGGTTAAGAGAGTTAGCAATACATAAATGTCGTTCGGTTTCAGTGATTCCGACCTTAAGGGGGCTTCCTTTATATAGTACAGATATGTCGTTTCTATTTAGCTATGAGGTTATGCTCTTGCGCATAAATAATAACCTTGCGAAAAGGTCTTCTCGTATCTTAAAACGAGCTATGGATATTATCGGATCACTTGCAGTTATTACTGTACTATCTCCAATATTATTAATTCTTTATTTTTTAATTAAAAAAGACGGTGGTAATGCAATTTATGGACATCCACGGATTGGGCGTAATGGTAAAGAATTTAACTGCTTAAAATTTCGTTCAATGGTAGTTAATTCTAAAGAAGTTTTAGAACATTTGTTAGCTACTGATCCTGAAGCAAGAGCAGAGTGGGATAAAGATTTTAAACTTAGAAATGATCCGCGTATTACAAAAGTAGGTGCTTTTATTCGTAGAACAAGTTTAGATGAGTTACCTCAATTATGGAATGTTTTAAAAGGGGAAATGAGTCTAGTTGGACCGAGACCAATCGTAAAAGAAGAGCTAGAACGTTATGAAGAAGATATCGATTACTACTTAATGGCAAAACCAGGAATGACCGGACTTTGGCAAGTTAGTGGCCGTAATGATGTGGATTATAAAACTCGTGTTTATTTTGACTCTTGGTATGTAAAAAATTGGTCTTTGTGGAATGATATTGCAATTTTATTTAAAACGGTAAATATTGTTTTGAAAAGGGATGGAGCATACTAAGTTTAAAAAGCAGAAAAGCACAATTATCTTTTCTGCTTTTTTATTCGGATTATATTTTAGCTGATCTTAACAGGCCATAGAATAAAACTATAGAAAAGAAATAAAATATAGATCCAGAGTTATGGGCTAAGAATGTTTGGCTTAGGAAATAAAACATTGTTGCTATAATATGGATGGTTCCTAAAATGGATATCGATTTTACTTCTATGTTTTCACATTTTATGTTTTTTATAAAATATTTTAAAGGTACTAGTAAAACTAATAATAATCCAACGAATCCTAACAGCCCTCTTTTAACCCAAGAGTCTAGATATTGGTTATGTGCATCATTATATTGTAAAGTTGGTTTAACCATTGTTTTTTGCTTTACCTGTTGTTTCTTTAATTCTATATAACCTTTACTTCCCCAACCAAGTACTGGTTTTTCTTTAATGCCTAGTAATGCGTTTTCCCACATATCAAATCGTGCACCGAGGGATGAGTTTTTATTACCCTTCTCAATATATTGAACAATATCTTTTTCTGCTTGGTAATAGCGTTGAATAACACCAAATTTAGGAATGCTAGCAATAGCAGAAACAATTGCTATAAATATGATACTAGCTGTTAAAACTATTTTTTTATTTAAAAAATGGCGATAGAAAAATAAAATAGTAATGAGTATAAATGGTAAGCAAATCCATCCACCTCTAGCCCCAGAAATTGCACTAGATACAATTCCTAATAAACTACATATCATGCATATTGCCATAACTTTGTGTTCTTTTTGGATTAACCAGTATATGCTAATAGCTAGGCTTAACATTGATAATGTTACAGAAATGTTTCCTGACTGTATGTGATGAGTAACTTCAGTAAATGCTTTATCCTCACCTAAAAAAACTTTTTGGTAGATTGCTAATAACCCTGTTACGGCTGAACCAATCGGTATTGCGTAGAAAACAGTTTTTGGATGTATCTTAAATTGTGAGAAAAGTAGGATTAAGGGGATTAATAATAATACCCTGCTTGGGTTGTCTATTTCTCGAAATCCATCTTTATGTAAAATTACAGACATTAAAAATCCAGAAAAATAGAATAAAAACGAAAATATCATCCATTTATCGTTTTTATCCAGTATCCATTTTTTTTTTAATTTAAAAGAATATATTGATAAATATCCCATACTCAGAGCAGCCAATGTCATTGGTACATAGCTATATCCTTTTTTAAATGCGAGTACTGTTACGAAAAATAATGCAACTAAGATATTGATCGCAAAAGCAATATGCTTATGTGTAATTTTATTTACTAGTGTAAGCATGTTATGTCCTTGTAAAATAGGTCTTATTAGTTATATTTAAAGAAAAAGGGGCTAAGCCCCTTTAGTTTTAGAATGGAATTAAAGATACTGCACTTCAATAATATCAAATTCAACATTACCACCTGGGGTTTTAATATTAACGGTATCATCGACTTCTTTACCAACTAGTCCTCGAGCGATAGGCGAATTTACGGAAATTAAACCTTCTTTGATATTTGCTTCATCATCGCCAACGATGCGGTAGGTCACTTCTTCATCACTGTCAGTGTTTACCAGCGTGACTGTTGCACCAAAAATCACTTTGCCATTGTTAGGGATTTTTGTGACATCAATAATTTGAGCATTCCCTAATTTTCCTTCAATTTCTTGAATACGACCTTCGCAGAAACCTTGTTGTTCTCGTGCTGCGTGATATTCTGCATTTTCTTTTAAATCGCCGTGTTCACGAGCTTCTGCAATCGCATTGATAATTTCAGGACGGCGTACATTCTTGAGAAATTCAAGTTCTTCACGTAATAACTCAGCACCACGCACTGTCATTGGAATTTGTTGCATTTTATTTCCTTATGTATGATGTATGTCGTTACACAATAGTATTGTAAAAAACAGCGTGAAACTTACCGCTTGTTTACAATCAGCTGTTTGAAACTCTCAAACTAACGCCCATAAATATCTGCCATTGTGTATTTACGAAGTTTAACTAAACCCGTATTATTCATTTTCTTTTAAAAAATAGCAACCTTGATTATGATTTCATCTTTAAACAAATTTCGCCAACTGGGTTGGCTATCACTTTTTTCGTTGTCAACTTTTACCGCTCAAGCACAGGTTGATCTGATACCAATAATGTCGCATTTACCCGAAGGGGCTTCGGCGAGTATCATTGCTAAGAATTTAACCACAAATCAAATTATTGCAGAATATCAAAGTAAAACCTTTATGTTACCAGCAAGTACGCAAAAAGTATTTACTGCATTAGAGGCAAAATTAGCTTTACCGGAAGATTTTAAATTCCAAACCGCTCTTTTAACCAATGGTAAGATAGAAAACGGTAGTTTGAATGGTGATTTAATCACTCGTTTTACTGGAGATCCTGATTTAACCAGTCAGCAATTATTTCAACTTGTGTCTAAATTAAAACAGCAAGGTATTCAAAAAATTAAAGGCAACCTTATTTTAGATACCACCGTATTTACTAGCCACGATAAAGCAGCTGGTTGGGTTTGGAATGATCTGAATATCTGTTTTAGTGCCCCGCCTGCAGCTGTAAATATTGATAACAACTGTTTTTATGTGAATTTAGATGCGAATAAATCTGCTGGGAGCTTAATTACCGTTGATGTGCCTTCTGCCTATCCTGTACAAGTATTTAGTTCTGCTTATGTGGCAGAGAAACCTGAATCAGATTACTGTTTATTAGATGCTGTAGTGAGCGATAACAATCGTTACCAAATAAAAGGTTGTTTGGCTAAACAAAATAAGCCTTTTGGTTTAAGTTTTGCGGTACAAGATCCAACAACCTATGGTGCAAATTTAATCAAAAATTATTTGGCTAGATTGGGTATTCAGTTTACTGGGCAAATTCAAGTGCCTGCAAAGGCTCCGTCAGGTGTGTTGTTGGCAGAGCATTATTCCCAACCGCTCTCTGTATTGCTCAAAAAAATGATGAAAAAATCAGATAACCAAATTGCAGATGCGATATTCAGAACAGTGGCTAATCAGCAGTCAAAACGTCCGGCGTCATTCCCACTGGCAAGCCATACTATTCGTTCATTATTTAAAAGTAATGCCAACATTCAATTTGGCAATAGCATAGTGGTTGATGGTTCAGGATTATCTCGCCACAATCAAGTGAATGCGGAAACAATGTTACAAACTCTAGAATTTATTGTTAAAAATGAAGAACAGTTAAAATTGCTTGAAACATTTCCTATCGCTGGAGTTGATGGAACATTATCTGGTCGAGGATCGATTTCAGCAGAGCCATTGGCAAATAATCTGATTGCAAAAACAGGGGCACTAAAAGGCGTGTATAATCTGGCTGGGTTTATGACGAATAAACGAGGTGAAAAAATTGCATTTGTGCAGTTTATCAATGGTTATTCAACATCTACTGATCCTGAGCGTAAAACGAAAAGAGCACCACTCAACCAATTTGAAAATAGTTTATATATGGCACTCTACAATGATTAAATCTGATATTTCCGTTTATCACCAATATCAAAATGTAGTGGCATTCGCCATTTTTGAATAGAAAGTAGCAGTAGGAGCAAGCTACAAATTAACGCAAGTATTAGGACAAATTCTTGCCAGTTAAATAATAAGCTCAACCAAAGCAGTGGGAGTAAGATAGGCTGAAAATTAAGCCCAATAATCCGAAAACAGAAATACTCTTTGTAGCATAGCCCTGCGATAACGGTAAATACCGCACCAAGTGCGAATTCCGTAAAACTGAAAATCTGACAGAGTAGTCCTAGCCATACCACAAATTGAAACATTAAGCGGATAGATTTGAGGTATAAATGGAGCGATGAGGTGAGCATTGTTCCTGCGACCAGTAATCCGTATTGTGCTATTTCAGGATAAAACGGTATTAAGCCAATCATTATTGTGGCAAGACAAAAGCCTAAACGGTAAAGGATTACCGTTAGGTAATCCCAAAAATCCATTGGCGATTGAATATGTGGATCTGCCATATTATAACCCTGCTAAATGAACTAAATCTTGCTCAGTTAGAATTTTCACACCCAGCTCCTGTGCTTTCGCTAATTTTGAGCCTGCTTTTTCACCAGCAATGAGGTAGTCCGTTTTACTTGAAACACTACCCGATACTTTACAACCTAAATTTTGTAAAATTTCTTTCGCTTGATCGCGGGTTAATTGCGTCAATGTGCCTGTTAATACAACGGTTTTGTCTTTTAACGGATTATCTGCCACTTCTTGTTGAACAACATCTTGCCAGTTCACACCTTGTGCAATCAAATCATCTACGACACTGACATTATGTGGTTCTTGCCAGAATTGATAAAGGCGATTAGCCACGACTTCACCGACATCTTGAACTTCTCTTAGTTGTTCTAAATTTGCGTTGCGAATAGCGGTAAGATTACCAAAATGTTTTGCAATATTCTGTGCTGTTGATTCACCAACATCACGAATACCCAAGGCAAATAGAAAACGGGCAAGGGTGGTATTTTTCGCTTTTTCAATACTGGTTAAAGCATTGGAAGCGGATTTTTCGCCCATTCGCTCTAAACGCATTAAGGTAAGTTGATCCAGCTTGAAAAGATCAGCAGGGGTATGAATAAGCTCACGTTCCATGAGTTGCTCGATCAGTTTTTCGCCTACGCCGTCAATATCCATCGCTTTACGAGACACAAAGTGTTTTAAGGCTTCTTTGCGTTGAGCACCACAGAATAACCCACCAGTACAACGGGCAACAGCTTCGCCATCAACACGTACAACGGCAGATTGGCAGACAGGACAAGCGGTCGGAAACTCAATTTTTTTTGCAGATTCGGGACGGCGATCAGCGACAATACCAATAATTTGCGGAATGACATCACCAGCTCGGCGAATGATAACAGTATCGCCAATCGCAATGCCAAGTCGCTCAATTTCATCGCCGTTATGTAAAGTTGCATTACTGACTGTGACGCCAGCCACAAAAACAGGTTCTAATTTTGCC
Source organism: Ursidibacter maritimus (assembly GCF_009761395.1). Classification (GTDB taxonomy): domain Bacteria; phylum Pseudomonadota; class Gammaproteobacteria; order Enterobacterales; family Pasteurellaceae; genus Ursidibacter; species Ursidibacter maritimus. The sequence continues at coordinate 91,789 of NZ_LEKN01000013.1, read as the reverse complement.
ACAGGGGTAATTGCTCCTGTTCTGCCCACTTGAAATTCCACATCTTTTAAAATGGTCATTTCTTCTTGAGCAGGGAATTTATACGCAATCGCCCAGCGTGGTGCTTTTGAGATAAAACCAAGTTGTTCTTGTAGGGCAATATCGTTCACTTTTAAGACCGTTCCATCAATATCGTAGCCAAGCGAGCTACGTTTTTGTTGAATATGTTGATAAAACGCCAGCAACTGTTCACGTCCTTGAGCTAATTTAATTTCGCTATTAACGGGAATACCAAGACTTTTCAACCATTGCAAGCGTTCAAAGTGGCCCGTTGGTAGTTGGTCATCACTTTCATAAACACCGATGCTATACGCATTAAGCACAAGCGGGCGTTGGCTAGTAATTTTGGGGTCAAGCTGACGTAGCGAGCCTGCTGCTGCATTGCGTGGGTTAGCAAAGGTTTTCTCCCCCTTCGCCAATGCACGTTCATTCAATTGCTCAAAGCCTTGCTGTGGCATAAAAACTTCCCCCCGTACTTCTAAACGTGCTGGCGGGTTTGGTGTATTGAGCTTCAAAGGCACGTTGCGGATAGTGCGAATATTGGCAGTAATATCTTCGCCAGTATTCCCATCCCCCCTTGTCGCAGCTTGGATTAAAATGCCATCTACATAGAGAATACTAACTGCCAAGCCATCTAGTTTAGGTTCACAACAGAATTCAAGCTGTTGGCTTTTGACCGGAATACGATCTTCGATTCGGCGTAAGAAACCATCAAGATCGTCATCGCTAAAAGCATTATCTAAAGAGAGCATCGGGATCTCGTGGGTGATCTGTGCGAAGCCATCAAGCGGTTTTGCTCCTACCCGTTGCGTTGGCGAGTCTGTGGTAATTAAATCAGGATGTTGCCATTCTAAATTTTTTAGCTCATTCATTAAGCGGTCATATTCTGCATCGGGAACAAGCGGATTATCTAAAACGTGGTAGTGATATTCGTATTGGCGTAATGTTTCTTTAAGTCGATCTAATTGTTGCTTGATTTGTGTTGTCATAGGTAAATTTCTTGATAAAAAAGACCGCTTACAAGCGGTCAGATTTTTGGAATAAATTGCAAATTATTTTGCTACTCTTAATAAATACTGTTCACGAGAGTGGTCGTCAAAAAGTTCTCGTTCTTCATTTAATACAAAGCCATTCACAGATTGAGCAAAACTTTCAACAGTTCGGATCATCAAACGTACATTAACTAAGTCATTTCCTGCTGATGGTAGGTGCATAAAGAAAACTAGCCCTACGGTACTAAATTGATCCATCTTCGCTAAATCAAAGACGCCTGGTTGCATCATATTCGCCACACTAAATAGCACAGGGCTTGCACTGTTATCTAAATGGCGGTGGAAAATCTGATACTCGCCATATTGGAAACCTAACGCATCAAGTTGTTGAGCAATCACATCACCGCGGAATTGCTGACCTTCAGCGGCAACCACATAGAGTGTAATGATTTGTGGTTGTGTTGTAGCAGGAACAGATTCTTCTAATTGCACTGATGGTGTATTTTCAGTGCCATTAATTTGAATGCTAATAGGGCGTTCTTCTTGTTGCAAGGTTTGTGAAAAAGTAGGTTGTTCTAATGCAACCTGGTCACTAGGTTGATTTGGCAAACTGATTTTTATCTCTTTTACTTCTTGCTGAATTTGCTCAAAATCATTCGGATTCGGTGAAAGTGAGTTTCCTTGTAAGAGAGGATCAATACTTGTTGACTGTAATGTCGGTGGAATTTCACTTTGAATCGTATTGTTTATCGGGTTTGATGGCGGACGAGTAGAAAACGTATTCGAGAAAATACGCGATTTCTCACGACGTGCAGACCATAAGCTGTATCCAACTAAGATTGCAATTAACAACCCAGCTAAAATAAAGAAAAGAATAGACGTTTCCATAGAGTCCTCTTAGTAAAAAAATAAGTGAAATTAGCGTTTCACTCTTTACGAAAACAGATTGCATAGCTTACCATATTTCTTTTAAAAAATTGAGAAATTAAGTGAGGTAATAATGTCTTCTTCCTTTACATCGCCCGAAAGCCAAGTAGGTACAGGGTTTCACTATTTTATTTATGGTTGGCGACTATTGCTACAACGTCAGTTAATGCCTTTTGTTGTATTACCTGTCATTATTAACGCTATTTTAATGATAGGCTTAATCTGGTTATTTTTTGCAAACATTGGCGGATTACTTGATGCAATGCTACCTTCTTGGCTAGAGTGGTTGAGTTTTATTCTTATTCCATTGATTTTCTTGATGATCCTTGTGTTGTTCTATTTTGCTTTTACCACATTAGCAAACTTTATTGCCGCCCCTTTTAATGCATTGTTGGCGGAAAAAGTCGAACAGCAATTGACTGGGGAAAACTTAACCGAAATGAGTATGGCAGAATTGTTGAAAGATGTACCAAGAATGCTAAAACGAGAATGGCAAAAAATGTGGTACAGTATTCCACGTTTACTTGCCCTATTTTTATTGGGTTTTGTCCCTGTACTTGGACAAACGATTGTGCCTGTACTCACGTTTATGTTTGGTGCTTGGCTGTTGGCTATTCAATATTGTGATTACCCGTTTGATAATCATAAAATTAGCTTTGCTCGTATGCGAAATGCGTTAGGGCAACGTCGCATAATGAATTTTACTTTTGGCTCATTAGTCAGTTTATTTATGATGGTGCCGTTTTTAAATTTAGTCGCAATGCCTGTGGCGGTTTGTGGGGCATCGGCAATGTGGGTTAAAGAGTATCGTAATTTCTTATTAGGCAAAACATCAGGTGAGTTTGATAACGCTGATTTTTTAGCTAAATCACAAAGCAATGCAGTGAGTACAGAAACTCGTAATGGTAATATCACAAAGCCGTAATAAGCGGTAAGATAACTAGATTTTTTTACAAGAGGAAATAAAAATGAAAGTCAAAGGCGTAATGCTCGCTTTAGGGTTGGGTTTATTAGCGAATACAACGGTTCAAGCTAGTGATGATTTAATTCGCTTGGGGTCAGTTTCAACTAAGTGGAATGCATTGGGAAAAAATGACCGAATTGAAGTTGTTGGTTTCCAAGATAAAGAGTTAAATGTGACTTGCTATCTTTCTTATGCAGAAAAAGGTGGATTAAAGGAGGTTGTTGGTTTAGAAGAAGATACTTCCGATGGCTCTATTCACTGTGTGCAAACAGGTAAGATTTCAGATGACGATTTGAATAAAGCCGCGAAGAAAGGGCAGAAAGAGCAAGTATTTAAACGCAAAACATCTTTATTGTTTAAATCTATGCAAGTTGTTCGCTTTATTGATTTTGAAAATAAAGCGGTGGTGTATCTTAACTATTCTGATCGTGTTATTGAAGGATCACCAAAAAATTCCATTTCGGTTGTGAAAATCAACAATAATTCACAATAGCAAAACAGGGGATCTCACCGCTAGTTTTCTATGAATTGATTACTTTGCTGAATCAGTTGTAAAAAGAGAGCAAGCGGTGGGCGACTATCGGGTTCTTTTTTGCCATCACCATTGTAGTGAATAAAATCGCCTTGTTTATCAATATGATATTGCTCTCCATTTGGCATAATCGCGACATTCCAATGATAGTTAGATGCAATTAACCATTTACGTTCATTCGTCTTAGTGAGGTCAACGCCCTGAGCATACTGTGGAATCGGGCTGCTGATACCAAAAAATTGATTTAATAATGTTGGTACGATATCAAGATGACTCGATGCTCCGATATAGTTTCCTCTATCTTCTTGCCAGTACATCATCATCGGCACTTTAATTTTTTGTTGATCAAAGTTATTTTCATGATCTACGCTATCTGCTATATCCGATGTGATGATAATCAAGGTACTTTTCGTTAGCCCTTGGGTTTCTAACGTTTGCCAAATATCTGCAAATTGCCAATCTAATAATTTAGTTTGCTGTTCTTTATCTTTTGCTGGCGGCAAATGTAAATCTAAATAGCTAAAGAATGGCGATGAGATTCGTTGTTCTAGCCAGGTTTTCCAGTGTTTGATTGCATCCAAATTACTTGTCGTTTTCGGTAGATTAAAGTTAGCAAATAAGGCTCGATGATAAATCGGATCTGCAAAACTATTGTGTGAGAAGAGGCCAAATTGATAATCTAAATTCTGTAAACGGGATATTAACACGGATGGCTTTTTCTCACTTAAAATCGCATCTAAATAACGTCCACTCAATCCATAGAAAAGGCTTGCTGTGCTTTCAGCAGCTGTACTACCTGCGGTGTAATGTTGGCTAAAGCGTCTTGCTTGCTGGCTGATTTGGGTTAAATAAGGCATTTTGGTTGCCGTAATATCATTATTACTTAAACCTGATAGGTTAATAAATAAAAGGTTGATTTTATTAACTTTATTAGCAAATTGTAATGGACTTTTTGGATAATTGAGAAAAAAAGTATCTAACCGACCGCTTTCCTCAATTTCTTGTTCCAAACTCGCTCGATTAACCAAACCGTGTTTTTCTAAAAAACTACGAGCTGTCATTGGGTAAGATAGCGGGTAGTTCGCTTTCTGTGCAGTAACAGGGCGGTACAATGCCATATCCGACCAAGCATATAATAAGTGAGTAGCGATAAAATTACCTAGGAAAAATAAGGCAACATATTTCCCCCATTTCTGCCGATTAAAACTGCGTAATTTATTCCAACACCAACGAGAATAGAGTAATTCCAACAATAAAATAATTGGCATGGGTACAAAGAGTAATTGCCATTGACGGCTAAGTTCCCCTTCGTCTGGATTGACTAATAGATCCCAAACTAGTGGCGATAAATGTAAATAAAATTGTTTAAAGACTTCGGAATCAACTAATAGTACCGTCATTCCAATTGTTGCTACACAGACGGATATTCCCCGAAATGTTCGGCTATTTGTAATGAGGAAACTTAGTGGGAAGATTAGAAGTAAATAAAGCGCAAAAACAATAAAACTGAAATGTCCAAATAGGCTGATAAAGAAGTAAATTTTACCAAACAAGGTATTTGGCCAGTCAGCATTAAATGCATAGCGAGATGAAATGGTTAATGCAATGACTATATTAAAGAGTGCAAACCAATGCCCCCACGCAATTCGTTGCGATGTTTCTTCTCGGTATTGGCGAGAATTTTTCGGAAGGATACGTCGGAGCAAGTCTAACATAGGCGGCAACTGTTATTTTGTTTTGAGTGATTGTTTTAATGCAGAACAAAAAGCATCGGCTAATGCTTGCTGTTGTTGCGGATTTTGAATATTACTGACAAGAATGTTAGTTACCATATTACCCAATGCCATGAGTGAGAGATCAACTGGGGCTTTGTGTTTTTCTAACGTAACAATCAGATCGTTAAGTAATTCATCAAGTTGTTTGTCTTGGTATTTAGATTGAGTTGCCATATGAAATTTATATAAAGAAAAATTTTCGGTATGGTAGCATAAAATCCAGAGTAAATAGAAATAAAAAGAGTAGATAGAATTTAAGTGTAATGTAGAAGATCAGAACTGATCTTCTACATCTTCTACGAATAAAGATTTACCTCTATTTTATCCAAGAAAACTCATTGGAGACTCTTGAATAAGTTGAACACAATACAAGGCGTAGTTACTTTGCTAACAAATCTTCACGCTCGCCATATATCGGTACTAAGGTTTTTTGGTATGCGACTTTGATTTTACCGTTTGCTTTTAACTCTGCGATCTCTTTATTGATAAAGCCTAATAATGCTTTATCCCCTTTTTGTACCGCTGGGGCGATGTTTTCTTGTGGTCCTAAGCTACCGATCGCAACGTCAAAATTCGGGTTTTCTTTTGCCCACGCCCAGAGTAGTGCATTATCGTGTGCGAGAGCAACACCACGCCCGTCTTTTAATGCATCAAAGGTTTCAGTATTTTGATCGAATTTCAGCAAAGTAATTTCAGGGTGATTTTTTGTGAAGTAAGTATCTGCAGTTGTACCTTTATTCACTAATAACGTTTTCCCTTTTAACTGTGCAATATCTGTAATTGGTGCGCCTTTTGGTGAAACGATACCAAGAGCGACCACCATATAAGGAGATGCAAAGTCAACCACTTCTTCTCGAGCTGGGGTTTGGGTAAAGTTCGCTAAAATTAGATCGACTTTATTTGATTTTAAATACTCTACACGGTTTGCCGCTTCGGTGAGAACAAATTCCACCTTGTCAGGGCTACCTAATAAATCATTCGCAATTTCTTTAGCGATTTCAATATCAAAGCCTTGATTTTTGCCGTTAGCATCAACGTAGCCAAAAGGCGGTTTGTCACCAAATACGCCAATGCGAATTACCCCTTTTTCTTTGATTTGAGCAACGCTATCTTTGGCTGGTGCATTTGAGCTAGTGTTTGCATTATCACAGGCGCTCAATGCAAAGACTGCAACTGCTGTTGCCAATAATGTTTTGAATGTTGTGCTAAATGTCATATTAAACTCCTTAGATGATTATTTTTATAAGTAGGCGGTATGATTTTGCAAATTTTTTACAAAAACTGACCGCTTGGGTGTTTGTTAGTAATCCATTCCACGTAGAAATTGTTTGGCTCTTTCTGTTTGTGGATTATGAAAAAATTGATTCGGCTCGCTTTCTTCAATGATGCTCCCTCTATCCATAAAAATAATGCGATCGGCGACTTTCTCTGCAAAGCCCATCTCGTGAGTTACGATAAGCATTGACATACCTTCGTTTGCTAGTTCCAGTACTACATCTAATACTTCTCGCACCATTTCAGGATCTAGTGCTGCAGTAATCTCATCCAATAGAATCACATCAGGATTCATGCAAAGTGTGCGTACAATCGCAATACGTTGTTTTTGTCCACCTGAAAGTTCTCGTGGAAAAGCTGTTTTACGATCAAGTAATCCAACTCGAGCCAATAATGTTTCTGCTTGTTTTTCTGCTTCTGCACGATCTCGTTTTTGTGCTTTTATAGGCCCAAGCAAAATGTTGTCAATCACATTCAAATGAGCAAATAGTTCATAACTTTGAAATACCATTCCGACTTTTTGTCTTGCTTGTTCCCAGCTAATATCTTTGCCTAATTCACCGATATTTTTGACTGTGATTACACCGCTTTGTTTTTCTTCCAATCCATTGATACAGCGAAGTAGTGTACTTTTTCCACAACCAGAAGGCCCTAAGATGACTACCACTTCACCTTTATGCAGTGATAAATTGAGATCGGGTATGGCGACCGTTTCACCATAAGTTTTGCGTAAATTTTGGATTGAAAGTAATGGCATAGGGAAACATCTCTGTAAAATAATGATGCTATTTTTCAAAAATTGATGAAAAAATCAAAGATTAAGGAGCTATTTTTTATAACCTATAGTTATAAAATTGGTGGGTTTTATCCCACCATAGAAAAGAATCGTTTAAAAATCAGCTTGCCAACGTTTTTCTAAACGGGAGGCGAAAAGCGAGAGAGGATAGCAGATTAAAAAGTATAGAACAAAAATTAGCCCATAAACAAAGAAAGAAGCACTTGGGTTAGTTAATAAGGCGTTTTCAATAATTTGCTGCCCGATTTTAACTACTTCTATCACTCCGATTAAAGCAGCAAGTGAGCTAGTTTTTATCATTCGAGTGAATAGATTGATAACACCTGGTAAAACACGTTTAGTCCCTTGTGGTAATTCTATATACCAAAATATTTGTAGTGGCGTTAGCCCTAAGGATTTGGCTGACTCTATTTGATGCTTTTCAATGGAAGTTAATGCTCCACGAACAAGATCTCCCATTTCTGCGGTTCCCCATAGCACAAATACCCAAACACAGACCCAAAAACCACTAATATGAATGTTAAACCAAATGGAAAGCCCAAAGTAGAGCATAAATAACCAAACGAGAATAGGCACTATTCGAATTGTTTCAAGATAAATACGGCAGAAAAACTGCAAAATCGTATTTTTTATCCGCATCAATAAACCAAAAGCGGTACCTAGCACAAGTGAAATAGCGACGGAAATAAAAGATATTTGAGCCGTTATCCATAACCCTTGTACTAATCGGCTTGCATTCTCACCTTCAAATAACCAATCAAACCCCATATTTTGCTCTCCGTACTCGATTTTCTGCATAACGTGCTAATAGTGAAATCGGTAATAAAATAACTAAGTAGCTGATAAATAAGAGGAATAATGCCTCATTTGTTTTATAATCCATTCCAATAATATCTTTAGTAACAAACATTAGCTCTGCTACCGCCACTGCACTAATTACCGATGATTCTTTGATTAAAAAGAGAATATTTGCACCCAATGCAGGAATTGCCACTGCCCAAGCTTGTGGAAAAATTACATAAGTAAAAATTTGGTAGCGACTGAGTCCTATAGATTTTGCCGCTTCAATTTGCCCTTTAGGAATGGCCAATAAACCGGCTCGTAATGCCTCAGCCATATAGCTTCCACCTAAAAAAGTTAAAGCGATAATGCCGCAGGTAAAACCGTCCCAATGAACGCCGATTTTAGGTAAGCCATAGTAAAGAAAGAATAATTGGATAAGTAATGGCGTATTACGTGAAAGTTCAATATAACTACGAGCGATAAGGTAAAATGGTTTAATGTGGTAGGCGGTTATAACTGCTATGACAAGCCCAAGGAACAAAGATAATAAAATTCCCCAAAATGAGAGTTGTAAAGTGATAAATGCAGCATCAATAAAACGTGGAATAGCATCAACAACGTAGGACCAATTCATATCGCAATTAAATGAAAAAATAATAGAAAGGAATTTTGGGTGGTTACTATCAAAAATGAAAGTCTAATATGATATTTTTTATAACAATAAAGAATAAGAGGCAACATTATCTGTAGAAGATCAGATCTGACCTTCTACAATTTAGGGCAGTTGTATTCTGCCCTAAACATTAGCCATCAATTTCTTCGCCTGTTTCGTCCCATTTAAAATTCAATGCGATAGAGTTTAAACAGAAACGTAATCCTGTCGGCTGTGGGCCATCAGGGAAAACGTGTCCCATATGAGCATCACAGTTTCCGCAACGGATTTCAGTACGATGGCGGCCTAAACTGTAATCATCCAAATAACGTAGTGATGTTTCTGAGATCGCTTCATAAAAGCTTGGCCAGCCACAGCCTGCATCAAATTTCGTGTCAGAGCGGAAAAGTGCATTATGACAACGCACACAACGATAAGTCCCCACTCTATCTTCATTTAAAAATTTGCCAGTAAATGGTCTTTCTGTACCGCTGTTTAAACAAATTTCAATCTGTTCTTCTGTTAGTTCATCAATATCTTTAATCATTGTTCACTCCTTTTTTGTTGTTGCTATTGTTTTAAGAATAAGCGGTAACATTTTAGCGTTTTTTTGCAAAAAGGTTGAATGATTTTTCGTATTAGGAAAATCCCCCGTTTATGTCGCTTTTGTGTTATACTCTCGTCCAATTTTTGCCCCGGAGACAATGGGGATTTTTTGTAACGTGATTAGGAAATTTCAATGAGCGAATTAGCCAAAGATATTACCCCCATCAGTATTGAAGAAGAGCTGAAAACATCTTACCTTGACTATGCAATGTCAGTCATTGTCGGACGTGCTTTGCCCGATGTGCGTGATGGCTTAAAACCTGTACACCGCCGAGTGTTGTTTTCAATGGATCAGAGTGGCAACACCGCTAGCAAGCCTTATGTAAAATCTGCCCGCGTAGTGGGGGATGTTATCGGTAAATATCACCCTCATGGTGATTCAGCAGTATATGACACAATTGTGCGTATGGCTCAACCGTTCTCATTACGCTATATGTTAGTGGATGGGCAAGGGAACTTTGGTTCAATTGACGGCGATGCGCCAGCGGCGATGCGTTATACCGAAGTTCGTATGCAAAAAATTACCCAAGAGCTGCTCACTGATCTGGATAAAGAAACCGTTGATTTCTCGCCAAACTATGATGGCAAAGAGATGATTCCAGATGTATTGCCAACAAAAATTCCAGCTTTGTTAGTGAACGGTTCATCGGGTATTGCGGTGGGTATGGCAACAAATATTCCACCTCATAATTTAACTGAAGTATTAAACGGTTGCTTGGCTTATATTGAAAACGATCAAATTAGTATTGAAGAACTAATGCAGCATATTCCAGGCCCTGATTTCCCAACGGCAGCCATTATCAATGGTCGTAAAGGGATTGAAGATGCTTATCGTACAGGTCGTGGAAAAATTTATGTGCGTGCAAAAGCGAGTGTTGAAACCACCGCTAAAGGTCGTGAGCAAATCATCGTTACTGAAATTCCTTACCAAGTGAACAAAGCAAAATTGATCGAAAAGATTGCAGAGTTGGTCAAAGATAAAAAAGTGGAAGGGATCAGCGAGTTGCGTGATGAGTCGGATAAAGATGGTTTACGCATTGTGATTGAGATTAAGCGTGATGCAGTTGGCGAAGTAGTCTTAAACAACCTTTACGCCCTAACTCAGATGCAAGTGACCTTTGGTATCAATATGGTGGCACTGGATCACGGTCAGCCAAAAGTGCTTAATCTAAAACAGATTATCGAAGCCTTTGTGCTACACCGTAGAGAAGTGGTTACTCGCCGTACTATTTTTGAATTACGCAAAGCACGTGAACGGGCACACATTTTAGAAGGTTTGGCGATTGCGCTTGCAAATATCGATCCTGTCATTGAGTTAATCCGTAATTCTAAAACCGCAGATGAAGCACGTGAAGCGCTACTTTCTCGCGCTTGGGCATTAGGCAATGTTGCGCCAATGCTTGAAGCAGCGGGTGTTGATATTGCTCGTCCTGATGATGCTCCAGAAAATTGCGGTGTACGCAATGGCGAATATTTCCTTTCTGAAGCGCAAGCAAGAGCAATTCTTGAATTACGTTTACATCGTTTAACAGGGTTAGAACACGAAAAAATTCTAGATGAATATAAAGAAATTTTAGTGATTATCGGTGAGTTATTACACATCTTAAATAGCCCAGTACGTTTAATGGAAGTGATTCGTGAAGAGCTAGAAAAAGTGAAAGCGGAATTTGGTGATGAACGCCGTACCGAAATTACCGCATCATCAGGTGATATTAATTTAGAAGATCTGATTGCTCAGGAAGATGTTGTTGTGACACTCTCTCACGCAGGTTATGTGAAATATCAACCACTTTCAGACTACGAAGCTCAACGTCGTGGTGGTAAAGGCAAGTCTGCAACGAAAATGAAAGAAGATGATTTCATTGAGCGTTTATTAGTGGCGAATACTCACGATACCATTCTTTGTTTCTCTAGCCGTGGACGTTTATATCAACTGAAAGTTTTCCAACTTCCACAAGCAAGTCGTGGTGCAAGAGGGACACCAATTGTTAATATCTTGCCATTGGTAAAAGAAGAAAACGAACGCATTACGGCTATTTTACCTGTTCCAAATGGTGAATTTAGTGCAGACAAATTTATCTTTATGGCAACGGCGAGTGGAACTGTGAAGAAAGTGTCGTTAGATGCTTTTAGCAATGTGAGATCAAGCGGTCTGATTGCGTTAAAACTTCGCGAAGGCGATGAGTTGATCGGAGTTGATATTACTAATGGTGAAAGCGAAATCATGCTCTTCTCCGCACAAGGGCGAGTTGTGCGATTTGCGGAAACCCAAGTGCGTGGAATGGGACGTGTGGCAACAGGTGTGCGTGGCATTAAATTAGCTACCACAGAAATCTCTGCTGATGAGATAGAAGAGGTGGAAATTGAAACTGTTGAAAATGAAGATGCTGAAGAAACATCAAGTGTTAATTTAACCACTGATAAAGTTGTATCGTTAGTGATCCCGCATACACAAGGCGAAATTTTAACCGTAACGCAAAATGGTTATGGTAAACGTACCGCTTTAAGTGAATATCCGATTAAATCTCGTGCAACAAAAGGGGTTGTATCAATTAAAGTGAACGAACGTAACGGTAAAGTGGTTGCTGCTGTTCAAGTTGAAGAAAATGACCAAATTATGTTGATTACTGATGCAGGCACATTAGTTCGTACTCGTGTTAATGAAGTGAGCTTAGTGGGTCGAAATACTCAAGGAGTTCGCATTATTCGTACTGCTCAAGATGAACAAGTTGTGAGCTTAGAGCGAATTTGTGAAATTGACAGCGAAGAGAGTGATGAAGCTTCAGTAGAAGTGGAAGAATAACATTCGCTCTTAAGTAAATCTTAATAGATAAAAGAGCAAGTTTTAGACTTGCTCTTTTATTATATCGGTCTTTTGGCTATTTCTGCGTCTGTTTAAATTGTTTGATTGCAAATTGGCGGCGTTTATCTAGCTCAGTTTTTATATTCGCTTTTTCAAAACCATCAGCGATAACTTTTTGGACATCAATCTGATTGGCGATGGAATAAAGTTGTTTTGCATAGTCAGCTTGTGGATATTCTCGCTGTTCAAATCCTAAGCGTCCTTTACTGTCCGCTTCACACACCAATAGAAAATCGAAAAAACGTTGTGGTTTACGCCATACATCTAATTTGTTAAATAACTTAATTACGGTTTCGGGGCGGAGTTCCATTATTTTATGGCTATGAGTATGAAATTCTGTGACCAATTTGGCAAATTCTTTAGTATGAGTAGGTACTTTTAAACGACTTGCCAGTTTTTCGGTAGGAACAATACCTTTATATTCGTGTCCATAATGGTGAGGAAGTATCTCTTTTGGCGTAAGAGCCTTGCCTAAATCGTGGCAGAGTGCCGCAAAAAGTACGCTTTCAGGATCGTTGGCTTTATCAGCTAATTTTTTAGCCTGTGCTAGCACTAAGAGTGTGTGAATACCAGAATCAATTTCAGGGTGATGTTTTTCAGGTTGTGGCACACCGAATAGGGCATTTACTTCAGGAAATAGCGTTGCTAATGCACCAATATGATGTAGAGTCTGAAAATAAATATGTGGTGATGGCGTATTAAACGCTTTTTGTGTTTCTAGCCAAACTCGTTCGCTAGTTAAGTAGTCTAACTCACCGCTTTGACTAATTTCTTTCATTAGCTGAAGGGTTTCTGGAGCGATTTTAAATCCTAAATGGTGAAAACGAGCAGCAAAACGAGCGACACGCAATACTCGCAATGGATCTTCACTAAACGCAGGGGAAACGTGGCGTAACACTCGTTGTTCAAGATCGTCTATTCCCCCGTAGAAATCGTGAAGATTACCGTTTAAGTCTTGAGCAATTGCGTTGATTGTGAGATCTCGCCGTAATAAATCTTCAGCTAAGGTAATATCAGGCGAGAAATCACATAGAAAGCCATTATAACCCTGTCCATTTTTTCGTTCTGTACGAGCCAGTGCATACTCCTCTTTAGTTTTGGGGTGAAGAAAGACTGGGAAATCATTCCCAACTTGATGATAGCCTTCCGCCAATAATTGAGCAGGTTTTGCACCAACCACTAGCCAATCTCTATCTGTCACTGTTAAGCCAAGTAGCTGATCTCGTACTGCACCACCGACTAAATAAATATCCATTTTTTCCTATTTTTAATTGAGTATATTGATTTTAATAGGGGCTAAAACCCACACTACAAATTGATAAAAAATTGATGTGGTTATCCGCTTAGATTAAATTCTCTCTTTGATGCCGCCTAATTCTTCGGTCAGTTTTTCGGTGAATAAACGCAGTTCTTCACTCATCAATAAAAAGTCTGCATCAAAACGCTGGGCAACATCTTCTTTTAAAATATCATCATTTTTCTCACGAATATCATCGGCAAATTTGATCCGAGAAAGTGTCGCATCATCATTTAATACAAAAGAAAAGTGATTTTCCCAATCTAATGCTAATTTTGTGACGAATTTACCCGCTTCTAAGTGAACATTGATCTCATCACTTTCTAAATCTTGGTGTTTACAACGGATCACACTATCGGTATCAAAGGATTTTAATTCTGCTTCTTCTAATAAAGTGAGCCAATGTGGTGTATGCCCTTTAGCTAACCAATTTGTCATTGCATCGCTAGGCTGTTGTGCAAATGAAATAGGTACAACAGGTAGAGAGCCTAAAGTTTTACGCAATAATGCAAGGGTATCTTCCGCTCGTTTACTGGATGCAGCATCGACATAAACAAGTTGGCGTTCTAGATCCAACCAAATCGCTGTAAACTGATGTTTGCTAAATGCCCGTGGCAGTAACATTGCCACTACATCATCTTTAATTGCTTGTTTTTCGGTTTTCTTTAATTTACGTTGCTCTTTATGTTCAAGACTTTCAATTCGGTTTTCTGTTTCTTTTTTAATCACTTGTGCTGGAAGTAATTTTTCCTCTTTATGGGAAACCAATAGAAATTGTTGCCCGAGAGAAAAATGGAGTAATTCACAGCTAGAAAGTGGATTAGACCAACCAAATTTGCTCATATCACTTTGTTGGCAAGGCGTAAATTTTGTGTGCTGTAACTGCGTTTCTAACTCGCCACTGGTAAGTGTTAAGGGGCTAGTTAAACGGTAAATCATCACATTTTTGAACCAAAACATTTAGGAATCCTTATTGATAGCGTAGAATAGTGCTATTTTACGCTAACTCGTCTAATTTACAAAAAAGGAGAATATATGCAACATAAGAAAATTGCTTTTATCGGCGCAGGCAATATGGCATTTGCGATTATTTCAGGCTTAGTGAAAAGCGGTTATCCTGCTTCAGAGATCATTGCTTGTAATAAAAGTAATCAAGTTCGCCGTCAAGAATTAGCAACGATGGGAATTAATGTGGAATTATCTAATCGTCAAGCGGTTGAACAAGCAGATGTGGTAATTTTAGCGGTAAAACCACAGATGATGGCAGAGGTGTGTGCGGAGTTTGCAGATGTTGATTTTAGCTCAAAATGGGTCTTATCGGTTGCAGCTGGGATTTCGGTGGGGCGTTTAGAACAATTACTGCCTTCAGCTAACAACATTGTACGTTCAATGCCGAATACGCCATCGTTAATTGGGGAAGGGCTGTCTGGTTTATTTGCAAAAAAATCGGTCGATCCTACCGCTTGTCAGTTTGCTGAAACCTTGCTTTCAGCAGTCGGGCAGTGTTATTGGGTAGAAACCGAAGCACAATTAAACCAAATTATTGCAATCACTGGCTCAAGTCCTGCTTATTTCTTCCGATTTATGGAAGCGATGCAGCAATCTGCAGTGCAAATGGGCTTTAGCGAAAATGATGCCCGTTTCTTAGTGCAATCAGTGGCGGTAGGTGCGGCTAAAATGGTGGTGGCAAATCCGAATCTATCCTTAGCTACTTTGCGTGAAAATGTGACTTCAAAAGGTGGGACAACTGCACAAGCTCTCGCAGTGTTTGAACAGCATCAGTTGGCGGATACGGTTAATCAAGCAATGAATGCTGCGATTAAACGAGCAGAAGAAATGGAAAAATCCTTATGATCAAACTTACTCCTTTTCAATGGTCATCTTTCAACTTTTTTGGCTACTACGCAGCTTTTGGTGTGTTACTGCCGTTTTTACCTGTATGGTTGCAACATAACAACTACGACACAGAAATGATCGGTGTGCTGATTTCTTTGGGATATTTATTTCGCTTTATTGGGGCGATGTATTTCTCAAGGGTAAGCAACCCAAATAAGTTGATTCCACTTAACCGTTTTTTAACTTGGGCAACGGTGGTGATGTTAGGCGTAATGGCGTGGGTAGTGGGTTCAATCTGGCTCTTTCTACCTGCTATTGCGTTATTCCATATTTTTAACGGTGGATCGATGCCGATCGCAGATACTATAGCATCTAGTTGGCAACAACAAATCGGTTTGGATTATGGGAAAAGTCGTCTATTCGGATCGATTGCCTTTGTGATTGGGCTAACCAGTACAGGCTATCTTATCGGTTTATTAGGCGAAAGTGCCATTATTGGTATTTTAGCGGGTTGGTTGGTTTTTCTGGGTATCGGAATTAGTGCCAATCCTACACAAGTATTTAATGTAGTTGAAAGTACCGAAAGCAAAGATGATCAATTGAGCTATTGGCAACTGTTTAAAGTACCAAATACAATGAGAATGTTAATTGCAATTTCATTAATTCAAGGCTCTCACGCTGTTTATTACGCATATAGCACAATTTATTGGTCGAGTAATGGCATTTCCACTCAAGGCGTCAGTTTATTGTGGAGCTCTGCGGTGGTAGCGGAAATTATCATTTTTTTCTTTTCTCACAAGTTATTTAAAACGTGGAAAACCTACAATTTAATGTTATTTTCGGCGTTAGGTGCAGTCGTTCGCTGGATTACACTGGCATCAACTAATGAAGTGATCATTGTTGCAATGGCTCAAACATTACACGCCGTTTCTTATGTAGTGGGGCACTATGCAATGATTAGGTATATTTCAATGCAGACAGTAAGCCATATTGCTAAGTTACAAGCACTCTATTTTAGTTTGGCAAGCTGTATGGTTCTTGCCTTATTTACCTTTATTGCGGGGCTTATCTATCAATCGTCTCCTACCTTCAGTTTTTGGTTGATGGCAATTTTTGCTTTCCCGGCAATTTTTATTTCGCCAAGGAAATTTGAAACGAGAGTTTGATTTATATAATCCATAATATTTTACAAGCGGTGAGATTTTGCAAATTTTTTGCAAGAACCCACCGCTTATTGTATTTTTTCCTTGTAATTTTAAGGATTTTTGCTACATTCGACAGGTTATTTTTCCATTCAAAATTGAAAAGGTTAAGCAATGAACCAACAACTCGATTTAATTAAATCTTCGATCAAATCTATTCCTGATTATCCAAAAGCAGGCATTATCTTTCGTGATATTACATCATTATTAGAAGTACCAGCAGCATTCCAAGCTTGTATTGATGCGATTGTGGCAGAATACAAAGATAAAGGTATTACGAAAATTGTCGGTACAGAATCTCGCGGTTTTATTTTTGGCGCTCCAGTCGCATTAGCATTGGGCGTGCCTTTTGTATTAGTGCGTAAGCCTAAAAAACTTCCAAGAGAAACGATTGCACAGTCTTATAGTTTAGAATATGGCGAAGACACGTTGGAAATCCATACGGATTCTATCCAGGCTGGCGATAATGTTTTAGTTATTGATGATTTATTGGCGACAGGCGGCACAGTAGAAGCAACGGTAAAACTCATTCGCCGTTTAAATGGTAACGTGGAAAATGCCGCTTTTGTTATTTGGTTACCTGAATTAGGCGGAGCGGAACGCTTAGCGAAAGAAGGCATCAAATCGTTCACATTAGTGAGTTTTGAAGGACACTAATTAACATAAAATAAGGTTGGCATAATGTCCTATCAAGTTTTAGCACGCAAATGGCGCCCACAACGTTTTAGTCAAGTTGTGGGGCAACAACACGTTTTATCCGCATTAGAAAATGGGTTGCGTGAAGATAGATTACATCACGCTTATCTCTTTTCGGGAACGCGTGGTGTGGGGAAAACCTCTATTGCACGCTTATTTGCGAAAGGCTTAAATTGTGAAACGGGTATTACGGCTGATCCTTGTGGGCAATGTGCTAACTGTAAAGCGATTGAAGAAGGGCGCTTTATTGATTTGATTGAGATTGATGCGGCATCTCGCACTAAGGTGGAAGACACCCGAGATGTATTGGATAACGTACAGTACAAACCAACGGTTGGGCGTTTTAAAGTTTATTTGATTGACGAAGTCCATATGCTTTCTCGTCATAGCTTTAATGCGTTACTCAAAACCTTAGAAGAGCCACCGGAGTATGTTAAATTCTTATTAGCAACGACAGATCCACAAAAATTACCGATCACTATTTTATCTCGTTGTATGCAATTTCATCTGCGAGCATTAGATCCAAGTCAAATTCGCAACCATTTAGAATTTATCTTACAAGAAGAGCAAATTCCGTATGAACTGCCTGCACTTGAAAAACTTGCAAAGGCAGCACAAGGGAGTATTCGAGATTCATTAAGTTTGACCGACCAAGCGATCGCAGTCAGTAATGTGAACATTACTTTGCCTATTGTTAGTCAAATGCTTGGGCTAATTGACGATCATCAGCCGATTGAACTGGTTCAAGCGTTAGCTTTGGCAGATGGTGAAAAGGCAATGAATGTTATACAAACAGTGGCAGAGAAAGGGATCGACTGGCAACAACTATTAAGTGATGTAGCAGAGACACTTCATCAAATCGCAATGTTACAACTATTGCCACATCCTGCGAACGAAGAAACGCCATTACACTTCTTAGCACGCCAACTGTCGCCAGAAGATGTGCAGTTTTTCTATCAGCTAATGCTAACAGGCAAAAAAGAGTTGCCTTTTGCACCTGAACAGCGTTCAGGGGTAGAAATGACTATATTAAGAGCCTTGGCTTTCCACCCGAAAAATGTGGAGCAGTTAGCTTTTTCAACAGCTCAAACCAACCAACCGAATACGACTTCGCAAAACAATGCTCAACAAAACATCGCTCAGTTACGCCAACGCTTGTCGCAA
Organism: Ursidibacter maritimus; assembly: GCF_009761395.1. Taxonomy (GTDB): domain Bacteria; phylum Pseudomonadota; class Gammaproteobacteria; order Enterobacterales; family Pasteurellaceae; genus Ursidibacter; species Ursidibacter maritimus. Next base: position 73,390 of record NZ_LEKN01000013.1, on the reverse strand, counting down.
AATCAGCAAGTTACGACAGAACCGAAAGCCGATAAGGCTCAAAATGCACCAGTAACGCCAACATCTGATGCACAAGCGGTAAGATCAGAGACAACATTTGCAACGACCACAAGCAGTTCATCTCAATCATCACAGGCAGAAATGGCGACTAGTACACAATCTGCACTAATGGCACTTAATGCGCTAAAGCAATTAGATGCCAGCAGTGATGAGCAAAAAAAAAAATCTGAGCCCTTAATTTCACCAACATTACATACACAAACAGTCGCTAAACCAAGTATTAATAAAGCAAATTTGCAAGAGCGTTTTTCAGAGATCGCAATGGCGATGAGTGAAAAAAAACAAATAGAAACGAATAAAAATGCGAATGTAGGTGGAGGGACGGAAAATGTAACTTCAGATGAAGATTATCGTTGGACGTGGCTAAATCCTGAGCTAGAACATCAAGAAGAACAGGCTAAACCTTCAGATATTAAACAAGCGATTTTACAAGAACGTACTCCTGAGTTAGTGCGTAAAATGATCGAACTCTCTTGTCAACAAGATGAATGGTGTGAATTGGTTAATCGCCTTAATTTAACAGGATTAACGCGTCAAATTGCATTAAATAGTTATGTTGCTCACAAAGAACATAATCAATTGGAATTAGTGCTAAAACCCTCAATGGCACATTTGAATACTGATGATACTCGCCAACGCCTGACACAAGCATTTGAACAATTAGGATTAACTTATGAGCTCAGTATCGGTGAAAGTGAGCAACATCAAACCCCTTTAGAACTTCGCCGAACCATTTTTGAAAAGATGACCTATGATGCAAAACAAGCGTTATTAGCAGACAGTAAATTGCAACTTTTACGCAACGCATTTGGGGCAACCATTGATGAATCTACAATTAGGGCAGTAGCAGAATAATGAAGGCATTAGAGATAAAAAATTTAGTGAAACAGTATGCAACAGGTGTTCAAGCTGTGAAAGGTATTGATCTGACTGTTGAACAAGGGGATTTTTATGCACTACTTGGACATAACGGTGCAGGAAAATCCACCACTATTGGAATTATCAGTTCTTTGGTGAATAAAACGAGCGGTACAGTCAACGTTTTTGGGTATGATTTAGATACACAGAAAATTCAGCTAAAACAGCAAATTGGCTTAGTGCCACAAGAATTTAATTTCAACCAATTTGAAAAAGTGATTGATGTATTGCTTAATCAAGCCGGATTTTATGGCGTTCCGAAAGCGGAGGCGTTGAAACGAGCAGAGTATTGGTTAGGTAAATTGGATTTATGGGAAAAACGTGAGAGCTTAACCCGAGAGCTTTCAGGCGGAATGAAACGCAGAGTAATGATTGCTCGTGCGTTAATGCATAATCCAAAATTGTTAATTCTTGATGAACCTACAGCAGGGGTAGATATTGAACTTCGCCGTAGCCTTTGGGATTTTTTGCGTGAGCTAAACCAACAAGGCACAACGATCATTCTGACGACCCATTATCTTGAAGAAGCGGAAACATTATGTCGCAATATCGGGATTATTCAGCAAGGTCAGCTCATTGAAAATACATCAATGAAAACCCTATTAGCCAAGCTAGAAACAGAAACATTTTTGCTTGATGTTGCAGAAAAACGACCGCTTGTTATTGAAGGCTACCCAGTGAAATGGATTGATGAAAGCACCCTAGAAGTTGAAGTTAAACGAGAGCAAGGGTTAAATAACTTATTCCAACAGTTTAGCCAACAACAGATTGAAATTTTAAGTTTACGCAATAAATCTAACCGCTTGGAAGAGCTGTTTATGCGTTTAAAGTAAAGGAAACAATATGATTGGTTTTTATACCTTAGTTGCAAAAGAATCAAAGCGTATTTTACGCATTTGGCGACAAACATTAGTGCCACCGATTATTACCACTACACTCTATTTTTTGATTTTTGGCACATTGATTGGTAAACGCATTGGTGATATGAATGGTGTAAGCTATATGCAATTTATTGCACCTGGGTTAATCATGATGTCGGCGATTACCGCATCTTATACCAACAGTGCATCATCATTTTTTTTAAGTAAATTTGTGCGAAATATCGAAGAACTGCTCGTATCGCCACTTTCAACTCACACGATTATTTGGGGATATGTAGCAGGGAGTATTGTGCGTGGTGTGTTAGTTGGCATTTTAGTGACAGCTGTGGCACTCTGTTTTGTTTCTTATGAAATACACTCTTGGTTTGTCATTATCTTAACAATGTTGATGACCACCATCGCTTTTGGACTGGGTGGGCTAATCAATGCGGTGTTTGCGAATAACTTTGATGACATCGGTACCATTCCAACCTTTGTTTTAACGCCTTTAACCTATTTAGGTGGAGTGTTTTATTCCATCACGCTGCTACCTGAATTTTGGCAAACTGTCTCACAATTTAACCCGATTGTTTATATGATTAGTGGTTTCCGCTATGGTTTTTTAGGCATTAGTGACGTGTCTATTTACTATACCTTTGGCGTACTTTTGCTCTTCATCATTGTGTTATACAGCTGGGCATATTCGCTAATCAATCGTGGTGTTGGGTTGAGATCGTAAATAAGCATTTGGGGACACGGAGTGTCCCCAATAATCTTTATTTCACTTCTGCAATACTATTTAGTATCCGTTTATCTGAAATCGGGTATTTCGTACCGAGCTGTTGGGCAAATAGACTTACTCGCAATTCTTCGATCATATAGCGGATTTCCAAAATCTCATCACTCATTGGTTTCGATTTTGGCAGTTTGGCTGAAAGCTGCTGATAAGCATTCTGCACTTGTTCCACTCGCAACATTTTGGCTCTGTCGGCGTTGCTATCCACCACTAATTTGTCTAAGCGTTTATCAATAGCGGTGAGATAACGATAAAGATCTGCAAGTCGTTGATAACCTGTTTTGGTCACAAAATCAGGGTAAATCAACTGTTTTAACTGTGCTTGAATATCGGATAAGGCAAACGCCATTGTAAAATCTAACTTACCTTTTAATCGTTTACTGATTTCATAAGCAAGGGTTAGAATTTTTTCAACTTGTTTGGCTATTTCAACGGTCGTATCATTTAGATTTGCTCGTACATAATGATGTAGCTCATTGAATTTTTCTTCCGTCCATACAAAACCACCAAAATCATCAATCAACTTATCAACCGCACAAGCAATACAATCATCAATCAACTCAAGCACTTTACCAAAGGGGGCAAAATAAAGCCCTAATTTCGCTTTATTCGGCAATTTTTCGTGAAGATATTTAATTGGCGAAGGGACATTCAGTAATAATAAACGGCGAAGTCCTGCTTGCATTGCTTTTGCTTGTTCAAATTCTGTCTCAAAGAGTTTAATGCCAACTGCCTCTTTTTCATCCACAATCGCAGGGTAGGCTTTCACGCTAAAATGGGCTTTTTTCTGCTCATAAAATTGTGGTAAATCGGCAAAATTCCATAAATGTACGCCTGTTTGCTCAATGCCATCATCGGCAATGTTAGATAAGGTATGTTGCACCTGATCTTTTAATGCAAATTTCAATTCATCTAAATTTTCACTCTGCATCAATGGTTTGTTCTTTTCATCAAGCACACAGAAACATAGACGTAAGTGAGCAGGAATTTGGCTTAGATCCCACAATTCTGGTTCAACATACACACCAGTCATTCGGCGGAGTTCATCGCTTAAACTTTGTAAAAGCGGTTTCTTAAATGGCTCTACACGAGCAAGAAACGCATCGGCATAGTTCGGTGCAGGCACAAAATTACGGCGAGTGGCTTTCGGTAACGATTTAATCAACGCTACAATCAACTCGTGGCGAAGCCCTGGGATTTGCCAATCAAAGCCTTCAGGCTCAACTTGATTTAATAATGGTAAAGGAATATGCACCGTTACCCCATCTTCTTGCGAACCAATTTCAAATTGATAACGGAGTTTCAGTTTAAGCGTGCCTTGATGCCAAAAATTTGGGAAATCCAGTTCACTGACTTTACTCGCATTGTCATTGATTAAGAAAGACTTTTCAAAATTCAGTAATTCTGGCTCTTTTTTACTTGCCACTTTCCACCAACTGTCGAAATGTTTAGTGGAGACCACATCGGTGCCGATACGTTGATCATAAAAATCGAATAGCACTTGTTCATCAACTAAAATATCTCGGCGGCGAGATTTATGTTCTAAATTCTCGACTTCTTTAACCAAGCGGTTATTTTCTTTAAAAAATTTGTAATTAGCGTGCCATTCGCCTTCCACCAAGGCAGAGCGAATAAAAATTTCTCGGCTAACAAGCGGGTCGATTTTGCCATAATTTTGCAAGCGATTAACCACAATCGGAATGCCATAAAGAGAGACTTTCTCATACGCCATTACCGCACCTTTTGATTTAGACCAATGTGGCTCGCTATAACTGCTTTTTAATAAATGCGTTGCCAGTGGCTCAATCCATTCAGGCTCAATACGAGCCACCATTCTGCCCCATAATTTTGTGGTTTCGACTAACTCTGCTGCCATTACCCATTTTGGCTGTTTTTTGAAAAGCACAGAATTTGGGAAAATAGCAAAGTGTGCGTTTCTTGCCCCTAAATAAGACATTTTTTCGTTATCTTTCAAACCGATATGCGATAACAAACCTGTTAGCAAAGCGGTATGAATTTGCTGATAATTTGCCTCTTCACTGTTAATTCGCAAGCCCATTTCACGCACTGCAAGGCGTAGCTGATGATAAATATCTTGCCACTCACGCACTCGCAGATAATTGAGATAATCCTTCTGACACAAACGGCGGAATTGATTTTTGCTGAGTTCTTTTTGCTGGCTTTGAATAAATTGCCACAAATTCACAAAAGCGAGAAAATCCGACTCTTTATCGGCAAAACGGCGATGTTTGTCATCGGCAGATTGCTGTTTTTCTTGCGGACGTTCACGCGGATCTTGAATAGATAATGCCGAAACAATCATCATCACTTCGTGCAAGCTACCGTTTTCACTGGCGGCAATTACCATACGAGCTAAGCGTGGATCGACAGGAAGTTGAGCGAGTTGGCGACCGATTGCCGTTAGTTGATGTGTTTTTGTTTGATGCTTGGCATTTGATGTGGTTTTTCCAAGAATTGCACCTAATTCTTCCAATAAACGAATACCGTCTTGAACCTGTTTAGTATCAGGGCGATCGACAAATGGAAAGGCTTCAATATCAGGCAAACCAAGGGAAATCATCTGTAAAATAACCGATGCCAAATTGGTGCGTAAAATTTCAGGATCGGTAAATTCAGGGCGGCTATTAAAATCGTCTTCAGAATAAAGGCGAATACAGATCCCTTCTGATGTACGTCCACAGCGCCCTTTACGTTGATTTGCTGACGCTTGCGAGATTGGCTCAATTGGTAAACGTTGAACTTTAGTACGGTAGCTATAACGAGAAATGCGAGCTGTTCCCGTATCAATCACATATTTGATATTCGGAATGGTCAAAGACGTTTCTGCCACATTTGTGGCAAGCACAATGCGATTTAGATTACTTGGGTTAAAAATACGCTGTTGTTCCGCTGCGGACAGGCGAGCATACAAAGGTAAAATTTCCGTATGGCGAAGTTCCTGTTTTTGCAACGCATCGGCAGTATCACGAATTTCCCGCTCACCGTTCATAAAAATTAAAATATCGCCACGACCTTCCGCCTGCAATTCATCGACCGCATTTAAAATACCTTGCAGTTGGTCTTGATCCTCTTCTTCAATAATTGGGCGATAACGCACTTCCACAGGGAAGGTTCTACCCGAAACTTCAATAATCGGTGCATTGTTGAAATGTTTTGAAAAGCGTTCTACATCAATGGTTGCAGAGGTAATAATGACTTTAAGATCAGGGCGTTTAGGCAGAATTTGCTTTACATAGCCGAGAATAAAATCGTTATTTAAACTTCGCTCGTGAGCCTCATCAATAATTAACGTATCATATTGATTAAGATAGCGATCATTTTGAATTTCAGCGAGCAAAATCCCGTCTGTCATCAATTTAATTAAGGTATTATCACTCACTTGATCATTAAAACGAACCTTATAACCTACCGTAGCACCTAATTCTGAGCCTAACTCTTCAGCAATACGGCTTGCGACCGAGCGTGCTGCAATACGGCGTGGTTGAGTATGCCCGATTAAACCTTTCACTCCACGCCCAAGCTCTAAACACATTTTCGGTAACTGAGTGGTTTTACCCGAACCTGTTTCCCCAGCAATCACCACAACTTGATGTTCTTCAATCAGTTTTAAAATTTCATTACGGCGAGCCGAAACAGGCAGATCAGGGTAATCAATGGCACATTCAGCTTGTTGTTTACGGGCGGTATAACGAGCTTGACAAGCGGTAAGATCGGTCTCAATTTCTGCAATCACCGCTTGTTTAGCATTCTCATTTTTAATTTGATTTAACCCACGAATACGGTTGGCTAAACGGCGAGAATCAACCAAAGTCGTTTGTTGTAATTGTGATAATAAGGTTTTTTGCTCCGCCGTAAGCGGTGGGGTATGAGATTTTTTTTGCATTTTTATTATTTCTCAATAACGTTAAAACTTTCCGACAACTAAAGATAAAATCCCTGCTGCAATTAACGGGCCGACAGGTACGCCACCTAAAAAAGCCACACCGATAATTGTTCCAATCAGTAATCCTGTTACTAATACGGGTTGGCTTCCCATTAAACTAACGCCACGTCCACCAAGCCAGGCGACTAATATGCCTGCAACAATAGAAAACAGCATTTTCCAATTAAGGAGTTGAGAAATTTCTGGCAAGTTAATTCTGCCTGAAACTAAAGGGCTTAGCACACCGATGGTTAAAATAATGATACCAACTTTAATACCGTATTTATCTAGTAAGGGTAAATATTGTGAAAGTAACGTCTGTTGCATTATCAATAAAACAGCGGCAGAAATTGTTACCGCACTGTTTTGGCTGAAAATGCCAAGTAAAATTAAGGCTACAAGTAGCAAAGCGATTGCGTTAAATTGTAAAGACATTGTATTGAATTTGGTAGATAGATATAGAAAGTTCGATAGTATCAAAATATTGAGACGAATAGAAAATAAAATGGTATGGGCTAACCATACCATTTCTCATTAACTTGCAACCATTACCATTGCAGGGCGAATAACTCGTCCGTGAAGTGTGTAGCCTTTTTGTAATACCACGCTGATATGGTTTGGCTCAATGCCTTCTGCAGGTTGCATTGAAATGGCTTGATGTAATTCTGGGTCAAAAACTTCACCCACATTACCAACCGCTTCTACACCAAAGTTTGCAAGGGTAGAAACTAATCCTTTATGCGTTAATTCAACCCCTTCAGCAAGGGCTTTCACACTTTCATCTGCTCCATTAAGTGTTTGTAAACCACGCTCTAGGTTATCGACAACGGTAAGTAACTCTTTAGAAAATTTTTCAAGTGCGAATTTATGTGCTTTTTCGACATCTTGTTCAGTACGGCGGCGAATATTTTCAATTTCAGCTCTTGCACGTAATTGAATTTCTTGCTCACGTTTATCTGCATTCGCAATGTATTCTTCAAGCTCTTGTACACGAGCAATGGCATCTGCAAGCGGGTCGTTTTCTTGATTATTTTGCAACTCGACTTCTTCGCTAGCAATCTCTTGCTCTGGTGTGATTACTTCTTCAACTGGTTGTTCTACTTGAACTGTCATTTTTTCTTCCTTATTTAATTTCGTTTGTGAAATGTGTATTGAGAACTTGGCTAATATAGTGGCAAATCTATATATTTCAACTCATCCTATTCAAAACTTTTAATGTAAAGATTTTGATAAAAAGCCAAAGTTACTTTGATTATAAAACGATATCATATTGATTAAAAAAAAAACAATATATAATAACAAGCGGATTTTTATAGTTAATTTAAGGGGAATTCTATGTTAGATACTAAAAATTGTCCATATTGCCTTTCTCAAGTACCTAGATTAGCTTCAGTTTGTTCGAATTGCGGTGCGGAACATGCTAATGTTGACGTTGATGGTGTAAAAAGAAAGTGGGAGATACTTAAGGATAGATATCAAAAATATAACTATGCATGGTTAGTATTGCTTTTAGTAGGTACACCTCTCTGTCTTACTTTAATTTGGATACCTTTTCAAATTTCAATCATACTGTATCTTAGTCCAAAGTATAAAGCTTTGAAAGAAGAAGTTTCCAAATATGAAGAATATGCCACGCATCCAGGAGAGTTATGGATTAGAAAAACGAGAACGTAAGTTCTATAACGTTTTTGTAAAACCACTTTTTTCTAACAAAAGTAAAAGTGGTTTCTTATTATATGACGCCTTCTATATGCAGGGCAACTGCATATGTTTTGCATTCTATTTTAGATAGTTAATCACTCAAATTTATAAAAATACAATTTTCGATTTTATAAAATTTAAAAAAAGAGAGAAAAAACCTAAAATAGAAAAGAAAAATAGATAATTTATATAAATTTTAGTGTGTTTTTTAACTGAAATTGTATAAAAAGATACGATCTTGTCCTGCTTCTATATATTCCCGAGTGTGAACTTTTCTTACTTTCTGTTACAATATTCAGAGTTTTCAGGTTTTTAAAAGGATTGATTTATATGATGCGTTCTCATTATTGTGGTAGTTTAAACCGTACTCACGTCGGTGAACAAGTAACCTTAAGTGGTTGGGTTCATCGTGTTCGTAACCTTGGTCGCTTTATTTTTATGCAAATTCGTGATCGTGAAGGTATTGTGCAAGTTTTCTTTGATGAAAAAGATGAACAGATTTTTAAACTAGCATCAGGCTTGCGTGCAGAAGCCTGCGTACAAATTAAAGGTGAAGTGATTGCTCGTGATGAAAGTCAAATTAACAAAGAAATGACAACGGGCGAAATTGAAGTACTCGTGAAAGATCTTATCATCTATAACAATGCAGATGTTTTACCTTTAGACTTTAACCAAAATAATACGGAAGAACAGCGTTTAAAATATCGTTATTTAGATTTACGCCGTCCTGAAATGGCAGAGCGTTTAAAAACGCGTGCAAAAATTACGAGCTTTGTTCGCCGTTATATGGACGACAATGGTTTCTTAGATATTGAAACCCCAATGCTGACCAAAGCAACCCCTGAAGGTGCGCGTGACTATTTAGTGCCAAGTCGTGTGCATAAAGGTAAATTCTATGCGTTACCGCAGTCACCACAATTATTCAAACAGTTGTTGATGATGTCTGGTTTTGACCGTTACTACCAAATCGTAAAATGTTTCCGTGATGAAGATTTACGTGCAGATCGTCAGCCTGAATTCACTCAAATTGATGTAGAAACAACCTTTATGACGGCACCTGAAGTGCGTGCAATGATGGAAAAAATGATTCGTGGCTTATGGTTAGATCGTCTAAATGTCGATTTAGGTGAATTTCCACAAATGACCTTTGCAGAAGCTATGCGTCGTTTTGGTTCAGATAAACCTGATTTGCGTAACCCATTAGAATTGGTTGATGTTGCTGATATTCTAAAAGACGTTGAGTTTAAAGTATTTAACGAGCCAGCAAATAATCCTGAAGGACGTGTTGCGGTTATTCGTGTACCAAATGGTGCGGAAATTACTCGTAAACAGATTGATGAATACACGCAATTTGTGGGTATTTATGGTGCGAAAGGGTTAGCGTGGGCAAAAGTGAATGATGTAAATGCTGGTTTAGAAGGATTACAAAGCCCGATTGCTAAATTCTTAAATGATGACGTGGTAAGAGCGTTGCTTGCTCGTGTGAATGCACAAAATGGCGATATTATCTTCTTTGGTGCAGATAATGAGAAAGTGGTAACAGATGCAATGGGTGCGTTACGTTTAAAAGTAGGGCGTGATTTAGGCTTAACGGATCTTACCGCTTGGAAGCCGCTTTGGGTGGTCGATTTCCCAATGTTTGAAAAAGACGATGAAGGTAACTGGTCAGCAATGCACCATCCATTTACCGCTCCAAAAGATCTTAGTCCTGAAGAATTAAAAGCTGATCCAAAAGGAGCGGTGGCGAATGCTTATGATATGGTCATCAATGGCTATGAAGTTGGTGGCGGTTCTGTGCGTATTTTCGATCCGAAAATGCAACAAACCGTATTTGGCATTTTAGGCATTAACGAAGAAGAACAAAGAGAGAAATTTGGTTTCTTATTAGATGCTTTAAAATTTGGTACACCACCACACGCAGGCTTAGCATTTGGTTTAGACCGTTTAACAATGCTCATTACAGGTACTGAAAATATTCGTGATGTTATTGCCTTCCCGAAAACTACTGCAGCCGCTTGTTTAATGACAGATGCCCCTAGCTTTGGTAATCCAAAAGCTTTGGCAGAGTTGGCGATTAAGACGACGGTTGAAGATTAATAGACACAAAATACCCCTTCTAATAGGGGTATTTTTCATCAAGAACTAATTTTATTAGGAGAGATATATGAGTAATGTTTGGTGGGTAAATCAAAGTACTAGAAAAGGTAGTCCTCAAAATAAAATTATTTGGGCCCCTCATAAAAATAAGGGGAACAAGAATGTTCCTCATTGGGATTCTCTTTTGGAAGCAAATGTCGGAGATACTGTTTTTCATTACACCAATGGGTATATAGTAGGTATGAGTAAAGTAATTGAAAAAGCAGAAGACTCCATAAATCCTTATTCAGGTAATGAACAATGGGATAAATATGGTAAAAAGTTACCAATAGAATTTGTAAAACCTATCCACAAAGCACAAATACCTTTAAATATTAGAATACAGGATAAATCTGTATTTGATAAAAATGGAAATGTAAAGCAAGGGTATTTTTTCTTAATAGGTACTGAATTAGATAGGAAATTAAAGTCATTAATGTCAATATAATCATATTCTTCAAAAATGAGCTACAAAAATCCAAACTCCGTTCTCGTTGTGATCTACGCCCAAAACACTGGGCGTATTTTAATGCTACAACGTCAAGACGATCCTGAATTTTGGCAATCGGTAACAGGGACGATTGAAACAGGGGAGACGCCTTATCAAACCGCTATTCGAGAAGTTCGCGAAGAAATCGGTTTGCAAATTTTGGCGGAAAAGTTACCGCTTGTGGATTGCCAATATAGCGTAAAATTTGAAATTTTTCCGCAATTCCGCTATAAATACGCCTCTGAAATTACGCATTGTACCGAGCATTGGTTTTTGCTAGGTTTACCATCGGAAATTGAGCCGATTTTAACCGAACATTTGGCTTATAAATGGCTTGATGTTGAACAGGCGATAGTATTAACGAAATCCCCGAATAATGCTCAAGCAATTCAGCAATATTTAACAAATTTGGTGAGAAAATCGTAAAAAAGCTTACGATTTTACTTATTTTAAACGATAAAATTGAACTTTTAACAAATATAGGAAACTAACAATGGCAGGTCATAGTAAGTGGGCTAACATTAAACACCGTAAAGCAGCACAAGATGCCCAACGTGGTAAAATTTTTACTAAATTAATTCGTGAATTGGTAACTGCGGCTAAATTAGGTGGCGGTGATGTAAACTCAAACCCACGTTTACGTACAGCAGTAGATAAAGCGTTATCAAGTAATATGACGCGTGATACGATCAATCGTGCAATCGACCGTGGTGTCGGTGGTGGCGATGATACGAATATGGAAACCAAAATCTATGAAGGTTATGGCCCAGGTGGAACAGCGGTAATGGTTGAATGTTTAAGTGATAACGCAAACCGTACTATTTCACAAGTTCGCCCTAGTTTTACTAAATGTGGCGGTAACTTAGGAACGGAAGGTTCTGTTGGTTATCTGTTTAGTAAAAAAGGTCTTATCCTAATTGCTACTGGCGTTGATGAAGATAGTTTAATGGAAGCCGCTATTGAAGCGGGAGCTGATGATGTTCAGCCACAAGATGATGGCAGTTTTGAAATTTACACTGCTTGGGAAGACTTAGGTAGTGTTCGTGATGGTATTGAGCAAGCTGGGTTCAAGATTGAATCTGCGGATGTGACAATGATTCCATCAACCACCGTTGATTTAGATGCTGAAACAGCACCTAAATTGTTAAAGCTAATCGATATGTTGGAAGACTGTGATGATGTACAAAACGTTTATCACAACGGCGAGATTAGTGATGAAGTTGCAGCTTTATTATAAGCTGACTTTTAACCCTTAAAATGAGGAAATCTAAATGAAATTAGTTAAATTTGTTCCAGCGATTGCAGCAACATTAGTTTTAGCAGCGTGTTCTACTCAGAAAGAAGCTAAACCTGAAACAATGCCAAAAGCACAAGAAACAGTGATGAATACTCCAGCAGGTGAAGTAACGAAAGTTGAAGAAACTTTAATGACTAAAAATAAATCTGTTGTTTATTCTTGCCAAAAAGGTGGAACGGTAACAGCAACTTATGCATTCCACAATGGTGAAGTAAAAGGTGCTAACATTCGTGTTGGCAAGAAAAATGAAGTAACTGGTTTTGTTGTAGATGCTGAAGATAGCAAAAAAACAGAAGAAACTGTTTTTGCTTCAGGTGACTACGTTTGGGCTGTAGAAAATGGTTTAACATTTGATTCAGCAGAAAAAACAAATGCAATTATGCTTTACAAAAAAGGCAAAATGGCAGACGAAATCTTAGTTAAAACCTGTAAAATCAATAAAAGTGCAACAGCACGTTTAAATAAATAATTTTAGCTAAATCCACAAGCGGGTAGATTGGTAAAATATTTTGCAAATCTATCCGCTTTTTTATGCGATTTGTATAGGAATATATGTCAATTATTTTAGGTATTGATCCAGGTTCTCGTGTAACAGGCTATGGGGTCATTCGTCAAGTTGGGCGACATTTAGAATATTTAGGAAGTGGTGCAATTCGTACTTCAGCTGATGATATGCCGACTCGTTTAAAACGTATTTATGCGAGTATTACTGAAATTATTACGCAATTTCAGCCAGATATGTTTGCCATTGAGCAGGTGTTTATGGCAAAAAACCCTGATTCTGCGTTAAAACTTGGTCAAGCAAGGGGAACGGCTATCGTTGCGGCAGTGAATCACGACCTACCTGTTTTTGAGTATGCCGCACGCTTAGTGAAACAAACAGTTGTCGGTATTGGTTCGGCAGACAAAGTGCAAGTACAAGAGATGGTTACGCGTATTTTACAACTTTCAGCGAAACCACAAGCTGATGCAGCAGATGCCTTAGCGATTGCGATTACTCACGCTCATTCTATTCAACACTCCTTAACTGTAGCAAAACAGAGCCAACAAGCCGTATCAAGCGAGAAAGAGAAAGTCTTGGCATTGATAAAAACCCGTTATAGCAGAGGGCGATTTCGCTTAAAATAAATGAGAGCATTGCTCTCATTTAGTAAAAGTTAAATTGCAGCAGTAACCACGATTTCAACTTTCCAGTTTGGATTGGCCAGTTTAGCCTCAACTGCCGCTCTTGGCGGAGCATCACCTTCCGCAACCCATTCATCCCAAGCTCGATTCATCTCATCAAACTCTAGCATATTTGCTACAAAAACTTGAGCCATTAAAATCTTGCTTTTATCGCTACCTGCTTGTGCGAGCCATTTATCAATTTCAGCAAGCACCTGTTTTGTTTGACCATACATATCTTGAGTATCATCTTCAGGAATTTGCCCAGCAAGATAAGCCACGCCATTGTAAATTGCCATTTCAGACAGACGTTTACCAACTTGAAAGCGTTTAATCATTGCAATTTTCTCCTTAATAAGCAAGCGGTTAGATTATGCTATTTTTTGCAAAGAATAGTGCTAATCTAACCGCTTAATATGTTAATCAACTTTAACAATCCAACCTTCAGGGGCTTCAAGATCCCCAAATTGAATACCGACTAATTCATCATAAAGACGTTTGGTAACAGGGCCAACTTCTGTTTCAGAATAGAAAACGTGGAAGTCATCACCATATTGAATACCACCAATTGGGGTAATTACAGCAGCGGTTCCGCAAGCACCTGCTTCAGTAAATTGATCCAATTTATCAATATACACATCGCCTTCAATCGCTTCTAAACCAAGGCGCTCTTTTGCTAGATAGAGTAGCGAGTATTTGGTGATACTCGGTAAAATAGATGGTGAATAAGGCGTAATAAATTTGTTATCTGCAGTAATTCCGAAGAAGTTTGCTGAACCCACTTCTTCAATTTTGGTATGTGTTTTTGGATCGAGATAGATACAATCTGCAAAATTATTTGATTTTGCTAATTTACCTGGATATAAGCTTGCCGCATAGTTTCCACCGACTTTTGCCGCACCAGTACCCGCTGGAGCTGCACGATCATATTCAGAAACAAGGAAGTTAGACGGTGCTAAGCCACCTTTAAAATAACTGCCAACAGGGATACAAAAGATACTGAAAATAAATTCAGGTGCTGTTTTAATACCAATATTCTCGCCGACACCGATAATAAATGGACGTAAATACAATGTTGCTCCAGTACCGTAAGGTGCAAGCCATTCTTCATTGGCTTTCACGACTTCTTTACAGGCACGAATGAAAAAATCAGTTGGAACTTGTGGCATCAGTAAGCGATCACAACTTTTTTGCATACGTTTCGCATTTTCATCTGGTCGGAATAGATTGATAGAACCATCTTTGCAGCGATATGCTTTTAAGCCTTCAAAACATTGCTGACCATAGTGTAATGCGGTTGAGCCTTCGTTAATGTGTAGCGTGTTATCGGTGGTTAATTCGCCATTATCCCAAGCTCCATCTTTCCAGCGAGCAATAAAACGGTAATCTGTTTTAACATACGCAAACCCGAGATTTTGCCAATCAATATCTTTAGCCATTGTTCAATTCCTTCAATAAAAAATTACGCCTTTAGATGTGAGAATTTACACTGTGTAGCAAGAATTGAAAAGGGAAAGCGTAATAAATTATAAAAATTTTCGTGAATAATCGGCTTTTAGTAGCGTGATTTTTAGTTTCTGTTAAAATGGGGAAAATTTAGGTATAAAAAAACCGCCCAAATGGGCGGTATTAAACCAAAATGGTAAAAATATACAGGAAGTGAAACGAGTAACTTTTTGTTACTCAAGTCTAGTTGCCTAGACCAATATGCAAACACAACATCATACTTAAAATTCAAAATGGCTAGTTTGAAACGGAATTTACAAATAACCATCACTATCCATCTAAGTATGTTTTGGATTTTAAAGATGTTGGACCAGTTAAACAAACGAGATTTTTTAATTTTATTTATTAAAAAAAATAATGCGGGCTTTATGCAACGTGTTGAGTATTGAGATCAAGCCAATAAATATGAATAATAAAAAACTTCCCCCATTGAATGCATTAAAGGCTTTTGAGTCTGCTGCCAGATATTTGAACTTTACCAAAGCTGCGGAGGAACTTTTTGTTACTCAGGCGGCCGTGAGTCATCAAATTAAACTTTTAGAAGATTTCTTAGGGATTCAACTATTTCATAGGCGAAACCGCTTGTTAGAACTGACTGAACTTGGCTTGCAATATTTTGATGAAATCCGTCCGCTTTTAGAAAGTATTGCGGTTGCCACAGAAAAAATCAAGTTAAAAAATAGTCGTCAAATTTTAACAATTAGTGTGCCACAAACTTTTGGTATGCACTGGTTAGTTCCAAGGTTAAACGATTTTCACCAGAAATTCCCTGATATTGAAGTCCGAATTAAGGGCGTTGATCAGGATGAAGGTTTATTGGGTAAAGAGATTGATGTTGCGATCTATTATGGATCAGGAAAATGGGAGAATGTTGAATCAGTGCGTTTAGCTGAATCGCCATTAGTGATTTTGGCCTCGCCTGATTTTTTAGCAAAGAATCCCCTTAATACGCCACAAGATCTTGTCGGTAAAACTTTACTGCACGTTTTTAGTCGTAATAAATGGAAAAGAGTGGTTGATAATTTCAACTTGAACGAGCAAATTGATGTAGAAGAAACAGGGACGATGTTTAGCCATACCTTTATGGCATTACAAGCCGCAATGCACCAACAAGGTATAGCAGTTGCTAATAAAGTGGTCGCTCAACACGAATTAGAGCAAGGTAATTTAGTTGAGCCATTCTCAACTGGATTAAAGGATGAAAAATCTTTCTATGTTGTTTATCCACCACAAATGGCAGAAGTGAGTAAAGTGAAACATTTTGTTGAGTGGATCTTACAAGAAATTCATTAGCCATCTATTACCTATACAATTAAGGCATATCAAATGATATGCCTTAATTATTTTTCAATTCTTATTTACTTGGTGCTTGCGCTAAAATTTTAGTGAGAAGCTCCCAATAAATTTCAACTGCTGGAACATGCACTTTTTCATCTGGCGAGTGTGCATTACGAATAGTTGGCCCAATTGAAACTAAATCCATTGTTGGATACACTTTCTTAATTAAACCACACTCAAGACCAGCGTGAATAACTTGAATAGTCGTTTCATATCCTAAAATTTCGTCATAAATTTGTTTAGTTAATGGCGTAATTTTAGAGAAACGGTCAGGTTCCCAACCTGGATAGCTACCAGAGAAAATAGCTGTTGCTCCAGTTAATTCAGCCAAAGAAGTTAATTTTCCTCTTACCTCAGCTTTTCCATTTTCGACCAAAGAACGAAGTAAGATGTTGGTGATGACTTCATTGCCTTCTATTTTCAAAATACCCGCACTCAGAGATGTTTCTACCACGTTTTTTACTACATCACTATTACGGATAACCCCGTTTGGTAATAAGTTTAAAAATTGAATAACTTTATGGCTTGATGCTTGATCAAAGATATTCTCAGGGCGACTAACATCATTGTAAATAAAGGTCAGATTTGGCTCTGCAAGCGCTAATTCTGTTTTTAGTACCTGTTCCATCTCAGCCAAGCAAGCGGTTATTTTCTCTTGATTTTTTGCATCGAATACCAGTGTTACTGCAGCTTCACGTGGAATTGCATTACGAACTGAACCACCACGAATGTCTGCAATTTGGAAAGCTACTTCGGCTTTTAATTCGGTTAAGATTCTGGCTAATAGCTTGATAGCATTGGCTCTGGTTGTGTGAATGTCACAGCCTGAGTGTCCACCGTTTAAGCCTTTTAGTTGGAAGTGTAATGCCGTATCAAATGGATTATTTTCATATAGGACGGGCAGTCTCAATTTAGCATCTTCGCCACCAGCACAACCAATATAAATTTCACCATTTTCTTCGGTATCGGTATTGATCATTATATTACTGGTTAGCCAATTTGGACGTAATCCAATTGCTCCGACCATTCCAGTCTCTTCGGTCATTGTCAATAATACTTCAATATCAGGGTGTGCTAAATCATCAGAATCTAACACAGCTAAACAAGATGCTAAACCAATACCGTTGTCAGCCCCAAGAGTTGTACCTTTTGCTTTTACCCATTCGCCATCAATATAAGGTTGAATCGGATCTTTGGTAAAGTCGTGTTGTGTGCCTTCGTTTGCCTGTGGCACCATATCTAAGTGAGCTTGAATGGCGATACTTTGACGATTTTCCATTCCTGCTGTTGCAGGCTTACGGATTAGCACATTGCCAACTTCATCACGCTCAACAAAGAATTGTTTTTGTTTAGCCCAATCAACAATAAATTGCGCAATTTGCTCTTCGTGATAAGAAGGGTGTGGAATTGCACAGATTTGATCGAACCATTTCCATAATAGACTAGGTTTAAGTGTTTGAATTTCAGACATATTCATCTCTCTTTAGTTAGTTTAAGCGGTATGTTCTTGACAAAAATTTGCAAAAATCACACCTGAACGGGATTTTATTGTAAAATTCGTTTGAAATGATAGCACGAAACCGTTTTTTAAGTTATGGTTACGCAATTTTTTTATTCAGTGCGTTAGCACTGCTTTTATTAGGTAAATATTATGAGTGAAAAATATACTAATGAAAAATATGTTGTGACGTGGGATATGTTCCATATGCACGCACGCAAATTAGCAAAGCGTTTATTACCTGCATCACAATGGAAAGGGATTATTGCGGTAAGTCGTGGTGGTTTATTCCCTGCGGCAGTATTGGCGCGTGAATTAAGTATTCGCCACGTTGAAACTGTTTGTATTGCAAGTTATGACCACGATAGCCAAGGCGAGTTAAAAGTATTACACGTAGCGGAAGTTGCTAATGGCGGCGAAGGTTTCATCGTGGTTGATGATTTAGTGGATACAGGGAACACCGCGCGTGAAATTCGCCAAATGTACCCAAATGCTAAATTTGTAACCGTATTTGCAAAACCGTTAGGGGCAGCATTGGTTGATGATTATATTGTGGATATTCCACAAGAAACGTGGATTGAGCAACCTTGGGATCTAGGTATCACATTTGTTCCACCACTTTCTAAAAGCTAATTATTAAGACTATATTTGAGGACGCATTATGCGTCCTTGTTGTTTATTTTTATTGAGTATCTACTATGAGTTTAGGCAATCTCTATATTATTTCTGCCCCAAGTGGAGCAGGAAAATCGTCTCTAATCAATGCATTATTAGCCGATTTACCAAGAAGTGAAGTACAGCTTTCAATTTCTCACACTACTCGTAAGCCTCGCCCAGCAGAAGAAGAGGGTGTTCATTATTATTTTACCAATCACGATGAATTTAAATCTCTCATTGCGAAAGATCATTTCTTAGAATGGGCGGAAGTATTTGGCAATTACTATGGTACATCATTGCCAATGATTGAACGTAGTTTAGAAAATGGGATTGATGTGTTTTTAGATATTGACTGGCAAGGTGCAAGACAAATTCGTGAAAAAGTATCAGCGGTCAAAACCATCTTTATTCTTCCCCCCTCTAAGGCTGAATTAGAGAAACGTTTAATCGGTCGAGGACAGGATTCAGCAGAAACCATTGCCAAACGAATGGCAGAAGCCGTTTCTGAAATGAGCCACTATAATGAATTTGACTATGTGATTGTCAATGATGATTTCCAACAAGCACTGGCTGAATTAAAGAGTATTCTTATTGCCGAACGCTTGAAAAAAGGGGCACAAGCAGAGCGTTATCAACATCTTATTTCTCAATTATTATCAGAATAAGCGGTCAGTTGTTTGTAAACTTTTGCAAAAAATGAATGATCGTTCATTTTTGTACTGGTCGAAGTAAGGCTATTTCTTTAAAATAGCCTTATTATTTTTTGAGAAAGGAAAAAACAATGAAAATTACAAAATGGGCGATTTCCCTTAGCGCAATGATCGTACTTAGTGCTTGTAGTCATAATATGAGTAATGATGGTTCACTAGAAAAGGTACAAGTTACCCATCAAACCTACCAAGATATTACGAAACAATACCAAATTGATGAAAAATGGTGGTTAGGCTACCAAGATAAAGAGCTAAATCGTTTAGTTGAAATGGCACTAGCAAATAATATCAATTTAGCGAAAGCTGCGATTGCGGTGAATTCTGCCTTATATAAAGCGAATTTAGTTGGGGCAAATTTAGTTCCGACTTTCAGTGGTGAAAGTCGCTCTTCAGCGACCAAAGGTGTGGGATCAACTGATAATGTTGTTTCCACTGGTGTTTCAACCATCAATCACCAACTCGGTTTTAATTTGAGCTATACCCTTGATTTATGGGGACGCTTGAAAGATGCTGCCAGTGCAGCTGAATGGGAAAAAAATGCCACCGAAGAAGATTTAAAAGCAGCACGTCTTTCTTTGATTAACGGTGTCGTGAGTAGTTATTACAACCTTGCTTACTTCAACGATGCTATTCGTGTTACTCAACAGAGCATTAAAGCCTACGAGCAAATTAACCATATCTTAACGAACAAACAAAAGGTGGGATTGATTGATGGGCTGACGGTTGCACAATCGACCCAGGCTATTCTCGTTGCAAAAAATACCTTAATCAATTTACAAACAGCACAGAAAAGCACTGAGCAGACTTTGCGTAATTTGCTAAATTTAAAACCGAACGAACCGCTTGCAGTGAATTATGCCAAATTAACTAGCGTGAAGTTACAAGGTGTAGATATGAATGTGCCTGTTTCTGTCATTGCAAATCGTCCTGATCTCAATGCAAGTTTAAACCGCTTTCAAGGGGCATTTAAAAATTTGACAGCAATGGAAAAAAGTTGGTATCCAACATTAACTCTTGGAGGAAGTTTATCTGCATCGGCGGGTAAAGTGGGGAATTTACTCGATAACCCAACATCAACTGGGCTCTTATCGCTTAATTTACCATTCTTAGATTGGAATCGTGTTCAAAATAACGTGAAATTATCGGAAGAGGCTTATAAATTAGCTCGTTTAAATTATGAACAAACGATAACCTCAGCATTAAATGAAATCGACACTTATTATTACGCCTATAATCAAGCACGCAATGGTTATGCTAATTTGCAGAAAAAATATGCCTCTGACAAAAAAATCAGTGGATATTATAAAAACCGCTATGATCAAGGCGTTTCAGAATTTCGTGAATGGCTAAATGCGTTGAATACGGAACGTACATCAGAACTGAGCTTATTAGAAATGAAATATACCCTGATTAAAAATGAAAATGCGGTATATCAAGCAATGGCGGGTAAATACCGTAAATAATCTCTTCATTATCAAGCGGTAAGATCTTCGGTATTTTTTGTAAAATATGATAGGATCTTACCGTTTTTTATTTTTGTTAATCTTTACTTATGAAATTTATTATTAAACTTTTCCCTGAAATTATGATTAAAAGCGATTCAGTGCGTAAACGCTTTATCAAAATTTTAACCTCAAATATTCGCAATGTATTGACTCGTGAAACAGAAAATGTCGCTGTTGTTCGTAACTGGGATTTTATTGAAGTACGAGCTAAAGTGGCTGAAGAAGCTCCATTGGTATTGGATCTATTACAACGCACTCCGGGTATTCATCATATCTTAGAAGTGGAAGAAAAACCTTTTGAAACCTTGCATGATATTTTTGAACATACTTATGAAGCAGTGAAAGATGAGTTGGTAGGCAAAACGTTCTGTGTTCGCGCTCGCCGTAAAGGAAAACACGAGTTTAGCTCATTAGATGTGGAACGTTATGTTGGCGGTGGTTTAAATCAACGTATTGAATCTGCAACGGTAAGATTAACGAACCCTGATGTAACGGTACGAGTTAATATTGAAAATGATAAAATGCTACTTATCAGAGCTCGTTATCCAGGCATTGGTGGCTATCCGATTGGCACGCAAGAAGATGTGCTTTCCTTAATTTCAGGTGGGTTTGACTCTGGCGTATCAAGCTATATGCTGATTCGACGTGGTTCTCGTGTGCATTACTGTTTCTTTAATTTAGGCGGCGCAGCTCACGAAATTGGCGTAAAACAGATGGCATACCATATTTGGAGTCGTTATAGTACTTCACACAAAGTTCGTTTTGTGGCAATTAATTTTGAAAATGTCGTTGGTGAAATTTTAGAAAAAGTCGATAACGGGCAAATGGGCGTCATCTTAAAACGAATGATGGTGCGAGCAGCAAGTAAAATTGCGCAACGCTTTGACATTCAAGGGATCGTGACAGGTGAAGCGCTAGGGCAAGTTTCTAGCCAAACATTAACCAATTTACGTTTAATTGATAAAGCATCAGATACTCTCGTGCTTCGCCCATTGATTAGCCACGATAAAGAACAGATCATCGCAATGGCAAAAATGATCGGCACTGATGATATTGCCAAATCAATGCCTGAGTTTTGTGGGGTAATTTCCAAAAATCCAACGGTTAAAGCAATTGAAAGTAAAATTTTGGAAGAAGAAGGACATTTCAATTTTGAAATTTTAGAACAAGCGGTTGCTAACGCAAATTTCTTAGATATTCGAGAAATTGCCCAACAAACTGAAAAAGAAGTGGTTTCAGCAGAAACAACATCAGATCTAAGCCCTAATGATATTATCCTGGATATTCGTAGCCCTGAAGAAGTGGATGAGAACCCGTTCAGCTTGGCTGGTGTAGAAGTTAAAACCTTGCCGTTCTATAAATTGTCCAATCAATTTGGCCAGTTAGATCAAAGCAAAAATTATCTGCTTTATTGCCAACGTGGTGTGATGAGTAAATTACAAGCCTTGTATTTAAAAGAAAATGGCTTTAAAAATGTGAAAGTATTTCGTTTGTAATTTCTAGATAGGGTGAATGTAATTAGTCCGAAATTACATTCGCCCTAGATTATTTTGCATATCCCTCAAGTAACATTTGCCAATCTTGTTCATTAAATAAAATCCCTAAACGAGTTTTCTCTTTTAGAAAAGAGCGATGTAGGCGTTCTAAATTCTGCTGCTTCCAACGGCAACCAGGCTGAATTTTGCACTTGTCAAAATCAATGAGCCAAAATTTCCCTTGATCGTCCAACAGAATATTATGAATGTTAAGATCGGAATGATGTACTTGATGATCGTGTAATTGGCGAATTAGCCCACCAATTTTTTGATATTGCTGGGGTGTTAAGCGGTTATTTTGTAAGTATTGACTGAGATCCTGTGTATTCGCAATTTTTTCTAGCAAAATATCCGCTTGATAACAGAAAAATTGGCGAGTGATTTGGCAAGCAATCGGACGTGGTACAGGTAATTCCCATTGAACAAGTTGTTCAAGTAAATTAAATTCTTGTACCGCTCTTGTATTTTGATTAGTGGTAAAAAAGTAGCGATCTTTTACTAATTTACCAAATAATCCCCCCCGATAATAATGACGAAGCACACTATTCACGCCAAGTTCTTCCATTGTATTGATGAACCAAGTTGTGCCACGTCCTTTTGATGAGCCTAACAAGCGGTCAGATTTTGTAAAATCTTTGCAATTTAATAGCAACTCGACAAAAGTTTGTTGGGAAAGTGGAACAATATCGGGGTTGAATTGACAATATCTCATCTTATTTCATCAAGTTTACAAAAATGGTTCTCAATTCTACACGATTTTTAGCTCTTTCGTTGTATTTTTAGGGTAATTTGGTAGAATCCAACGCTTAAATTTTTAGAGGTAAATCAATGAGCAATATTTCTCCCGAAGCTGAAAGTGTTAGAGCCGCATTAGCTGCAAAAGGTATTGAAACACCGACAGTAGCACATCAAAAAGATAAAGATTCACGTCGAGCTGAAATTCAACAACATATGCGTTCGGTTTTAGAATTACTTGGTTTGGATTTACGAGATGACAGCTTAGAAGAAACGCCACATCGTTTAGCAAAAATGTATGTTGATGAGATCTTCAGCGGCTTAGATTATCAAACCTTCCCGAAAATTACTAAAATCAAGAATCAGATGAAAGTAAGTGAGATGGTATTAGTTGATGATATTACCTTAACCAGCACTTGCGAGCATCATTTTGTCACTATTGATGGCAAAGTGGCGGTGGCTTACTATCCGAAAGATTGGGTTATTGGCTTATCAAAAATCAATCGTGTCGTACAATTTTTTGCTCAACGTCCACAAGTACAAGAGCGTTTTACAGAACAAATTCTAACCGCATTTCAGACCATTTTAGAGACTGAAGATGTAGCGGTTTATGTCAAAGCGACACACTTTTGTGTGAAGTGTCGTGGTGTGAAAGATACGAACAGTCAAACCATTACATCAGCATTTGGCGGAGTATTTTTGCAAGATCGTGATACACGCAAAGAATTTTTGTCGTTAATTACGAAATAGTGTTTGGTCGAACATATCACATAAGCGGTAAGATAAGCGGAATAATTTGCAAATGAAGATTGCATTAGGAATTGAGTATGATGGTAGTCGCTACTATGGTTGGCAGCGTCAGCAAAATGTGGATTCGGTACAACAAAAATTAGAAGAAGCCTTATCAATTATCGCCAATTCACCTTGTGAAGTATTTTGTGCGGGACGAACAGACGCTGGGGTTCATGGCACTGGGCAGGTTGTCCATTTTGAAACATCGGCCAACAGAGCGTTACAGAGTTGGTGTTTTGGTACGAATACCCATCTTCCGCCAGATATTGCAGTCAAATGGGCTGTGGCTGTACCTGATGATTTTCACGCACGCTTTAGTGCCACAGCTCGCCGTTATCGTTACATTATTTACAATCATAAACTACGTTCGGCTATTTTACCTTTTGGCGTTTCGCACTATTATCACGAGCTAGATGCAGACAAAATGCACCAAGCAGGGCAATATCTGCTCGGTGAAAATGATTTTTCCTCTTTTCGTGCAGCACAATGTCAATCACATACCCCTTGGCGTAATATTCATCATCTAAAGGTTAGTCGGCAAAGCGATTATATTATTGTCGATATTCAAGCCAATGCCTTTGTACATCATATGGTACGCAATATTGTCGGCAGCTTAATTGAAGTCGGGCAAGGCAAACAATCGATTGAATGGATCAAGTGGCTATTAGCGCAGCGAGATCGCACCTTGGCTGCTCCTACCGCAAAAGCCGAAGGGTTATATTTAGTTGATGTGACTTATCCTGAACACTTTGCAATTCCTAAAACAAAATTAGGGCCATTGTTTTTAGATGATGATAATGGATAGTGCTGAATAAGTGATTTATTGCACATCTATTCGCATTTTGCGACTTACAAGTTTATAATCAAATTTTTCTTTTCAACCTACATCATAAACTCCCATGAAACCAGCAACAGCAACCATCAATGGCAGTGCTTTACGCCATAACCTAAAACTCATTAAATCACTTGCACCAAATAGTAAAATTTGTGCTGTCGTTAAGGCAAATGCTTATGGGCAAGGGATTCGATGCGTCACTAAAAATATTGAAAATATGGTCGATGCTTTTGGGGTTGCCAGAATTAAAGAAGCCTTGACTATTCAAGAGAGTGGTTATGCGGGCAAAATTGTGTTGCTTGAAGGTTTTTTTGACCGAGAAGAACTGCTTAAAACGCTATCTCGCCGTTTTGATACGGTCATTCACTGCATTGAACAATTAGAAATGCTAGAGAAAGTGGCACAAGAGTGGCAGAAAGAGCAAGAGAAAGGTTTTTGGAAACGTAAAACAAAAATTTATTTTCCAGTCAGTGTTTGGTTGAAAATTGACACAGGAATGCACCGCTTAGGTATTCATCCCGAAGATGTGTCTGAATTTTACCAACGATTAAGCCAATGTCCTTTAGTTTCAAGCATTAGCTTTATTAGCCATTTTAGTCGAGCAGATGAATTAGATTGTGGTTATAGCGAAAAACAGATTGCTGTATTTGAAGAAGTGAGTAAAGGTTATTCCGTAGAACGCAGTTTATCTGCATCAAGTGGTATTCTGTATTGGCAACAAGCACATTATGAATGGGTTCGTCCCGGGATTATAATGCACGGTATTTCCCCCCATAATCGCCCAATTACTGAACTCGGTTTTAAACCTGTAATGACCCTTTCTTCATCACTAATTACCGTTCGCACTCATAAAGCAGGTGAACCTGTCGGCTATGGTGCTGCTTGGATTAGCCCGAAAGATACCAAAATTGGTGTTGTAGCGATTGGTTATGGTGATGGTTATCCAAGAAATGCTCCTGAAGGCACACCTGTCTTTATCAATGGACGAAAAGTTCCTATTGTTGGGCGAGTATCAATGGATATGATGACCGTTGATTTAGGCATTGATAGCCAAGATAAAGTCGGCGATGAAGTGATTTTATGGGGCAAAGATCTCCTGATTGAAGAAGTTGCAGAAACTATAGGGGTAATCAACTATGAGCTCATCACTAAACTTACCCCAAGAGTGTTGATTGAGTATAAGGAAGAATAATAAGAGCTAGTGTAAGCAACACAATGGTTGTGATTTCACAATTACATTTTATTGTTCTGGGGGGAAATCCCCCCAATGCGTTAAATTATATGTAACTCAAAACGGAATATCATCATCAAAGTTCTCTGCAGGGGGTTCTGCTTGTGGAGCTGGTTTTGCTTGTTGCGGTTTGGCTTTTGGTGCATTGTAGCTTTGATTTTGAGCATAGCCATCATTCATTCCACCTTGGTTGTAGTTATTTGATGGTGCTGATTGTTGTCCCCAATCTTGATTTTGACCGTTGCCATAGCCACCACCTTGAGCATTACGACTACCCAACATTTGTAGTACATCGCCTTGAATTTCAGTGGTATAGCGATCTTGTCCGTTTTGATCTTGCCATTTGCGAGTTCTTAAACGCCCTTCAACATATACTTGTGAGCCTTTACGCAGATATTGCCCAACAACTTCAGCTTGGCGACGATAAAATACAATTCTGTGCCATTCTGTAATTTCACGACGCTCGCCTGACATTTTATCTGTCCAGCTTTCTGTGGTGGCAACGCTGATATTTGCTACTGCTTCACCATTTGGCATTGTACGCATTTCAGGATCGTTACCTAAATTACCCACAATGATCACTTTATTTACACTTGCCATAGTATCCTCTAAATTATTCAAATATAAAATCTCAGCTATTTTGCCTGATTTCAAAAAAAAAATCATCAAATAAAACTGATATTTTGTACAGTTATTTAAATTATGCGATAATGATCAACAAATAGAACTATCCTGCTTTACAGCTTTGAAGGCATTATGCAACATATCGATATTCGTGGGGCGAGAACTCATAATCTAAAAAATATCAATTTAATTCTACCTAGAGATAAATTTATCGTTATTACTGGTTTGTCAGGTTCAGGAAAATCTTCCTTAGCCTTTGATACCCTTTATGCTGAAGGGCAACGCCGTTATGTCGAATCACTTTCGGCTTATGCTCGTCAGTTTTTATCGTTAATGGAAAAACCTGATGTTGATCATATTGAAGGGCTTTCTCCTGCGATTTCGATTGAGCAAAAATCAACTTCTCATAACCCGCGTTCAACAGTTGGTACGGTCACTGAAATTCACGACTATTTACGTTTACTTTTTGCTCGAGTAGGTGAGCCTCGTTGTCCTGATCACGATACACCACTTGCGGCACAGACAATTTCACAAATGGTTGATCGAGTGTTGGAAGAACCTGAAGGAAAACGCTTGATGTTACTTGCTCCTGTGGTTAAAGGGCGTAAAGGGGAGCATGTAAAACTTTTAGAGAATCTGACCGCTAATGGTTATATCAGAGCCAGAATTGATGGGGAAATTTGTGATCTTTCTGATCCGCCTAAACTTGAGTTACAGAAAAAACATACGATTGAAGTGGTGGTTGATCGTTTTAAAGTGCGATCGGATATAGCGACTCGCTTGGCAGAATCTTTTGAAACGGCACTTGATCTATCAGGTTCAACAGCCATTATTGCCGATATGGACGATCCCTCTGCGGAAGAATTACTGTTTTCATCGAGTTTTGCATGTACAGAGTGTGGCTACTCTTTAAATGAACTTGAACCGCGTTTATTTTCATTCAATAACCCTGCTGGAGCTTGTCCAACCTGTGATGGTTTAGGAGTGCAACAATATTTTGATGAACGAAAAGTTGTGCAAAATCCTGAAATTTCGTTAGCAAATGGGGCAATTAAAGGGTGGGATCGCCGTAGTTTCTACTATTTTGGTTTACTTAAAGCGGTCGCTAAACATTACGATTTTGATATTGAAACGCCATTTAATGAGTTACCGAAGAAAATTCAACAAATTGTCTTAAACGGCTCAAAAGATGAAATTGAATTCTTGTATGTGAATGATAGGGGCGATAGTGTTAAACGTGTTCACGCATTTGAAGGTGTGCTTAACAATATGGCTCGCCGTTATAAAGAAACTGAATCCAATTCAGTGCGTGAAGAATTAGCTAAATATATCAATAATCGAGCTTGTACAGATTGTGAAGGCTCTCGTTTACGCAAAGAGGCCCGTTATGTTTTTATTGAAAAAACGAATCTGCCGATGGTATCAGAAAAAAGTATCGGTGAAGCTCTCGACTTTTTCGATAAGTTGAATTTGGTGGGGCAAAAAGCCAAAATTGCCGAAAAAATTCTGAAAGAAATTCGAGAGAGATTACAATTTTTAGTCAATGTCGGTTTGAATTATCTCTCATTATCTCGTTCTGCTGAAACCCTATCAGGAGGAGAAGCGCAACGGATCCGTTTGGCGAGCCAAATTGGTGCTGGGTTGGTTGGGGTAATGTATGTGTTAGATGAACCTTCTATCGGTTTACATCAACGAGATAACGAACGTCTTCTAAATACCCTAATTCATTTACGCAATTTGGGGAATACCGTTATTGTGGTTGAACACGATGAAGATGCGATAATGGCGGCAGATCATATTGTGGATATTGGTCCTGGTGCTGGTGTTCACGGTGGAAACGTGATCGCTCAGGGAACAGCTCAAGAAATTATGCAAAGTGAAGTGTCATTGACGGGTAAATTCTTATCGGGGCGTGAGAAAATTGAAATCCCTGCACAAAGAACGCCAAGAGATGCTGCTAAACTGCTGATATTAAAAGGGGCGAAAGGCAATAATTTAAAAGAAGTAGATTTAGAAATTCCAGTCGGTTTATTTACTTGTATTACTGGCGTTTCTGGCTCAGGTAAATCGACCTTAATCAACGATACCTTATTTCCTATTGCACAAAATGCGTTAAATCGTGCTGAAAATAGCAATGTTGCTCCTTATAAAAGTATTGATGGGCTTGCACATTTTGATAAAGTGATCGATATTAACCAAAGTCCGATTGGGCGTACACCACGCTCAAATCCTGCGACTTACACAGGGTTATTTACACCTATTCGTGAACTCTTCGCAGGCACACAAGAGGCAAGAGCAAGGGGATATAACGTAGGACGCTTTAGCTTTAACGTGCGTGGTGGACGTTGTGAGGCTTGTCAAGGTGATGGGGTAATTAAAGTGGAGATGCACTTCTTACCTGATGTTTATGTTCCTTGTGATCACTGTAAAGGCAAACGTTATAATCGTGAAACCCTTGAAATTCGCTACAAGGGCAAAACGATTCATCAAGTATTAGATATGACGGTGGAAGAGGCTCGTGAATTTTTTGATGCTGTTCCTATGATCGCCCGCAAATTACAAACACTGATTGATGTCGGATTATCGTATATCCGTTTAGGGCAATCTTCTACCACACTTTCAGGCGGTGAAGCTCAACGCGTTAAGTTGGCAACGGAGCTCTCAAAACGAGATACAGGTAAAACGCTCTATATTTTAGATGAGCCCACCACAGGTCTACATTTTGCCGATATTAAACAGCTACTTAGTGTATTACACCGCTTACGAGACCAAGGTAACACTATTGTTGTGATCGAGCATAATTTAGATGTGATCAAAACTGCCGATTGGATTGTTGATCTCGGTCCTGAAGGTGGTGCAGGCGGTGGACAAATTATTGCAACAGGGACCCCAGAGCAAGTTGCTGAAGATAAACATTCTCACACAGCAAGATTTTTAAAAGCTATCCTTGCTAAAGGTTAATACTGATTACTCAAAAGCTAATCAAGCGGTGAGATTGATGCAAAAATTTGCAAAAAAATAAGCGAATCTTACCGCTATAAATAAGCTGAAAACTGCAGAATAAAAGGATAAAAAATGGAATATCAATTTACTCATACCATGCATGGTGTTGTGGCTAAGTGTTCAATGGATCACGAAGCTTTTGCTCGTTGGCTGAATACCGAGCTCTCAAATAATCCAAAAGAGTTACAAGATATTTTTACCGAAATTGCTAAATGCCGTATTGCACCTAATTACGAAACAATTTTTGAAGGCAAAGAATATACGCTCTATTTAAGTGCTGATGAAGTAATGGCAAAGGCGAATAATCTAGATATGGCATTTGATGATTTAGATGAAATGGAAGAAGGTTTTAATTTCTATAACGAAGAAAGTATTGCTTTTTGTGGACTAGAAGATTTTGAAGCCTTTTTGCAAGCTTATCAACGTTTCGTGAATACATTTCACTAGGTCATAATTTTAGTCGAGTTTGTAGATATGCTCCAAGCTCTACATATTTTATGGAGTGATATTTTATTTTGTGATCAAAGTCATTTTTTCTTGATATAAATTTCGCTATAATTTTAGCCAAATTAGTATCTGAAAAGGATGTGAATATGACTAAAAAATTTGTACTGAATGATCACCCCCATCGTAGATTTAATCCGCTTAAAAATCAATGGGTATTAGTTTCTCCACATCGTGCAAAACGCCCTTGGCAAGGGCAACAAGAAGCCTTGGTGCAAGATGAGAAACCAAGTTATGATCCAACTTGTTATCTTTGCCCTGGCAATAAACGGATTACAGGTGAAGTTAATCCAAACTATACGGAACCTTTTGTATTTAAAAATGATTTTTCCGCACTTTTGCCTGATACACCTGCTCCAGACTCTAATCGCGATCCATTATTTAAAATTTCACATACTCAAGGCGAAAGCCGAGTTATCTGTTTTTCTCCCGATCACAGCAAAACACTCCCTCTTTTAACGCCAGCCGAAATAGAAAAAGTGATTCAAACTTGGCAAGCTCAAGCGATGGAACTAAGTCAGCGTTATGAATGGGTGCAGATTTTTGAGAATAAGGGCGAGATGATGGGCTGTTCTAATCCACATCCACACGGGCAGATTTGGGCAAGTAATTTCTTACCTAATGAAATTGCCACAGCAGATCAATGTCAGGCGGATTATTTTAAGCAATACGGTTCGCCACTGTTAATTGATTATGCACAACGTGAATTAGAAAAAAGAGAAAGAATTGTCGCAGAAACAGAAGATTGGATTGCAGTTGTGCCATATTGGGCAAGTTGGCCGTTTGAAACCTTACTGTTGCCAAAATCAAAACATTTCACGCAAATTACCCAGTTAAATCAAGCAGAACGAGAAGATCTTGCACTAGCATTGAAAAAACTGACTACTCGCTACGATAATTTGTTTAACATCAGCTTCCCATACTCAATGGGATTCCATTTTGCCCCTTTTAATCAACAAGATAACTCCCATTGGCAATTACATGCTCATTTCTATCCACCGCTTTTACGTTCAGCAACGGTGCGTAAATTTATGGTTGGCTATGAAATGATGGCAGAAACTCAGCGTGATTTAACCCCAGAGCAAGCGGCAGAGCGTTTATTAGCCGTTAGTGATGAAATTCATTATAAAAATAACAAATAGAAGGAAGAGAAAATGAATCCAATTGAACTTTCACAACAGCAATTTGAACAGCATTTTGGTTATGAGTCGCAACATACAGTGTTTGCTCCAGGACGAGTTAATATCATCGGTGAGCATACTGATTATAACGATGGTTTTGTAATGCCTTGTGCAATCAACTATGGAATGGCAGCGAGTTTTAGTCCTCGAGATGATTCTATTTGGCGAGTGTATGCGATTGATATTAATGAAACCGATGCATTTGATATTAAAAAGCCGATTCCACAAAGTGAAGATAAATGGAAAAATTATGTGCGTGGTGTGGTGAAATATATTCAAGAGCGTTGCCCTGAATTTATTCAAGGGGCAGATATTGCGATGACCAGTAATGTGCCGATGTCATCGGGGCTGAGTTCATCTGCAGCATTAGAAATCTCCATCGGGAAAACGTGCCAAGTGTTAGGGAATTTGCCATTAACACTGGCAGAAATCGCACTAATCGGTCAAAAAGCAGAAAATAAATTTGTGGGCGCCAACTGTGGCAATATGGATCAACTGACTTCTGCTTTGGGTCAGAAAGATCATCTTATAATGATTGATTGCCGTAGCCTTGATATTACGCCAACGCCGGTACCACAAGGGTATTCCATTGCAATTATCAATTCTAACGTTAAGCACGATCTTGTTACGGGGGAATATAATAGCCGCCGTCAAGAGTGTGAAACAGCCGCACAATTCTTTGGTGTTAAAGCATTGCGTGACGTGACACCAGAGCAATTTATTGAGAGAGCTGCCGAATTACAGCAACTTAACGAGTTAGCCTATAAACGAGCAAAACACGTTGTTAGCGAAAATCATCGTGTTTTAGAAGCTGTAGAAGCATTAAAAGCAAACGATATGCAGAAATTAGGTGTGTTAATGGCAGATTCTCACGATTCAATGCGTGATGATTTTGAAATTACTACGCCTGAAATTGATTATCTTGTTGAATTAGCACAAGTAGCCATTGGTAAAGATGGTGGAGCAAGAATGACGGGTGGTGGTTTTGGCGGTTGTATTGTTTGTCTTGTACCAAATCAAAAAGTTGATGCATTACGTCAGTTAATTGCAGAAAACTATCAGAAGCAAACAGGGATTCAAGAAACTTTCTATGTTTGTACTGCTTGTGATGGGGTTCATCAAGTTAAATAGAACGCTCATCTAGGGGCAAATGTAATTTGCCCTTACATATGAACCCAATGTCCGAAATGTAGGGGCTAATGATATTAGCCCCATAAGTCATTAGCCTCCCATCAATAAAGAGAACAAAATATGAACCTTTATTTTCTTGAAAATGAATATCTCAAAATTACTTTATCCGATTTTGGTGCAAGTTGGCTCTCTTGTTTAGTCAAATTACCCAATGAAGAACGAGAAGTTCTTGTGACTACATCAGCAGAAAATTGGCAAAAACAGACCGCTTATTTTGGGGCAACAGTTGGGCGTTATGCGAATCGTATTGCCAATGGGCATTATGAGCTTAACGGAAAAAGCTACCAACTTGCCAAAAATAACGGTGAAAATAGCTTACATGGCGGTGTTTTAGGAGCGGATAAGCAAATTTGGCAAGTCGAATTTGCCACTGAAGAAGCGGTTAGATTTCAGAAAGTTTTTGCAGATGGTGAAGAAGGCTTTGGGGGAGAAGTAACAAGCTCTGTAGAATATCGTTTGAAAGGTAATCAACTTGAAGTTGCTTTTGATGCGATAAGTGATCAAGACACCCCATTTTGTTTAACGAATCACGCTTATTTTAACTTATCTAATGAAGAAACTATTCATCAACATAAGTTACAGCTCAATGCGGATTATTATTTGCCTGTGGCAGAAAATGGCATTCCAAATCAAGCAGTCAAAGCAGTTGAAAATACGAGCTTTGATTTCCGAGAGGGAAAACTTATCGGTCAAGGGTTATTGGCTGATGAGGATCAGCGAAAAGTTAAAGGGTATGATCACGCTTTCTTACTTGCAAAAAAATCAGTAGATCTTACCGCTTGTCAGCCCGATGCAGTGCTTTCTGTGGCGGATATAACACTTGAGCTTCGTACAACTAAGCCTGCATTACAGATTTATACAGGGAATTGGTTAGGTGGACAACCCAATAAAATAGGCGGAGTTTACGCAGATTATGCGGGTGTTGCTCTTGAGCCTGAATTTTTTCCGGATACACCAAACCACCCAGAGTGGTGGCATTTCGGTGGGATTTTGAAAGCCAACGAAACCTATCAACATCGTATTCAGTATCGATTTAGCCTGATTTAATACCAAAGAATAGGGCAACCCGTATATGAGTTGCCCTAATTATTTTCACTGTGACTTAATTATTCATCTTCAAAGCGTTTTGCTTTGTATTGTGGGTTCATTAGGTTTTCCACAGAAAGAATATCATCCAGTTGTTCTTCTGTGAGTAATCCTCTTTCTAATACCACTTCACGTACGCTTCTTCCTGTTTTTGCACAGATTTTACCGACAATATCGCCCTCGTGGTGACCGATAAATGGATTTAGGTAAGTGACGATACCGATAGAGTTAAATACATAGCTTTCGCAGATTTCTTTATTTACAGTAATGCCATCGATACATTTATCGCGTAAGTTCACACAAGCGTTTGCAAGAATATCAATTGATTCAAACATTGCTTGGCCGATAACTGGTTCCATTACATTGAGTTGTAATTGACCTGCTTCTGCGGCAAAGGTAACCGCAGTATCATTACCAATCACTTTAAAGCAAACTTGGTTTACCACTTCTGGTACGACTGGGTTTACTTTTGCTGGCATAATGGATGAACCAGCTTGCAACTCTGGTAAGTTAATTTCATTTAAGCCTGCACGTGGGCCTGATGAAAGTAAGCGTAAGTCATTACATACTTTAGAAAGTTTTACTGCTGTGCGTTTTAATGCACCGTGAACCATTACATAAGCACCACAGTCTGATGTCGCTTCGATTAAGTTTTCTGAAAGAACGCAAGGTAATTGTGTAACTTCTGAAAGGTATTTCACTGCTAATTCAGCATAACCAGTAGGGGTGTTTAATCCAGTACCGATTGCTGTTGCTCCTAAATTCACTTCTAATAATAATTCAGCAGTACGTTTTAGATTTTTAACTTCTTCATCAAGTAATACAGAGAACGCTTTAAATTCTTGACCAACAGTCATTGGGACCGCATCTTGTAATTGAGTACGTCCCATTTTTAATACGTTTGCGAATTCATTAGCTTTGTTTTCGAATCCATGTTGTAGGTAAAGCACTTTCGTAATTAAATGCATAATACTGTTATAAACAGCGATACGGAAACCAGTAGGATAAGCGTCATTTGTAGATTGGCTCGCATTAACGTGATCCATTGGGTTTACATATTGGTATTCACCTTTTTTGTGACCTAAAATTTCAAGGGCTAAATTGGCAACGACTTCATTAGTATTCATATTGACTGAAGTACCAGCACCACCTTGATAAACATCAGATGGGAATTGATCCATACAGCGACCGTTCACTAAAATTTCATCACAAGCTTGTACGATGGCTTTCGCTACTTTTTTCGGGATTGCCCCTAATTCACCGTTAGCAAGAGCAGTGGCTTTCTTCACCATTACCATACCACGAACGAATTCTGGAACGTCAGAAATAACATTTTTAGAAATCTTAAAGTTTTCAACGGCTCTTAAGGTATGAATTCCCCAATAAACATCATTTGAAACTTCGCGTTCACCTAATAAATCAACTTCAACACGAGTATTACTCATAATATATTCCTTTTAGTGATGTAACAATTTGTGGCGCGATCATAGCGATTTTAATAGTAAAAAAATGTGATCTAAATCATATTTTTAAAAAGGGTAGGACGATATAAATTACCGGTTCGGATTAGTTTTTCTTATGTGGGAATATGGATAAAGAAAAAGCACCTACTAAGAGGTGCTTTGAAATCAATAAGTTATTTAATAATAGTTAATTCACGTACTTTTAACTCAGTTTTATTCCATTCACTGTCGATTTCGCCATAAAGACGAACTTTGTCTTGTGAAGAAACATTTTGACCACGCCAAATATGGTTGTCAATTTCTACGCGAATTTGACCGCTTGCATCTGCAATGATGTATTCATCATTATCAACCTGACTTAAAATTTTACCTTC
Source organism: Ursidibacter maritimus (assembly GCF_009761395.1). Lineage (GTDB taxonomy): Bacteria > Pseudomonadota > Gammaproteobacteria > Enterobacterales > Pasteurellaceae > Ursidibacter > Ursidibacter maritimus. The sequence goes on along the minus strand of NZ_LEKN01000013.1, from coordinate 38,257 downwards.
GATAGTCACATAGCTGTCATCACGCGCAGATAATGCTTGCTTAATACTAATGGTTTGTGATGGCGTATTTGCACCAAAAGTCTGTTGATTAGACATTGGCTGATTATTACAGGCTGTTAAGCCTACAATACCTGCAAAGATTGAGATAGCTGCTAATTTTTTCATTATCTTACTCCAAATTAACGAGAGATACGTTTGACATCAATTTCGGTTCTACCGTATTCTTTATCAACTTGACCATAGATTCTTACCTTAGTTTTTGGAGTTGCTTGTAAGCCGCCCCATAAATCGTCATCAATTTCTACATTAATTTGGCCTGTTGAATCTTTGAAAGTATATTTTTCATCACCGACTTTACTTACAATATAACCGCTTAATGAAACATAGGTATCATCGTGAGCTTTTTTCGCTTGTGCAATAGTTGAAACATTTTGTGTTGAGCCACCATTGCCACTGTTAAAACCGCCATTGTTTGAATTACCTTGGAAACCAGCAAATGCTGATGTAGAAAGTGCTAAAGCTGCAGTTAAAGCGATTAATTTTTTCATTAAAAATCTCCAAAAGATTAAAGTTAAAAAATGAAGAAGTTGTTCTACTTCTTGTTTACAGGGCTATTAGACCAACAAAATCTTAAAAAAATCTTAAGAAATAAAAATTTTTCATTTTTTATTCAAAAGCATAGCCTTGACATGCAAGTTGTTGTTCATCTAAATAAGCCTTGCCATTTTTTAAATACAGCCTATTACTACAAAACCATTCAACAACAAGGGGATAACAACGATGTTCTTGTTCATAGACTCGTTGAATAACATCATCTAACTCATCATCAGGGTAAATTGGTACCTTGGATTGAAGAATGATTGCTCCGCCATCTACTTCTTCATTCACAAAATGGATTGTCATTCCATGTTCGGTATCACCTGCGTCCATTGCACGTTGGTGAGTATTTAAACCTGCATACTTAGGTAGCAAAGACGGGTGAATGTTGATAATTTTCCCCGTAAAGCGTTGAGTAAATTCGGGTGTTAGAATTTTCATATAGCCAGCAAGCACAATCAAATCAGCATTTAGCTGTTCAATTTTTTCAGCAATAGCGCTATCCATTGCAAGATTGTCAGAAAATTGTTTGCGAGCGAAGACAAAAGTAGGGATATTCGCTTTTTTTGCTCGCTCTAAACCATAAGCGCTGGCTTTATTGGAGATAACGGCGACAATTTTCCCGTTAATATAGCCAGAAGTAGTTGCATCAATAATGGCTTGTAAATTTGAACCATTACCCGAAATCATGACGACAATATTTTTCATATTTTGTAAATTGTAAGAAAAAAAGAACCGCTTGCACTTTTGCAAGCGGTTAGTTTAAGGAAATATTTTACAGAATTTCAACTTGCTCTGCATTTGGTTCACGATTTTCAATTTTACCGATCACCCAAGCATCTTCACCCGCTTGTTTAAGTAACGCTAATGCGGTTTCGACATCTGCATTTGGTAATGCAATCACCATACCAACACCACAGTTAAATGTGCGATACATTTCGTAGTGGCTAATGTTACCTTTCTCTTGTAACCATTTAAACGCAGGTTGCCATTCCCAACTTGATTCATTGATAACCGCTTTTACATTTTGTGGTAATACACGAGGAATATTTTCCCAGAAACCGCCACCTGTTAAGTGAGCAATAGCGTGTACATCTGTTTGTTTAATTAATTGTAGGATTGATTTTACATAGATTTTTGTCGGAGCTAAGAAATGCTCGCTTAATGGTTTGCCTTCAAGTAGATCTTCCGATTTAGCACCACTGATTTCTAATACTTTACGGATAAGAGAGTAACCATTTGAGTGAGGACCACTTGAACCTAATGCGATGAGAGTATCGCCAACTTTAACGTTTGAGCCGTCAATAATTTCAGATTTCTCAACAACACCAACACAGAAACCTGCTAAATCGTAGTCGCCAGCGTGATACATTCCTGGCATTTCTGCAGTTTCGCCACCTACTAATGCACAACCAGATTGTTCACAACCATTGGCAATGCCTTTAATGACAGAACTTGCGACATCAACATCTAGTTTACCTGTTGCGTAATAGTCCAAAAAGAAGAGTGGTTCTGCACCTTGAACAACAAGATCGTTCACACACATCGCAACCAAATCAATTCCGATAGTGTCGTGTTTGTTTAAATCAATAGCAAGACGTAATTTTGTGCCTACGCCATCTGTACCAGATACTAAAATAGGCTCTTTATATTTGGTTGGTAACGCACATAACGCACCAAATCCCCCTAATCCCCCCATTACTTCAGGGCGGCGAGTACGTTTAACATCTGCTTTAATTCGTTCGACTAATTCATTACCTGCGTGAATATCAACGCCAGCATCTTTATAACTTAGTTGTGTTGTCACAGAAAAAACCTCATAAAATAAAAAGACGGAGAATTATATCATTAAAGCAAACGTTTGCGGTAGTAAAATAAACATTAAAGGTAATAATTGTCTCGTAAAAAGAGATAGAGTTAGAAAAATTCATTTGCTAAATGTGGTGAGTTCTGTTATTTATACGCGCCTTAAAAAAGCCCCTAAAAAAGCTGTAGTTGATCATTAGGGAAAATATCACAAAAAACAGGAGTGACTTATGACTCAAGTGGCAAATACCACTTCGCTTAGTTTATTAGCCTTAGCTGGTGTAAATCCTTATCAACTGGGCAAGGATCAAGAATATATGGATGATGCTCAAATTGAGCATTTCCGCAAAATTTTGAAAGTGTGGCACGGTCAAATAATGGAAGAAGCAGAGCGTACAAAAAGTCAAATGCAAGACGATGTAACCAACTTTGCCGATCCTGCTGATCGTGCGACACAAGAAGAAGAGTTTAGCTTAGAGTTGCGTAATCGTGATCGTGAGCGTAAATTACTTAAGAAAATTGAACAAACGTTAATTAAACTCGATTCAGGTGATTATGGATACTGTGATGCTTGTGGCGTAGAAATCGGTTTAAAACGTTTAGAGGCTCGTCCAACAGCGGATTTATGTATTGATTGTAAAACACTTGCTGAAATCCGTGAAAAACAAATGGGCGGCTAATTAAAGTTGTGAGATAGAAAAGCGGATAGCGATGGCTATCCTCTTTTTTATTGATAAATTTTTGTCTCCAAATTTGAGGTGTCTTATTTTAAATTATATTAAGTCGCTTTTTTCTCGCCCAAAAAAGAGTAAAAAGCAATCTCTTCTCGAAACAAGCGAATTACAGTCTTCCACGAATGTAGATCATTTAAGCTCCAATAAAGCGGATATCCGTTCTGGGGAGAGGAAAAAACGTCATAATAAATCGCATCAACAAGCAGTTCCTCCACATATTTTGCATAAAAAGTTCACAGTGAGTGCAAGCCAGTTTGGTATTGGATTAAAAAACTTCCCGAATAATGCGATTTCGATTGTAACTAAATTACAGAAAAATGGTTATGAGGCCTATATTGTTGGCGGTTGTATCCGCGATTTGCTCTTAGGCTATAAAGCGAAAGATTTTGATATCGCAACCAACGCTCGTCCAGAAGAAATTCAGAAAATTTTTGGCCGTCAATGTCGTTTAATTGGTCGCCGTTTTCGTTTAGCACACATTGTATATGGTCGAGAAGTTTATGAAGTTGCTACTTTCCGAGCTGAACACCACAGTAATGCTAGCGAAAAGATGTCAAAAACCAGCGATTCAGGAATGCTATTGCGTGATAATGTTTATGGTACTTTGCGTGAAGATGCAGAACGCCGAGATTTTAGCGTCAATGCACTTTATTACGATGTTACACACAATTTAATTTTTGATTTCTTTAATGGTATTGCAGATCTTAAAGCGAGTCGTTTATCGCTGATTGGCGATCCTATTACTCGTTATCAGGAAGATCCAGTCAGAATGCTGCGTGCTGTACGTTTTATGGCAAAACTAGATATGTTTTTAGTGCGTGAGAGTGATGAACCTATCCGTAAAATGACACATCTGCTTAGCCACATTCCGCCAGCTCGTTTATTTGATGAATCACTCAAATTATTACAATCAGGTTATGGGTTGAAAACCTATGAATTGATGCGTAAATATGGCTTATTTGAACAATTATTCCCGGTTTTAGCTCCATTTTTTACCGAAAAGAGTGATTCCAATACAGAGAGAATGATTGTAAAAGCACTAAATTCAACCGATGAACGTATTCGTGATAATTTAAGAGTCAATCCTGCATTTTTATTTGCCGCATTATTGTGGTATCCACTGCGTGAAAAAATTGATGAATTGAAAAATGAAGGCGGCTTAAACAGCCACGATGCAATGATGTTGGCGGCTAACGAGATTTTGGCTCAAAGTGCCAAATCAGTTGCACTACATCGCCGCTATACTTGCGTTATTCGAGATATTTGGGCTTTGCAATTTCAATTTCCAAAACGTACGGGTAAACGTCCGCATCAAACATTAGAGCACATTAAATTTAGAGCTGGATTTGACTTGTTAGTGATGCGAGCAGAAATTGAAGGTGGCGATTTAGTCGAATTAAGTGCATGGTGGCACGAATTTCAGTTTAGTAATGAAAACCAACGTGGTGATATGCTGAAAAATGTGAAGAATATCCCAACTTTTCGTGACGAAGAACCGAAGAAAAAACGTAAACCACGCCGTAAATTCTACCGTAAGAAAAAATCAGTGAATAGCGGTGAAAATCAAGGATAACGTAAAATGGAAACAACATTGCATACTGTTTATATCGCACTAGGTTCTAATTTGGAAAATCCACTTGAACAGCTGCAACAAGCGGTAAGATCATTGCAAACATTTGCAATAAATTTATCTGTGAGTCCTTTTTACGGCAGTAAACCTCTCGGACCACAAGATCAACCCGATTATGTAAATGCAGTGGTAAAATTTGATACGGATCTAACCGCTATTGAATTACTAGATAAATTGCAGAGTATCGAAAATGAGCAGGGAAGAGTACGTTTACGCCGTTGGGGTGAGCGTACTTTAGATTTGGATATTTTGCTTTATGATGCTCAACAAATTCAAACGGAAAGATTAACTGTTCCCCATTATGATATGCACAACCGAGAGTTTGTCATTGTGCCTTTGTATGATCTTACTCCCGATCTACAACTACCAAATGGGCAAAAATTATCAGAACTTTATCAACAGTTTAAAAATCATCAGATGGTTGTGTTAAGCAAATAACCTTAGAAAACAGCGAAAACTAAATCTGCTTTAAAAAAGTAGGGATTTATGCTATTTTCACCAAAATTTTTATCAATTAAGGCAATATAAATGTCAATTACATTAACAACCAAACAAAAACAATACTTAAAAAGTTTAGCTCACCATTTAAACCCCGTTGTAATGCTAGGCGGTAATGGATTAACCGAAGGGGTGCTTGCTGAAATTGAAAATGCACTTAATCATCACGAGTTGATTAAAGTGAAAATTGCAGGGGCAGATCGTGAAGTAAAACAGCTTATTATTGATGCGATTGTGCGAGAAACTAAAGCGGTATCTGTGCAAACAATCGGACATGTTTTAGTGTTATATCGTCAAAGTGAAGAGAAGAAAATTCACTTACCGAAAGCAACAAAAGCGATTTAATTTGCAAATTTTAATGAAGAACAGACCGCTTGTTAGCCAAGCGGTTTTTTTATAAAACGTAGTTTTTATAAGGGTAATGACGTGATCAAAAAACTCACATTCTTTACATTTTTGATGTTAATTATTCCACTTGCGACTTGGGCAATAGAGTGGCAATGGGCATTAGATACTAATTTACAGGCGGCAGATCTAGATTTTGGACTGTTTATTCTGACTGAAACAGGCTCTACGCCTTATGCTTTGATTACTTGTGTGCTGTTTATGTTATGGCTAATGTGGCTTACTCGTAAACGTTATTCGTGGTTCTTAGTTGGTTTTATTTGTGCTAGTTCGGTGGTCGGCACACAAATTATCAAAGAAGGAGCAAAAGCGGTATTTAAAGAACCACGTCCTTTTGTGACGCAAATGTTTCAAGCAGAGACAGAACGTTTTTATTCCTTACCAAAACTAGATCAAGAAAAACAGGTACTAACTTTTAGTCAGCCAAATATCCAGTTCGTAACGGAACATCAAGCCGATGAATTAGGCTATTCTTTCCCGTCAGGGCATACCATTTTTGCGGTATCTTGGTTATTAGTTTTTGCGGGCTTTTTATTTGGATTAAGTGGACAAGCGGTTATTTTTGCTCAAATTTTTGCAATTTTGTGGGCTGGTTTGATGTTGATCAGCCGTTTGCGTTTGGGAATGCATTATCCTATTGATCTCTTTGTTAGTACGTTGATCTCGTGGTTATTCCACTTGATCGTTTTCGTTTGGGTAATTCCTTATCTATCACAATGGCAATGGTTTAGAAAGAGAGGGTAACAATGAACTATTATTATGGCTTAGACATTGGCGGAACAAAAATTGAACTTGCAGTATTTAATGATAAATTAGAGAAATTATATAGCGAACGTGTACCTACCCCACAGACTAGTTATGAAGATTGGTTATATACCATTGAAACTTTAGTACGTAATGCCGATGCAAAATTTGATACTAAAGGTTCAGTTGGGTTGGGATTACCGGGTTTTGTAAATCGTGAGACGGGCGTTGCTGAGATTACTAATATCAAAGTGGCTGACGGTAAAACCATTATTAAAGATTTGACCGAACGTTTAGGACGAGAAGTCCGAGCTGAGAATGATGCTAACTGTTTTGCCCTTTCAGAAGCTTGGGATGAAAATAATCAGCAATACTCAACAGTTTTAGGCTTAATTTTAGGTACGGGCTTTGGTGGTGGATTTGTTTTTGACGGTAAAATCCATTCGGGACGTATCGGAATGGCGGGAGAAGTAGGGCATATTCAACTTAACTATCACGCACTCCAATTATTGGGGTGGGATAATGCACCAATCTATCCTTGTGGCTGTGGTAATCGTGCTTGCTTAGATACTTATCTCTCTGGGCGTGGTTTTGAAATGCTTTATCGTGACTTGGTTGGTGAAGCGATTGATGCCAAAACAATTATTACCCGTTTCCATCAAGGCGATGAAAAAACGGTTAAGTTTGTCGGCATGTTTATTGAGCTAATGGCAATTAGTATCGGTAATCTGATTACTGCGTTAGATCCTGATATGATTGTTTTTGGTGGTGGCTTATCTAATTTTGATTACATTTATGATGCTTTACCAAAAGCATTACCGCCACATTTAATGCGTAGTGCAAAAGTACCCGTATTTAAGAAAGCCATTCACGGTGATTCAGGCGGTGTTCGTGGTGCGGCTGCGTTATTCTTAAAATAAATAGATAAGGCGATAGAATGAATAAGCTCCCTATCAGTGTTACGATGCTGGTTAAAAATGCAGAAAAATATTTAGCACAAAGTCTGCAAAGTCTATCTGATTTTGCAGAAATTGTTGTGTTAGATAATGGTTCAACAGACAATTCCTTAGCGATTGCCAGTCAGTTTGATAATGTGAAAATTCATCACCATTCTTTTATTGGTTTTGGACCAATGAAAAACTTCGCAGCAAGTTTTGCAAGCTATGATTGGATTATCAATGTAGATAGCGATGAGATTTTTTCTGCTGAATTGGTTGAAGAAATTCGCCAGATAGATTTGAGTCAAATAAATAAGGTTTATGCGATTTTGCGGATCAACCATTATCGAGGTAAGCCAATTAGAACTTGTGGTTGGTATCCTGATTATGTGAAAAGAATGTATCATCGAACTGTCGTGAAATTTAATGATAAACAAGTTCACGAATCGTTAGTCATTGATAAACATATCGAAACAATCAGATTAAAACAGCATTTTCTACATTATTCTTTCGATGGAGCGGAAGGGCTAATCAATAAAATGCAACAATATACGAGTTTGTTTGCTAATCAGCAACAATTTCGTAAACGTAGTTCGATATTCAGTGCAGTTTCACATGGTATTTCTGCTTTCTTCAAAAATTATATTTTGAAAAAAGGGATTTTGTCAGGAGCGGACGGTTTTGTGATCTCTTTTGCAAATGCCAGTGGATCTTATTACAAATATGTCAAATTAAATGAGGCTAATCAAAAGCTTACGACTTCCTTAATTATTACAACTTATAATCGTCCTGATGCCCTAGAGGCAGTGCTATATTCTGTATTGCATCAGCGAGTAATGCCAAATGAAGTGATTGTGGCAGATGATGGGTCAAGAGAAGATACGCGTGCGGTCATTAGCCGCTTACAGCGAGCTTTCCCTATTCCATTAAAACACGCTTGGCAAGAAGACGATGGTTTTCGCTTGGCACAATCGCGTAATAGAGCTTTAGCAATGGCGAATAGCGATTATATTGTGATTATTGATGGTGATATGGTTTTACACCCTGAATTTATTGCAGATCATAAAAAGGCAGCTAAAAAAGGCTTATTTGTACAAGGTGGACGAGTGGTTTTAACTGAAGAAAAAACCGCAAAACTTTTACAAAATCCGACCGCTTACAGGCCATTAAAATGGTATGAGAAAGGCTTGGAAAAACGCCTAGAAAAACGCCTGTCTGCATTACATTTACCATTTTTATCATCATTATTTTTACGCAGAGAGAAACAAAATCTTCACGCAGTGCGTGGTTGCAATATGGCATTTTTCAAGGAAGATGCAATGGCGATTAACGGTTTTAATAATGATTTTGTCGGTTGGGGACGTGAAGATAGCGAATTTGTTGTACGTTTCTTTAATAATGGTGGGAAACGAGCTAATCTTAAATTTGCTGCCATTGCCTATCATCTATGGCATCACGAAGCTACTCGCGCCTCATTACCAGAAAATGATAAATTGCTTAATCATGCGATTAGTGAAAAACTGAAATGGTGTGAGAATGGTTTAGCACAAATTAAATGAGATATGGTGAATGGGCATTGAGTTGCCCATTTCTTTTTTGTAAGAAATATCGGAGATAAAATGTTAAAAATCACTCCTATTCCTGCATTATCAGATAATTATATTTGGCTGATACAACATCAGAATGAAGTCGTTATTGTTGATCCTAGTGAAGCGAAAAAGGTGTTAGATTGCCTTGCAAAAAATCAGCTTAATCCTACCGCTATTTTATTGACTCACCATCATCGTGATCATACTGAAGGTGTACCTGAATTACTATCGTATCATCCGAGTTTGGCGGTTTATGGTTCATCAGAAGTTAGCGAATTGGCGACTCGCCTTGTAGAACCCGAGGAGCATTTTTCTTTGTGGGAGTATGATGTTCGAGTGATCGAAAGTGCAGGGCATACCGAAAAACATATCAGTTATTTAGTTGATAATCGTTGGCTATTTTGTGGTGATGCGTTATTTTCTGGCGGTTGTGGCAGGGTATTTACAGGGAATTACCAAGCTCAGTTTGATACTTTACAACGTTTTAATGCTTTACCTGATTGGGTCGAGGTCTATGCAGGCCACGAATATACTCAAAGTAACTTAAAATTTGCACAAGCAGTAATGCCAAATAGTTGTGTCTTATTTGAGTATCAAGAACGAGTTGATATATTGCGCTCTCATCATAAACCGACTTTGCCAAGCACTATTGGTATTGAAAAACAGATCAATCCATTTTTGAGAGCAGAAAATTTAGAGAAATTCATTCAATTACGTCAGCAAAAAGACAATTTTTAATAACAACGCAAAAGTTAAAACCATTTTTAGAAGTCTATTGCTTATGATATATTAATGAAATTTTGCATTAGGCAAATAAATTGATTTTATAGAGAGTATTTTCAGTGAATTTCGACCCACTTAATATGCCACAACATGTTGCAATCATTATGGATGGCAACGGTCGTTGGGCAAAACAGCAAGGTAAACTGCGTATTTTTGGCCATCAAAATGGGGTCAAAGCGGTCAGAACCGCTGTAAATTTTGCAGCAAAGCATCAAATTAAGGTCCTGACGCTTTATGCTTTCAGTAGTGAAAACTGGAACAGACCTGAAGCTGAAGTATCTGCGTTAATGACGCTTTTTATGAAAGCCTTAGACTCAGAAGTGAAAAAATTGCACCAAAATAATATTCGCTTAAAAATTATTGGGGATAAATCTCGCTTTAGCGAAAGTTTGCAAAAAAGGATTGAACAATCAGAACAACTTACTTCTCAAAATTCGGGACTTATTTTAAATATTGCGGCAAATTATGGTGGTTACTGGGATATTGTGAATGCGACTAAACAGCTTGCAACGCAAGTTAAACAAGGTATTCTCGGAATTGAACACATTACCCCAGAACGTTTTCAGCAAGCATTAGTCACAGAAGACCAGCCACAAGTAGATTTACTTATTCGAACCAGTGGCGAACAGCGTATTAGTAATTTTTTATTATGGCAGATTGCGTATGCCGAGCTATTTTTTAGCTCAGTACTATGGCCTGATTTTAATGAAGAACATTTCGCTGAGGCGATTAGAGCTTATCAACAACGTGATCGCCGATTTGGTGGTTGCTAAAATTTATAACTTAAAAGGAATGAAAAATGCTTAAACAGCGTGTTTTATCTGCAATTGTAATGATTGCTGTTGCATTGATGGCATTATTTTGGCTTTCTCCGTTATTTTTTACTTTAGTATTATCTGCCATTATTGTGTTAGGTATGTGGGAGTGGGCGCAGTTTGTTGGCTTTAAAAGACCGATTGCTCGTGCCTTAGTCGCATTTATGACTGCAGGTTTGCTCTTTTTCCCGATTATTGCAGCGACTGATTATATTCAAGCAGCAAAATTTCTAACCGATAGCACAACGCCTTTTCTTTTCTTAGGGTGTATTTGGTGGGTTATAGCCACTCTCTTAGTTGTTTCTTATCCTAAATCATCAAATTTTTGGTCTAAATCAGTCAGTGCAAAATTTATTTTTGGTTTCTGTACACTTATTCCATTTATGTTGGGTACTTTAGCATTGCGTTTCTACCAATATAATAGCAATGAATATCAAGGTACGTTTTTATTGCTTTATGTTTTCTTATTGGTTTGGGGGGCAGATTCAGGTGCGTATTTTGTTGGGCGAGCTTTTGGCAAGCATAAACTAGCACCAAAAGTTTCACCTGGTAAATCTTGGGAAGGGGCTATTGGTGGTGTTTTTACTTCTGCTTTAATCGCAATTATTTTCTTACAGTCTGCCCCAGTAGATGTTTTTGGGAGAGAGTTAAGTACGATTTCATTCGTGATTCTCTCAACGATTACCGTGGCAATTTCGGTATTAGGTGATTTAAGTGAAAGTATGTTTAAACGTCAGGCAGGAATAAAAGACAGTAGTAACCTAATTCCAGGACATGGTGGTATTTTAGATCGCATTGATAGTTTAACAGCGGCAGTGCCTATATTCGCCACAGGTTTTTTCTTCTTTCTATAATAGGATAGTATGTGACCTCAATTCTAGCTTTCTTTGTTCTCATCTGCGTATTAGTGTTTGTACACGAATACGGGCACTTCTGGGCCGCTCGAAAATGTGGTGTAAAAGTACTTCGCTTTTCTATTGGTTTTGGTAAGGTTCTATGGCGAAAAAAAGATAAACAAGGTACTGAGTTTGTTTTTTCACTCATTCCACTGGGTGGATATGTTCAGATGTACAATGGTGAGCCAGAGTATCAACTAGCTGAAAATCAATCCCTACACAGTAAAACGGTAAAACAGCGTGCATTTATTATGGCAGCTGGACCAGTGGCTAATTTTTTATTTGCGATATTGGCATATTGGAGTGTTTTTGTTATTGGTATGCCAACAGTAAAACCAGTGGTCGGAAGTGTTATTCCTGACTCTATCGCAGCTAAAGCAGGCGTATTACCTGAGTTTGAGGTTACCCAAGTGAATGGGCGTAATGTCTTAGATTGGGAAGATACAACCTTGGCTTTAATCGGTAAAGTTGGTTCTAAAGATATTGAGATCTCAGGGCAGTTAATAGGTGAAACAAGTCCAAAACGTTTTTATTTGGATTTAACGCAGTGGCAAGTGGAAGGAAATAAACAAAGCCCATTAACCACCTTAGGTATTCGTCCAAAAAGTGCAGTCATTGAACCAATTATTAAGCAAGTAGTCGAACAATCGCCTGCAGATAAAGCAGATTTGCGAGCTGGGGATAAGATAATATCGGTTAATCAACGGGAATTTGATTGGCTAAATTTGGTTGAGCAGATTCAATTAGGTAAAGAAGTTGAATTTATTATTGAGCGAGCAGGGGAAAGAAAACAATTATCAGTAACACCTGTTAAATCTGATAAAGATGAACGTTATGTAATAGGTATTACACCAACTTATGAACCGCTAGCGGATAAGTATCGAACTGAGCTAAAGTATGATATGCTTGTAGGGTTGCAAAAAAGCCTTGAAAAAGTATGGTCACTCATTAAAAGCATTCTGCAATTTATTGGCAATTTAATTACAGGTGAACTCTCTATTAAAAATATGGGGGGGCCTATTTCAATGGCAAAAGGTGCTGGCACTACGGCTGAAATTGGGTTTGTTTATTATCTAAGTTTTATGGCATTAATCAGTGTTAATCTTGGTGTAATGAATCTTTTCCCTATTTTACCACTAGATGGTGGGCGATTGTTATTACTGGCTGGAGAGGCTATTCGAGGCAAACCATTGTCAGAGAAAGTTGAAATTAATTTCCAAAAATTAGGAATGGCTTTTGTATTAAGCTTGATGATTTTTGCATTATTTAATGATTTAATACACTTTTAACCATATAAGCGGTTAGATTTTTTAAAAATTTTACAAATGAATAGGAATTTTCAATGAAAAAACTATTACTTTCGACATTATTGATGGCAAATGGCGTTGCTTTTGCAGCGCCATTTGTGGTGAAAGATATTCGTATTGAAGGCGTACAGGCTGAAACGGGTGCAACTATTATTCCAACTTTACCTGTAAGAGTTGGGCAAACGGCAACAGATAATGATGTGGCTAATGTTGTCAGACAGTTATTTTCTCAAAACCGTTTCCAAGATGTACGAGCAACTCGAGATGGTAATGTGCTTGTTATCAAAGTAGTTCCACATGCGGTTATCAACAGCGTAGACATCAAAGGTAACTCAGCAATCCCTAAAGAGCCACTTGAGCAAAACTTAAAAGCGAATTTAATTAATCGTGGAGAAATATTTGATGCGGCAAAATTGGAAAGTTTCAAAGCTGCTCTAATTGAACACTACCATTCTATTGGTCGCTATAATGCGAAAATTGATACAAACATTACTCATAGTGAAAATGGTGGTGTAAATATTCAATTAGATATCAAAGAAGATGATGTATCCTACGTTAAAACAATAAACTTTGAAGGTAATAAGGCATTCACTTCGAAAGAATTGCTTAAACAGCTAGAAATTCAACCTGATGTTTCTTGGTGGAATATTTTTTCAAGTAGTAAATTCCAACAGCCAGTATATCAGCAAGATATTGAAGCATTACAAAATTTCTATATGAATCAAGGTTATGCGAAGTTTGCGTTAGAAAATACAGATGTAAAATTTAGCGATAATAAAGAAGAAGTGTATTTAACCTACAAAATTAATGAGGGGGATAAATATAACATCAGTGAGATTCGTATTATCGGTAATACTGGCAATATGGATAAAGAGCTAAATGCGCTATTGAAGGATTTTAAACCAAATCAACAGTTCCGCCGTGATGATCTTGCTAAAATTGAAGAAGCAATTAAAGAAGTGTTAGGCGATAGTGGTTTTGCTTCTGCTAAGGTTGAAGTCTATCCGCATTTTGATGATGAAAATAAAACAGTCAAAATTAGTTACGTCGTTGATGCGGGTAGCCGAATTTATGTGCGTAACATTCGCTTTGAAGGAAATAATGTTACCGCTGATTCAACATTGCGTCGAGAAATGCGTCAACAAGAAGGTGCATGGTTATCAACAAGTTTAGCTAATTTGGGTAAATCTCGTTTAGAACGTACAGGTTTCTATGAAACTGTCGATATGACTTTCCCAACCGTTCAAGATAAACCAGACCAAGTTGACTTATTGTATAAAATTAAGGAGCGTAATACAGGAAGTATCAATTTTGGTATTGGATATGGTACGGAAAGTGGTTTGAGCTACCAAGCTGGTATTAAACAAGATAACTTTTTAGGTATGGGTTCAACCCTTAGCTTAAATGGTTCTCGTAATGATTATGGTACAAGTATCAATCTAGGTTATACTGAGCCTTACTTTACCAAAGATGGCGTAAGTTTAGGCGGCAATGCTTTCTATGAAGATTATGATAACTCAAAAAATGATAGTGCCTCAAGCTATAAACGTCGTACTTATGGTCTAAATGGAACGCTAGGTTTCCCTGTAGATGAAAATAACTCTTACTATCTGGGATTAGGCTATACTCACGATGTGATTAAAAATGCTTCGAGAGAATTTGGTCGTGAGTTATATGTAAAATCAATGAAGATCCCATTTGATAACAACAGTAATGTGTACAAGAAAATCAAAGCGGATGATTTTGATTTCTCATTTGGTTGGAATTATAACAGTCTAGATCGTGGTTTCTTACCTCGTAGTGGCTCTGTTGCAAATATTGGTGGTAAAGTCACAATTCCTGGTTCAGATAATAAGTATTATAAGTTAAGTGCTGATTTTAAAAATTATTTACCACTTAATCGCGAGCAAAAATGGATTATTTCTACCAGAGTCGGATTAGCTTATGCAAGTGGTTTTGGTGGTAAGAAATTACCGTTCTATCAAAATTATACCGCCGGTGGTATTGGCTCATTAAGGGGCTTTGGCTACGGTGCCATTGGACCTAAAGCGATCTACTTAGGTAGAGAACAAAATGGCAGTTTTAGAAAAGATGCAAATGGAAATCCAATATTTGACTCTGCAAACGGTGATATTATTGGTGGTAATGCGATGGCAACAGCAAGTCTAGAATTGATTGTACCAACGCCATTTGTCAGTGAAAAATATCAGCACAATGTAAGAACATCATTATTTGCAGATGCTGCAACAGTTTGGGATACAAAGTGGAAAACTCACAAAAAGACTTACCCAACTTTAGATAATGGCAATTATAAACGTGTTAGAGCATCTGCTGGTGTTGCATTCCAATGGAATTCACCAATTGGTCCTTTAGTATTCTCTTATGCTAAACCAATTAAGAAATATACGGGTGATGAGATTGAGCAATTCCAATTCAGTATTGGTGGCTCATTCTAATTTAGTCAATTAAGCGGTAAGATTAGATTTATTTTTTGTAAATACTGGCCTTATCGCCTTGTTTCAAATAAATGTTAAATTAAGGAAATTTATGAAAAATTTATTCAAAATCACGACAATTGCTACTATTTTAGCGTTATCACACACTGCGAATGCAAATGAAAAAATCGGATTTGCTGATCCTGGTTATTTATTACAAAATCACCCAGCAATGGTAGAGGCAAGTGCTAAATTTGAACAGTTTATGAAAGAAACTGAGAAAAAATTTGCAGACGAAGGTAAGAAATTAGAAACTGAAGAGAAGGCATTACTTGCAGAGCGTAATAAGATTGAAGAAGATGCAAAAAAACTTCAAAAAGAGCAAGGTACGTTAGAAGCATCATTGAAGAAAAAAGTAGCTGCATTAGAGAAAGATGCACCGAGATTGCGAGCTAAAGAAATTCAAGCACGTCAAGATGCAATTAATGCTGAACAAAAAGTGTTCCAAAATAAAGTTGCTGCAATTCAAAAACGTGAAGGTGAATTTGCTAAAAAAGCTGAAGCATTCCAGAAAAAAGCGGCTGAATTCCAAGAGAAAGTTGCAAAAGAGCAACAAGTAAATGGGCTTGATCCAAACGAAGTGCAAAAGAAAGCTGTAGATGAAATCAATACAGCAATTAAAAAACTTGCAGAAACAAAAGGTTATACTTTAGTTTTATCGCCAACAGTTGCTCTGTATGCAAAAGATGAAAAAGCAGATATCACAGAAGAAGTGTTAAGTGCTTTAAAAGCGAATGTAGCAACAAAAGCGACTGAAACGAAAGAAGAACCGAAGAAAGAAGAAGCCCCAGTAGAAGAGAAAAAAGCTGAAACACAGGCTAAATAATGATGAAAACATTCCGTTTAATTGAATTAGCGGAGCAAATCGGCGGAACCTTGAGAGGCAACGCCGATTTAGTCATTTCTAGTATTGCACCGCTAGATAAAGCTCAGCAGAACCAAATTACCTTTATTTCTAATGCAAAATATCGTGACCAGTTAGTAAGTAGCAATGCAGGTGCGATTATTGTCAATGAATCTGATGTTGAATTCTGCACAGAGCAACAGAACATTATTGTTGTGAAAAATCCCTATGTTGCTTATGCAATACTTGCACAATATATGGATTCCACACCGAAACCAGCAGAGAATATTTCTCCTTCTGCAGTCATAGCTGAAAATGCTAAATTAGGTCAGAATGTTTCAATCGGTGCAAATGCGGTAATTGAAAGTGGTGCAGAATTAGGTGATGATGTCATCATCGGTGCAGGTTGCTTTGTAGGTAAAAATAGTAAAATTGGTGCTAGAACAAAATTATGGGCAAATGTAGCTATTTACCATAATGTACAAATTGGTAGTGATTGCTTGATCCAATCATCTGCGGTTATCGGTAGTGATGGTTTCGGCTACGCTAATGAAAAAGGGCAGTGGATCAAAATTCCGCAAACAGGTGGAGTCATTATTGGCAATTGTGTCGAAATTGGTGCTTGTACTTGTATTGATAGAGGTGCGTTAGATCCGACTGTTATCGAAGATAATGTGATCATTGATAATCTTTGCCAAATTGCTCACAATGTTCATATCGGTTTTGGTACTGCTGTCGCTGGTGGTGTTATTATGGCTGGCAGTCTTAAAGTTGGCAAATTTTGTCAAATTGGTGGGGCTAGTGTGATAAATGGCCATATGGAAATTTGTGATGGTGCTATTATCACTGGAATGGGAATGGTCATGCGTCCTATCACAGAAAAAGGAATTTATTCATCGGGTATCCCATTACAACCTAACAAAGAGTGGCGTAAAACAGCAACACTTACGATGAATATTGATAAAATCAATGAGCGATTAAAAGCCGTTGAAAAACAATTAAAAGAGTAGTTTTTATAGATTTACTTAGAGGAACTTTCCGTGTCAGAAATTCGTGAACCTAAAATCGTTGAAATTGATGAAATTATGCAATTATTACCGCATCGCTACCCATTTCTAATGGTCGATAGAGTAATTGATTTTGAAGAAGGAAAATGGCTTACAGCAATTAAAAATGTAAGTGTAAATGAGCCTTGTTTTACGGGACATTTTCCTGAAAAACCGATTTTTCCTGGTGTATTGATTATGGAAGCATTAGCACAATCTATGGGACTTTTGGCATTTAAAACACGTGAGTTAGAGAAAGGTTCACTATTTTATTTTGCTGGTATTGATAATGCACGTTTCAAAAAACCTGTTGTGCCTGGAGATCAAATGACATTACACGTTGAAGTTCTTAAAGAAGTCAGAGGTATTACTCGTTTCACAGGTACTGCCTCTGTCGATGGTGTGGTTGTTTGTGAAGCAGAATTGATGTGTGCTCGTAAATAATAAAGTCCTTAAGGAGACTATTATGCAATGTATTGATTCCTCAGCAAAAATAAGCCCTCTTGCAATTATTGAAGAAGGTGCAACAATAGGAGCTAATGTCGAAATTGGACCTTTCTGCGTCATTGGTAAAGATGTCAAAATTGGAGCAAGAACAAAAATTCATTCCCATGTTGTGATTCAAGGGCATACCGAAATTGGTGAAGATAACCAAATCTTTCAATTTGCAAGTATCGGTGAAATTAACCAAGATTTAAAATATCTAGGTGAACCAACAAAAACCATTATTGGAAACCGAAATCGAATTCGAGAAAGTGTGACAATTCATCGAGGAACAGTACAAGGTGGAGGAGTGACTACGGTGGGTGATGATAACTTATTTATGATCAACTGCCATATTGCTCACGATTGTAATGTTGGTAATCGCTGTATTGTTGCAAATAATGGTACCCTTGCAGGGCATGTTACTCTTGATGACTTTGTTATTGTCGGTGGAATGTCAGCCATTCATCAATTCGTTGTGGTTGGCTCTCACGTTATGCTTGGGGGGGGCTCAATGGTAAGTCAAGACGTACCACCTTATGTAATGGCGCAAGGAAATCATGCACATCCTTTTGGGGTAAACCTAGAGGGGTTAAAACGTAGAGGGTTTGAAAAAGCGACGATGCATGCTATTCGTAATGTGTATAAACTGATTTATCGCAGTGGTAAAACTCTTGAAGAAGTGATTCCAGAAATTGAGCAATATGCAAAGACAGAAGCGGCAGTTAGCTTATTTTTAGACTTCTTTAAACGCTCTACTCGAGGGATTATTCGATAATTCTACATTTGTTAGGCATTGTAATCTATTACTTGTGATAGCGTGGATTGCTAAAAGATTTACTCGGCACACCTACTCAGATATGTTCGTTTCATGTAGGGTGATGAGAGCATTAAGAACAAACATCAAGCACACGCAGGAAGAGAATTAAAAACAAGCATAAAGACGTTAAAAAGTAGCTCAAAAAAAGAATTTTATTTACGTATGTATTCTTGGAAAATAAAACATAAAGCATTTTTAAATAAACGGTCGGATAAACCAAATGAAAAAGGGAAATATCCTTATACACATCGAAATGTGAGGAGTGCTTTAGCAAGTATTTAACGTTATTTTGATTATTTATTTACCTATGAAAAACACGCAGGCTTAAATATTGAAAAGACGACAAATAGATTGGAGGGGTTATTTAAATAACTGAAAGATAAATTACGACCTGATAGTGGTTTAACGAGAAAACATAAGATATTATTGATACAGGATTTTTTTAAATAAAAAGAGTTGATAAAGATTACAGGAAACAATAATTACCAACTTTTTTGTCCTATAGGCATATAAAACACAAAAAACCAACTATTTTGTTCTATATGCCAAAAATTTTTTTATTCATTATCTTCATTCAATTTATTAGCGTTCTTGTAACGCTTGTTTCATCCGTGTAATCGGTTTGATCAGATATTGGAATACAGTTTTCTGGCCGGTTTTAATATCTACCGTTGCGGTCATTCCTGGTGTAATTTCTAATATATTTCCTGCTTTATCTGTAATATTATTGTGAGTAGTTTCGACCAATACTCGATAATAGGCTTGATCTGGATTTAGTTTTAGCTCACTTGGTCGTCGTTCATCTTGTAAGGTATCTGGACTGATTAGTACCACTTTACCTTCAATTCCCCCATAGATCGCATAATCATAGGCACTGATTTTTACAATCGCTTCTTGACCAGTGCGAATAAAAGCTACATCCTTAGGACTAATATAAGCCTGGACGACCAATTTATCGTCAATAGGCACGATTTCTAAAATATCTTGGGCGGCTTGGATAACGCCTCCAATGGTATTTACTCGAATATTTTTGACAATACCTTTCAGTGGTGCTCTAAGTTGTGAGCGTTCTACTGGATCTGCTCTTACTGCCATATTTTCTAGAGCTTGTGCTAATTCAGATTCTGTACGGACTAATTCTTGGCTAGCATCAGAGCGATATTTATTTTTACGCTCAGTCATTTGTTGGCTAAGTTCTAATGATTGACGTTTGAGTTTTAGGAACTCAACCTCAGACATTACTCCTTTATTAACCATTGGTTGAATAATTGAAATTTCACGATCTAATACTTGTTTACTTGCAGCTAGCCCTGTAATAGCTTGATTTAGTGTTTTTTGATTAGCTTTATATACTGCGATTTCTCGATTTTTTAATTCAGCCGAAATGGATTCCGGAAAGCTTAAAGGTACATCTAGTGCTTCAGCTTGTAAGCGGGCAGAAATTGCTTGTAGATTACTGACTTTGGCTTGACTTTCTCGTAGAATTGCCGAGCTTCTCGTATCATCTAGCACTAATAGCACTTGTCCTTTTTCAACAATCTCTCCTTCTTTTACTTTGATCTCTTGAATAATACCAGGATCAATACTTTGTACAATTTGATCTCTACTACTTGGTATAACGCTACCTTGCCCACGAGTAACTTCTTCAAGTGGACTATTATATGCCCATATGATAAAAACAATGGTAAACGAACATAATAGCGTGATCACAGAAAAAATCCTAGTATGTTTTTCAACTTGTAATGCCGCATTTAAGTCATTCAGTAGAGCAAGATCACTGTTTGAGATTTTTTCTTTAGCAGAATAATTTTGTTTTTCCATTCGTCTCTTTTCCTAAACTAGGGCTTATTATTACTAGATGTAGATACTTTGATACCTCTGGTACTAGCACTGATTTCAGAATTTTTATGGTTTTCTTGCTGTTTTAAGTAAGCTAATACCCGATCTTTAGGGCCATCAATAACGATTTTGCCTTCATCTACCACAATAATTCTATCTACAATTTGTAACAGTTGTGGGCGGTGTGTTACAACGATAAGCGTACGATTCACAGACCAACGAGCTAATGAATTAAGTACTAAGTTTTCAGAATTCTGATCTAGGCTATGAGTTGGTTCATCAAGCAATACCACCTTAGGATTGCGCAATGTCATACGAGCTAAAGCAACTAGTTGTTTTTGTCCGCCTGAGAGCCCCATTCCATTTTCCCCTAATGGCATATCTAAGCCTCGTGGGTGATTTTGAACCATACTATCAAGCCCAAAATGACGGAGTGCTACCAATAATTCTTGATCTGTTGAGAAATTATCTTGCCGAGCCAAATTTAAGTTATCTCTTAACGTCCCTAAGAATAGTCTTGGAGATTGTGGTAATTGGGCAATATGACTTCTTAAAAAGTTAGGGTCGAGCTGACGAATATCGACTTTATCTAAAGTGATATTTCCTTCAATAGGTTCATATAAACCAGATGCCAAGTTAAGTAATGTCGTTTTACCACTGCCAACCTTTCCTAAAATGGCGACTCGTTCCCCTTGTTTAATCTCAATGTTTATGCCTTCTAAAACAAAATGCTCATCTTTACCATACTTAAATGCAATATTATTAAAATTGATATTGCCTTCCACTCGATCTAAACAAATATATTGCCGTTCTGGAATACGCTCAATTGGACGTTCAACAATATTATTGATACCAGATAAGGCAACTTTAGCTTGCTGGAAGCGTATTGCTAATCCAGCAATTTGTGATAATGGTGCAAGTACTCGACCAGAGAGAATCACTGAAGCAATTAATGCTCCCATAGTAATACGCTCACCTTCGATATTGCTATGAATTAAATAGGTACCGAATAATACTAAAAAGACAGTATTTAGCTGCTGCATTCCCACCGCAAAGTTAATTACAAAGTTATTGAGATCTTTAATTTTAGTCTGAATACTTGCTGTTTTAGCGGTATACCGATCCCAACGTTGCTGTGCCCAACTTGTTGCATTGTTCACTTTTAAGGTTTCAATCCCTTCTATTGCTTCTACCACTAGCCCTTGTCTCTGCGATGATTCTTTCATTGATGCTGTCATATAGTAAGCAATTTTCGGTTGCACTAATAAACCGACAATAATTACCAGTGGAATCAAAATCATTGGTACTATAGCCAATTTCCCTGCAATTAACCAAATCACAAAAACAAAGAGTAATAAGAATGGTAAATCAACAAGCATTAATAAACTAGCACTCGTCATAAATTCACGTACTGATTCAAAATCTCTCAAATTATTGGCATAAGACCCTGACGAAGCGGGTTTATCTGCTAATTTAATCGACATTACTCGCCTAAAAAGAGCGGAGCTAATAATCAAATCGGCTTTTTTACCTGCAATATCGGTTAAATGCCCACGAATAAGTTTCGCAATAAATTCAAAGGTAATTGCTAAAATAACACCAATACTTAATACCCATAAGGTTTCATAGGTTTTATTGGGAATAACTCTATCGTAAACGTTCATTACATATAGTGAACTTACTAAGGCTAAAAAGTTAATTAGGAATGTAGCGAGAATAACTTGGAAATAATAGGGTTTAAATCGCCAAATGACTTTCCAAAACCATGCTTTAGGCAGGTGATATTCAGGTAATTCTGAACGCACATCAGCTATAATTTTAGGTTTAATGAACCAGCAAAATCCTAGATATTTCTCATCTAATTCTGAGTGAGATACTTTCTTTAGCATACCGTCTGTTTGACGAATATAGTATTCCCTTTCTATGCCACTACCTTCAATTTTCGTAATCACAGCCCCTTCTTCACCACCTAAAAAAACAACGACAGGCACAGCTAAAGAAGGGATGTTTGTTAATGGACGTTTAGAAATATTATTTTCAAAACCATTGGCTCTTAATAATTCCACCAAGGATGAATAATTGATTCTCTGATGCTTATCTCTGACTATTTGTGCCGATAATGCTTCTTTTGCAACAGGCGAGCCTAGTAACTGGGTTGCTAATGCAATATGTTCAATAATTGATTCCATAAAAACTTAGTTATTTTATAAATTTAGGTTAATTTTCTGAATTCCAGCCCATTTAGCGACTTGAGCTTGAGAGATTAAATAATTAAGTGCAGCAACGCGGTAATCATTCTTAATATTTACTTCTTCGACTTGAATTTCAGTTAATTCTTTATAGGAATTAAGCACATCTAATAAGGAACGTT
The DNA here is from genome assembly GCF_009761395.1 of Ursidibacter maritimus. Taxonomy (GTDB): domain Bacteria; phylum Pseudomonadota; class Gammaproteobacteria; order Enterobacterales; family Pasteurellaceae; genus Ursidibacter; species Ursidibacter maritimus. The sequence goes on along the minus strand of NZ_LEKN01000013.1, from coordinate 15,617 downwards.
GTGCGATTTCAAATTGTAATTCTACAGAAGATAATACCCGTTTCTGAGAGCTTATCTGTTTTTTGACTACGGCTAAACGACGATTATTCTGTTTCATATCAATTTCAGATGTTCTTGCCTTTTCTTGTAGCTCCAATAAAATTTCTTGCAATTTTGCTTTTGCGGAAGCTTCAGAATAAATACTGTGATCAACAGAATGATAAGCCGCAGAATCAAAAATATTCCAAGATACGCCTAAAAAGATTTCATAGCCTTTATTATAGACTTCGCCTTGTAAGTTGATAGCGGGTAGTTGTTTAGCTTTTGCTGCTTTGACACTAGCTTGTGTACTGGCTAATTCAGATTGCTGAGCCAAGTAAGTCGGATTATTAAGTGTCTGATTTTTGTAGCCAGTAATAAATTTTTCTGTTTCTCCATTTGGAAAGGGATCGATCAAATCTTTCTCTGAGATAGGATATTGCGTATAGCGGTTAATTTGACTAATTGAAATATTGAGTAAACGGGTTTGTTGCTCAATAATTGATTCTACTTGCAATAATCTGGCTTTTGCCTCTTCCACTTCAAATGCTCGTCCTTCATCATAAGTTGCAATAACTTTAACATTTTGTAGAATATGCTGATGTCTTTTTAAGCTTTCTTTATAGATGGCAATATTTTCTTTCGCTCTAAGAGCGGTTAAATATAGCTCAGTGATAGCTTTGCCAACTTGTTCTAGGGTTTCTTCTTTTTTATGCTTGAAGAAGCCTTCTTTGTGGCGATCTCGTTCTACTTCATTTTCAATGGCTCCCCAAGAATATAAATTCACTTGCCCTTTTAATGCTGGACGAGATTCTTTCTTATTTGATGCATCTCTATGCTTTTGTGATAAGACTTGTGTATTCGTTGCCGAAATTATAGGGTAATGACCAGCCTGAGAAATTTTGGTTTGACTTTGAGCGATTGCTATATTTGCTTTTGCTTCTAGCACTCTAGGATCTTCGTTAAGAGCATAACGTAAAATATCTTGAAGTTTTTGGGGATTGGCATTGGCTGATAATGTATAGAACATTGCCAATAAACCTAAGGATAGTGCTGTGTATCGCATTTTGTATACCATTAAGTTGATAAGTATTTGAAAACGGGATTATATCTGAAAGCCATGATAAGTAAATGTGAAAGTAGAGCATAAATGCTTGGGAAAATATGGACTAAAGAATTACATTAACTCGTTGATTTTTTCATAAATGAGTGATTTTTTTAAATTCATTATATAATCGTTTATACAATCTTTTTTATTAAAATAAAAGGAGATAATATGAAAAAGACATTACTAAAATGTGCTTTAGTCAGTTCTTTTAGTATCAGCTCTGTTTCAGTATTAGCACAAAGTATTACTGTCTTTGCTGCCTCTTCAATGACAAACGTGTTACAGCAGATTGGTGAAGAGTACAAAAAACAATATCCTGAAGATAGTATTACATTTTCTTTTGCAGGTTCTTCAACTTTGGCAAAACAGATTGAACAAGATGCTCCTGCGGATATTTTTGTTTCTGCTGATAAAAAATGGATGGACTATGTTGCAGAAAAACAGCCAAATAAAACAAAAAATATAAAAACCTTAGCCGAAAATGAATTGGTTTTAATTGCACCTAAAGACAGCGAGCTTACAGAAACAACTGTTAAAGAGATCGAATTTAAAAAGGTAATTGGTGAGAGCTATTTGGCTGTGGGAGATGATAATGTTCCTGTTGGGCGTTACGCTAAAAAAGCTCTTGAACATTTTAATCTATGGATTGATGTAGAAAATCGCTTATCTAAAGCAAAAGATGTGCGTGCGGTACTGGCTTATATCGAACGTGGCGAATTACCACTTGGGATTGTTTATTCAACCGATGCGAAAGTAAGTGATAAAGTAAAAGTTGTTGCCGTCTTTCCACAAGAGAGCTACGGTAAAGTCGTTTACCCAGCAGCAACACTCAGTGGAAAAGCAGAAGCTAAACGCTTCTTAGATTTCCTTTCTAGCTCAAATGCAAAATCAGCATTTGAAAAAGCAGGCTTTAAAGCGGTACAATAAAGCCCATTTTCCCCTTTCTTACACTATAAGGAAAGGGGATTTGCCAAAAATTTCAGCAATCCAACCGCTTGTTTATTGAGAATTTCCTGTGTTTGACTTTTCCCCACAAGAACTAAATGCGATTGTCCTTAGTTTAAAAATAGCCTCAATCGCTATCTTATTCGCATTACCTTTTGCTATTGCATTTGCGTGGTTACTTGCTCGTAAAGATTTTTGGGGAAAGCACTTATTGAATGGCATTATTCATTTACCTTTGGTGCTACCCCCTGTTGTAATAGGCTATCTGCTGCTAGTGCTAATGGCAAAAAAAGGGGCAATTGGGCAGTATTTATGGGAATGGTTTAACTTTTCGTTCAGCTTTTCTTGGCGTGGTGCTGTACTTGCCTCAATGATAATGGCATTTCCGCTGATGGTTCGTTCTATTCGATTAGCATTTGAAGCTATTGACCCTAAGTTAGAGCAAGCCGCTCGAACCTTAGGTGCAAGCCCGATAAAAGTCTTTTTTACCTTAAATTTACCGCTTTCATTGTCGGGGATTATTGCAGGGGCAGTATTAGGTTTTGCTCGTTCTCTTGGCGAATTTGGTGCAACCATTACCTTTGTTTCCAATATCCCGAGTGAAACTCAAACCATACCAGCCGCACTTTATACGTTTATTGAAACCCCTGACGGCGAATTTGCCGCCGCGCGTTTATGTTTAGTGGCAATAGTTATCTCATTAGTTGCACTATTTTGTTCAGAATGGTTAGCACAGCGACAACAACGATATAAATAGGTGGAAAAATGTTAAAGATCGACATTACACAGCAACTCGGTGAATTAGCTTTAAGCGTTAATGTAACTATCGCAGCAAAGGGCGTAACAGCTATATTTGGGCGTTCAGGAGCTGGAAAATCAAGCATAATTAACTTAGTTGCAGGTCTATCTAAAGCGGATAACGGAAGTATCATATTAAACGACCGTATTTTGTTTGATCGCCAGAAACGAATAAATCTGCCTCCCGAACAACGTAAAGTCGGTTATGTTTTCCAAGAGCCTAGATTATTTCCGCATTATCGTGTGGAAGGCAATTTAAAATATGGTAGCAAGCGGGTGGATCCTCAAAAATTTTTACAAATTGTAAAATTATTAGGTATTGAACATTTGCTACAACGTTTCCCTAATAGCTTATCTGGCGGAGAAAAGCAGAGAGTAGCGATTGGGCGTGCTTTATTATCAGAACCAGATATTTTATTGATGGATGAACCACTTTCAGCATTAGATTTGCCACGCAAAAAAGAACTGCTGGATTATCTTGGCCAGTTAGCCAAGCAGCTTGAAATTCCTATTCTATATGTCAGCCATAGCCTAGATGAAGTCGTACGTTTAGCCGATCATCTCCTCCTGTTAGATCAAGGAAAAGTAATGGCTTATGCAGATACTGCAACGGTTTGGCATAGTGATGCTTTTTCCGCTTGGCAGCCTGAAACACAAAAAATGAGCTTGCTTGAATTACCGATTGCTGAATTACAACCTGCTTATCAGATGCAAGGATTGGCTATTGGGGAGCAAAGAATATGGATCAATCAACAACCTCGTTATCAAATTGGTGAAAAGTTAAGAATAACGATCGCTAGTCGTGATGTTTCTTTAGCCTTGCAAAAGCCACAAAAAACGTCAATCCGAAACGTACTACAAGGCACAATTTGCAAAATTGAGCCACAATCTGACCGCTTAGATGTTGCAATTCAGATCGAACAACAACAGATTTGGGCAAGCATCAGCCTATGGGCATTTGAAGAAATGCAATTAACAGAAGGGCAACAACTTTATGTGCAGATTAAATCTGTTTCTATCTAATTGAAATATTCGCCAACTATTTATCCCTATTTTGTAACACTTTCGGCTCTTTTTTATGCAAGTAAATTCACAAAACTAGATTTATCACAACTTTATCTTTATAATCTCGTCCGCTTTGCATTTCATCTATCCCCCCTTAGCTCAGTCGGTTAGAGCAGGCGACTCATAATCGCTTGGTCACTGGTTCAAGTCCGGTAGGGGGGACCATTTTAAATTCCCTACTCTTCTTTTTTCTTCCGTATTCTTATTAAAAACCCTTGTGCTACAAGGAGTTTATTAGTTATTACATTGTGTTATCTTCCGTAGTCTTACATATTCTTATGTTCCAAACCACATTTTTTAGGAGTATAATTAGTAGTACATTCACAAACATTCCCAAAATCGGTACTTCTAAAAATCTTAAAAGCCTTATAGTAAAAGGCTTCGATAAAACTTTAGCTGTTATGTTTTTGCTTGAAATATTCGGACTCAAACTAGTAACAAAATACCTTAGAAGTGATTTTGTAAAAGTTTTCTATTAAAAAATGAGGTTATTTTATGCCACGTATAACTAAACCACTTACAAACACCGAAGTAGAAAAAGCTAAAAGAAAAGAAAAGGATTATAAGCTAATGGACGGGCAAGGACTTTTTTTGCTAATAAAATCTAATGGGCCAAAATTATGGCGGTTCAATTACTACAAACCTTTCACTAATCCGCCTAAACGCACTGAAATCAGTCTAGGTAAATATCCAGATGTATCTTTAGCTCAAGCCCGAAAAACTCGTGATGAATATCTTGCGTTGCTTGCTCAAGATGTTGATCCACAAATTCACAGAAAAACCTTAATCGATGAAGAAATCTTTAAGCGTGAAAATACCTTGCGACTCGTGGCGGAAAAATGGCGAGAAAAGAAAGCCCTTGAAGTGCAACCTAAAACAATGGATAAAAACTGGGCGAGATTGGAAAACCATCTTTTCAAAAAATTGGGGAATACGGCTATTTCCGCTATTACCCCCCAAATGGTTATTAAAGCGGTTGAACCGTTAAAAGAACGTGGTGTGGGCGATACATTACACCGTGTAATCAGGTTGCTGAATGAAGTGCTAAATTTTGCGGTAAATATGGGGCTGATTGAATTTAACAAGTGTGTAAATGTTTCAGCGAGCTTTGCGATTTATACATCAGAAAACACGCCCACAATCCGCCCTGAACGCTTGCCCGAATTTTTGTCAGATTTGAACAATGGTAATAATTCAGCACAAGTCAAAATGCTAGTGAAATGGCAATTGCTGACAATCGTTCGAGCAAAAGAAGCCGTTTCTGCTGAATGGCACGAAATTGATTTTGACAAGAAAACGTGGACCATTCCAGCAGAGAAGATGAAAGGTGGTAAACGTTCGCATATAGTACCACTTTCACGTCAAGCGATAAGCTTACTTGAACGAATGAAACGGATCACAGGGCAAAGCCGTTTTGTATTTCAGAGCGAAACAAAACCACAGCAAGCAATGAACCCACAAACTGTCAATAGTGCGATAAAAAAACTTGCTGGCGGTAAATATAAAGGCGTTCTGAAAGGGCACGGCTTACGATCAATTGCTAGCACTTATCTTAATGAACAGCTAATTAATTATGATGTGGTTGAAGCGTGCTTATCACATATCATTGCAGACCAAACTCGAAAAGCCTATAACCGCTCTGATTATTTAGAACAACGTATAGGAGTAATGCAGTTATGGGCTGACTATGTTGAGAAATGCTCAAATACCTTATAAATAGAATGTGGTAGATGTTGTAATGATTAGTGAAATCCACCTCATTATGCTCTAAATTTGTTATGAAAGACTAGAAGTTGAATTTTTATATTTTCTGATAATTACATAGTGATGAGAGGTACATTACAAAGTATATTAAATAGATCATTTATTATGCAAACCTCTTGAATGTAAATTACTCAGTTATGCTGTCAACTTATTTTTTATGTGTTTTAAACAATACTGAGTAATTAGCTTTATATATTATGCCATAGGTATAGCATCTATTTTAATTCTTACAGAAAGATATAAATTTCAGATATTTTAGATGCTCTTATTTGTGATATCTTAATCAATATAAATATTAGATCATTCTTTAACAGCATCTATTTTTATTTCAGGAGAATCATTTAAATTTTTATCATCATGATATTTAATTTGAGTAATTTCACATGAATTTTCACAAAAGACATTTGAATTGATATTAATATTTTCTTTATTCTTAGTTATATCTTTGGACGATAAATTAGATTTCCACCTGTCACTAGGTTTGTGTGTTTCTTTGAGATAAATATCGTGTTTATTAATATTATTCATCGGAAAACAAGTTAAAGCATATAGAGAGCATCGGTTTTTTGAACCTTGTCGGGTAATTTCTATAAAATTCTTATCTATTAATGTATCTAGAGCGAGTTTTAATCCTCTAGGAGATAAGTTAAATAGTGATTTTGCTTTGTTTTGGGGGGCTGATATATCTCCATTGTTTTTCCCATTATATTTTCCCAACATATGAATAAATACAACTTTAGCTGCATTACTTAATGTTATAAAACTGGGGCTATTTACTAAGTCCGTTCGTAGAGGAACAAATGTGTTGCCATTTAATTTATTTTTTAATTCTTTTTTATTTGATTTTTTGTGTTTAATTCTCATTTTCACCACCGCTATGAATTAATAAAATCTTGTATGTCAGACAAACGCCAGCGAACAGTTCGAGAACCTATACGCTTAGGCTCTGGAAATTTTTTTAATTTAATATACTTATATATTGTACTTGTTGATAGACCTGTGATTTCAGTGACTTCATGTATAGTCAACAATTCTTTTCCCATTTGGTTTTCCCTCTTTTCTACAAGAATATAAATATTAAATCACAAATAAAATCTATTGCCACACTTGTAAGTAATATAATATACAGTCTGCATATGCAAACTGTATATTATTTTTATTGTTTGATTTTATTTTTATAAAGATAGAAATTCATATCTAACCAGTATAAATAGACAGCACTCAGTTATTTTTATTAAAACTAAACTTGCTAAATGAGGCAAACAGAGTAATCCTGTTGTTACTTAATAAAAACAAGGAAACTTAAAAATGAAAAATTTTAAAATGAGAACTGAACAAGAAATTATGTTAGAGCTAGCTTTAATCGCAGTTAAAGAAGAAAAAAATTTTATTATTGATGGTTCACAATATGCCTTACCAAATGGTAGAGGGCAAAATTTTGTTTACAATCTCTCTTTTCTTGACATTCGTTTTATTGAAAATGGTCGAAGAGATAGTGTTGTAAAATTTACTTCAACACTTAGCCCATCAATACCAGAATTTTATTGTTTATTATCTGAATTAGATTAGAGACTGAAATAGATAGCTACTAATCTACTTAAGATCCTAACTATTATTAGCTAACTTACTTATATACCTGTTAATCTCTATTTATATTGGGGCTGACGTAGATTAGCAGTTATGTTTGTCTATAAAAATGAAGATAACCCATTGTAAACTAAAGAAATCTATATAGAAAAGACTTCTTGAATTTTTTGTGCTAGAAGTAACAGCTCGTTCAGCCACTAATATACTCGGGATTCAGCCTAATTCTGCGATCCTGTTTTACCACAAAATTCGTCAAGTCATTGACTACCATTTATCCCTTGAAGCTGATGAAATTTTTGAGGAAAAAATTGAGTTATATGAGAGCGGTGGTCACCGCAAAGGAAAAAGAGGGAGAGGTGCTGCAGGAATAGTCGCTGTTTTTTGGTCTCTTAAAACGGCAGAGAAAGGCCTTTACAGGAGTTGTTGAAAATACTAAGACAGAAATGTTACTCCCTGTTATTAAAATGAAAATTAAGCCTATCTGGGTTTATACCGATACTTATCGTAGCTATGATGCTCTTGATGTGAGTGAATTTCGCTTTAACTTTGGAACACCAAAAGAACAGTTAAGAATCCTGTGAAAATGGTGTGAAATTTAGGGCTAATCTATTTCATCTCCTTTATCTTTTTTCCTATATACACTTCTATTGTTCTTTTTTTAGGGTATTCTCCCCCTTGACTAATTATTCGTTTATAGAAATTAGCTGCAAAGCTAGATATAGACATTTTACAACCATTTTTATATTCTTGTAGTGCTTCTTCAAGTATTTTGTGATATTTTTCTTTCTTAGCACCACAAGCGTTATTACAAATTTTTCTACGTTCTTCTTTTTTGGCGTTATTTAAACGATTAAGATCATCGTTCATATGCTGTATGGCTGATGATATTAATGAATAAATTATATTAAATTGGTTAGAGCATTCCTCTAGGGAATTATATCTTTGTGTTTGTGTAAAAATGTCATTAATTAGATCCATTGCTATTGCTCCTATAGCTTCTGCTATAGAAATATCTTTTAGTATTGGATGTGGCGGGAATGTTTTACTATCATCAAATAAACATTGATCTTGGTACACTATAGGAAAATGAGTTTTATTTTTATGTAAATTTTGTAAGGATAGCCATTCAACTCCTCCTTTTTCTTTTAAGTAATTTTTTAAATTGTAAATATAGTCGTTTTTATCATATCTTTTACCTTGATTTATTCTATTTTTTCCCCATTCATCTAGATCTTTTCTTAAAGTTTTTCCTAATATCTTAAATGCTAATATATCGCATTCGCTAGAATGTTTTTGAAAAATATGTTCTAAGTTATCAACTAAGTTCTTAATTTGGAATCCGTATCCATTATCATCAGTTTGAACTAAACTATATCGTACTCCATCTATCACTTCAGAATTATCGTTATAAAAAAATAGATCATCAAGATAATGATATAAATCAATGAAGAAGGGGGCTGATTGACTGTGATTTTTTATGTTATCTTTTGGGAGCTTCTTCTTTTTTTTTGTTTTTGGGGATATTTCAGAAGAAATTTTAAACATAATATCTCCTTAGATATTAGCAATTACACAATAAAAAAGATTTATTATTTTATACGTTTTTTTTGACAAAGCAATAACAAACACTTAAGTTATAAATAGTAATAGTACAAAAGCATATTTATGTGTAATACATTGTTTATAAACATTAAATCTAATGCTGTAGGGAGTGATGCTGAGATCTCAGAAATTACAATTATTGATAAAAATTCAAAAATAGTATTTGAATTTTTTATAAATCCATATGTGACTTGTGATAGCTCAAATTGGATTTTTAATTCTTTAAATGCTGCAGATAATTTTATTCTTTCGTTAGAAGTAGGAAATATCTTAAGAAACAGCGTTATTATAGGCTACGACATGAGTTCCCAAGTTAAATTATTAGTTAAATTTCTCTCAAAGGGACAAACATATCTAAATAAAATAAAGTTTATTGATTTAATGGATGTATTCTCAAAAATGATAAATGAGTCTGACTCATTAGGGGGATATTGTTTAAAAGATCTGAGTTCTGCGTGTAAATATTATGATTTAAACTACGAATTAGATAATAAATCCAAAAGTGATGCAATAGCTACACTCGCAGTTTATCAGGCATTAGTTGAAGATGAGGTTGCTCTCTCTTGTTGTGAAGTATTCTTATACCACTCCCCCAACACCACCTCCGAGACAGTATCCGAGAAAGAAGACAATTCTTAGCACGTTACCAGCAATACAAAGAGCGAGTGAAGTTTAAGAGACGAAAAAACAAATTTGTTAAAATGAAACAAGCTGAATTTAGGCAAGATTATGAAAAAGGTCTTGTGGATACGGATTATATCCACAAGCATTTTGGGTTATCTTTTAAAGAGCAGATGAATTTGTTGAAGTTGTCTTCTGAAGGAATCGAGCATTTTGTAGAGGCAAACCCGAAAAAAGTTGCCTTAATTGAGTTTTTTGCTGAGTTTCAGGAAAAAGAGCAACAAAAGGCAGTTGATTTGTTGCGAGATTACGACCGAAATTCTGCTTTAAGACATAGTTTTGAGTCATACGATAGTTATCAAAAAACTTTAGGGGCTGAAAACGCAATTGGTCTTAAAAAGCTTTAAGCTTTTTAATTTTGATTTTGCTTTATCAACGCTTAAATTAAAATATCCCTTATAAAAATTAAATCAATTTCGTGAAAGAGAAAGAAGGCGTTTTATCAAAAGAAGATAAGCTTTTTAAAAGCTTAAAAGACAGGTCGCTTTTACAACAGCTTGATTGTACGCAGTATCGTCAAGTGTATATTGTAGGCGATATACATGGCTGTTATAGTGATTTGCGTAAGCTTTTAGACGAGATTAATTTTGATTACAAGAATGACTTGCTTGTTAGTGTAGGGGATATTATAGATAGAGGCACTGAAAACATAGCTTGTTTAAAGTTGCTTAATAAATCTTGGTTTAAGATGGTTCTCGGCAATCATGACGAAGCGGCTTATGCTGGGGTTACACTGGGTGGGTCTAAATACTTATTTTGGCAACAAAGAATAGGTGGAAGCTGGTTTGAGAGATTAAGTAAAAATAAACAAAAACAAGCGGTCAAATTAATCGAAAGATTTGCAGATATACCTTTAGTTCTCGAATTAAATTTTGCTCATCATAAAATTGTAGTCTGTCATGCTGATTATCCGCTTAATTATTACAACTCAAAAGATGTAAAACATTTTGGTATGAGGAGTATAAATAAAATACTCTTTAATCGAAGTAGAGTCTTTTCAGAAGATTATACGGTTATCAAAGGAGCGAATTATTTTGTGCATGGGCACACGCCTTTACAGAGTCCTGTGTTGAAAGGCAATCGCTTTTATCTTGATACAGGCGTTTTTAATACTCATAACTTAACTTTATTAAAAGTAGATAATACAAAAAACAAGCCTTATACTTATCCTATGCCTTATATTATTGACAAATCTCGTTTTCCATCGATGTTTGTTTGGGGGATGTTATTTGTTTTGATTTTGGTTGTTGGAGTGTTTTTGTTTGATGTTTTATAATATTGATGTAGGTCGGATGGAGACTGAAAACCCATTCCATAGGTCTGATGGTGACTGAAAATCCATTTTAACAATATTGTAAAAAATTAAGGAAACTAAGCCCGCTTTATTTGTTGGCTTAGTTTTTTGTTTTATTTACTTCCCACTTCCCACCTCCTCAATTTTTATAAACCCCAACATTTTTCTTATAATATAAATATCCCTATTCTTTTAAAGCGTTAAAAATATGGCATTAAATAAAGAAAAAGCGAGTTATATCACCAAAAATATTGCTGAGTTAATCAATACACAGGATATATCCTTGTTACATGATGCGTCCGAATTGTTGCGTGTTTTGAAAAACAAAGGCGACCAGCGTTTTGTTGATATTGTGAACAATATTGAGTCTAAGTTGAATAATAATCAAACTTGGACGTTAGCGAAACAATTTCCGACTGTGGCGGAGCAAGGCTTGCAGGCGTTGCGGGATTGGTCGGCTAAAGCGGATATGCAGCGTGAGCGTATGGCGATATTACAATATTATGCGGAAGAAAGAGAAAATCGTGATGCTCGTGAGGCTCGAAATGCGAATTTAGCCCGAAATGTTGTAGGGGGTATGGGAGTCAGTCTGGGTAGTGCTAACAGCTTTAACAGCTTTGGTGGTGGGTTGTACTTCGATAATAATATCAATACATTGATGGTGAGATTGTCTTTCTTGGATAGGGAGATGAGGTTGGATGATTTAACGCCCGAGTTTATTGATAAGCGGTTGTATAATGATAAGGGGGAGTTGACGAATGATATTACAAGAAATGATGCTATTACTTTGTTAACTGCTATGGAGACCAAAGGCGGTTTTGAGGAACAAGATAAAAGTACAGTTGTAGCAAATGCCGCTAACAATATACTTTCCCAAACGAGGCAAGGCAGTAATCCTGCTTACGAGGTAGGAGATAATAAGAAAGTTGTGGAGGTAAGTGGAGTTTCTTCTCAAGATGAAAAACAAGTTATTCAACAAGCTTTGGGAGTTGATAAACCTGCTTCGCAACAAGCAACCTATTTTGCTGTAGCAGTGTTAGATGCAGCTTATCATCAAAATGATGCTGTGGTGAGATCGGCTAATAATTTGGAAAAAAAATATTTAGAACAAGGAATTAAAAAAAATCGAGACGAAATAATGGAAGAAGCTAAGGGGGCTTATCAAAAGACGATAGATGAAGTTAAACGGGTTCATCCTAATATTTCGGATGAGAATGCTCAAGCAGTAGCCAGTAAACAAACTCATGATACTATAACAAAAGAACAACTTCGTGATAAATCTAAAATCGCAAGTTCTATTTTTGGTTCCAATGGTGATAAGCCTGTAGTTTCGAAGCATTTAGTTCAATCTTTAGTTGATTCTATGAATAAGGATGGAACTATCCCATTTGACTGTAAAGATCAAATCGATTCTTTATTAAAAACAAAAGACTTAAACGAGTTTAATAAATTAACTGAAAATTTATCTTCTGGGGAAAAACAAAACGTGCTTCATGCGATGTTTCTTCAAAATGATGATAAGACAAAAAAAATATTAATGAACTCTGGATATACTGAACAGCAAGCGGTTGATTTTCTTAAAGCAAACAATAAAGATTTTAATCAACAGCAAGAAATGAATACTGAATCTGTTGATTATGGTGAGGGTAAGGTTATTTTGAATGCTGTTATGCAAAATTCATCATTACAAAATCAAGCTCATCAAACTAATAATGATGTGAGTTCATTTATTGCTAACACCAAAGCTTCCAAAGCTTCTAAAGCTTCTAATGCCGAACCTATTCAAGAACTCGCCCCAGAAAATAAAGGCAAGCCTGATTCGCAAGCATCGTTAGTTTCATCAATAGCTTCAGTGAAAAAGACTCCAACTTTTCAAATGAAGAAAACAAAAGAAGAACAAGATGAAAATATAAAAAAAGAAACTGAAAGTTATTTTGCTGATAAAGTTGAGCCTAATCGTACTACAGACCACTCTCCACGAGCATTGAATGAAAAGAATACAACAGCGAGTATTGAAGAGCAGAAACTTATTTTAAGACGCGAAGAACTAAACATGACTCAGGAAGAGAAAATGCGTATGGAGCAGGAGAAAGCAAATAATGTGAATGCTAGTAAAGGAATAGAAGTTTAGTTGACTGTGTATAAAGTGAAGATTTGAAAAATATATAATCTAAAAGACGAATAACATTTTTTGTTATTTGTCTTTTTTTAAACTGAAACTTGACTTTATCTCAAATATTTTTTACTCTTTTAATAAAGGTAGAGATAATTATTGATACCTTAAATAGAGTTTTAAAAACTGGGGTCTCGCTCCCATAAAGGTGGAACTAAAAAACTGGAGTCTCACTTCCATAAAGGTGAAACTAAAAAACAAAAAAAGCCCTGTTTTGTAACTATATAGCTATACAACTATACAGGGCTTTAAATTTATGAGAGCTATACTTAATTTACCACTTTAACATCTAGTAGGTAAATATGTTGCTCTAAAGCTGTATTTAATCTCTTGTAATCTTCTTCAATAATATCAAACTTCTTCACATCATCACGCTCACCTAATTCTTTCACTGCTTCCTTGTGTTCAGGCATTCTGTGAATCGCTTTCCCCTCTTTTTCTGCTTGAATAAATACTTGGTATGAATCGTGCACTGCTGCTTTTAGAACACCCCAGTACCCATTTTTTGCTTTTTTATTTTCTTCTAAAAATTCTTCTTCAAGAGCTTTACGATACTCTAGTGTCATCTCTAATAGTTCTTTGTCTTTTACTTTGTTGCCAATTATTAAAATAATTAAATCTTTTGAGCGGTTGTATAGAAAACGGAATTTATCTTGATAAAGTTTTTTTGGTTCAAAACCATTGCTGTGGTAATTGAGGTAATTGGCGAATTGTTGGCGGAGAACTTGAGTTTCGGTTTTGAGAGCTTGGATTTCGTCTTGAGAGAGAGTTTTGCTAGTGTTTTTATTGAGAGGAGATGTTAGTTTGAGAGCTTGTTTGAGTTTTTCTTGAGAGATTTTTTGAGAGAGCCATTCTTTTATTTTTGGTTTGTATTTCTCGTCAGATTTTACAAATTCTAACCACAGTTCCTGTCGTTCTTTGTCTGGAGTTCCGTAACGATGTTCGAAATACCAATCAGTGCCAGCATGTTGGATATGTTTATTTTTTGGATACTCTGAAACATATTTTTTCTCTGCTTCTTGAATTTGTTGTTCAGTAATTTCATACTTCCCCGCCACAGCATTCCCACCAAAGCCAAGCACACCCACTCCTAACAATGTCAATACCACAATTTTGTTTAATTTCATTTTCATATTCTGTACTCCTTACTTGTACAATGTTTAACTAAAATATGTAAAGCTTTTAAAGCTTTTTAAATTCTTTAAAGCTTTAAGTCTTTAAGTCTTTAAGTCTTTAAGTTTTTAAGTCTTTAAAAAGCTTTAAGCCTTAAATCGAGTGAATTTTAACCGATATTAAATGTGAAGTCAAGGGGAATTTTAGAGGTATTCTTGGAAGTAAAACAGTAAAAATGTTATCTTGTTATAAAGATAACAAAATAACAGGGATAAGTTGTTTAATTGATCTTATTGTTTTGTATTAAGAGGAATTAGCAAGTCGTGAAAATAGATCAATGTAGTATTTCTATATCTTTGTCTAATTATATTTTGATCGTTTTTTTCAATTGCTTCTATATATTCGGTAATATATTTCTTAAACTTTTTATTGATTTGGTTTTTATTTTTATTTACAGTCGAATAATCCTTGCTAGGTTTGACTTCATAATCAGAACCAATATATTCATCTTTTCTAAGAATAACAGCCTTTTCAAAGTCTAAACCCGATATTTGTCCAGTATCTTTATCTTCTCTTAGTTTATATCCTTTTTTTACATTTATGTTTGAATGTAAAGGAATTGCGAATTTTAGATTATAAAGTTCTATGATCGTTACACCATAATATCCACGACCGTTCTTTTTAGGGTCTAAAATTTGATTAAATTCATTGGCTGGGTAATCTGAATAAAACAAATCTGATAGTTGAAAGAAACGAGCTGTGTTCATTATGTGATTTACCTAAAACGAAGCCCATTCTAACGGAATTAGAATGGGCATAATTCAAACGGTCTTTCTGTTTTTAAAGTGGGGCGAACCTACCACCACAGGACTTCAAACGGGCT
The DNA here is from genome assembly GCF_009761395.1 of Ursidibacter maritimus. GTDB lineage: Bacteria > Pseudomonadota > Gammaproteobacteria > Enterobacterales > Pasteurellaceae > Ursidibacter > Ursidibacter maritimus. The sequence continues at coordinate 586 of NZ_LEKN01000013.1, read as the reverse complement.
TTCTTTTTTTAAAGTGGGGCAACCCTACCACCACGACTATATTATATGAGTTAGGTTGTAATTTTTCAAGCGTTTTTACATTTTTTATGACGTAAAGCTTTTACTTTTTTAATCGTTTAAAACCTTTTTCTGAAAGTCTTTTAACTACTCCGAAATCAACTGCCTACAGGTCTAAGCGGTGTTTAAACATCTTTTTTTTACATAACGCTATTTCTGCGTTGATCTTATCATAAAAGTATGAAGCTTAAAAACTAAAAGAAACATTTTTCTTAGATAATCCAAACCGAGAGCAAGCTCTTTACTAAAACAATACGTTAAATTATATAAAGAGAAAAATTTCATCAGTTAAAACGTGAATACCAATACTCAACTTTAATTAATTATCATAGCGACTTATATATATAAAAGCTTATACTGTGCTATGTTGAGTGCCTTGTTCCTGATTATAGTTTGGTATTGTATCAATTCTCCCCTTTTCCTACCCAATCAACAATATTGAGTCTAAGTTGAATAATAACCAGACATGGACGTTAGCGAAACAATTTCCGAATGTAGCGGAGCAAGGTTTGCAGGCGTTGCGGGATTG
>NZ_LEKN01000012.1 GCF_009761395.1 Ursidibacter maritimus | reverse complement strand
GGTTGTACTTCGATAATAATCTCAATACGATGATGGTGAGATTGTCTTTCTTGGATAGGGAGATGCGGTTGGATGAGATTACATCTGAGTTTATTGATAAGCGGTTGTATAATGACAAGGGCGAGTTGAATTATTCTCTTGATGTTAGAGATTATAGAACTATGTTTATAGCAAACGCTGTCAATAATGAGCCCGACCCGAAAAGAGATAATGGTTTAGCTGCTGTTATGGCGACAGGAGCTAATGAAGGTATAAAGTTTAGTGTTGATGAAGTTGGCAAAATGACAGCTGAGGGAGCTGTTAATGAAGAATCTTGGAAGCGAGCGACAGAAGCTTTTAGGGTTAGTAAAGATGATTTAGGTAATCTCAGTCCAAAAAATAAAGGTAAAGTTGTTGATAAAGCTAATAATGCTATAACCAATGTTAGTAATGCGATTACGGAAAAAGATCCTCTGGAAAGATACGCTGATAAACTTCGGGGAGATGATAAAAGTTTATCTAAGGAAGAGGCTATTAAGATAGCTCGGCAAGAGTTTGAAGAAAAATATAAAAGCCGATATTCATTAGTTGATGAACCTCTGAAAACTAAGTATGCTATGGAGGATTTAGGTAGACAACTTGACGAGGGGGGTAAACAATCATCGCGACAATCAACAAATATACAAAATGAAAACGATAAAGTTGGCGATACTAAAACAACCTCAATTAGTGATTCACATCTTAGGGTTTTTGTTGATAGTGTAAAAGAAGGTAATCTCAAATCTATTGGATATAATTTAAATGATGGGGGAGTTTTAGATAGATTAGCTAATCATAAATCTTTCACTGAAATGGCAGAATATTTATCCAGTAAAGGTTATTCTACAGATGATATTAAGTTGATAACTGCTGTTGTAGTTAAGTATAGACAAAGAGATGCTAAAGTAATGGCGGAAAATGAAAATGTACCATTACAAGACCTTAATAAGTTTTTAAGCGATCAAGAGCTTTTAAAGGCGGGGGTTGATAATATTGAAGGGGGTACTGCTTTAGATAATATATGTAAAGTTAATCGGAAGCAACAATTTATGTGGGATAAAAACTTAAATGCTTCCAAAGCCGCTCCCATTCAAGAACTTGCCCCTGAAAACAAGGGTAAACCTGATTCGCAAGCATCGTTAGTTTCTGCTATTGCTACCCCTAAACCAACTTTAACCTATAAGCAAGAAAAAACAGAACAAGAAAAAGATGAAGAGCGTAGAAAGCGTGAAGAAAAGGATGTTTTAGATAGAGTTGAGCCTAACCGCACTGCAGACCATTCGCCACGAGCATTGAACGAAAAGAATACCACAGCGAGTATTGAAGAGCAGAAGATTATTTTAGCTCAACAAGAAAGAAATATGACTCAGGAAGAGAAAATGCGTATGGAGCAGGAGATTGGTAATGACTCAAGAAACAAACAAGGAATGGATGTGTAAATACAAAAACCTTTGAAAACTTGATTTTATTTCAAATATTTTTTACTCAACAAAAAGCCCTGTATAGCTATAAAACAGGGCTTTAAATTTATGTGAGATATAACTTAGTTTACAATTTTAACATTTTGTAATTCAATATATTTCTGTAAATTTTCATTCAATCCTTTATATTGTTCCGCAATAATATCAAACTTCTTACGCCCCTCACTATTTTGAATTTCTGCACGAATTTCATTGATTTTTGGGTCGCCTCTTTTTAAGTTTTTTGCTTTGTGATTAAGCTCATAATCTGCATATATCACTCCTGCCATTCTATTTTCTTCTAAAAATTCTTCTTCAAGAGCTTTACGATACTCTAGTGTTATTTCTAATAGTTCTTTGTCTTTTACTTTATTGTCAATCATTAAAATGATTAAATCTTTTGAGCGATTATATAAGAAGCGAAATTTATCTTGGTATAGTTTGTTTGGTTCACGTCTTGTTGCGTAGGCGATATAGTTTGCGAATTGTTGACGAAGTGCTTGAGTTTCAGTTTTGAGAGCTTGGATTTCGTCTTGAGAGAGAGTTTTGCTCGTGTTTTTATTGAGAGGAGATGTTTTCTTGAGAGCTTGTTTGAGTTTTTCTTGAGAGATTTTTTGAGAGAGCCATTCTTTTATTTTTGGTTTATATTTCTCTTCAGAGTTTACATATTTTAACCACAGCTCCTGATATTCTTTAGTTGGAACTCCATAACGATGCTCGAAGTACCAATCAGTGCCAGTATGCTGAATGTGTCGATTTAATTCTTTTTCTGAATGTTCTACTCTAAATGAAGTTTCTGTGCTTGCTACAGCATTTCCGCCAAACATTAGGATACCAATCCCTAACATTACTTTGATTTTATTTACTGCTTTCATAATATACCCCTTTGAAGTTTAAAAAGCATTGTACATTGTTTAACTAAAATTTAAGTGAATTGTAACCGATATTGAGTGTGAAGTCAAGAGGAGTTTGAGGGGGGGTTTAATAGGACTAAGAATTAAAAACGCTTGTAAAATGACAATTTAAATCATATAATGAACTCGTGGAAGGTAGAGTTCGCCCCACCTTAAATAATTAGAAGACTCAACAGAAATTTGTGGAAGGTAGAGTTCGCCCCACCTTAAATAATTAGAAGACTCAACAGAATTAAAGCCTGCTTTTAAGTGGGCTTTAATTTTATCTAGTTAACCCCATTACGCAAGCATGAAACTTAAAAAACTAAAAGAAGCATTTTTCTTAGACAACCCAAACCTAGAGCAAGCTCTTTACGATAAAAATAGAGGGTATGGTATAGTTGTGATTTCATATAAATCATGAACAGTTGCCCTATCTCTTGGGAGATTCTTGTATTTTTCTTCTTTGTCGGAAGTTAATGGAATGTAATATGAGTAATACCCTTTACTAAAAACAACTCCAGTATAAGGCTTTTTATTTGTTTTGTTGTCGTAATTGTTAGAAACCCTATAATCTAAGGATTTTAAGTAGTCAACATAATCTTTTGAAATTATATAAAAATCCATACTTCTCCTTTCTATAAAAACAAAAGACAGTCTTGTAAAAAACTGCCTTTTGTTAGTGTTTTAAAGCTTCACCTTTATGGGAGTGAGACCCCAGTTTTAAAGCTTCACCTTTATGGGAGTGAGACCCCAGTTTTAAAGCTTCACCTTTATGGGAGTGAGACCCCAGTTTTTAAAAGCAATGAATTAATCACCACCTTTGATACTATTATAGTGTTTTATAACCGTTTTATCAAGTAAAAAATCACAAAAATTTCAAAGAAAAGACGAATGCTATAAAAATCATTCGTCTGTCTGTTGTTTTGCTTTAAATCATACCGCCATATTGATGTAGATTTAATATACTTCTACTTTTATGTATTTTTCTAGCAAATTGTTAGTGTCTTTGTAGTGTTGCTCAATAATATCAAACTTCTTCACATCATCACGATTGTTGATTTCTTTATGAGCTTCTTTGTACTCGGGCATTTTGTGAACTGGCTTATTTGCTTTTTTTGCTTCAGTAAAGATTGGAAAATTATCCATTAATGCAGTTTCTAATACTGAGTCAAAAACACCTGCTTCGATTTTGTGAATGTATAAAAATTCCTTTTCAAGAGTTTTACGATACTCTAATGTCATATCTAATAATTCTTTATCTTTTACTTTGTTGTCGATCATTAAAATAATTAAATCTTTTGATCGATTGTAGAGAAAACGGAATTTATCTTGATATAGAGTTCCGTATCTGCTTGGTCTATAAATCAAATAGTTTAAGAATTGTTGCGTAGAACTTGAGTTTCGATTTTGAGAGCTTGGATTTCGTCTTGAGAGAGAGTTTTGCTAGTGTTTTTGTTGAGATGAGAGGTTAATTTGAGAGCTTGTTTGAGTTTTTCTTGAGAGATTTTTTGAGAGAGCCAGGATTTTATTTTTTCGTATTCTTTTTTGTCTGTTTCAGTTTCCAACCATTTTTCTTTTGTTTCTAACCAGTCTTTCTGTCGTTCTTTAGTTGGAGTACCGTAACGATGTTCGAAGTACCAATCAGTTCCAGTATGCTGAATGTGTTTATTTTTATTTTTTTCAGCGTAGAAATCAGGAGCTTTTAATTCATCTTTTTTAAGCATCTCTTCAGTAATTTCATATTTCCCCGCCACAGCCAAGCACACCCACTCCTAACAATGTCAATGCCACAATTTTGTTTAATTTCATTTTCATATTTGTACTCCTTGCTTGTACAATGTTTAACTAAAATATGTAAAGCTTTTAAAGCTTTTTAATTTCTTTAAAACTTTTCTGTTTTAAATTGAGTGAATTTTAACCGATATTGAGATTGAAGTCAAGGGGAATTTGAGTAATTTTAATAGGTTTACTTTATCTCCCCAGATGTATTCAAGTATAAAACACCATCAATTACTCGAAGGTGTTTTTATAATAAGCTTTTTATTAAACACCTAACTTAGCAGTCTTTCTTGATTGATTTTTTGGTGGTTTTTGATTTCAAATCAAATGGTTTTTTATCTCCCCACTGAATACTTGCACAAACTTGCGTAGAAATTCCGTTTGGAGCTATATTGACTTTTGTTAAATAAGGTGGGTCGCTATCAATAAAATCTTCTTGAATAAGAATAATTTCTGAATTTGTTTCTTTTGAAATTTCTAATAGTTTTCTATATAAGCTGGATTTATCTTCAATTAAAGAAAAATGCTCTGCATTACTAAAAAGCTTATTGTTAAACAAGCTTTTTAAAGCTATGTCGTTTTCTAAATTAAGTTTGTTTATAGCGTTTTTGATTTCTATTGTTGAGTCTGTTAATAAAAAAATATTACAATTGTTCATAAAACATTCCTTTTTAATAGATAAATGTGTGGCAAGCTTTAAGCTTTAATCTTCAACCTTAGAACGCAAGAAAAAATCAGATAATTCTTGAATTTCATCTTCTCCCCATTCAATCATTGTTTCGGGAACGGGAGAATAAAATGTTACTATGTTTGCTGAGTCAGAATCATTTATCACAGTTTACATTGATTCTGTTGCGTGGTTTGTGCTTGAATGGTTTTTCATATGGTCGTCCTTTAAAACGTTTTTTGTTTTCGTTTGTTTAAAGATTTGGTTGTGTTGTTATTGTAGTTTGATATATCATACTATTTTTCGAGTAGTACTTATGTTAATTATTCTCTTTGTGTTATGACGAGTTTTTATATATCGCCATTACAATTAACTTAATTTTTGACATTTGTGAAATCTTTTTAATGTAACTTAAGTGGCTTTTTTATTCTTGTTCAAAAGATTTAAAACGAGCATCTAACCCCTATTTTTTGTTTAATTCTCATCTTAATTGTATTAAATATTATCTCATTCTTAGATTTATTCTCAGATATTCTAAATACTCCATATCAAATTCAATCAATAAACAAGAAAACATGATTGTAAAATAAGTTAACGAATTATAACCTCAGTAAAAAAGAGAATTTCATTAAAATAGAGGGGCGTACTATGAATATGAACGAAACATCTCCTCTTAGAATAAATTCTTAACATAAAGAAGGCTTTCTTGAAAACTTGACAAATATATAAGGTTGATTTAATTTTATTCTATTTAAAGAATAGATTAAAAAATGACAACAGTTATTCAAAGTCGAAGCAAGTAAAAACTGCCAGCTTGGAAAACTGAGTTAGGGTTTTCTTCCACTTTTTATATTTGTAAATAAAGGATTCAAAATGAAATTAAGTAAAACTTTTTTAGCCATCGCAACATTATTCACAGCTACCACCGCTATGGCATCTGCTGAAACTTCTGCAGCTCAATACCCAGAACTCGCTAAATCTTTAGCGGTTATCGGAATCACAGAAGGTTATAAGGTTGAACCTTTAGATTATTTAAACTTAGTTAAAGTAACCACTAAAGATGGTAAAAAATTACAATTAACTCAAGACGGTAAATACGCTATTGAAGGGACTGTGTACGGCTTTAAAGACGGAGCTTTCTCTAATTTAACGCAAAAATCAGCTTTGAAAGGCTTAGCTGAAATTGAGAAGACAGCTATTGTGTTTAAAGCAACTGAAGAAAAACACGTTGTTCACGCTTTCGTTGATATTACCTGCTCTTTCTGCCAAAAGTTATTCAAAGATATGGCTAAATACAATGAAAAAGGTATTACTGTCAAATTATTAGCTTTCCCTCGTGAAGGTTTAGATAGCCCTACTGCAATGCGTATGGAAAGTATATTCACTGCAGAAAATCCTGCACAAGCTTATACAGACGCTGAAAATGGTAAAATGCCAGAAAACTTAAAAGAGCCTAATATCGTAAAACAGCACTATAAATTCGGTGATGATTTCGGTGTGTCAGGTACTCCTTTCATCATTCTTGCGAATGGGGAATCAATTCCTGGTTATCTTCCTCCAGATAAATTATTTGAAGCAGTTGAAACAATCACCAAAATTAAAAAATAAATCTATTTATGCTCAAAAATTTTAATGAATCTTAAACTTGTAAGCGTTAGTGATGTTATTAGTTTCTAGGGCTGATTTATTGTTTAATTTATCCAGCATCAAACCAATGTTGTATGTGTTTACGGTTTTTGGGGTGTTGCTGGATTCAGATTTTTTTGCTAAGAGCTCCATCCCACTTAGAATCGAATCTCTTATTTTGTTCTCTCTAAATTTTTAAACGTTTCTGCATTGCTACAATGCGTTTTAGTACGCATTAGAATGCTATAAACTTCTATATCTTCTGCATTATTATTTTTTTAGTGCCTCGTTATAAAGCGTTTCATAGCTTTTATAAGTAATTTGTACGTTAACCAATGTCATTATGCTCGCTAGAAAAATTTAACTCTGCTTTAGCTCCAAAACAGTATTACACCAACAACCCTGAAAGTGGGCTACTGATACACTCATATATAATAAATTACCCCATCTAAATAATATTAAATCCAAGCTCAATCATAACCAGACATGGACGTTGGCGAAACAATTTCCGAGTGTGGCGGAGCAAGGCTTGCAGGCGTTGCGGGATTGGTCGGCTAAAGCGGATATGCAGCGTGAGCGTATGGCGATATTACAATATTATGCGGAAGAAAGAGAAAATCGTGATGCTCGTGAGGCTCGAAATGCGAATTTAGCCCGAAATGTTGTAGGGGGTATGGGAGTCAGTCTGGGTGGTGCTAATAGCTTTAACAGTTTTGGTGGCGGGTTGTACTTCGATAATAATATCAATACATTGATGGTGAGATTGTCTTTCTTGGATAGGGAGAAATTATTTATGATAAATATATTAAAAGAATTAAGTGCCGCTAGGCCCCGCACGTTGCATAGCAATGTATAAGCGGGCATTTCGAGAATTATTTTAAATTCATTATATTAACCAATGTTAATGAGAGAAGTTTTTCTGTTAATTTATTTATAAATTCAAAAACTAGTAATGATTTATCTTATGATGAAAATATAAGAAGTAACTTCATTATTTATTATGGCTATTTTTCATTTGGAAGCAAAAATAATTGGTGGAAAAAATAGTGTTTTAGATGCGACACATGCTTGTGCATATAGACATAGAATTAAAATAGAAGGACATGGTGATTACAGTCATAAAGGCGGATTATTGCGTTCCTTTTTCTTAAAGCCTAAATCACTTAATCTATTGCATATTGAACCAGTGCATTTTTGGAAGGCTGTTGATGAGTTTGAAAGTAAAAGCCGTAAAGACTCTCAAAGAGCTAGAGAATTACAAATTTCTTTACATAAGGAATTATCCTTAGAAGAAAACGAAAATTTATTATTAAGTTTTATCGAAGAAGAATTTATATCAAGAGGTATGATTGCAGATATTGTTATTCATCAACCTAAAGAAAACCCAGATAATATACATGCACACGTTATGTTATCATTAAGAGAAATTATGTTAAATGAAAAAGATATAATATTTGGCAAAAAAAGAAGGGACTGGAATGATAGAAGTTTATTATTAAAATGGAGAGAGAAATGGGAGTGTAAAAGTAATGAAATTCTTTCTAGTAAAGGAGTCGATAAAATAACAAGCAAGAGTTATTCTACTCTTTATGAAGAAGCAAAGAAAAACAATGACATTAAAAATATGGAATTATATTCAAATTTAATGCGTTTTAGAACACATTTTAGCTCAAAAGATATTTATAATAATAAAAATATCATATCATCAGTAAGAGAAGAAAAAAATCGTATTAGAGATGAAATAATCAAAAAATACGATAAAACTAACAACGAGGTTAAAAATGAATCAAAATATATTAATGGGAGAGAAACTTCCTACTATAAATGTAGAAGAGGAAAAAATCCATTTGATAGAATTAGGAAGACTATTAAAAATTCAATCAATAGAGTTAGAAGTAGAATTAGAGGGTTATCTTTCGAAGTACAGCTCTTTAGACAAATTATCATTTCAAAAGCAACTGGAAAAATTAACTACGGGGAGTGGAAAAGAAAAAGAGTTAATGGAATTATTAATTCAAATAAGAAAAGTATCAAAAGCTATGAAAAATATAGCAAATCAAATAACTATGATTTTTCCGAATGGTTTGACTCTCTTGAATTAAATATAAAAGAGTTTTGTATTCCTTATCATTTAGTAGAATCATATGAAAATAATACTGGCAAAAAAAGTGGTGGATCAAAATATGTATTTAAATAAAATTAAAGAAAAAATAGAAACTATGAATATTAATGATTTTATAGCTATCATTAAAAGGTTAACAAGCAATGAAATAGATGAGCTATATACCCAATTAAAACAGGATTGTGAGGTTAAAAATATAAACTGTGACTATTTTAAAGCTCTAAAGGACGAGATTAACCGCAGGAAATCTTACAAAATAAGACCATAATAGTATTGTTAACACTCAAATAAAAATCTTATGTTTATATAAAAGTTGGTGATTATTATTACTAACTTTTTTATTTTTTAGACATAATATCAAAGATTCTATTCGGAATAAGTTTTCAGCTTATTTATCGTACCACTCAAATCTCTCATATTTTGGCGATGACCAGCAGAACTCCAAAAGTCGAACAGCCTAGATTATCTGACTATATGCAATTCTTTAATGAACAAGCAGAAAGTATAGCCGATTATGGCGTAGTATATGACTTAGTGAAAATATAGTTGTATTTCTAGTTTTTTGTTGATATTGTGTATATACATTATTCAATAGAGAGAATAACAAAATGCAACTTCAGATCAAAAAATGGGGAAATAGTGCCGCAGTACGTATTCCTCAAACACTTTTAGCACAGCTTCATTTAAGAGAAGATGACCTTTGCTCAGTAGAAGTGCTAGATAATAGCTTAATTCTTCGCCCTGCTAAACTAAAGAAGCAGTATGATTTAAAAGCATTACTTGCCGAAATGCCTGAAGAGTTTCCAAGGGTTGAAGGTTGGAACGAGTTAACCGATGTCGGATTGGAGAAAGTATAATGTATATTCCAGCTCGTGGTGATATTATTCATTTACAGTTTGACCCTGCCAGTGGAAAAGAAATGAAAGGGGAACATTTTGCCTTAGTTGTAAGTAGCAAACTATTTAATGAGCGTGGTTTAGCTTTTGTTTGTCCAATTTCTCAAGGCGTACATTCTCGTTCATTTGGTACAGTGGTCACCTTAATGGGAAGTGGCTTACATACTCAAGGTGCGGTTCATTGTCATCAATTAAAATCGCTAGATTGGAAAGCTCGCCAAGCAAAATGCAAAGAAAAAGTTCCTGATTTTATTTTAGAAGACGTGTTATTAAGAATAGAAGCTATCTTATCCGAATGATTTGTTAATTTAAAGGTAGTCCAGCTGGAAAGTGTGAATAAATCCATAGATTTAGAAGTGATGATTAACGTGATAGATTAAGCCTACTTAACTAATCCTTTTTAGCGTTGATTTTAAAAGTTAGTAGTACGTTTAGTAGTTTATAAATAAATCAAGTCAACAGACACCATATATAAAAAGGCTTTAGCTTGGTTTATTCAGGTTCGGTAGGGGGCCAATCAGAAACCTTATCAAAGCAAGGATTTGAACTACCCAAGAAAAATTCTATACTGCCTCAGAACGTATCTACAATATTTTCCTAAACAGATTAATAAAATCAGCTACATAGTTTTGATTTTGAATTACTTTTTCAGCCTGTGAGTGTCACTGGATAAACTATTTTCTCGACGTTTTTATTTCACATATTTCCTCGTATAAGCTAGAATATGCACCCCGAACGCAATCGTTTTCGCGTGTCACTTTTTCTTCATATATTAACTCTAAAAATAGGAAGCCCTATGTCAGCAACAATTTTAGAAACTCTACCTCTTAACCAAAAAGTTGGAATCGCTTTTTCAGGCGGATTAGATACCAGTGCCGCATTACTTTGGATGCGTCAAAAGGGAGCTGTACCTTATGCTTATACGGCTAATTTGGGGCAGCCAGACGAAGATGATTACAATGCTATTCCTAAAAAGGCGATGGAATATGGAGCAGAAAATGCTCGTTTAATTGATTGCCGTAGCCAATTAGCTCACGAAGGCATTGCAGCTATCCAATGTGGAGCTTTCCATATTTCAACAGGCGGTATGCCTTATTTTAATACCACCCCGTTAGGTCGTGCAGTAACAGGAACGATGCTGGTTGCAGCAATGAAAGAAGATGATGTAAACATTTGGGGTGATGGTAGTACTTTCAAAGGTAACGATATTGAGCGTTTTTATCGTTATGGTTTATTAACTAATCCTAAGTTAAAAATTTACAAACCTTGGTTAGATCAAACGTTTATTGATGAACTTGGCGGTCGCCACGAGATGTCAGAATTCTTAATTGCGAATGGCTTCCAGTATAAAATGTCAGTAGAGAAAGCGTACTCAACAGACTCAAATATGTTAGGTGCAACGCACGAAGCAAAAGATCTTGAGCTATTAAGCACAGGCATTAAAATTGTAAAACCAATTATGGGCGTAGCATTTTGGGACGAAAATGTTGAAATTAAACCTGAAACTGTTTCAGTAACTTTTGAAGAAGGTGTTCCTGTTGCATTAAATGGTAAACGTTTAGAAGATCCTGTTGAACTTATTCTTGAAGCAAACCGCATTGGTGGTCGCCACGGTTTAGGTATGACAGACCAAATTGAAAACCGTATCATTGAAGCGAAAAGCCGTGGTATTTATGAAGCACCGGGAATGGCATTATTGCATATTGCTTATGAGCGTTTAGTAACTGGTATTCACAACGAAGATACGATTGAACAATACCGCATTAACGGTTTACGTTTAGGTCGTTTATTGTATCAAGGTCGTTGGTTCGATCCACAAGCGTTAATGTTGCGCGAAACAGCACAACGTTGGGTTGCAAAAGCAATTACAGGTACAGTGACGCTTGAGTTACGTCGTGGTAACGACTTCTCGATTTTAAATACGGAATCACCAAATCTCACTTACGAGCCAGAACGTTTAAGTATGGAAAAAGTGGAAGATGCACCATTTACTCCAGCAGATCGTATTGGTCAATTAACAATGCGTAATTTAGATATTGTTGATACTCGTAATAAATTGGGTATTTATACCGACACTGGTTTATTATCTGTACAAAATAATGTATTACCGCAATTAGGTAATCAATAATCAAATAGTATCGCACTTAATGATTTGTTATCAATTAAGTGCGATTTAATTATTTGAGATATTTCTGTTCCAGTCTCAAGAAATGTTATGAAAAAAACACGAAAAACAAAGTTAGGTCGTCTAGCTGTTCCTGTATCAAAAGAATTTAAACAAAATTCACCTATTTTTATTCCGCTTTTCTTTGCTGATCCAACACAAAAAAGGCAAATTGTCTGGGAATTACAACTTGAAAATGGGCAATGTGATTCAGGTCGCGTCTCTAGAAATGCGATCAACTTACCAAGTTTACCAATCGGCATACATCATCTGACTGTTATTGTAGGTCAAAACCTATTGTCAAAAGGTCATAAAATTTACGAATGTAGCCTTCATATCAGCGAGTAAGTGGAAAGATCTTACTTATTCAGCCCTTTTTCTACTGCAGTGAGCATTCCTCGCAGTAAATTCAATTCCGCCGTTTCTAGTTCACAGCGTTGATAAAGACGGCGGAGTTTTAACATTACGGCATCATTACGAATAAACCCTAGCTCACGATATAACCGCTCAGTATGATTGAAAAAATGTGCTAATGATTCGGCAGAAGGGTAGCTAATGTTAGTGTTCTCTGTAAGCGGTAAGTTTTGCTGATCATTTTGCATATTCTTGGTTAAATTTAACCACGCCATTCTTATTTCATAGCTTACTAATTGCACAGCCATCGCCAAATTCAATGAACCATATTCAGCGTTTGTTGGTACATTTAAATGATAGTGGCATTTTAATAATTCTTCGTTTGTCAATCCAACTCGCTCTCGTCCAAAGACAATGGCAACTTTACCTTGCTTTGCTCGTTGCATGGCCAATTCTCCGCACGCTCTTGGCTCAATTAAACTGCTTTGTAAATGGCGTAAACGAGCGCTTGTTCCTACAATTAATTGACAATCGGCAATAGCATCATCAAAGCGGTTGAAAATTTGAGCTTGTTCAAGCACATCTTTTGCTCCCGCAGACAGTGCAACTGCTTGTTCATCAATTGATTGTTTTGGCGAAACTAAGCGTAAATGTGATAGCCCCATTGTTTTCATTGCCCGAGCGGTTGAGCCGATATTGCCACTGTGAGAAGTTTCGACAAGTACAATTTGAATTTGCTTGAGTAAGTTCATCATTAGATCACTAATTGCATCAATAGGTTAAGTTAGCTCATTTTAGCATAGATTATGCCGAAGTGATTATTTGCAATCGTTTACCTAGATGTTACACTTCGCAGCTCATTTGAAGGAGATGTAAAATGAAAAGAAAGTTAAAGTCATTAGTCGCAAGCTTATGTCTTGCAAGTCCGTTATTTGCGATGAGCAATGCCAATGCAGAGGGTAAATTAACCGTTTACTGCACTGTTCAAAATAATGTCTGTGAAAATATGACCCAAAAATTCTCGCAGAAATACAATGTAGAAACCCAATTTATTCACGGTGGGACAGGTACTATTTTTGCACGCATTAAAGCGGAAAAAGATAATCCACAAGCTGATATTTGGTATGGTGGTACAATTGAACCTCACTTCCAAGCAGGGCAACTCGGCTTATTAGAAGCTTATCGTTCACCGAATCAAGCCGAAATCTTACCTGAATTTAAAAGCTTAATGGAAAGTAAAAAAGGTGATTTTACTTCTATCGTTTATATGCTCGTTCTTGGTTTTGGGGTAAACACTGAAAAATTACAGAAATTAGGCATTGAAGCACCTAAAAAATGGGCTGACTTACTCAATCCTAAATTAAAAGGGGAAGTTCAACTGCCTGATCCGCGTACTTCTGGCACAACTTACACCATTATTGCAACATTAATTCAATTATGGGGTGAAGAAAAAGCCTTTGAATACTTAAAACAACTTGATGCTAACATTTCTCAATATGTAAAAAGTAGTCTTGTTACTACAAATTTATCTCGTGGTGAAAGTACAGCCACTGTTGGATTTGTTCATAGTTATGCCACTGAAAAAGAGAAAGGTGCACCAGTTGAGTCAGTTCTTCCTGAAGACGGGGTAGGTTATGCTTTAGGTGGGGTAAGTATCATCAAGGGAGCAAGAAATTTAGATAACGCAAAACTATTTATGGATTGGGTATTATCTAAAGAAGCGCAAGAAATTCCTTGGCGTGAACATGGTGTTTATCAAATTCCAACAAATGTGAAAGCAGAAGTTGCTCCGCAATCGGTTAAATTATCAGGCGTTAAATTAGTAGAATTAGACTTTGAACGCTTTGGTTCAAGTGAAGAAGGAAAACGCTTAGTTGATAAATGGCTATCAGAAGTTAAACTAGCGAAGTAATTCGTTCTTATACCTGACTGCAATTTTCTCAATCTTTTCTCGGTATTTTATGGATGCGGTACCGAGAAAGATTCAATTATATGTTCTAAATTATCAAATAAGTCATTAATATTACGGCACATTTTGCTGTAATGTTTGGCTTATCCACTCATTTAAACTTAAATTTTGTGCGTTAGCTGCGGCTACTGCGGCTGCGTGTAAGTCTGGGCTAATACGCACATTAAATTTACCTGAGTATTCTTTATATGGTGCAATACCTTTTTGCTGACATAATTCAAGAAATAAGGTTAAACTAGTTTCTCCTTCTTTACGGAGATCATTTACGTTATCAGCATAAAAGTCAGCGCCACCGTTTAAGTGAATAAATTCACCGCGAAATAGCTCAGTATCGGGATCGTAAGATATAGTGGCTTTGTGACCATTGATTTCCATGATATTACGCATAGGGATAGACTCCATTTTCAGAGAACCATTTACGAATAGTTGCAATCGCCCCTTTATCGGTTGTGGGTTCAGGATGGGGGCGATGAAATACTCTTACTTGCTCAAATAAAATAACAGCTATACGGCTCCCTTCTCGTTGATAAATTTCAGCACCCAAAGCAAGAAAGAGATTTTCAATACTTTCCCATTTGATATTGGCTGAAATAGGGTGCTGATAAATTTGGATTAAGGTTCGTTGATGTTTTTTATTGAGATGTTTTGATACCATAATTTAGTACTATTTTAATCTTAATTACCAGAAGATGCAAATAAGATAAAACTATCTCAATCATGTTTTAATCAGCAATTTATCATTTCTCGATCGTTATCGCAAAATTAGCCATTCAACAAACTTTCTAATTGCTCTTGCAAGTCAAGCCATTCTATTTCAACTTCTTCAAGCTGTTTTTTGGTGGCGACTTGTTGAGCAAGTGTTTCGGTTAATTTAGCTTTATTCTCCGCTTCATAAATTTCAGGAGAAGCAAGTGTGTCTTCCAATGTTTGTAAACAAGCGGTGAGTTTCTCTAAATTTTTTTCCAACTGCGTGAGCTGTTTACGCAACGGGGCAGTTTGTTGGCGAAGTTCTGCTTCTAAACGTTTCTGTTCTTTACGGCTTGCTGCACTGTTTTCATTTTCGTTTGGCGTATCACAAGCGGTTGGATTATCTCCATTTTTTGCAACATTATTTTTCTTCTGTTGTTCCAATAAGTTATTTTGCTCATTTAACCATTTCTGATAGTCGTCTAAATCCCCTTTAAATTCTTCCACTTTATGATCGTGCACCAAATAAAATTCATTGACGGTGCTACGGAGCAAGTGGCGATCGTGCGAAACGATAACTAACGAGCCTTCATATTGTGTTAAAGCCTCCATTAAGGCTTGACGCATATCTAAATCTAAGTGGTTGGTTGGCTCATCTAATAACAATAGATTTGGGCGTTGCCAAACAATAAGTGCTAATACCAAACGGGCTTTTTCTCCCCCTGAAAAGCTCTTTACTGCTTGCTTTACTTTGTCGCCATGGAAATCAAAACCGCCTAAATAATTACGCAATTCTTGCTCGGTTTTTTCGGGGGCTAGGCGAGCTAAATGCCATAACGCACTTTCATCGGCTCTTAATGTATCAAGCTGATGTTGTGCAAAGTAGCCAAGCTGTACGCCTTTAGCCAGTTGAGTATGACCTGATTGTGCGCTAATTTCGCCAGCTAATAATTTAATTAAGGTAGATTTACCGGCTCCGTTACGTCCTAATAAACCAATTCTTGAACCGGGAACAAGGTTGAGTTTAACAGACTGCAAAACCGTATTCTCGCCATAACCAGCACTCACTTTTTCCATTGAAAGTAATGGGTTAGGTAAACTTAATGGCTCTTTAAACTCAAAGGAAAACGGGCTATCTGCATACGCAGGGGCGATAAGCTCCATTTTTTCTAAGGCTTTCATTCGGCTTTGAGCTTGCTTAGCTTTACTTGCTTTCGCTTTAAAACGGTCAATAAATTTTTGTAAATGTGCCATTTTTTGCTGTTGCTGTTGGAAAGCAGATTGCTGTTGCGACAGTTTAGTTGCACGTTGAATTTCAAAGGAAGAGTAATTCCCCGTATAGTCATTCAGTTTCTGCTGTTCAATATGTAGCACCCGATTGATGATCGGATCAAGAAAATCCCTATCGTGTGAAATCAGTAATAATGTGCCACGATATTGACTTAACCAGCGCTCTAACCAAATTACTGCATCTAAATCTAAATGGTTGGTTGGCTCATCTAATAAAAGCAAATCAGAACGACAGATTAGTGCTTGAGCGAGATTTAAACGCATTCGCCAACCACCCGAAAAGGATTTAACGGGTAAATCAAGCTGTTCAGTACTAAAACATAGGCCATTGAGTAAGGTGGCAGCACGAGATTGAATTGTCCAAGCATCAATTGTATCTAATTGAGCGTGTAAGGTTGCGATTAAATTACCATTATTAGTTTGATTGGCTTGGGCTAACTGTGCCATTAAATCGGTGTATTCTCGGTCACCTTGAATGACATAATCAATCGCAGGAATATCTAGCGCAGGCGTTTCCTGGTTTACCCATGCAATCGACCAATGATGCGGATATTTCGCCTCTCCCCCTTCGGGAGATAGCTCATTTTTGAGTAAGGCAAAAAGAGAAGATTTGCCACAGCCATTTTTGCCAACAAGCCCCACTTTTTGTCCTGTATGGATTGTTGCATTGGCTTGTTCGAGTAGGACACTTTGCCCGCGTTTTAAGGTTAAATCTGTAAAAAATATCATTGAAATTTATATAAGTTGCTTGTATTAACGAAAATTTAATGCACAATAAAGCTTATCTATTCATTTGATTAAGGAAAGTAAATGTTTGATTCATTAGTTGTGCAATTTGTTGTACTTTGGGCGGTAATTGACCCTATTGGTTCAATTCCTGTTTATTTAGCGAAAACGATTGGGTTATCTCCAGAAGATCGCCGTAAAATTGCGCGTAACGCAATTTTAATCTCATTTGGGATTTTACTCTTTTTCTTGGTGATGGGACAATGGTTACTTGAAGCAATGCAAATTCCATTATCCGCATTCCAAATCGCAGGTGGTCTAGTTCTGTTACTTTTTGCATTATCAATGATCTTCGGGGAAGGAAAACCTGATCAAGAAATCAAAATTCGCAGTAACTTAAGTGAATTAGCGGTATATCCATTGGCGGTACCTTCCATTGCATCACCAGGGGCGATGATGGCTGTGGTATTATTAACGGATAATCATCGTTACAGTCTTTCTGATCAATTTATTACAACAGGGATAATGTTGTCCGTATTGGTTATTACTTATTTACTCTTTTTAGCTGCAAATCGTATTCAACATTTAATTGGTAATGCGGGTGCGGCGATTATTAGTCGAGTAATGGGCTTAATTTTATCTGCGGTTGCGATTAACAATATTTTACTAGGGTTGCGTGATTTTATCTCCCAAGTTTCCAATACACCATTATCTTAATCTATTGATTTAAAAGGGCGTGTTGGATACGTCCTTTTTCACTTTTAAAGAGAAAACAATGTCATTACTTCCACTTTCACAAGCACTTGAACAAATGCTACAAGAGTTGCCTACACCTAACAAAATAGAGCAGATCTCACTCGATCAGGCAGCGAATCGAATTTTAGCTGAAGATATTTTTTCGCCGATTAACGTCCCTCATTTTGATAATTCTGCAATGGACGGTTATGCGGTCAATTTGCAAAATTTTTCCATTAACCAACCGCTTACGGTAATTGGAAAAGCCTTTGCAGGTAATCCCTTTACTGACGAAATAGGCGAAGGGCAGTGTGTTCGCATTATGACAGGGGCAGCTATTCCAAAGGGAACAGATGCTGTTGTAATGCAAGAAGAAACAAGTCTTAATAATGATGGTTCAGTCTGTTTAGCTCGTCAGCCTAAGCACTTGGAGAATATCCGCCAGCAAGGCGAAGATATTCAACAAGGGCAGTTAGTCTTAGCGAAAGGGAGCAAATTAGATGTAACAACCCTACCACTTCTCGCCTCATTAGGCATTGCACAGGTAAACGTTTCTCCACGCATTAAAGTGGCGATTCTTTCAACAGGCGATGAGCTAGTTAGTGTAGGAAATCCGCTCAAATCGGGGCAAATTTATGACACCAACCGCTTTGCCGTATGTTTAATGCTGGAAAAATTAAATTGTGAAATTACGGATTATGGCATTTTACCTGACGATCCAATCCAATTTGAAAATGCGTTTCTAAAGGCACAACAACATGCAGAGGTATTGATCACCAGTGGCGGCGTTTCTGTTGGGGAAGCGGATTTTACCAAAGACGTTTTAGAGAAACGCGGGCAAATTGGCTTTTGGAAAATCGCAATGAAACCTGGCAAACCTTTTGCTTTTGGGCAGTTAAATTCAGAAGATACGGATAATAAAACCTGGTTCTTTGGCTTGCCGGGTAATCCTGTTTCGGCATTGGTTACGTTTTATCAATTAGTTCAACCAGCGTTAATGAAATTAGCGGGTTGTTCTGCTGAAAAAATTGCAAATTTCTCGCCAAATCTTACCGCTTATGTTGCGACTCCATTGAAAAAGGCGGTTGGACGACAAGATTTCCAACGGGGTTTTTATCGCGTCAATCCACAAGGCGAATTAGAAGTCAAACCGATTGGCAATCAGGGATCACATATTTTCAGTGCTTTTAATGAAAGCAACTGCTTTATTGTATTAGAACAAGAGCGTGGTAACGTTGCACAAGGTGAAAAGGTTACCATTCAGCCATTTAACTTTTTATTGAAATAAGGGGCAACAATGCAACTATTAACCGTAGGCGAACAAGCGCCACAATTTACACTATTAGATCAAAATGCCGAAGCTGTTTCTCTTGCACAATTTCAAGGAAAAAAAGTATTAGTCTATTTCTATCCTAAAGCACTTACCCCAGGTTGTACGACTCAAGCCTGTAGTTTAAGAGACAGCAAAACTGAACTAGATGAATTGAATGTCGTTGTACTTGGTATCAGCCCAGATTTACCGAAAAAATTACAACAGTTTGTTGAAAAGAAAGCGTTGAATTTTACTCTGTTATCTGACCCCGATCATCAAATTGCCGAAGCCTTTGGCGTATGGGGCGAGAAAAAATTTATGGGAAAAACCTACGATGGCATTCATCGCATCAGCTTTTTGCTCGATGAAAGCGGTAAGATCATCGCAGTTTTTGACAAATTTAAAACTAGTGAACATCATCAACTGATTGTCGATTTTGTAAAAGGGCTAGAAAATGGCAAATAAAGCAATTTTTTTAGATCGAGATGGCACAATCAATGTTGATTACGGCTATGTGCATCAAATTGACGATTTTCACTTTATTGATGGCGTGATTGATGCGTTGCTTGCCTTAAAGAAAAAAGGGTATTTACTGGTACTCGTAACGAATCAATCGGGGATTGCACGTGGCTATTTCAGTGAAGATCAGTTTTTACAACTGACGGAATGGTTTGATTGGTCGCTTGCTGATCGTGGTGTGGATTTTGACGGTATCTATTATTGCCCACATCACCCTGAAGGGAAGGGCGAATATCGAGAAGATTGCGATTGCCGTAAACCTAAGGCGGGAATGTTCACCCAAGCTATTCGAGATCTGAATATCGATCCAGCTCAATCTGTAATGGTAGGCGATAAATTAGAAGATCTATTAGCCGCAGAAAATGCTGGCGTAAAAACAAAAATTTTAGTGAGAACAGGTAAAGCGGTTACTGCCGAAGCTGAAGCTAAAGCAGACAAAGTGTTAGATAGCTTGGCGGATTTACCTAAATTTATATGATATTACACTCTTTTGAGGTTTGTCTTGCTTAATAATCTGAGACGCCACGCTTGGCGTCTGAATAAAACATTTTCTCACCAATCTATTAAGATGAAGATGGCACTTTAGTTATTTAAACTACTTATTTCCCCCTTTAGCAAGGGCAAAGCGTAATAAACTATCTAATCCCCAACCAATTAGCCCAATAATTACAACAGCAGCCATCAATTCTGAATAAGCAAGACGATCTCTTGTATCGAGTATGAAATAGCCTAACCCTTCATTTACCCCAAGCATCTCACAAGGTACTAATACGACCCAAGCAATCCCCATTGAAACTCTTAATCCTGTTAAAACGTGGCTACCAATCGCAGGTACAACGATTTTACATAAGGTTTCTGTTTTAGAGGCTGCCATTGAACGACTAAGTAACAGCCATTGTGGATCAATGCTTTTCACGCCAGCCGTAGTCGAAATAATTAAAGACCATACCGATGCAAAAGCCAGTAAGAAATAAACGGGTAAATCCCCTACACCGAGTAGCATTACCACAATCGGCATCCACGAAAGCGGAGAGATCATTCGTAATAATTGAAAAGATGGCGTACACCACATTTCTAATTTTTTAGAAAATCCTAACGCAAGTCCAAGAGGCACACCAACGAGCAATGCAGTGCCTAAGCCCACCGCAATTCGCCGTAAACTTGCCGTAATGTGCGGAATAATTTCGCCTGATGAAAATAACCACCAAAGGCTTTCAAATGTTGCTTGGGGAGCAAGATTAGTCGCAATCGGCACACTTTTTGCTAGTAGCAATGCTCCCCCTTGCCAAATTGCAAATAATGAGAGCAATCCACCCGCTCCCAATAGGTATTTTTGTTTCATAATTATCCTTATCAAACCGATTAAATCGCAATTTCTTCTACACGAGTCCAACCGTTTTGTAAGTTAAAGGTTTCTAACCAACCACCTTGCTCTACGGCTTTTTTCACGAATTGTGGAGCATTTAGATCTCTAGCAACTTGGCTCGGATCAAGTTTAGCTAAGAAAGCATTATTGCCTGAGATATGTGTTTCTTTCAGCACTTCTACCAATTTTTCCATATAAGAATCAAAAGGATACGGTTGGAAACCAATACGCTCTTGGTGCCATTCAGGGTGCTGAATTGCACCAGTTTTGATATAGTTTGCCCATTGTTGTTCTGTTGGTGCAAGCACTGCTTCTAATACTTTCTGATCGTGCGGAGTATATCCGTTGCCACGAGAAAGAATTTTAGCGGTTTCTAAACGATCATTTAAGGTAAAGACTTGGGCTTCTGTTAAAGCATTAACAACTTTCTGCACCCATTCAGGACGCTCATTCACATCTTGTTCGTGCATAAGTGTTAAGCAACAAGCGTGATTACGCCAAACATCGCCACTAAAACGCAACACTTTACCAACATTCTTCGCTTCAGCCAGTGCATTGAATGGTTCTGCCACAATAAAGCCAGCAATATTACCGCTTGCAAGTGCTGCAACCATATCAGAAGGTGGCATTACCGTTAATTTAACTTCATTCGCTTGAGGTTCTTTTTCGGTAACAGAAAGATTATTTGCCCTTAATAATTGCTGTAACACAATGTTATGAATGGAATACCAAAATGGAATCGCAACCGTTTTTCCACCTAATTCCGCAACGCTGTTAATATCAGGGCGAACAGTCAATGCCGAGCCTGCTAAGTGATTCCACATCACGACTTTAACAGGTGCATTTGAGCCATATTTTGCCCATAAACTCATTGGAGAAAGTAGATGAACAACATTCACATTCCCACTTAAAAAGGCTTCTACTAATTGAGCCCAGCTACGAAACATAACAGGTTTTTCGACCGCAATACCTTGCTTTTCAAATAGACCTTTTGCGTGAGCAACTAATAATGGCGTTGCATCGGTAATTGGTAAATAGCCAATGCGTAATGGTGCGTTACTATCAATTGCTCGTTTATTTTCTTGAGCTTGTAATAACGGAGCACTGCCTGCTACGGTAAATAAACTTAATAATTTTAAAAAATCTCTACGGTTGGTGTACATTTAAAACTCCTGTTAAATAAGGTATTCAAGGCTATTATGTTGTTTATGCTGTTGTTGGCTTGCTTGTAAAGTCTGCAAAATATCAAGACGAATATCATTTAATAACAATAAGTTATCTCGTGGAAATTCACTGACAATTTGCCATCGTCCAATAATATGAGCAGGTTGTTGGTTATTTTTTCCTAACAATAGAATGTTGTCCGCAACAATTAAGGCTTCATCTATATCGTGAGTAATCATCACCGCAGTTGTATTATGATGACGCACAATCTCGTGTAGCATTTGTTGCATTTGCTCACGAATTACGGGGTCAAGTGCAGAAAAAGGCTCATCTAATAAAATCAACTTAGGTTTACGAGCGATCGCTCTGGCTAAATTAACTCGTTGTGCCATTCCCCCTGAAAGTTCGTGTGGCATTGCATTACTGGCTTCTTTTAAACCGACTTCCTCAATGGCTTGTTCAACTCGTTGTTGAATTTCACCTTTAGACAGCTTTTCACGACAGGCAAAATCTAATCCAAAGGCAACATTTTGTTTTACATTTAGCCAAGGAAGCAGAGAGGGAGATTGAAATACGAAACCAATTTCCGCATTAGGTTGCTCAATTTGTTGATCAAACAGAGTAATAGAGCCTTGTTTGGCTTTATCTAAACCAGCAAGTACCCGTAGTAGTGAGGATTTTCCTACACCACTAGAGCCTAGTAAGCAAGTTAGTTCTCCTTGAGCAACTTCAAAAGAAACCTTTTCCAAAATGGTATTGAATTGGTTCTGTTTTACATAGCCGAGAGCAATATCAGTTACTTTTAACACAGGTTGTTTATCTCAATGAATATCAAATAATGGTTACATTAAGGAATAATGGACAAATAAGGAAAGAATCTCAAATTCTGTTATATGCTAATTTGGAATAAAAAATCTTATATCAATTAGGAATATAAAAATAACTTTGGTTATTTGTGGTACTTAAGAAAAACATTACTATTTCAACTAGTTAAAAGTTATAAAACATTGGGAGTTAAGATGTCATTATTATCTGCTGATTTTGTGCAATGGCTAGATGCACACGCAAATGAGCTAGACCAATCTAATCAATATGCCGATGAGTTATTTTCTCGTGTCGCACAACAAGGTATTTTTAAAATTGGTGTGCCAGAAGAGTTTGGTGGCGTAGGCGGAACGGTACAACAAGCGGTTGAATCTATTCAAGAAATTGCAAATCATTCCTTAACCGCAGCATTTATTACTTGGGGGCATAGAACCCTTATCCAAAATTTAATTACAAGCCAAAATAGCATACCAAGAGAAACCTACTTAGCCGATCTACTGGCAGGGAAATTATCGGGCGGTACAGGTTTATCAAATGCCGTAAAATTCCTAACAGGTATTGAAGAATTGCAAGTCAAAATTGTTGAAAAAGACGGAAAGTGCTATTTACAAGGGCGTTTACCTTGGGTAACGAATTTAAGCCAAAAAGGTTTTGTTACCATTTTTGCGGCGGAATATGCTGATGGATCTAATCCCCCAGTGGTATTAGCATTACCTTATAATGCTGAGGGAGTAACTCGCACAGCAGAGCTACAATTAGTTGCTTTACAAGGCAGTAATACAGTAGGTGTTGTATTAGATAATGTCCCACTCAACCCAGATTGGATTTTAGACTATAATGCTTCGCAATATTTAGCTCAGATCCGCCCTGCATTTTTAGGTTTACAATGTGGAATGGCATTCGGTTTAGCTGAAAAAGCCCTAGCTGAAGTAGAAAAATCCTTATCGGGTAATCGCTCTGTATTGGAACCAGAATGGCAAGCTCAACGAGATCAACTCACCGCATTACAAACACAGCTAGCAGAAGGGTTAAATCAAGCACATTATTTTATTGAAAATCCGAAAGCATTATTTCAAATTCGTATTGATATTGTTGATGTTGTTGCACAAAGTTTACTGTTAGAATTACAAGCATCAGGCGGAAGAGGATATTTACGCAATGGAGGTAGTGACTTTATTCGCCGTTGGCGAGAAGGGGCGTTCCTACCAGTCGTAACGCCTAGTGCTTTACAGCTTAAAACGATTTTACAAGCGGTAAGTTAATCTTTATTTTTTACATTTTCATTTTATATAGAGGTCAGAATGTCTAAATTTCAAATTCACACTATTGAAACAGCACCAGAAGCAGCAAAAGAGGCGTTAAAAGCGGTGCAACAAAATAACGGATATATTCCAAATTTAATTGGCGTACTTGCAAATGCACCTACGGCATTAGAAACTTACCGCACCGTTGGGGCAATCAATCAACGCAATAGCTTAACCCCAACAGAGCGAGAAGTGGTACAAATTACCGCAGCAGTGACTAACGGTTGTGGTTTCTGTGTGGCAGGGCATACCGCAATTTCTATTAAGCAGATCAAAATGCCTGATGAGTTATTACAAGCACTACGCAATACCACTGAAATTAGCGATCCAAAACTAAACACACTAGCAAAATTTACCCTTGCGGTAATCAACACTAAAGGTAAAGTGGGTGAAACATTACTCAATGAATTTTTAGCGGCAGGTTACACCCAACAAAATGCGTTAGATGTTGTACTTGGCGTGAGTTTAGCGAGCTTATGTAACTATGCGAATAACCTTGCAGATACACCTATCAACCCAGAATTACAACCTTATGCGTAATTAACTTATTGGTTTTCTGGTAATAAAATAAATGGACACACTGTGTGTGTCCATTACGCCAAACAAATTAAGCTTTATCAGAAATCTCAATAAAATTAGAAATCCATTAACTCTTTTTCTTTATCCGCTAAAATCTCATCGACTTTCTTAATATAAGTATCAGTGATTTTTTGGATATCTTCTTGTGCTTTACGCTCTTCGTTTTCGCTGATTTCTTTCTCTTTTTCTAATGCTTTGATTTTATCATTTGCATCACGACGCACGTTACGGATTGCCACTTTGCCTTGTTCGCCTTCGCCTTTTACAATTTTGATTAAATCACGACGACGTTCTTCTGTTAATGGTGGAAGTGGCACACGAATGGTTGTGCCCGCAGAAGAAGGGTTTAACCCTAAATCTGACGTTAAAATTGCTTTTTCTACTGCACTGATTAACGAGCGGTCGAAAACGGTTACCGCTAATGTACGAGCATCTTCTGCGACCACGTTTGCTAATTGACGTAATGGCGTAGCAGAACCGTAATAATCGACTTGAATGCCATCTAATAAACTTGGTTGAGCACGACCTGTACGAATTTTAGAAATATGGCCTTTTAACGCTTCAAGGCTTTTTTCCATACGGTCTTGCGTATCTTTTTTAATTTCATTGATCATTGTTTTGTCCTTTCAATAAAGTGAGATGAATGATAAATCGTGCCGATTTTACCTAATTTCCGCCATTTTTCCTAGTGTTAAGTATGGGGCATTGTGATAGACTTCATTCGTTTGATCGATAACAAGCGGTCAGATTTACCCATTTTTTTGCAAAAGGAGCAATTATGTATCAGCAACAGATTTTGGCAGAGCTTCAAGAAGCAGCAGAAGTATTAGATAAATTTATCAAAGATGAAAACAACCTGAATTTAATTCAACAAGCAGCATTACTGATTTCAGATAGCTTTAAACAAGGCGGAAAAGTGCTTTCTTGCGGTAATGGCGGTTCACATTGTGATGCAATGCACTTTGCAGAAGAACTGACAGGGCGTTATCGTGAAAACCGCCCAGGTTATCCAGCGATTGCCATTTCAGACGTTAGCCATTTAAGCTGTGTCAGTAACGATTTTGGCTATGAATATGTTTTCTCTCGTTATGTTGAAGCGGTAGGGCAAAAAGGCGATGTATTATTTGGCATATCGACATCGGGCAATTCGCAAAATGTGTTAAATGCCATTGACGCAGCGAAGAAAAAAGGAATGAAAGTGATCGCTTTAACCGGTAAAGACGGTGGAAAAATGGCTGGGCTTGCCGATGTTGAAATCCGAGTACCCCATTTCCGCTACGCAGATCGTATTCAAGAAGTACACATTAAAGTCATCCATATTTTAATGATGTTGATTGAGTTTGAAATGGCGAAATCGGAATAATCAAATCAGGGGCTAGTATTAGCCCCTAATTTATGTGTGGAAGATCAAACCTAATTTGACCTTAAATTCCTTCCGCCCCAATCCATTTTGTCTGTTACACTGATTTTGATTAAGTAAGACATAAATTCCCCATTATTCACCCATTCTTTATCGTGAATTGCCAGATCAAGTCTGATCTTATACATAAATATATTGATAGCGGTTCTACACTGTATTCTCTGATTTATCCCAATGTGGTTCTCATAAACAATTCAATGTCATCAAACTGTCACATTCCCTTGATAAACTGCCTGCGTTCTATAAAAGAACCTTTGATTACCTTCAGGAGATATTATCTATGAGTAAACCATTATCATTGAAAACAACAAATGCAGAAGATATTTGTAATGATTCGGAAAACCTTGCGTTTTCTCAAGTTTTAGATTGTCATCTTTCTCGCAGAAAATTATTGCAATCGGGGGCTGTATTAGGTTCTGTGGCAATGATGCCTTCGCTTAGCTTTGCCAAAACAGCACCTACTTTCGAAAGGGCAACATCTTTAGGATTTACCAGTGTCCCTTTTTCAACAGAAGATAAAGTTATTGTACCTAAAGGCTATACGGCAAGGGCATTTTATAAGTGGGGAGATCCTGTCGGTATAGTGGGCAATATGCCAAAATTCAAATTTGATGCGTCCAATTCAGCGGAAGAACAAGCCGCTCAAGCAGGTATGCACCATGATGGAATGGCATTTTTTCCTTTACCTTATGGTTCAAACACCGCAACACATGGCCTATTAGCAATGAACCACGAGTATGTGGACAATGGTTTATTGTTTAAAGACGGTATCGAAAATTGGGATTTAACCAAAGTGCGTAAAAGCCAGAATGCAATGGGGATTTCAGTCGTTGAAGTTAAACGAGAAAATAATGAATGGAGTGTGGTAATGCCTTCGTCATTTGCTCGTCGAATTACACCGCATACTCCTATGCTCGTAACAGGTCCTGCTGCGGGTAATGATTTAATGAAGACTGCAGCCGATCCAAAAGGTATAGTGGTACTCGGTACAATGCAAAACTGTGCCAATGGCAAAACGCCTTGGGGAACTTATTTAACTTGTGAAGAAAACTGGAGCGATATTTTTGTTAATCCAAGCAATAATCTAACCGCATTGGAAAAACGTTATGGCATTAAATCTAAAGAGAAATCTTACCTTTGGAGTAAAGAAGATGAGCGTTTCAATACTGAAATTAATCCCAATGAGCCAAATCGTTTTGGCTGGGTAGTGGAGATTGATCCTTTTAATCCAACTTCGACCCCTCGTAAACATACGATGTTAGGCCGTATTAAGCATGAAGGGGCTGAAATGGTCATCACGCCAAACGGACAAGTCGCCGTTTATATGGGAGATGACCAACGCTTTGAATATATCTACAAATTTGTCTCCAAAAATCGTTATAAAGAAGGAGATCGGGTTGCGAATATGCGCTTGCTTGAAGAAGGAACGCTCTATGTCGCAAAATTCAACGAAGATGGCAGTGGAGAGTGGCTACCACTTGTGTTTGGACAAAATGGTTTGACTCCTGAAAATGGTTTTGCTGACCAAGGTGAAGTGTTGGTCAAAACTCGTATGGCAGGTGATGTATTAGGGGCGACCAAAATGGATAGACCTGAATGGATCAGTGCCGATCCATTTGAGTCTGGCAGTCTTTATTGTACCTTAACCAATAATAGTGAAAGGGGTAAAGAAGGCAAACCTGGTACTGATGCCGCAAACCCTCGTAACAACAACCGTTTTGGACATATTATTCGTTGGAAAGAGAAAAATGGTGATGGCACTGAATTAAGCTTTAAGTGGAACATTTTTGTATTAGCAGGAAACCCAGATTCACCCAAAGAGGAACATAGGGGCAACATTATGGGGGATATTTTCGGTAGCCCAGATGGCTTAGCTTTTGATTATCGAGGCGTACTGTGGATTCAAACGGACGTTTCTTCTTCCAGATTGAATGAAAAGGAATACGCTGGTATGGGGAATAATCAGATGGTTGCAACTATTCCAGGGACTGGTGAATACCGTCGTTTTCTGACCGCTCCAAATGGCAGTGAGGTTACGGGAATTGCCTTTACACCAGACAATAAAACCCTATTTATTAACATTCAGCACCCAGGTGAGCCGAAAGATGGAGATAGCGATCCGCTAAATCCAACAGCAGTGTCTAGCTGGCCAGATGGTCACAGCAGACCAAGAGCTGCCACAGTGGTAATTACAAAAGATGATGGCGGTGTAATAGGTAGTTAATTTACAGACGATCTAACCTAATCTGACAGTGTCTGTTTAAAATTACAGTATCTGTCAGATTCATTTGAGCTTCCATACTTTTCCTTTCAAATCCGTTTTTTATCAAGCAATAATCTATTTTTTTGTAATAATAAATTTACAATCTGTTTTGTTATATATACAATGCCGCTGTTTTTTTAATTTTAGAGGTTTGTATGAAAAATAAAACATTTGGTAGTACGCTTATTGTTGCAGGTACAACAATTGGTGGCGGTATGTTGGCAATGCCATTAACATCAGCAGGTATTGGGTTTGGTTTTACCATGGTGTTATTGGTGGGGTTATGGTTATTACTCTGTTTTAGTGCGTTGTTATTTGTAGAACTGTATCAAACAGTTGACAGTGATGCAGGTATCGGTACATTGGCTGAAAAATATTACGGCACATTTGGGCGAGTGGTTTCCACTGCGGTGTTAATCATTTTCTTGTATGCGATTTTGTCAGCTTATGTCTCGGGGGGTAGCTCATTATTAGCCGCATTTTTACCCACAATTTCGGATGCAGAAACCACCACACGCATTGCAGGGGTTTTATTTACCCTGCTGTTTGGGGTATTTGTTATCGTTGGCACAACCAGTGTTGATGCAGTCAATCGCCTGTTGTTTACCAGTAAAATCTTGGCTTTCTTATTGGTGTTAGTTTTATTGTTACCTAAGGTTTCCGTAGAAAACCTATTAGAAATGCCGATTGATAATGCTTTATTGATTTCAGCCAGCCCAATTTTCTTCACCGCTTTTGGCTTTCATGGCTCGATTCCAAGTTTAAATAAATATCTAGACGGGAATGTAAAAGCCCTCCGCATTTCGATTTTAGTCGGGACAGCAATTCCGCTCGTGGCTTACATTTTATGGCAGTTGGCAACTCACGGGGTATTAAGCCAAACAGAATTTTTACAAATCTTAGAAAAAGACCCAACATTAAATGGCTTGGCGGAAGCCGCAGCACAGATTACCGGCAGTTCCATTATTGGTGCAGTGGTTAGAATTTTCTCCGCACTTGCCTTGATCACGTCATTCTTAGGCGTAGCACTTGGTTTGCTCGAAGCTTTAGACGATTTATTAAAACGTGTAAACATTCAGGCAAACCGAGCAACATTAGGGGCAATGACCTTTATTCCGCCAATGTTATTCGCCTTCTTCTACCCACAAGGATTTATTGCGGCATTAGGTTATGCAGGGCAGATGTTTGCCTTTTATGCGATTGTGTTACCAATTGCGATGGTATGGAAACTTCGTTCCCAATATCCAACATTAGCTTACCGAGTAAAAGGTGGGAAGGCATCACTACTCACTGCGTTAGTGATTGGTGTGTTTATCGTGATTGTGCCTTTCTTAATTGAACAAGGGTTATTACCGAAAGTAGTTGGTTAATTTGTTCATTTCATCGTTCGGACACACGCAGTGTGTCCCTACCAAAATCATAACCAATTGAAAAATAAAAAATTTATTTCGTGGTGTAGGGACACACTGCGTGTGTCCGTCTATCAAACATAACAACTAATCAAATAAATAGCCTTAACTTATCACGCCAAATAAAACTGACAAAAGGCGAAAAAAAAGCCGATATCAACATAATATCGGCGGAGGTCTTTACCTAAGAAATGAAAAAAACTTGCTACACGGGTTTAAGCATTTAGCGAATGGTAAGACTAAGGCATTAAAAAAAAGTTCAAAAAATTTATAAAATTTTATTCTTACCATTACACAACCTGTGTTTGAATACACAATATCAACGATAGATTTGCAAAAAAACCAACTAATCTCACCGCTTGTAGCACCTGTTCCATTGTGCTAAATCCATTTAATTGCACAACAAAAATCCGTATCCGTAATCGCACAGCTCATTTTTTCTTTGGCATTAATTGTACAGCGTTTGAATGATACTTACACAACGCTGACTTTTTTTACTTTACCTTTTCACTATCGCAAAGTAGGCAATTCTATCTGAAAATCCTATTAGAGCCATAATTGACATTTACTGGTTTGACTTCTACAATTATTAGGTTGTATTTGTGATAGATCTTTCTATTGCAAATATCCAAAACAAGCATAAACGGGTGTTAAACCTTATGTTTATAGCATTGTAGAGTGGGTAGTCAAGCTGTACTACCTGTGTGTATTTGAATAGCGTAAAAACTGCACTATTCAACATAACTGAGTTCTAGAAAACTAGAACAATAAAAAGGTTATTTTTATATGAATAAAATATTCCGAGTGATTTGGAACCACTCAACGCAAAGTTGGACTGCCGTTTCAGAATTATCAACGGCAAAGGGTAAAACCAAATCATCTTCTTTAAGTAAAGCAGCAGCTGCGGTAGCGTTAGCGTTTGCGGGTGCAGATGCATTAGCCGCAAACCATGTGAATGCGGATAATACTGGTGCTAATGTTACTGTACCAGATGTAGTCGTCCGCCAGTATTATGTGGATCCAAAGTCGGTGAATGAGAAGGATCCAGCTTCAGTAGCTGCAGCACCAAAAAAATCGGTCGCCACCAACTCATATACCGTTTATGGTCAAGATATTAAGGTTGAACCACAGACTCCAGACCATATAGGCTCTGAATTCAAAGCTGGGTCTATGAGAACTGCAGCAGAGGCAGAAAGAGATTCCCAACCTGTCGTGCTGGTTGGGCAAGGCATTCAAGTTATTGACTCTTACCCAGATAAGCCGGGCCCGGAGGGGGAGGCTAGTCGTGGCAAAAGCCATAACCTAACTAATAGTGCAATATTTGGTATCAATGTAACTGCAACTGGTTATACCAAGGCGAGAAATCTACTTGTTACAGGTAGTAATATTTCATTAGATGCTAACGACGTTACTCTCTTTGGCCGCGATGATAATGTATCAGGGACTGGCAGTGCAGTCTTTGGTAATAATATTTCGTCACAAGGTAATTACAAACTTGTGATGGGTAACAACATCACAGCTAAAGGGGGAGATTATCACGTCATCCTTGGTAACAATCTACTAGTGACAAATGACGTTAAAACCTCTCATCTAAACAGACGCAACCCTGCCAATAACTTTTTTAATGGTGGCGTATATCACCCAGCTTTCGATAAGTATTCTGCAGATAATGATACATTTAGCTTTGTAGATGGGGGCGGTGCATATAACTCACAAGCAGGGGTGCTGATCGGTAATTATGCAGCAATGAGCCGTGGGGGCACTGTCGTTATTGGTGATGGTGCTTTTGGTGAAGCATTGTCGACCACTGTCGGCTCTATGGCGTACGCTATGGCCATTGGCAGTATGGCGATGGGCGAAGGTACATTTTCTGGCGGTAACTCTGCAATGGCCATCGGTCGTCAAGCAGCAGTACAAAAAGGTCGTGACTTTGGTATTGCCATCGGTGGTACTGCGGCTGTTCAAGGATTTGGTGCGACAGCCATCGGTCAGTCGGCTACGGCAAAATCCCTACAGTCCATCGCCATCGGTGGATCGGATTTCCTGACCGCAGCGTCAACAACGAGTCCTAGCGTTGGTCAGCAGTTCGCTACCAAATATAACGCAGACACTACCATTGCGGACGGCGTTCAGTCGGTGGCATTGGGTGTACAAGCTGTATCCACAGGCAATCATTCATTGGCCTTTGGTACAGAAGCTCAAGCTGTCAGCGATCTAACCATCGCTCAAGGTCGTCAGGCCAAAGCAGAAGGTCTGCGTGCAGTGGCACAAGGTGCATTGGCGACAGCCAATGGCACAGAAGCCTTGGCAAGCGGTGCCAGAGCCAGAGCATTGGGCAACCAATCAACCTCAGTGGGTGCAAACAGCTTCGCTTCAACAGATAACAGCATCGCCATCGGTAATAATGCTGTCGCTGGCACAAACAAAGAGCAAATCCAAGCCGCTCGTGAAGCCTTGGACGCAGCTGAAGCAGCAATGCTTGTAGCCCAAAAAGAATACGCCACAAAACTAGAGATTCAGCAAGAAGCTGCAGCAGAGAAAGTTTCATTCAGGTTTAGTAAAGGTCCAGCGGCTCCTGAAACAAAAGCGGCTCAGGCAAAAGAAGATGCGGCTAAAGTAGAATATAACACAGCTAAGACAGCGTTCGAAGCTAAAATTGCTGACTTCAAAGCTAAAAAACAAGCCTACGATGCCATCGCTCTGACCAAAGGTCAGAAAAAAGATGCCATCGCCATCGGTACAGGTTCGACTGCTGCTGGTGAACAATCTATCTCAGTAGGTTTTGGTAACGTAGTTACTGGCGACAACTCTGGTGCATTCGGTGACCCATCATTCATCAGTGGTAACGGTACTTATGCTCTAGGTAACAACAACGGTGCCGAAGGTGCTCCAGTCGCTGCCAACAACGCAGGTGTGTTCGGTAACAACAACAAGATGAATGGCGGCGGCGAAGAAAGCCGTATTGTGGGTAATAACAACACCGTAAACGTTGCTAACACTTTCGTGGTAGGTAACGATGTAACTGCTACTCAAGCCAACAGCGTCATTCTAGGTAACGACTCTACCGACCGCCCAGCGACAACAGAAAACACCGCTACTGTGCGTACTTATACCTACAGCGGTTTTGAGGGGAAAGGTGCTCCAGATAAAGGCGTGGTGAGCGTAGGTGCTAAAGGCAAAGAACGCCAAATCATCAACGTAGCGGCAGGTAATATCTCTGCAACTTCTACCGATGCCATCAACGGCTCACAGCTATATCTAGTGGCTGATCGTATCGAGCAAGGTTTCAATGTTAGTCAGCGTGGTGAAAAAACCAACGCAGTAGCGAACATCATTCCAACCGAAAACATCGACTTCTCAAACGGTACATTGACTGTAGCGACTGTTACTGCTGATGGCGACGGTGCGAAAGTAGTGTATGATGTGGCAACTCAAAAACTAGCCACAGAATCAACTGATGGTAAAGCGAAAGTTAGCCCAGATGCAGCTACTGTTGCTGGTAACAATCTTGCTGCTTCAAATCCAAATGCATTGACCACTGCTCAAAACGTAGCTGATGCGATCAACGCAGCAGGCTGGAAAGCTGGTAACAATGATGGTACTTCTGCTGGATTTATCAACCCAGGCGACCAAGTTAACTTCACTAACGGCAAGGGTACAACCTCTACCGTAACTGCCAACGACAAAGGTGGCGTGAACGTTACTTATAACGTTGATTTCGGCACACTTAATGTTGACAGTGGTGTAGGTACTGCAAGTGGCGGCGCGCCAAATAAAGTAGCGACCACTCAAGACGTGATGAATGCCGTAAACAACGCTGCGTTCTTCGTAAACTCTGGTCAAACAGGTACAGGCACAAACACAGGCGGTAATCCTGCCAAAACTGCTGTAAAAGCAGGTGATGAAGTCAAATTCATCGCAGGCGAGAACATCAACATCGCCCAAAATG
The DNA here is from genome assembly GCF_009761395.1 of Ursidibacter maritimus. GTDB lineage: Bacteria > Pseudomonadota > Gammaproteobacteria > Enterobacterales > Pasteurellaceae > Ursidibacter > Ursidibacter maritimus. The sequence goes on along the minus strand of NZ_LEKN01000012.1, from coordinate 78,681 downwards.
GTAAAGAATTCACCATCTCTGCCAAAGCCTCAGGCTCTGCTGGCGGTTTGAAAGTTGGTACAGATCCTAATCTGTCTGTTTACCCTATCAATGGCGAATTTCACATCCAAGGCGATCCTACGTCATTCACTACCACATCAATCAATGCCAACGATGGCAAGCCAGTCATCAATGTCAAAACCACACAGGCTAATACGCCAGAGGTTGGCAGAACAGGTTCTGTTATTGCACCAAATGCAGCGACAGGCTTGGTCAATGACAAAGTGCTTGCTGAAGCAATCAACAACTCAGGTATCCGCATCACAGTGGATAAAGCTGCTGATACCACAGGCACATCAACAGGCCGTAACACAGACAACGTCGTTCGTCCGGGTACTTTGGTTGAGCTGATCGCAGGCGATGGCGTGGACATCACTCAAGCCAGCAATAAGTTCACCATTTCAACCAAACCACAAACGCCACAAACCACTACGTTGGATGTGAATCCTGAAACCGCACCGAACAACCCTGGTAAAGTGGCAACACCTACCAATGGCGACAGAATGGTAAATGCGACCCAAATCGCTAATGCCATCAATAACAGCGGTTGGACACTGGGTAACAACACCGCCAAAGTTGGCTTCATCAACCCAGGCGACAGAGTGAACTTTGTGGATAGCGACAGCGTAACTTCTGACGTAAAAGACAAAGGCAATGGCGTATTTGATGTGACATTCAATGCCAAGACCGCTGCCCCAACCATCGGTGACAATGGTCAAGCCGTTAAACCAGCAGCAGGCACAAGCCTAGTCAATGCCTCTACTTTGGTTGATACTGTAAACAACGTTTCTTGGACACTGCAAGAAAACGGTGCAGAAAAAGACAAAGTCACTGCAGGTAATGTCGTGAACTTCGTGAATGGCACAACCACCACTGTTAACATCACCACAGCAGGCGATGTATCGACTGTGAAAGTAGAAGTGAACGCTACTAAATTTGTTGCAGACAACAAAGGTGACGTGACTAACAACACCAATGGTACAGCAACAACAACCAACAAGGCAGATGCTCCGAAACTTGCAACCACAAACGACGTTGTAAATGCAATCAACAATTCAGGTTGGATCGCAACTTCTGGTAAAGCTGAAGGTGGTGAGTCTGAAACTGCAACCGAAGAATTGGTAAATCCAGGCGAAAAAGTAACACTTAAAGCAGGTAAAAACCTGAAAGTGGTACAAGCGGGTGCTAACTTCACGTTCTCAACGCTAGATAACGTAACATTCACCAATGTAACAGCGAACGAAGTGAAAGCTGGCCCTGTAACCATCAATGCTGCTGGCATCGATGCAGGTAGCAAGCCAATCACGAACGTAACAGCAGGTGTTAACCCAACTGATGCAGTAAATCTTCAACAGTTGAACGCAACTAAAGTTGACGTGGCTGCAGGTACAAACGTTGTTTCTGTTGTTGCAACACCAAACGCAACCACCGGTGGCACAACTTACACCGTAAATGCTAAAGATACGAAAGTTCAAGCTGCTCAAGATAGCTTGGCGAGTGTGACGGCAACTCCTGCAGGTGCGGATAACATCACTACTTACACTGTGGATGTGAAAGCTGCTGATGTGGTTACTGGCACTAAAGGTGACATCATTGTAGAAGGCAACAAAGCGAAAACTGATAATGCAGATGACACCAAACTTGCAACCACAAGCGACGTTGTAAACGCAATCAACAACTCAGGTTTCACGCTAAAAACTTCTAAAGTTGATGGCGGTGAGAAACTTGCTGGTGCTGATGAAGTCATCAACCCAGGTGATGAAGTTGAATTGGTGGCAGGTAAGAACCTAACTGTTAAACAAGAAAACGGTAAAGTAACTTACGCTACCAAAGAAGATGTATCGTTCACTTCTGTTCAACTAGGTGCGCCTAATGCTGCTGGTGCTGTAACTGGCCCTAAATTGACTGCTGACGGCGATAACATCAAAGTATCTAAAGCAGACGGCACAACACCAACCACCATTACCAACGTTGAAGGCAACCTAAACGGTGCGAAGACTGGTACAACCGCTCCAACTACCACAGGTGTAGCACCTGCTGACGTGAACAACAGCAATGTTGCGACCGTAGGCGACGTGTTGAACGCAGGTTTCAACCTACAAAACAATGGTGGTGAAAAAGACTTCGTTAAAGCCTTTGATACCCTAAACATCAAAGACGGTGGCAACACTCAAGCTGTGGTTGACGTAACCAACGAAGGCAAAGTAAGCAACATCTCTGTAAACGTAGTTGGCTTGCCTGTTCAATATACTGACGCAAATGGCAAACCAGTAGCGAAAGTTGGCGATAAGTTCTACACCGTAGATGCAGAAGGTAAACCAACTACTAATGAAGTTGCTCCTGAAGAGTTGGTAGCAAACGTTATCAATCCTACCGCTAAGCCAAACCAAAAAGGCGATGCGACTACTTTGGGTAACGTAGTAAGTGGCTTGAAGCCTTACACCGCAGCTGATGCTCCTGACACCAAGAAAGCTGCTGCAGGCTTGGTAAATCTTGCTAAAGATGCACCAAATGCTCCATCAGACAATAACGTAGCCACTGTGGGCGATATCCGCAACATGGGCTGGGTAGTTTCTGCAGGCGATACTTACTCTGAAGCGGTGAAAAACGCTAACGAAGTGAAATTCGTAGGCGACACAGGTGTAACCGTAACTGGTGAAACTAAAAACAATGTTCGTGAAATCAAGATTGCATTCAATGCAGCTGCTGATGCAGGTGCTGTAACGAACAATGCAAATGGTACAGCGACAACTACTGATACCAAAGAAGCACCAAAAGTTGCAACCACTCAAGATGTTGTTAACGCTATCAACAACTCTGGCTTTACAGCGACCATCGCTCGTGACGATGAAGCGTTTGACGACGAAGCGGGTAAAAAAGACTACCTAGTCAAGCCAGGCTCAACTGTGAAACTTCAAGCTGGTAAAAACTTGAAAGTGAAACAGAAAGACGGTGAGTTCACCTTTGCAACCAAAGACGAGCTAGAAGCTGATAAAATTACCTTGAATGGTAAACCAGGTACTAACGGTACTGATGGTCAACCAGCTCCTGCACAGCCTGCACCAAAAGCTGACATCACTGTCGTGAACGGTCCTGTAGGTGTGGATGGTCTAGGCTCTGACGGTAAACCAGGTGAAACCAAAACTCGTATTGAATACGTTCCTGTGAACCCAGACGGCACTAAAGGTGAACCTGAAAAAGTGGCTACCTTAAACGACGGCTTGAAGTTCCAAGGCAACAACAATACTGACGCTCCGATTGCTAAGAAACTAAACGAAACGCTTGACATCGTTGGTGGTTCTACAGATAAAGACAATGTATCTGATAAGAACACTTACGTTGAAAACAAAGGTGGTAAGCTGACTGTTAAGTTCGCTGATCGTCCAGAATTCACAGAAGTGAAATTGACCAACAATGGTAACAACGTAAATCTAGCTGCTGATGCTGTTAAGCCAAATACTTTGGTAGTTGGTGGTAAAGATAATGCACCTGTTACCATTACTAACATAGCAAGCAACTTGCCGGAAACGGTAAACAAAGGCGACACTAAAGCAGACGGTTCAAAAGCTGATGCTCCGACCACTGCACAAAAAACGCCTGATAATGTTGACAGTATCAAGAACAACGCTGCAACTGTAAGCGATGTATTGAACGCAGGTTTCAACCTACAAAACAACAAGGAAGCGAGAGACTTTGTTAAGCCTTACGACACCTTGAACTTTGTAAATGGTGGCAACACTCAAGCAGTGGTAGAAACTGATGCAGACGGTAAAGTAAGCAACATCTCTGTAAACGTAGTTGGCTTGCCTGTTCAGTTTACTGACCCAGCTGGTAACCCAGTAGCGAAAGTGGGTGATAAGTATTTCCGCGTTAATGCAGATGGCAAACCAAGTAACAGCGAGGTTAAGCCTGAAAACTTGACTACTAACCTAATCAACCCAGCAGCCGCTCCAAACGAGAAAGGCGAGCCTGTAACATTGGGTAACGTAAAAAGCAATGTTCCATTATTGAACGAAGATGATGACACAGCTCCAGATCAAGGCTTGTTAGATCTTCGTAACGTATATGCACCGACTGGTGAGCCTAACCCAATCGCAAGCAACGCTGCGACTGTGGGCGACCTAGCACACCTAGGTTGGGTAGTGACTGCAACTGACAATGGTTTCGGTAGCCAAGTACGTAATGCTGACAAAGTGAACTTTGTAGGCACAGGTCTTGCGACTGTCACTGGTGACGTTAAAGAAGGCGTAGCGACCATCACTGTTGATGTGAATGCTCAAGACGTCGTAGAATCTGCTCAACAACCTGTTGTGTACAGTACTGCTGACGGTAAGAAAGTATTCAAAGCTGGTGATAAATTCGTAACTGCAGACGGTGATGTTGTTGAACCTAAAGACGTGATTGCGTCTATGAACAACGGCAGCAACCAAACAGCTCCGACTAAGCTAACCAACATCGCTAGCAGTATCAGCAGCCCAGAAAACCAAGCTAAACCATACTTGGAAAACTTGAAAAACGCAGCTGAAAATCCATTGACTGTAAACAACGCAGTTAACGTAGGTGACTTGAACAATGCGATTCAAAACACCGGCTTTAACTTGACAGCTAATGGTAAGGATTCAAGCAAAGTTGGTCCAAATGCAACTGTTGATCTGAACAATACAGATGGTAACATCAAGATCACTAAAGACGGTAACAATGTAACCTTCAACCTAGCACCTGTTGTTAAGATTGGTGGCGACAATAACAAAGTTACCATCGATGGCGATAACGGTACTATCGGTGGCTTGAGCAATAAGACCTTCGATCCGAATAACTTCGTTTCAGGTCAAGCAGCGACTGAAGATCAGTTGGGTGATGTGTACAATAAGTTGAACACAAGCATCAACAACAGTGGCTTTAACTTGACTGGTAAAGCGAATGGTGGCGAGTTTGAAGACAAGTCAACTGATAAGCGTATCGGCAAAGACGACAGCTTCACCTTGAATGCTGGCAACAACATCAAAGTAACTCAAATCGACAACGGTTACGAAGTATCGTTGAAAGATAAGATTGAAGTTACCGATGTTCAAGTTGGTGAGAAAGGTGCTGACGGCAAACCAGGTAAAGATGGTACTGTGGGCGTAAACGGTAAAGATGGTTCTTCTGTTGTATTGAACGGCAAAGACGGCTCTATCGGCTTAACTGGTCCTAAGGGTGCTGACGGCAAAACTCCTTCTGCGAACATCAAAGTTGTTGATGGTCCTGCAGGTGTTGACGGTCAACCAGGTGAAACCAAAACTCGTATCGAATACGTTCCTGTGAACCCAGACGGCACAATGGGCGCTCCTGAAAAAGTAGCTACCTTGAATGATGGTCTGAAGTTCGTTGGTAATGACGGTAAAGTTGTTACTAAGAAACTGAACGAAACCCTTGATATCGTTGGTGGTGCTAAAGCAAATACACCTGTAAGCGATAAGAACACTTACGTTGAAAACATAGACGGTAAGTTGGTTGTTAAGTTTGCTGAAACTCCAGAGTTCAAAGGCGTAAGTCTGAAGAATGGTGACAATGTGGTTAATATGACTACAACAGCACCGAACACCTTGACACTAGGCGATAACAACGCTCCTGTAACCGTGAACAACGTAGCAGGTAACCTACAAGGTGCGAAGACTGGTACTACTGAGCCTACCACTTCTGCAAGCTTCCCAGCAGCAAATGTGAACGACATCAAGAACAACGCTGCAACTGTTGGCGATGTATTGAACGCAGGCTGGAACTTGCAAGGTAATGGCGCAGCCAAAGACTTTGTGAAGCCTTATGACACTGTGAACTTCAAAGACGGCAAAGGCACAACTGCTAAAGTTGATACTTCTGCTGACGGCAAAGTAAGCAACGTTACATTTGACGTGAAAGCTGTTGACGGTAAAGGTACAACTGCAACCGTAACCAACGAAGGCATCAAAGTTGACGTGAAAGCTGTTGACGGTAAAGGTACAACTGCAACCGTAACCAACGAAGGCATTAAAGTTGACGTGAAAGCCGACAATACTGGCAAAGGTACTAACGTAACTGTTGGTCCAAACGGTGTTAAAGTTGACCTTAAAGTTGATGGCGATTCAATCACAGTTGACGACAATGGCAACTTAGTAGTGGCAGCACCTAAGACCACGACATTGACACCAAATGCAGATGGTACAGTGTCTGCACCAACAGATGCCGCAGAAGCAGCTAAAGTGGTTAATGCAACAACTGTAGCGAATGCTATCAATAAGTCTGGCTTTACACTAACTACATCTGAAAACGGTGGTAAGAAAGATCCAGCATCTACTGGTGCTGAAGTTATCAACCCTGGTAAGAAAGTTGATATGGCTGCAGGTAAGAACTTAACTGTTAAACAAGAAGCTAACGGTAAAGTAACTTACGCAACTGCTGATGATGTAAGTTTCAACAAGGTTGAGGCGACAGAAAGCATTGGTATTAAAGATGGTCCTTCTATGAGTACTACTGGCATCAACGCAGGCAACAAAGTTATCAGTAACGTAGCACCAGGTGTTAAAGATACTGATGCTGTGAACGTAAGCCAATTAAAAGGCACTGTAAACAACGTTGCTAACCAGTTAAACAACAAGATCAACCGTCAAGGTAAAGATCTTCGTGCTGGTATCGCTGGTGCGAACGCTGCGGCTGGTTTACCACAAGTTTACATCCCAGGTAAATCAATGGTAGCGGCTTCTGCAGGTACATTCAAAGGTCAAAGCGCAGTTGCAGTGGGTTACTCACGTGCATCTGACAACGGTAAACTTATCTTGAAACTTCAAGGTAATGCGAATACCCGCGGTGACGTTGGTGGATCTGTAGGCGTTGGTTACCAATGGTAATAATGCTTTAGTCTAACTGACTAATGATAAAAACCCCCTTTCTTCTGAAAGGGGGTTTTTTTATGGGATTTATTGTATTTAATAAGCGTAAACACACAGTGTGTCCCAGATTATTGACAAAGTCTGTTTTAATTCGGACGCACTCAGTGCGTCCCTACAAGAAAAAATATAACTAATTGAAAAATAACCAATTTTATTTTGTTATGTAGGGACACACTGAGTGTGTCAGAATGAAAACGCTAATTTGAAGTAAAAAGCAATCAGATCTTATAAAGGTTCTATGGCCGAATGAAGATTTTTTTAATGGCTAGGGCAAATCATATTTGCCCCAAACTGTAAAAAGAACTGTTTTGTATTCGATAGGTATGGTTGAAATGGCTATTTTACCGCAATCATCGATCCAAAATTAAAGCATTGGAACCATAATTCTGTTTTAGAAAATCCGACTTGTTGCAAGCGGTTTTTATGGGTTTCGATGGTATCTGTTCGCATTACATTTTCAAGAGCGGTTCTTTTTTGGCTCACTTCTAGCTCGCTATATCCGTTTGCTCGTTTGAAAGTATGGTGCAAATCAATCAATAACTCATTGATTGTTTCATCTTCAAAGGTGAATTTTTCTGAAAGCACTAATATGCCGTTGGGGTTTAATCCTTGATAGATTTTGCGTAGCAGTACAAGACGATCTTCAGGCGGAATAAACTGCAAGGTAAAATTCAAGACCACCATTGAGGCATTTTTGATCTCAATTTGGCGAATATCATCACATAAAATAGTAACCGGAATATCAGAATGATAAGCGGCTAGATGTTGGCGACAACGTTCAACCATTGGCTCAGAGTTATCTACGCCAATAATAGTGATATTTTGAGCCTGTACGTTACGGCGGATAGATAAGATCCCTGCACCACGAGAGCAACCCAAATCATAAACATTGGAGTTGTCTGTGACAAAACGAGTAGCCAACATTCCAATGGCGGTAATAATGTTAGAGTAGCCAGGAACCGAGCGTTGAATCATATCTGGGAATACTTCTGCAACTGCGGCATCAAAGGTAAAATCGCCTAGTTTTTCAATAGGGGCGGAAAAAATTGTATCTTTTGTCATAGTCTTAAAATGGATTGGGTCAGCAATGATATATCATTGCGGGATTATTATAACTCATCAAAATAACTTTGCCCCCAGGTTTTCTCGGCAAGTTGTAGTAAATTTGCAAAATCTTGGTAGGAAGGCACCGCTTGATCGGCAATTTTATGCCGTTCACTAATCAATTTTTGGCGGAGAGTTTCATACCATTCTAATAAAGAGAGCGGAAGGGGAGATTTTGCCCGTCTGCCTAACCAATATAACCCTTGAAATGGAATACTTAATGCAAACAAGGCGGTGAGTGTGGCATTTGCTGTAATCGATTGTTCAGGATCAGCAAAGCAGTATTGCCAAATAATCGCAAAACACGCAAAAGCAGGCATTACCTTAGAAGCAAATTTGACTAAGCGGATCAATCGATAATCAGGCATAAAAAGGTTAAGTTTTTTCTGATTTGGGAAGGTATTGAGATAATCTTGCCCCGCTTGGAATGTGTTATACATAAATTTCCCATAAGTGAATGAATTGGTTAGTTATTTTAGCTAAGTTTGTAAAATCTACAATAGCGAAATGAAGTAACTCTTGCTATACTTCTAGCAATTTTTACTTCATTTTAAGGATTTCTCAATGCCGATTAACTTTCTAGGTTTATTGCAAGATAGTTGGAATTTTATGCGGAATCAACCCAATTTTACGCTGTTCGGGGTGGGGCTGTTATTGGTTTTGCAGTTGGCGAGCTTTTATTTTATGCCGCCTGTTCAGCTTTCCGAACAAGAGTTAAAATCACCAGAAGCTTTGCAATCTGTGCTTTCTGCACAATTTTATCCTACCCTTATTTCAGGAATTATCAGCGTTTTTGTCAATGTGTTACTGATTTTAAATATTAAATCGATCAGCAAAGGGGAATATCAACATTTCTTCCAAAATATTGTGGCAACCTTGCAAAAATTGCCTGCGGTCATTGTATTAAGTTTAGTGATGGTAGTACCTTTATCTGTTGCCATTGCCTTTGGTGGAACAGCTGCTCAAGCAGGTAATGTGGCGATTATGATCTTACCGTTGATGATTGCAGGGTTATTTATCTTTATTAAATTATGCTTGGTTGTTTATGCCTATTTAATTGAAGAGCCACAATTAAGCGTAACTCAAACCATCAAACATACTTGGCAGTTAAGCCGTGGCAAAATGCTGGTTATCTTCTTATTCTGTATTTTGAGCTATTTCATTCCAAGTGCATTAGGCTCTTTATTTTCAGGTATTGCTGGCAGTTTAGGCGTGATTATTTCTTACTTCGTGAGTGCGGTACTTAATCTCTTTTTTGTGATTTTTAGTTTCCGTTTTTATCAAATTTTCCGCACATTGCCACAAAGATAATATAAAACTGGAGAGAGATAATGAAACAACTTTTAGAATTTATTCCTTTAATACTCTTTTTTGTTGTCTATAAAACCTATGGAGTGCAAGAAGCTGCATTAGTTTTAGTAGTGGCAACAGTGGTTCAACTAATTGCACTTAAAGTGCTTTATAAAAAAATCGAAAAATCCCAATGGATTTTAGGTGTTTCGGTCGTATTTTTTGGGTTACTGACCGCTTATTTTAACGATCTTGCCTTTTTAAAATGGAAAGTTACTTTAGTGAATGGTTTATTTGCAACTGCATTATTGGTTAGCCAATTTGTCTTTAAAAAACCGTTGGTTCAAATGTTATTAGGCAAAGAGTTAAAATTACCGAGTAATGTTTGGGAAAAACTGAATTTAGGTTGGGCGGGGTTCTTTATTGTTTGTATGATCATCAACATTGTAATCAGCGAATTTTTCTCTGACGATGTTTGGACAAACTTTAAAGTCTTTGGCTTAACAGGGCTAAGTTTAATCGCTGTGATCGGCACAGGTTTTTATCTTTATCCGCATTTAAAACAACAAGAGGAATCAAATGGAAACTAAACAGGAAGTACGTCAGCCAGAAGGAACGTTAATTTTACGCACATTAGCAATGCCATCAGACACTAATGCAAATGGCGATATTTTTGGTGGTTGGATAATGTCGCAAATGGATATGGGCGGTGCAATTTTAGCTAAAGAGTTGGCTCGTGGGCGTGTGGTAACGGTCTCTGTGGATAGTATGAGCTTTATCCGTCCTGTTGCGGTGGGCGACGTGGTTTGTTGTTATGGAAAATGTGTCAAAGTCGGTCGTACTTCAATGCAAGTTAAAGTTGAAGTGTGGATCAAAAAAGTCGCCGATGGCGGTCGTGATCGCTATTGCGTAACGGAGGCGTTATTTACTTTCGTTGCGATTGATAAAAATGGTAAACCAAGACCGATTCCAAGAGAAGATAACCCTGAATTAGATGATGTGTTATCTAAATTAGAAACACAATAAACCCATTTAACATAGAAGGAGAATGTAATGTATTACGTTATTTTTGCACAAGATATTCCCAATACGCTTGAGAAACGTTTAGCAGTAAGAGAACAACATCTCGCTCGTTTAAAACAACTACAAGCGGAAGATCGCCTTTTAACCGCTGGCCCAAATCCTGCGATTGACGATGAAAACCCTGGCGATGCAGGTTTTACGGGCTCAACAGTGATTGCGGAGTTTAGTTCTTTAGCACAAGCACAGCAGTGGGCAAGTGAAGATCCTTATGTTGAAGCGGGGGTTTATGGCGAAGTGATTGTAAAACCGTTTAAGAAGGTGTTTTAAGTAAAAAGTAAACCTTCAAGTTTTTGAGTAAGACCTTTCTGTTTAAGTTTGAGCAGAAAGGTCTTAATTTATTAAACAGGTTAAGTTCGAAGTTCGTTGATTAGCTCAGGTTTACGATGAAGTAAATCTAATAATGTTTTTGCCGCACCACTTGGCTTTCGTAGTCCCTGCTCCCAAGAACGTAGCGTATTGACTGAAATACCCAATTTTTCGGCAAATTTAGGTTGTGAAAGTTTTACTTTATTGCGAGTTTCGACAATAGGGGATATTTGATAGGTTGCTTTACTAATTTCCCCATATTTAGCTTGGCTGAGCGACAGGTATAAACTTTCTTCATGTTCAGCCATTTCGGGATCGTCAGTAATAATAGCTTCTATCATTGCATCAATGTCCCAATCTTTGGTTGCTTCTTTTAGTTGTTTATCAATACTCATTATTTTTGCTCCGTAAGTTGTTTTAATTCGTTATTAGATAGGTTTTCTTTGTCATTTTTTGTATAAATATCTAGCATTAAGATAAAACCTGACTGCAATACGTTGAAATAAATAACTCGAGCACCACCACGCTTACCTCGTCCTGATGGTTGCCAACGTATTTTTCTGAGACCTTTTCCTTGTGGAATGACATCACCTAAAAGAGGATTCTTTGAAATATGTGAAAAAACGCTAAACGTTCTTCTTCATTCCAAATTTTTTTAGATTCCTGTTCAAATCGGACGGTTTCAATAATGGTGTACATTAGTTATCTCCTTAATGCTTTGTATTATAATAATACTTTGTATTATTTTAAAGCATAAATTCCCATTCTTCCCCAAATTAAAGTATCATAGCACTACTTAATAGCGCTCTATTTATGTGTGAATACTATGTCTAACGATCTCTTTCAAACTGCTCAACAACAACTTTCTCAGCTCTGTGAAAATCAGGGGATTACCTTGGATTTGCAAAATAATCCGCAGATCTCACCGCTTATTACGGCAATAGCAATGTCGGATTTTGTAGCGACACAACTACAAAAACAGCCTGAATTATTGGTTCAATGGTTAGTGAAATCGCCGAGTATTGCCGATTGTGATCACTATTCACAACGCTTACAAGCGGTATTATCGGGAGTAGAAAATGAAGAGCAATTACATTCTGCATTACGTCGCTTTCGTCATCGTGAAATGGCAACGTTAAGTTTTGTGCAATCGAACCGCCTAGCAACAGTGCAACAAATTTTTGAGCGATTGTCAGATTTAGCCGAAGCCTTAATTTTAGGAGCTAGAGATTGGTTGTTTGAACGTTTGTGTCAAGAATATGGCACGCCAATGAATGAGTTAGGCGAGAAACAGGAATTACTGATTTTAGGTATGGGCAAATTAGGTGGTAGGGAGCTGAATTTCTCGTCTGATATTGATTTGATTTTTACCTACCCAGATATGGGCGAAACAGTCGGGGCAAGAAAACCGATAGAAAATAGTAAATTTTTCACTCGTTTAGGACAACGTTTAATTCGTGCATTAGATGAAGTGACTGCCGAAGGATTCGTATATCGAACCGATATGCGTTTGCGACCTTTCGGAGATAGTGGGGCTTTAGTGCTCAGTTTTAGTGCGATGGAAGATTATTACCAAGAGCAAGGGCGAGATTGGGAACGTTATGCGATGATTAAAGCCAAAATCTTGGGCGAAGATCTGAATAACATTAACCATAAATACCTAAAACAGCTATTGCGTCCTTTTGTTTATCGCCGCTATTTAGATTTCAGTGCTATTCAATCATTACGCGAAATGAAGCAGAAAATTAGCCGAGAAGTGTTAAGACGGGGGCTAGTCGATAATATAAAATTAGGGGCTGGTGGTATTCGTGAAGTGGAATTTATCGTGCAAACCTTTCAGATGATGCGTGGTGGGCGAGATAAAATTTTACAGCAGCGTAGCTTGTTGCAAGTTTTACCCCATTTCGTACCGCTTAATCTGTTAAGCCAACAGCAAGTAGAGCAGTTACAACAAGCCTATCTATTTTTACGCAATGTAGAAAATACCTTGCAAGCCATCAACGACCAACAAACCCAAACATTGCCGACTGATCCTATCGATCAGGCTCGGATTGCGTTTGTTTGCCAATGCGATAGTTGGCAAATTTTTCTCAATCAATTACAACAACATCAGCAGAATGTACGGGCTGTGTTTAATGAATTGATTGGTGAAGATGAGCAAGAAAATGATCAGGCTGAAAATACTTTACTTGCGACGTGGCGAGATATTTTACATTATCAGATAACAGAAGAGGATTTAGCCAGCCAGCTAAAAGATTACCCGGTTGAACCTCGCGATTATCCGATTATTTTTCAGCAATTATCGACTACCTTTCAAGATTGGGTAAAACGTTCTATTGGCGTGCGTGGGCGTGAAGTCCTTCGCAAATTGATGCCGAAGGTAGCCGATCAGCTTTTTAATCAACCCAATTATTTGGTGTTATTGCCCCGAATTTTAAATATTCTCGACAAAATCAATACTCGCACAACCTATTTAGAATTATTACTCGAAAAAGAGCAAATTCTGCCGCAGCTAATGCAATTATGTGGACAGTCAATCATGATTTCGGAGCAGATCGCACGCTATCCAATGTTGCTCGATGAACTCATATTGGCAAAGAGTTTGGTGACGATGATCGAGTTAGATCATTACCCTATGGCATTACAAGAATATCTAATGAGAGTGCCTGAAGATGATGAAGAAGCGTTGATTGATGCATTGCGTCAGTTTAAACAGAGCCATATTTTGCGGATTGCGGCTGCGGATATTTTAGGCGTTCTGCCTGTGATGAAAATTAGCGATCACCTCACTTACTTGGCGGAAGCGATTATTGGGGCGGTGGTGAATATCGCTTGGCGGCAAGTGGCTCAACGCTTTGGCACGCCAGAACATTTAACATTTGATGAGCATAGCGGTGAGCAACAGCAAGATTTTGTGGTGATTGGTTACGGTAAATTGGGCGGCATTGAACTCGGGTATAATTCGGATTTAGATTTGGTGTTCTTGCACAATGCCCCAGAACAAAGCGAAACTCAAGGCGGTAAGAAATCGATTTCAAGCCATCAGTTCTATTTAAAATTAGCTCAAAAAATCAATGGTATTTTTAATTTAAATACCAGTGCAGGTGTGCTATATGAAGTGGATATGCGTTTACGCCCGTCTGGAGAAGCAGGGCTGTTAGTCAGCACTTTTAAAGCCTTTCAAGATTATCAGCAAAATGAAGCGTGGACGTGGGAAAGTCAGGCATTGGTGCGAGCAAGGGCAGTATATGGCAGTAAAAACTTGCGAGCGAAATTTACTCAAGTTCGCCGAGAAATCTTATCAATTCCCCGTGAAAGCGGTGAGTTGCGTGCAGAAATTTGCAAAATGCGTGCAAAAATGTATGAGCATTTAAGCCATACAGCACAGGGAAAATTTCATTTAAAAACCGATCAAGGCGGTATTACCGATATTGAGTTTATCGCTCAATATCTCGTGCTAAATTATGCTCATCATTACCCAACAATGACCGATTGGTCGGACAATGTGCGTATTTTTGAGCGTAGTGTGGAATGTGGTATTTTGACCGATACACAAGGCGAAACCTTAAAACATTGCTACATTACGTTACGCAATCAAATTCATCATTTAAATCTACTGAACCAAGATCCAGTGGTCGCGAGTGATGAATTTGTTGCAGAGCGTCAGCAAGTACAAGCAATTTGGCGGGAGTTATTGCAAAATGGTTAAAGTTGAAGTCTGTGTCGATAATTTGGAATCGGTGGTTTTAGCCAATCGATTTCCTATTCAGCGTATTGAACTTTGTTCTGCGTTATCTGTGGGTGGGTTAAGCCCGAGTTATGGCGTATTAAAACAAGCCGTTGAGATATCAACAATTCCGATTGCGGTAATGGTGAGACCAAGAGCAGGCGATTTTTTGTTTAGCGCTCAAGAAATCAAGGCAATGCAACTTGAAATTGAATTAGCAAATAAACTTGGGGTTAAGCATATTGTTATTGGTGCATTGACCGCTAATGCTGATTTAGATCTGGCAACAATTCGCCAACTGTTATCCGTCGCTGAAGGAATGGAAGTGACTTTTCATCGAGCGTTTGATTTATGTCGAAATCCCTTTGAAGCGTTAGAGCAACTGGTGGAATTAGGTATTCAGCGCATTTTAACATCAGGGCAAGCCGCTAATGCCTTATTGGGTTGTGCGTTGTTGCAACAATTAGTCAAACAAGCTAATCAGCGGATAGATATTATGGCAGGGTGTGGTATCAATGCAGAAAATGTTCAGATGATTATCAAAACGAGTCAAGTGCCACAAATTCATTGTTCGGCGAAAGGTATTCGGTTAAGTAAAATGCATTCTTCTTCATCGGTTGCAATGGGACAATCCCACGAACAAGATCAGAAAATAGATGTCTTAGACCCACACAAACTTAAGGCAATTTTACAGCAAATAGGGAGTTACAAATGAATAGATTGAAAGCGACAATCATGTTATTGAGTGCCATTACTTTAACCGCTTGTGCCGTTAGCCCTGAACAGCGTGCAGAAAGGGAAGCAAAACGAGTACGAGCAGAACAAGCATTACAAGTAAAATTAGCTAAACAATGTGATATGGAAACTGCGGAATTGATGCACGAGCAATTTAATCCGCCATTAGACCGCACAGAAAAAGAGCAGAAATTATTTGAAAAACGCTATACTGAAAAAGTCAATAATCCTGTTTTCCAAGCTTGTTATAAACTGGCGTTAGAAAATTATAAAGCACAAGAAGAATTATCTTATATGCGAATGCACTATGACGAAGATTTCCGTTTTGGGTTTGGATTTAGCCGCTTTTGTTATGCGTGTTGGTAATCTCTTGATAAAGCGGTCGATTTTTTCAAAATTTTTGTAAAAATTTGTTACAATCGCACCGCTTATATATAACAATTCAAAATAATGAAAAGAAATACCTTATTAACGCTATTATTGGCTTTATTTTTTGTACTGAATGTGCCGTTATATGCAAAAACGGCACAATTTTCTTCGCCTTTAGAATATCTCAATTCGATGACGAAAGCACATAAAACGTCAAATTATGAACAGCTTTATATTTTGCAACAAGGGGAAGATGTTCAATCTCTACGTTATCGCCACGCCTATTGGAATGAGAAGGAATATGCTCAATTGTTACGTCTAGATAATAACCGAGAAGAGATGATTCTGCGTGATGATATGGTGAGCTATTTTGGCGACTTCCAACCGTTCAGCCTACCGAGTTCGCATATTTTAGATGATCTGCCATCAGTGCTTTATACAGACTTTAATCAGCTACAAGGCTACCATTTTGTCGATTCAGGTAGAATGCGAGTGGCTGACCGTCTTGCCCGAGTAATCCGCATTTTGCCACGAGATGATTTCCGCTATCAATATGAACTTTGGATTGATGAAGAAACTCATCTATTGCTACGCAGTGATTTATTAGATCGCGATAGAAATCTGTTAGAACAATTTAGAGTGATTCAGAATAGCGTCAATGAAGAGTTTCTCTATATTGTCGAGCCTATTAGCACGTTAATTTTACCTGCGCTAATTCAACCGAAAGAAAATTCGCCACAAAGTACATTAAATTGGAAACCAAGTTGGGTTCCACAAGGGTTCAAAGCCATTGCATCAGGGAAACAAACCTTATCAGAATTTTTAATGGACAATGAGCAAGTAGAAAGCCAGCTATATAGCGATGGATTATTCTCATTTACCGTCTATGTTGTCCAGAATAAAGGGATTATTTTTGATGAACAGTTTTGGCGACAAGGTAAAATGAGCATCTATAGCCAAACCTTAGGCGATAAAGATATTGTGATCGTGGGGGAAATTCCATTGGTATCTGCTCGTCATATCGTGCAAGAAATCAAATTGCAAGAAATTAAGCCAAACTAACCGCTTACGGAGAAAATCACAATGATGATTGAACAAGCCACTGTTTTAGATTATCAAAACGGAGTGGCAAAGGTACAATGCTTTGCTAAAAGTGGTTGTGGTGCTTGCTCGGCAACATCAAGTTGTGGAACAAAATCGCTTTCGGCATTGGCTGGAGAGAAGTTAGCACCACAATTTGAATTAAGTGTCAACCAAGTGTTAAAGGTAGGCGATCGTATTGAAATTGGTTTGTCAGAAAACAGTTTATTGATAAGTGTGTTTTGGTTGTATTTAATACCACTTATCGTTTTAGTGGGCAGTACATTGTTACTTTCACAATGGATTAGTAATGAATTAGGATTAGCATTCGGTATTTTGACTACCACTGCAATCGCTTTTGTTATTGTAAAAAAGATAATAGCTCAAAAACAGCAAGGGGAATTTACCCCCGTATTTTTGCGAAAGATTTAAGGAGAGTTTAATGGAGCAGATTTGGTTTGAAAATTATCCAGAAGGGGCTGAGCGTACAATAAACCCTGATAAATATAGTTCTTTGCTGGAAATGTTTGAAAAAGCAGTACAACGCCACCCTGATATTCCTGCCTACATCAATATGGGGAAAGTGCTGACATTTCGTAAATTAGAAGAACGTAGTCGTGCGTTTGCAGCGTATTTACAAAATGAATTACGCTTAGAAAAAGGCGAGCGAATTGCCTTGATGATGCCAAATTTATTGCAATATCCTATCGCATTATTTGGTGCATTGCGTGCGGGACTTGTGGTGGTAAATGTAAATCCTCTTTATACGCCACGAGAATTAGAACATCAACTTAATGATAGCGGTGCGAAAGCGATTGTTGTGGTCTCTAACTTTGCGGCAACTTTAGAAAAAGTGGTCTTTGATACGCAAGTTAAACACGTTATTTTAACCCGAATGGGCGATCAGCTCTCTTTCGGTAAACGGACGTTAGTTAATTTTGTAGTTAAGTATGTCAAAAAACTCGTGCCAAAATATAAATTACCTCACGCAGTAAGTTTTCGTGAAGCATTGAGCATTGGTAAGCAACGTCAATATGTCAAACCTGTTATTCATAGTGATGATCTTGCTTTCTTACAATATACAGGTGGTACCACAGGTGTGGCAAAAGGAGCAATGCTGACTCATCGCAACATTATTGCTAATGTAATGCAAGCAAAATGGGTGGCTTATCCTCTGGTAAGTAAAAGTGATGAACGGATTGCTGTCATTGCCTTACCGCTTTATCACGTTTTTGCGTTAACGGTAAACTGCTTACTCTTTATTGAATTAGGTATTACCGGTTTATTGATTACTAACCCAAGAGATATTCCGGGTTTTATTAAAGAATTGAAAAAATATCGCGTGATGGCAATTACAGGCGTTAATACCTTATTTAACGCGTTATTGAATAATAGCCAGCTGAAAGAAGTCGATTTTTCTACATTACGCCTTTCTGTAGGTGGTGGCGCAGCGATTCAACGAGCTGTGGCGGAACGTTGGCATAAAACCACTGGAAATCATATTATTGAAGGTTATGGGATGACCGAATGTTCGCCGTTGATTGCGGCAACGCGTAATGACTCAACAGAGTATTCAGGTTCTATTGGTGTACCAGTACCAAATACGGATATTCGCATTGTGGATGATGCTGGAAATGATGTTGCAATGGGTGAACGTGGTGAGCTATGGGTAAAAGGCCCACAAGTTATGCGTGGTTATTGGCAACGCCCTGAAGATACCGCTGATGTGTTAAAAGATGGTTGGATGGCAACAGGAGATATTGTCGAAATGGGACAAGATCTCAATTTACGCATTGTGGATCGCAAAAAAGATATGATTATCGTATCAGGTTTTAATGTTTATCCAAATGAAATTGAAGATGTTGCTGCATTACACCCGAAAGTAAATGAAGTGGTAGCGGTGGGGATTCCAAGTGAAGTATCGGGTGAGAGCATTAAATTATATGTCACCAAAAAAGATGAAAGCCTCACGCGTGAAGAGTTGCGTAGCCACTGCCGACAACATCTCACTGGCTATAAGATCCCAAGAGATATTGAATTCCGAGATGAGCTACCAAAAAGTAATATCGGTAAAATTTTACGCCGAGTCTTACGAGATGAAGAGGTTGCAAGGGTAAAAGCTCAACTTAAATCACAAAAACCTGCTGAATAATCTAGAAGAAACTATTATTCTACTATGCACAAGCGGTATGATTTGTAAAATAATTCACAAATCATACCGCTTGTTTTATATGGAAATCAGTTACTTAAACGTGATTTAAATTATCAGGTAGCGAGCCTTCAATTTCATAAAGGACATCGCCCTCTTTGAAAAAAACATAGCCGCCATTTTTCATTTTTGTCCACTGTTCATTTTTAGTCAGTGGCTGAGTGGTAATAATGGTTACTTTGTCTGTTTCACAGGTATATTGGCGAAAATCAATCATTACATCATCATCTCGCAATGCTGTGCCAAAAGGTGCTTTGCGGCACACATAATGCAGATTTGTAGAACAGCGTGCGATCATCCAATGTCCATTTGAAAGAATAAAGTTAAACACACCATGTTTAGCGATTTCACTAGTGATTTCTACAATAGCATCAAAAATCTCTTTCTCTGTTGGTTTTGATTGAAATCGTTCTTTTAGTTTTGCGGCAATGCAACAAAACGCAGCTTCTGAATCTGTTGTACCGATAGGTTGATAGTGATTATTTTCACAAACAGTAATGCCTTCTACTGTGCCATTATGCGCAAATACCCAGTTTTCACCCCAAAGCTCTCGAATAAAGGGGTGAGTATTTTCTAAATTGACATCGCCTCGAGTAGCTTTACGAATATGTGCGATTACGTTAAAAGATTTAATTCGATATTGGCTGACGAGATCTGCCATTGGTGATGATGCGCCAGGGCGGTTATCTCGAAAAATACGCACGCCCTTTCCTTCAAAAAAAGCAATACCAAATCCATCGGTATGATGATCGGTTAAACCTGCACGACGGCGAAATCCGTCAAAAGAAAAGGTAATATCGGTTGGAGTGTTACAGTTCATTCCTAATAATTGGCACATAATTTTTACTTCACTTTTTTATTTATTATCAAAATAATCACACTGCTTGTTATGGCTAAACAAGCGGCGTGATTTAAACTAAAATTTACAAAAAATTCAACTAGATTCTTATGAATTATTGATATTAGTTATATTGTTTTTTTAAAAGCGAAAGCAAAAAGAGAAAAGTTGCACAAATAACTACCGATGGCCCAGCAGGCGTATCTTTTAAACCTGAAAAGAGTAGTCCGCCTGTAACGGACAAAATGCTGAATAAAATAGCATATCCCACCATTTTTTCTGGTGTCGCTGCAAAACGGCGCGCAGTTGCAGCTGGAATAATTAGCAATGATGTAATAATTAGAGCGCCAACAAATTTCATACTTAAGGCGATAGTAAGTGCGGTTAATAGCATTAACAGTAAGCGTAGCTGAGAAACCTTTAACCCTTCTATTTGGGCGAGTTCAGGGCTGATGGTAATAGATAAAAATTTTTGCCAAAAAATGGCGAGTAAAGTTGCTATCAATATAACTCCAACACCGATAAATATCACATCATTAAAGTCAATAGCGAGTAGATCGCCAAAAAGATAGGACATTAAATCGACTCTAACGTTATCCAATAGACTAATAGTGATTATCCCAAGGGATAAGCTACTGTGAGCAATAATGCCAAGTAAGGTATCGGCAGAGTGGTTGGAATATTTTTCGAGCCAAACTAAGCCGAGTGCCAAAGCGATGGTCATTATAATCACTGCAATATAGGGATTGATGTCTAAGAAAATACCTAATGCAACCCCTAACAATGCAGAGTGAGAGAGAGTATCGCCAAAATAAGCCATTTTCCGCCAAACAACGAAAGCACCAAGTGGTGCAGTAATAAAAGCAAGTAGTAAGCCTGCTAACCAAGCAGGAAAAAGGATTTCAAACATATTTTTCCTTCAAAAAGTTAATGCTGACAATCTCCATCACAAACATCGCCGCTCAAATTGTGATGGTGGTTGTGTTTATGGGCATAGAATGCCACATTTTTAGCAAATTGATCGCCAAAGAAGTGAATAAAGCTAGGATCGGATGATACTCTGTCTGGCGAACCGGCACAGCAAATATGGCGGTTGATACAAAGCACTTCATCGGTATTCGCCATTACAATGTTAAGATCGTGGGAAACTAGCAAAATCGCACAATTTAACCACGATCTTGTTTTATTTAATAGTTGATAGAGTTCCGTTTGCCCTGTAATATCCACCCCTTGCATAGGCTCATCTAACACAAGTAGCTGTGGTCGGTCTAAAATAGCACGAGCCAGTAGCACCCGTTGCAATTCTCCACCAGATAATTTTTGCATGCTATTTGTGGCTAAATGAGTAATTGAAAATAGGGCTAAAGCGTCATCTATTGATTGCTTTGTCGCATTTGGTTTGAGTGACAAAAATTTGTGTACGGTAATTGGGATTGAATGCTCTAAGTGCAATTTTTGTGGTACATAGCCAATTTTTAGGTTTTTATGATGAATGACTTCGCCACTGGTTGGCGGAAGGAGTTTGAGTAACACTTTCAATAAAGTGGATTTTCCCCCGCCATTAGGACCAACAATAGTGGTAATGGTATTGGGATAAATCTTCAAACTGACGTTTTGTAAGATAGATTGGCTGCCGAAGTTTATATTGATCGCTTTAAGAGTCACTAAAGCTTCAGTTGTATTCGAGAGCGATTTGATTTGTTTGATGTTCATTTTTACTGGGTTAAATAGAATAACCCGATAAAATTAACGGATTTTTTTTGCTTTGACAACAAGCAATAATGGAATTTTTATTTCGTTATTGAGTCTTAGCTAAATCATTGTGTAAATAAGTAATAAAGATAAGAAAAAACATAGGATAATATTTTGCAGTATGTTGTTTTTGCTCGTGATCGAAAGCGTAAAAAGAATCGAATAAAGTTTATTATGTTCTTAGCCGCTATGGCATCTATTTTTATAGGTATTGTTTTGATGTTAAAGCAACAAGAAATACCTAACAATCCTAGTAGCGTTAATGTGGTTACATCTGAGAACAATGGACAATCTATTATAGAACCCCAAAATACACTCGTGGCAGAATCGAGCACAGCTGAAGAAAAACCAAATTCTGCAGATGCTTCATTGGAAAAGCCAAATGTTACATCGGCATTAGAGCATATATCTCACTCTACTATTATGGCAAATGAAGAGCTTACTTATATTGATATTCAGGATGGAGAATTTGATGAGCCTGAATCAAATGAAACAACTGATGAGAATGCGACTTCTTATGAAGATGATTTTATTGCTCAAGATGACATTGATGATGAAACCATTGAACGTATTCAAAATGAAGCCGCTCAAAAAAATGCTCAACAAGAGAAATTAGACCCAGAAGCTGAATCTGCATTAGATAGTTTTTTAGATGTTGCTGATGAGGCGTTGCGTATTCAAAATCAATTTAGTTATACCGTCGCTCGTGGTGATAAATTGGCAGATGTGTTAGAACAGTCTGGGCTAAGCGCAAATACAGCAAAAGTTCTTGAGAAGAAATTTCCACAATTAGCCAATTTAAGCACAGGACAGCAATTTTATTGGGTACTAGATAAAGATGGCGAATTGGAATATATGAACTGGTTAGTCTCTGAAAAGGAGGAAAAGATTTTTGAGAGAAAGTCGAAAAATCAGTTTAGTGTACAAACGATACAAAAAGAAGGCGTTTGGAAACAGGATGTTGTAAAAGGCACTTTAAATGGTGATTTTACTTCAAGTTTGAAGGCTCAAGGCTTATCGAATCGTCAAATTAATCAGTTGGCTGCGGGTTTACAGTGGCAAATAGCAACGAATAAACTGAAAAAGGGCGATAAGTTTGTGATTTTGCTTAAACGTGAATACATCAATGGCAAAGTGACAGAGTTGGGTAATGTTGAGGCAATTCGAGTGGTAAGTGGTAAGAAGAGTTACTATGCTATTCAAGCGGATAATGGGCGTTATTACAGCTTACATGGTGAAACTTTAGGGCGTGGTTTTTCTCGCTACCCATTACAATTTACGCCGAGAGTATCTTCACCATTTAACCCAAGACGTTTGCACCCAGTTACTCGCCGAGTCGCACCACATAAAGGTGTCGATTTTGGTTTGCCTGTGGGTACTCCGATTATTGCACCCGCTGATGGCGTGGTCGAGCATGTTGCTTATCAAGCAAATGGGGCTGGGCGTTATATTAAATTACGCCACGGTGGGCAATATACAACCGTATATATGCACTTAAGTCGCCAGCTCGTTCGCCCTGGTCAAACAGTTAAAAAAGGGGAGCGTATTGGTTTATCAGGAAATACCGGTCGTTCAACAGGGCCACATTTACATTATGAATTTCATATCAATGGACGCCCAGTTAATCCAATGACTGTGAAATTACCTGGAACGGGTTCAGGAATGCCAGAGAAAGAGCGTAAAGCATTCTTGGTTAAAGCAAGAAAAATTGAAGCACAATTAAAACTTTAAGGAATATTAGAATGATTAAGAAAACAGCAATGGTGTTAGCAACATCACTTTTGGCTACTTCTGCATTAGCTGATAATGCGAACTTACAAAAACAATTAGAAAAAGTCGGTGCAACCAACGTCAAAATTTCAGACTCAGCCTTACCAGGCTTTAAAACAGCAACATCAGATCAAGGTATTGTACAAATTAGTCAAGATGGTCGTTTTATTATTCAAGGGAAAGTGTTTGAATTAAAAAATGGTCAAGTAGTTGATATTACAAATAATGCGTTACTTGCAGAATTAAATGCATTGAGTAATGAAATGATTGTATATCCAGC
Source organism: Ursidibacter maritimus (assembly GCF_009761395.1). Taxonomy (GTDB): domain Bacteria; phylum Pseudomonadota; class Gammaproteobacteria; order Enterobacterales; family Pasteurellaceae; genus Ursidibacter; species Ursidibacter maritimus. The sequence goes on along the minus strand of NZ_LEKN01000012.1, from coordinate 55,194 downwards.
GAAAAATCCAAAGCATACAGTCACTGTATTTATGGATATTACTTGCCATTATTGCCATTTGTTGCACTCTAAAGTTAAAGAATATAATGATCTTGGTATTACCGTTCGTTATTTAGCTTTCCCGCGTGGTGGTATGGAAACACAAACAGCAAAACAAATGGAAGCGATTTGGACAGAAAAGGATAAAGCTTTCGCATTAAATGAAGCAGAAAAGGGCAATTTACCTAAAGAACTCAAAACGCCAAGCATTGTGAAAAAACATTATCAGCTAGGGTTAAAATTTGGAGTTAATGGTACGCCTAATATCGTGACTGAAACAGGAGAACTAATCCCTGGTTTTGTTGAGCCGAAAGAATTAGCAAAAATGTTAAGTGAATAGCATTAATTGTATTTTAAGCGGGTGGATTAGGTGAATTTTTTGCAAAATCTACCCGCTTTAATTTCTTATTGATTATGAAAAAATTGATTAAACGTCGTCCTATAACGACTACCGAAAAATTATCTGAACATCCATTACTAAATCGAATTTACCAAGCTCGTGGTGTTAGGTCTGCTCAGGAGTTAGATCTTTCACTTAAAGGAATACATCATCCAAATCAACTCGCTAATATTGAACAAGCGGTAGAATTGCTGTATCAAAGTTATCTCAAGCAAGATCGTATTATTATTGTTGGCGATTTTGATGCCGATGGCGCGACAAGTACTGCCTTAGCGATTTTAGCATTACGCCAATTTGGTTTTGAAAACGTGGACTATCTTATTCCAGATCGTTTTTCACAAGGTTATGGATTGAGTGTTGCCATAGCGGAAAATGTAATTGCTCAAGGAGCAGATTTAGTTGTCACTGTAGATAACGGTATTTCATCTTTTGATGGGATCAATCTTCTTAAGGCTCAAGGGATAAGGGTTTTAGTGACTGACCATCATTTACCCACAGAGAATTTGCCAAATGCAGATGCAATGATTAACCCTAATTTAGCTTTCTGTGGTTTTCCTTCTAAATCGCTTGCAGGTGTAGGTGTTATTTTTTATGTGATGGTAGCACTCAGAGCAAAATTAAGAGAGCATAATGCGTTTAATGGTAAAGAGCCAAATATTTCGGAATTGCTTGATTTAGTGGCATTAGGGACAGTCGCAGATGTTGTGCCTTTAGATCATAATAATCGTATTTTAGTCGCACAGGGATTAAAACGTATTAGAGCAGGGCAATGCCGAGTCGGTATTCAGGCATTGGCGGAAATTAGTAAAAGAGAATTATCTCGCCTACAAGCGGGTGATTTGGGCTTTGCTATTGCGCCACGTTTAAATGCGGCAGGGCGATTAGAAAATATGTCGTTAGGCGTAGATTTATTGATCTGTAATGATCTTGTTAAAGCAAGGCAACTCGCTCTGGAACTCGACTCTTTAAATCAGACCCGTAAAGAGTTTGAGCAAGAAATGAAAACAGAAGCTTTGGCTATTTGTGCTAAACTGCCTAACTTAGCGGATAACGAGCAAGTGGGTGGGATTGTGTTGTATCAAGCCGATTGGCACCAAGGCGTGATCGGTATTTTAGCTTCAAGAATCAAAGATCAATTTTACCGCCCTGTGATTGCTTTTGCACAAGATGATGAAGAAGGTAAATTATTACGTGGTTCAGCCCGCTCAATTTCAGGTTTACATATTCGTGATTTACTTGAGCGAATTGATTCACAATATCCAGATCTGATTGTTAAATTTGGTGGGCACGCAATGGCAGCTGGGCTTACTATTTATAGCGATAAATTTTTACAATTTCAGCAAGCATTTGATAAAACGATTAAAAAATTTATCCAACCAGAGCAATTACAAGGCATTGTTTACACGGATGGTGAATTATCTTCTGCGGAATTAACCTTACAAACCGCAGAATTATTGCAACAAGCGGGTCCTTGGGGGCAACATTTTACAGAACCTACTTTTGAAGGTGATTTTAATATTCTTCAACAACGTTTAGTGGGTGAAAAGCATTTAAAAATGTTAGTTGAAAATAATGATGGCATGTTATTTGATGCAATTTGGTTTAATGTAGATGTGAGACAATTCCCTGATATGTCTATAAAAAAGGCTAAGTTAGTCTATAAATTAGATATCAATGAATTTCGGGGTAATCGTAATATCCAATTATTTATCGAAGATTTATCGGTATAATTTATCGGTATAATTTGTATAAAAAACTAGAAGAATGTTATTTTATATTGTAGAATTCGCTAGAACTCTATGCCAATTTGGTTATCAGAGACATATCAATTATCTTTTAGATAAAATTTCACAAGGAATAACCTAAAAATGAAAGAAACTAAAATTTTTCGTGGCTTATTATTAACAAGTGTTGCATTAGCAGTTGCTGCTTGTGGTAACCTAAGCAAAGTATCTGATGAAGGTACAACAGAAAACCCAGTATTCCCCAAAATTTCTGAGTCAGAATTTAACCACGATGGTTCTCAATTTGGTTCTTGGCCAAACTGGGAAAATGTTCGTCAAATCGAACGTGGTATGAATAAAGACCAACTTTATAACCTAATCGGACGCCCACACTTTGAAGAAGGCTTATATGGCGTTCGTGAGTGGGATTATGCATTTAACTATCGTGAAAACGGCGTACACAAAATTTGTCAATACAAAATCTTATTTGACAAAAACATGAACGCACAAAGTTTCTTCTGGTATCCAAATGGTTGTAATGGTAACTCATCTTATAACTTAAGCGGTGACTTCTTATTTGATTTTGACAAAGATGTATTAACTGCAAAAGGTAAAGAAGTTGTTGATAGCGTTGCTGCACAATTAAAATCATCAGGTGCTCAACAAGCTAAAATTGCAGGTTATACAGACCGTTTAGGTTCAGAAGCATATAACTTAGATCTATCACAACGTCGTGCAAATACTGTAAAAGCGCGTTTAATTCAGCAAGGCGTAACAGCACAGTTAGATGCTGTTGGTTATGGTAAAGCAAGCCAAGTTAAAGCTTGTGATGGTGAGTCAGGCCAAGCGTTACGTGATTGCTTACGTCCAAACCGTCGTGTAGAAATTTCTGCAAATGGTGGCGTGTTAAAACAAAATGAAGGTGGTAATGTTGCGGGTCCAAATGGTCCAGCTCCACTTTATCAAACTCCTGCATACAACGGTAATAAATAATTACCGAAATTGGCAATGAAAGCGTAAAATAGAAAGGATGAGTAATCATCCTTTTTTATTTTGGGAGAATTATATGTCTTATCAAGCTATTGCTTTCGACTTAGATGGCACGTTGCTTTCTAGTCAAGGCACAATCTTAAACTCAAGCAAATTCGCAATCCAACAAGCTCAACAAAAAGGGCTTAAAGTTTTTATTGTAACAGGCAGACATCATACGGCAGTACGTCCTTATTATGCAGAGTTAGGATTAGATACGCCTGTTGTTTGTTGTAATGGTACTTACCTTTATGATTTCCAAAAAGACGAAGTGCTTGCTGCGAAACCATTAACAACAGAACAAGCTAGTTATCTTATTTCCTCTGCGAAGGCGGAGCATATTCATACTGCCGTTTATACTCGAGATAGTATGACTTATGAAGTACTAAATACCCATTTCAACAAATTACTCACTTGGGTAAATAGTTGTGATGAAAAGGTACGTCCTGATGTGCATCAGGTTTCTCGTTTTGAAGATTTTTTAGATGGAAATACACTTATTTGGAAGGTGTTGATTAGCGACCCAGATAGACAAAAAATGCAAAATTTTGTGGAAAAATTACCGCTTGATCAATTTAGTGCTGAGTGGTCTTGGGTGGATAGGGTAGATATTACAGCTCAAGGAAACAGTAAAGGTGCTTGTTTGGCAGAGTTGCTAAAACGAGAAGGTATTGATCCTAAAAATGTGATTGCATTTGGTGATAATTTTAATGATATCAGTATGTTGCAATTAGTGGGTATGGGAATTGCAATGGGTGAATCTGAATCAGAAGTTCAGCAAAGTGCGAAGAAAACGATTGGATCAAATAATGAAGACAGCATTGCTCGTGAATTAACTCAACTATTATCATTATAAGGATGATTTAACATGCAGATCCGTAAAGCCGTTCCATCGGATTTTGAAGCTATTTTAGCCATTTACAACCAGGCAATTCCCACTCATCAAGTCACTGCCGATCTCTATTTTGCGACAGTTGAAAGTCGCCAAGGATGGTTTGATTTTCATCTCAACAGCGAAAAATATCCACTTTGGACCGTAGTTGAAGATGAGAATGTCGTAGGTTGGTTTAGTTTTTCTCCTTTTTATGAACGCCCTGCGTTTGTGCATACATCTGAAATTAGTATTTACCTTGACCAAAGTGCCAAAGGCAAAGGCTACGGTTCTCAAATTATTCAGTATATGCAAGATCAGATGCTCTCTTGTGGCATCAATACCCTAATGGCTTATGTCTTTGAATTGAATCAAGTCAGTATGAATTTAATGAAGAAACATCAATTTGAGTGTTGGGGGCGTTTCCCAAATATTGCAAATATGGGGAAAGATGAACAAGGAAAAGATAAATGGCGAACGTTAGTGATGATGTCTTATCAAAAAGGGATTGAATAGCGGTAGAATTTGAGCAAAAATTCGCAAAAATCTAAGAAAATGCTTGCATATTTAAACTGAATTTTGCAAGCTACTCATAATTTTAAAACAATAAAAATATCCAGGAGCTACAAATGGCAAAACCACTTTTTTCAGGCAGTATTGTTGCACTGCTTACGCCAATGAATGAGGGTGAAATCAATTTCGATGAATTAAAAAATTTAATTGAATTTCATATTCAATCAGGCACTCACGCTATTGTTTCTGTCGGTACTACAGGGGAATCTACAACATTAAGTATTGATGAAAATGTTAAAGTGATTAAAAAAGCGGTGGAATATGCAGCAGGACGTATTCCGATTATTGCTGGGACAGGTTCTAATGCAACAAGCGAAGCGATTGTGATGACTAAATTATTAGCAGATAGTGGTGTTGCAGGCTGTTTAAGTGTAGTTCCTTATTACAATAAACCAACCCAAGAAGGAATGTACTTACACTATAAAGCAATTGCAGAAAGTACCGATTTACCACAACTCCTTTATAATGTTCCTAGTCGTACAGGAAGTGACTTAAAACCTGAAACAGTAGGGCGTTTGGCAAAAATTCCAAATATCGTTGGTATTAAAGAAGCAACGGGTGATTTAAGTCGCCTGCCGTTGATTAAACAGCTTGCAGGCGATGATTTTATTTTCTTAAGTGGCGATGATTCTACTGGGTTAGAGTCAATGAAACTTGGTGGACAAGGCGTTATTTCTGTTACAAATAATCTTGCAGCTGCGGATATGGCAAAAATGTGTAATTTAGCATTAGCAGGTGAGTTTGAAGAAGCAGAACAAATTAACCAGCGTTTAATGGCGTTACATCGCGATCTTTTTGTTGAAGCAAATCCAATTCCAGTGAAATGGGCTGCCTACAAAATGGGGCTAATTAGTCAGCCAACATTACGCTTACCATTAACTACGCTTTCTGAATCTGCTCAACCGAAAGTATTAGCAGCCTTACAGCAAGCAGGTTTAGTATAATTTCTAGTAATCGTATAAAGGCCGTTCAGTATCATACAGAACGGCCTTTATATTTGGATATTTATGTGACTAGTTTATGAAAAACTAAATTTTGTAAATTTGTGTGATTGTGTATTAAATAGATTATCATAACTAGCAATCGACATTAGCCACAAAATAATTCCTAAGCACAGTTCAATCGATTCAGGTGCTGTTATACCTGATTTATCGCTTACCGATAGCAGTGATGTGAATGATGATAAGCATTTAGAAAAATGTGATATAAATCAAAAATTTGAAAAGAAGTCTTAGAACAAATACGAATTAAATTTATACTAAGGATTACTTATTTTTAGAATGTAATTTAAACAATGTTTGATGGACATATTCATTTAGATCAATTTTCAGATGAACAAATTATTCAGATTTGTGCTAACCCCAATTTACAAGGGTTCATTGCTGTAGCAACGAATTTGGAAAGTAGCGAACGTTTGCTATCTTTAAAGAATCGTTTTCCACATATCTATTGCTGTGCTGGTTTTCACCCTGAACAAGATTTACCGACTGAAAATGAACAAAATCGCTTGTTCGATTGGATTGCGAAAAATCATCAATATCTGACCGCTTGTGGAGAAGTGGGGTTGCCTTACTATCTAAAACAAACACAACCAAATTTAGATTATCAGCCTTATATTGATTTATTTGAACAATTTATTCAGCTCAGTAAGCGGTATGATTTGCCACTAAATTTGCACATTGTATATGATGATACGGATATTGCTTTGTCCTTACTGAGTAAGTATCAAGTAAAGAAAGCTCATTTTCATTGGTTTAAAGCCAGTGATGAAATGTTAAATGAAGTTTTGCATACGCCGTATTACGTTAGCGTAACCCCAGATATTCTACATAATCCTAAAACACAAAGGGTGGTAAAGCAATTTCCCCTTTCTCGCCTAATGATTGAAACCGATGCGCCTTGGCTACATCAAGGTTTTGAGCCAATTGAAATTGAAAAACAGCTTAGGGCTGCTATTGAGCAAATTGCAAGATTAAAAGGTTTATCTGTTTTGTCTGTCATTAGCCAGACAAGATTGAATTTACTTGATTTTTATTCAATTAAATAAGATTTTGTGATCTTATTCACATTTTTACTTGAAATTGACTTGACAATCCCAATTTATTGTTTTGTTAAGAGAGGGTTCAATCTCTCAATGTCAGAATGTTCAACAACAGAAGAATTTTGAGGAAAAATATGAATATTGATAGATTTACCAGTAAATTCCAATCTGCGATTGCAGATGCACAGTCTATTGCAGTTGGAAAAGATAATGCCTACATTGAACCAGCACATTTATTGTTAGCATTATTAAAACAAAATGATGGTTCGGTTGCTCCGTTATTGAGTACATTAAATGTGGTACCAGCTAAATTGGCTCAAGAATTGGAAACGATTATACAGCGTTTTCCGCAAGTGGAAGGCACGAATATTCAGCCTTCACAGCAGCTTTTCCGCTTATTAAATCAATGCGATAAATTAGCTCAGCAATTTGGCGATAGTTTTGTATCGTCAGAGTTATTTGTCTTAGCTCTATTAGATGATAATGGCGAAGTAGGCAAATTATTCAAGCAGTATGGATTAACGAAAGAAAAAATTAGTTCGGCAATTAAACAAATTCGTGGGGGAGAAAACGTGAACAGTCAAAATGCAGAAGAAACTCGTCAAGCATTGCAAAAATATACAATTGATCTAACAGAAAGAGCAAAAAGTGGCAAGTTAGATCCTGTTATCGGACGCGATGAAGAAATTCGCCGAGCTGTTCAAGTTTTACAGCGTCGAACCAAAAATAATCCTGTGCTGATTGGTGAACCAGGGGTAGGTAAAACAGCGATTGTAGAAGGTTTGGCACAACGTATTGTGAATAATGAAGTGCCTGAAGGCTTAAAAAATAAACGAGTTCTCTCATTAGATATGGGCGCATTGATTGCAGGGGCAAAATATCGTGGTGAGTTTGAAGAGCGTCTAAAAGCGGTATTAAATGAATTAGCCAAAGAAGAAGGACAAGTTATTCTCTTTATTGATGAAATTCATACAATGGTGGGTGCAGGAAAAACCGATGGTGCAATGGACGCAGGCAATTTACTCAAGCCTTCTCTTGCTCGTGGAGAATTACACTGTGTTGGAGCGACAACACTTGATGAATATCGCCAATATATTGAGAAAGATGCGGCTCTTGAACGTCGTTTCCAGAAAGTGTTGGTTGATGAGCCGACAGTGGAAGATACCATCGCTATTTTGCGTGGATTAAAAGAACGCTATGAACTTCATCATCACGTTCAAATTACTGACCCTGCAATCGTAGCGGCTGCGACACTCTCGCATCGTTATATTTCAGATCGCCAGTTACCCGATAAAGCGATTGATTTAATTGATGAAGCGGCATCTAGCTTGCGTATGGAAATTGATTCTAAGCCTGAGCCATTAGATCGTTTGGAACGCCGTATTATCCAACTAAAATTAGAGCAACAAGCACTGCAAAAAGAAGATGATGAAGCCAGTCGCCAAAGACTTGCAAAATTAACCCAAGATCTCACCGCTCGTGAGCGTGAATATGCGGAATTAGAAGACGTTTGGAAAGCAGAAAAGTCTGCCTTATTAGGTACTCAGAATATTAAAGAGAAATTAGAAGATGCTCGTTTGAAAATGGAACAAGCTCGTCGTGAGAATAACTTTGAGAAAATGGCTGAACTGCAATATGGTGTTATTCCTGATTTGGAGAAACAGCTTGCAGAAGCACAAAAACGAGAAGATGAAAATGCGGAAAATCAGTTATTAAGAACCAAAGTAACTGATGAAGAAATTGCCGAAGTGCTTTCAAAAGCAACGGGTATTCCAGTCTCTAAAATGATGGAAGGAGAAAAAGAGAAACTGCTTAAAATGGAAGACGTTTTACATAAACGTGTGATTGGACAATCAGAAGCGGTAGATGCGGTAGCGAATGCGATTCGTCGTAGCCGAGCTGGACTGTCTGACCCAAATCGACCAATCGGATCTTTCTTATTCTTAGGGCCAACAGGTGTCGGTAAAACGGAACTCTGTAAAACCCTTGCTAACTTCTTATTTGATAGTGAAGATGCAATGGTGCGTATTGATATGTCAGAGTTTATGGAAAAGCATAGTGTATCTCGCTTAGTTGGAGCTCCACCAGGATATGTAGGTTATGAAGAAGGTGGATATTTAACTGAAGCTGTTCGTCGCCGTCCATATTCGGTTATCCTGCTTGATGAAGTAGAAAAAGCACACCCTGATGTATTTAACATTTTACTTCAGGTACTTGATGATGGGCGTTTAACCGATGGACAGGGTAGAACCGTTGATTTTCGCAATACTGTTGTCATTATGACATCAAATTTAGGGTCACATTTGATTCAAGAAAATGCAGAGAATATGAGCTATGACGAGATGAAAAATATCGTAATGAGTGTCGTCGGGCAACATTTCCGACCAGAGTTTATTAACCGTATTGATGAAACTGTGGTATTCCACCCACTAGATAAAGCGAATATTCGTGCAATTGCTCGAATTCAATTACAACGCTTAATTAAACGTATGGCGGAACGTGGTTATCACGTTACCGTAACAGATGCCGCAGTTGATCATATTGGTAATGCAGGCTTTGATCCTCTCTTTGGAGCAAGACCGCTTAAACGAGCTATTCAACAAGAAGTGGAAAACTCACTTGCACAGCAAATTCTATCAGGTAAATTGCTACCGAATAAAGATGTTGTAGTTGATTACCAAAATGGACAAATTATTGCGGTGCAGTAAGGGTTTAATATATAAGCTGTAGAGGATCGGTTCTGATCTTCTACAGATGAATTTTTTCATTATACTTAAATCAGCAGCTATTTTTTCCATTACACCACTAAAACACAAGTCAAAAATTTTGAAGGCTTTTGATTATTAGGAGATGTTATTTTTTACGAAAGGTCACGAAAAGCTAAAATAATGGGTTGGTGCCAGTGGTCGGACTCGAACCGACACGCTTTTAAGGGCGGCGGATTTTGAATCATCCGTCCAAGATACCAGGCTATATTAAAAAAAGGGATCGTGTTCAGAGTATTTTTCACTCTAAACAGGATCCATTCTACTCAGAAAAAACTTCGTGTAAAGCCTAGAAGACTAGAAAATTTTCGTTATGTGAATATTATCTCAATTTAATTACAAGACGCTTTGGTTTTGAAAATTTCTGTTGTGATTTTACAAGACTGGAAGAATGGTATAATTTTTATATAGATCAATAAAAATGTAGAAGGCTAACTCCAATTTAATCTCCTACATTTTGCTATAACCATCTATAATTTATCTACGCAAGATCTAAGCATATCACTATGATATTCAATATAGCTTAGCGTTACTTTGAGATCAGAATGCCCTAATAGTTGCTTTGTTATATATAAATTATCAGGATTCTTCATTAATTTAGTAGCTATGGTATGTCGAAAACGGTGAGATGAAACACGAAACCCTACTATCTTTGATATATGCCTGAAGATGTTTTCTAATTGATGCACTGACATATTTCGTTTACGGTTTAATGTTCTACGAGAAACAACATTTAAATTAAATAACTGATCTGTGCCAACCCGCTTACGTATTTTCATTTCATAAACCATTTTTTCCAAAAAAGGATATAAATGAGTGGATATAGGAATTTCGTGATAATTGTGATTTTTATTTGTTGTTGAGGAAATACAGATAACTCGTCTAGATAAGTCAATGTCTTGAATTTTTAAATTTACTAGCTGACTTTGACGCATACCTGTATATCGAAACACTTTGATTATTGCAGCTATAAACCACCTAGGGGAAAGATACCGATCAAGCCAGTACTCATTATCAAATAGACCGTCTATAACTTTTAATTCTGCATCAGTATACGTTTTCTTTTTCTCTTTACCCTCTCTCACAAAAAAGGCTTTGAAAGGATTCTTTCTAAATATCAATAGTTCATTTTCAATGCCAAAATTATAGATACTTCTCAGGTGACGAGCATAATTATTCCAACTAATGGGTTTTGCTTTCTGAAGCATAATATTTCGCCACTCAATGATATGTTCATCTGTAATTTCTTGCGGTTTTAAATTTGGATATTGATTCAATAATTGAGTAACTACATTTTTATAGCTTCTCACGGTATTAGGTCGCAAGTTCTTATATTTTAAAAAACATTTCTAGAAATTGGTCAAAAGTCATTTCAATTCTCCTCGTAATGTCAACCATTGGTTGTTTAAAAAAATCTTGTCCCCAATAAGTAATTTAGGATCCTGAATCAAAAAACCACTTAATTCTGATTTCTTATTAGGTCCAATCACTGAACATTTCCAAATATTTCGGCTATCCCCTTCAAGGTGCTGTCTACGGTGTATGCCTAGAGTTTGGAAACGCTTCTGTAGTAACTCCCATGATGCCGTATCAGTGCGCTTCACTACATCTCTCAAATATATCTTAAATATACTTGGCGTAACAAGAAATAGATGATCCTCTACCTTATGTATTACTGCATTTGGACGGTTCACAAAAAGACTACCTGAAATAATTCCAGCCTTTATCCAATCAATGAATTTTAGTGGATCTAACTCTGGGTTAGTATCATATTGCTCATTCGATATGTCTATATCTGTATTGGCTTTGGACACATTGGTTTTTGTTACTCTAGCTTTCTTTGAACTACCCTCTGATTTCAATTTTTGTTGTGGTCTTTGTTGCTCTGCTACTGTTTCATTATTAATAGTGGCAGCATCTATTACTGGCTCAATTATTACTGAAGTCTGATTTACTGACTCAGTATTTATACTTTCAATACCTGACACAGGGAACATATCTAGGACAAATTCTAAGGATGTATCTGTATTGATATTTTCTACTGGTTGTGATGTATGTTTAATCGCTATTCCACTCAACATCTCTACATTTTCTACTATAGGCGATTCAAAATCTGCCCCAGAGGATTCGGCTTGTGGAATATCTTCCATAATTGACACTGATTGATTAATATTTGGATCAATCTCACTATTGTTTTGTGTTGTTAAAGGTGGGGATGTTACATCCATATGAAGTAGTTCATTACCCCCTTGTGAGTCAACATTACCATTAAATTCAACTCTACCTTCAAATAGCGTTGGGCGATCATCAATACTTTCCCAAACTATATGGGCAGGTATTCTCAATAATGAAAAAGGCTTATCGTGTGTCCAGCCTTGATTAGAAGTTACTTTACAACTCCAAATCGCTTTTCCATCAGAAGTAATATCAATCAACTTATGCGTTTGTAACTCATCAAATAACTTCCCATTTTGACTAGGCACTGCAATGCCTTGTTTTATCAAAACAGCTCGAATATTATCAGCAGTGCTTTTACTCATTACCCATAGTCCATCATGCGTTAGCCAACCATCGCATCCTCCTTGTTGGGTATTGAATTTGTAGTTCTCAATAACCTGGCGTAAAGCAATTAATAATTGTTTGGCAAAAGACATTTGAGGTTTTTCTGCTAGCTTATTAGGATCACCGCCTAAAGCCATCGTAACACTAATTTGATCTGCTTTTTGTATAATTTCAGACAGAATCCCTGATTTATCAGTATGACCAGCAACAAAATACATTAGATCAGAGAAAGCCTTAGGAAACGGGGCAATCCAATCAAATGCTGATTTAGGGATAAGTAAGTTGGCAAAAAAACCACCTAACGCAGGGTGTAAATCATAATTTCTACCTTTTATATAACGAAAGTTATATGGCTGTTTTGGTATACCTTGCCAGGGAAACCATCTACTTCCATCCCTTAAAACAACTTCAATATCAACAGCACATTTGCCAATATCGTGTAGTAGTGCCGCATAAATAACAACTGCAGTCCACACATCTCGTTGCTTAGATTGTTCTTCAGGAATCGCATTCTGAGGCAGAATATAACTTTGTCTTAATTTTGCTGCTATAGATATGACTTCCAGACCGTGATCGAGCATTCCACCTATATGAGAATGATGGTGAGATTCTGATGCGGGCAATAACTGAACCATTTCAGCATACTTCTCTATTGGCTCCCTATAAAAAGTCTTAAACATTTCAGGCGTCATAGACACATTTTGCCAAATAGTCGATAAGTATTGCTGTCTAAGTGGTGTATTTAATAATTCTGCTGCAGGTAATGGTTGATGCCATCCTTCTGTAATTTCCTTAGTTTTAGACTCTGATATGTCTGATTTAGGTTTTTTGACAAGTTTTCTTATAATATTCAGCATAATATGTAATAGATGAAATAATCATTAATTCATTAAAACAAGTTTTAATGGGTGAAAAAAGAATAAATTAGTGAAACTAATTTATTAGTTCCTATAATACTGGTAATTCTCAAATATAGAGGTAAATCTGATGCGAAACTTTTTTAAACAAAGACCTTTTTTACGCAAAGTTTTAATACACTTCAAATATGAAGCCTTAGAAAGAGAAATGTTACAAGAATTACTCCAAACTGACTCCTTCAAGGTTAATATGAAAACTATTGGATTGGGATATAGGCGATTCTTTTGGAAACACTTGAGTAAACATTGCATTGAATGGCGTTTCCGTAAAAATGAAGGTATGGGTAGTTCATCTCGTAAAGATGAATTGGCACAGTTATTCAACAAATTAAGCTATGCACACACATATCCTAACCATAGGTTGGAATTACAAACTATCAACAACATTTCATCATCCAAATCTGATTTACTAGCAATAAATAGCCTAGATGAACTTGTTATTACCAATAGCCAAGATTTAATTCCTGAAATTACATTGGAGTGGCTCAACAAAAATTTATCTCATTACGAGAGTAAAATTTTCCACTGTAATGACCAAAATGTAACTTGTGATTTATGGAGCAGAGAATTCACTTGGCATAACGAGGGCGGTAGCCATCATTTCTGTGCTGCACGATATATTGCTAGATTGTTACAAAAACAAATTCCACTTACAGTTACATTAGAAGTGAATGGTATAGATGAGAAAGTTTATAACGAATTATTCAGCAAATATGAGGTTTTCTTAGTTTCTACCTCTGATGCAGATAAGAATAATCGCTTGCAGGATATACTTCTTAATCTAAGAATAACTTTTATATCAATTCCACTTGATTTCAATTACAACTCGGTAGATGAAACAGCAAGGAATTCAAAACTAATTGCTTTCTACAAAGATGATGTTAAAGCTAGAAGTATTGTTGAACTATTTAAACAATGTGAAATGCTAGACTGTAAAGAGTATTTCTCTGGGTTATTGGGTAAACAAACAGACAATCTCAATGATCTTAAAGAAATTTTGGAATTACAAGAAAAACAATTATACTAATAACATAAAGCATAAAGCCCCTAGTTGTGACACTAGAGGCTTTACTATCATCTTGTGCTAAAAGGGGTCCGAGCCTACTAATAAACATTAGTTTCTCATCTTCACATCCTTAAAGTCGGGGCTAATTCTATATCAATACCTAGATAGGTGCAACAAAAAAAAATGACAATTAAGTTAAATATTACGCATATTGAACCATTTATATCAACAGAACGTTGTGAAACATTCAAAGAACAGTATCCAAATCAATATACAGATAAAATGGATGCAGAAGATATCTTACGAATTGAGGAACACAATAAAGAGAAAGCATTACAGTTATATATCTGGAACAATCAGATGGCAGGTGCATTGCTATCACTCTTAGGTTTCTACGAAGTTGTCCTTAGAAATGCAATAATGAAAGTTATTGATTATAAGTATTACCCTTACAGTATCTTTAATAACCAGTTTATCTTTTCATTAAGTATGTCTACAGCTGAAAATTTCATCGAAACTATTAACTCATTGATTCCAAGTACACAAGAACCATATACATTAATAAATAACACAACGGGAACTCGAAATAATAAAGTCAATATTAGCGGTATTCCGAAAGGCAAAGTGGTTGCTAAAATGAATTTCGGCTTTTGGGAAGATCTACTTACAAAAAAACATAGCTCTCTATGGAAATATAATTACAAAAAGGCGTTTCCATATATGAATTCATCAGATACAATTGAAAAAGTGTACGATATAACTACATCATTAAGAAAACTTAGAAATCGGGTATGCCATAATGAGCCTATTTTTAAAAACAACATTGAACAAACAATAAAAGATATTAGGACTGTTTTGGGATATGTAGATCCAATATTAATCAATACTATCAATTTGTTAACTCCTTATCTATATAGTTTAGTACAAGAACGTTTTAAACAAGCCCTTTAGCCCTTTTTAAAGGCCCTTTCGGGTAGGGCCGCTCCGCCCTGCGGAGCGGTTTACCCTTGCCCCTTCTCCCCTTATAAAGCCTTTTCCCTTTATGAGTTTCCAGTTTTACTCATCGGATAAATCAGAGTCACCATAATCATAATATTCAATGACTTCATCAGTATCATTGTTTTCGGGTGTAATGTAAAAATCACTTTCTTCACTTTCTTCTGATCCGATTATTGTAGTTGGACGCTCATTTTCCCCATCTGGTAGAAATTGCCAAAAGTTACAAACCAACTCACCATCTTCATCACGCTCCCAAATACCTCCATAGTTATATTCAGAGTACATCGGATCAGCGTGACATAACGGCAACACATTTGCTTCAGCTAATGTTAAATCTGCCCATAACATTACAGAAAGTATACGTAGAATATTCCGAATCATTTTTTACAGCCATCAAGAAATTTTTTTCAGTGTTTTTAAATTTTTAGACTGCTTCAACCAAAAACTATAAATATTTTGCTAAGACTTAATTATTTTGAATTTCTGTGGGTTGTTGCAAAATGGGTACGGTCATTAGGGTATAGATAAATAACCCTATCAGATAAGTACTAAATGCTAGGGGTATATAGAAAGAATATAGACTTAAATGCCAGTGGCACAATTCACAGAGTTAAATGAAGGTAGTAAATGCTGACAGCAAGAATTTATATGAGAGTCTCTACGGATCAGCAAGATTTACAGCGACAGGAAAAACTTATCGAGGATACTCGAACTAAGGGATTTTATGTTGCAGCTGTTTATAGAGAAAAAATTTCTGGTGTGACTGAATGGGAGCAACGACCCGAATTGTATAGATTGATTGGTGATTTACAGCCAAACGATATTGTTGTTGCAGAAAGTATTGATCGACTAACAAGGTTGGAGCCGAAGAAAGCATTGGAGCTTATTGATGCTATTAGAGCTAAAGGGGCAAAAATACAAGTGCCAGAGGTATTTGATTTTGAAACAATATCAAAGGATTTAGGTCACTCATCGGAGAATTTTGACCCTGGCTTTCTTATGTCTGACTTATTCATAGCAATGCAAAATATGTTTTTTAAGTTGGCAGTTAGTATTGCACACGATGACTATCGCAAAAGAAAAATAAGGCAGCATCAAGGAATTGAATTAGCTAAACAGCAAGGGCGATATCGTGGTCGGCAGCCAAATGTAGAATTGCATAAGTCGATTATCCAGCATCGTAAGAATGGTATTTCAATAACTAAAACAGCAAAGGCTTTGAATGTTAGCGAAAGTACGGTTCAGCGTGTGTGGAGAAAGTTTAAAGATAACCAAAAGTATTAACTTTTGAATAAGGGGAAAATTATGGATATTTTGCTAATTGCCAAAATTTTTCTTTATATCGCTATTGGGAGTGCCTTATCATTTTTTTGATGGGAGATTTTGGGTGACTAAATCAGAAATACAACAACTGGAAGCGGAAATTCGCTGGGAGTTGAGATGAGATTATGGCGATATTTATTATGAAAGCCATGATGAAGAAATGAATATCCTTATTCAAGAAACTATCAGTGAATATTTATTGGAAAACACAGTTGAAAATATAAAATAATTTAGCCACCTTATTTCTAAGGTGGCTACTGTTTGTTAGTAAAATATTAGCTCATTATCATCAATAAGATAATGGGATTATATTAACTGCTGACGGACTGCTTCTTGATATACAAATGGGCTTCTAGCTCGTAATCCCGTGTCTGTAATTTCATTCCTTAAATATGCTGCATAGTGTTCCAGTCTTGCATTACATAAATCTTTATCATTTAATTTTAAGCGACTTATTGTCGAATCAAGCAAGCTCTTTATTGAAAGTGGATAGATATCATCGTAATAAAGTTCCCCTGTTGAAAAATCTAGCATAAATGTATTTATAGAGGGTAATTTTGTGGGGTCAATAACATCTAAATAATTGCCCTTTCTGCTATTTGCCTTAATAGATGAATATCTAAAATTTTCCCATTCATATGCTAAATGTGGGTATTTAGATTTAGGTAAATAATGATCTACAGTTTCTCCACCTGTAGCTCTTTCAATGAAAATTCCATAATAGCAACAAATGCCCTTATAAATCCTATTCAAGCCAGGTAAACATTTTACCCAATAGTCTCTATAATCTGCAGGTTTCGCATTTGGATGCTTTCTTAGCCATTGCTCTCCAGGTTGTCTAACTGTTATATCAAAATCAGTTGGTTCTTGAACTATAGATATCTTCAACACGCTTCAAGTATCCTTTCTTCTCGCAAATAGAACGCCAATAAAATAAAAACGGATCTGTGGGTTCTAGTGCATTGGCTAGCTTTTCTCTCATATTTTCTATTTGTTCGTTGGTTGGTCGCATATTTCTCCTAGAACTAATTAATTCTCTCGCCTCATCAATAAGTTGTTCATATTCTAGTGCATAACTCGATTGTAGGTTAAATGCTTCACTTTCTAACCAATTATTTACACTTCCTAATTTAGTAAATGGTTCTTGCCTTACTTCAATTTTTCCTTCCAGCAAATCAAAATCAATCCACAAATCTTGTGCTTTTTTAAATAAAGGCTCCAATGAAGCCATTATCAGAGGTGAATGTGTTGCCGTGACCAATTGGGTTGTTGCATTTTTAGATAAATCAGTCATTACTTTTAATATTGCAGGGATAATCTGCCTCTGCCATTTAGGGTGTAGATGGGCTTCTACTTCATCAATCAGAAAAGTAATTTGGTTAGTTGGTGTTTCTCCGATTAATTCAGCGTTCTCGCAGTGTTTTTTCCAAGCATGGACTAAAAAATAAGCTAAGGCGACTATTCGTTTTATTCCTGAGGAAGCGTGAGGAAGTAACACCTCCTGCCCATATGTTGTTTTTATAGTTGGATAAAGACGGTCGTCATCTAATGAAAATCGACGAAGTTTTCCTAGGACTAAGGGTTCTTCCCTAGTAGATAGTGATTTTAAGACAGATTGAAGCTGTAGAAAATACTCAGAGTTGCCAGATTGCCATAAAGCCCAATCGTACAATAATCCAGAGAAACGCTCTTTACCATTTTCACCAGCTGCACCTTCCCAAATCTCTAATTGAGAGTAAACATAGGCAGCAGGTCTAGATTTATCATTCATTCCCGAATCGTGATTAGATTCCCATATGTTGCGCCAATAATTTCTTGCTGGGTCCCATAAAGCAAAGCTTCCATCACTCATTGAGTAAATCACTAATCCAGGATTGATAGGTCTACCTGCTTTGCCAACCCAAATTTCATCTCTAGGAGAATAAGTTGCTTCGTAACTCTTTTCTCGTTGTGTTTTCCCTAAGAGAGAAAATCTAATTTCTGCGGGATTTTTTAAATCTATCGGTTTTGCTACATAACCATTTTGAATCTTTGGGTTGATATTTTGTGGCCAACTTCTTGTTAAAGACCACCACATAATATCAAGTAAAAATGACTTACCTAAACCATTATCTCCAGTAAGAATATTAAGACGGTTACCTAATTCCAAGTCTAGGTTAGGCATGGGTCCAACATTAACTAACTTTAACGATTTGATCATGTTTCCCTCAGTTTCTAATCAATAATTCTTGTAAAGCCTAGAAGTCAGTATATCAAAATATTTTGTGACAAAATAATAAATAATCAATAAGTTTTGACTTTTCAATTAGAAAAAAACGACACTTTGGTCGCTTTCTGTATAGTTAATAAAAAACACCATCTCTAAGGCTCATAAATACCGCACCAAGAAAATCATAGTATTTTTGCGTTAAGACACCACTGTTATTGATAGTAACCATCTAAGTTATTACCATAAGAATTCCTCATCAAAAACGTCCTCGGCAAATCTCTCAATATCATCCTCATCTATATAGATTTTGCTACATTAGCCATCTAAATTTGCAATATATTTACCTGCAAACCACATACCAGGCTCAAAAAATGAGAGGGTAAATTCAATATGAGGTAATGCTACACATAATGATTTAAACCAAGCGTGGGGAGGTTTCCACGGTGTATCAAATAAACAGAAAATGCTATCTTCTTCAAAAATAACTTCGCAGTTATCGGGATTAACATTACATTTACATCCCCAATTTCGAAGGGACCAGTCATACCAGTCCTTATAGCCATATTGTTTTATGTTTGATAAATACTGCTCTCCAAGCACTAAATCTAGCCACAACATTTGTTGCTCATCAGGACGTGTTTTAAGCCATTGAATAAAACTCCCAATGTTCCAACGTTGGCGTTTTACTTTGGCATAAATACGATCAACTTGTGATGGGTTAATGTAGTGTCTAAGCAACCAACGATCAATTCGCTTATTTTTTGAGAGCGTGAGAAAACGCATCGCTTTATCACAACTGCTACCACTTTCAATATAAAGAGAGCTAGGCATCGGCACAATGAGACTAAAATCTAATAACCATTGTCTATTATCACTTTGGGTAAATAGTTTGGTTTTAACTCGCTCAATCTGTTCTGGAGGGCAAGTGACCTGTAGTTTATTTTGACACCAATTTGGCATAATGTACTCCTAAATATAATGGGGGTACATTTGCCTTGGGGCAATGTACCCCAAGGGTTAAAAGATAATGCGACACTAATAACGTGCCACATTGAGTTTAAAAGGTGCTATTTTTTCGATTCTTTCAATGCTTTATGACGCTCTTCTTGCTCTTTTAATAAGCTATTAGCCCAAATAACAAGTGCAACACCGACAAAAGCAATAAACCAAAGACCTATTGTTAATCCCATTTTGTTTTCTCCTTATCAATAAATTGACGGATTTTTCTAGCTGCTAGTAAGAAGCCATAGGTTATCACCAATAAAGCGATAATATTCCCAACTTTGATACTAAGTGCGTAATTACTGTAAATCATCGGTGGAATTGCAATAAATGCAACTTTACCGACATCATCACAGAATTTAGACCAAGATTCAAGTGTTGAAAGCTCAATGGGTCGTCTAAACAAGTTTAAGTTAAACATTGTGTTCTCCATTTAAGTCAATAAAAGGGATACACAATGCCCACAGGGATTGAATATCCCTATGGGAAGACTGATTAATACCAGCCAAATTGTGGAATCACAGTTTCAATTGCTCCGTGTTTACCAACACATTTGTGTTTTTCCCGAAACAATCGAATGGCATTACGACGAGAATAGAATAAAAAACGTTCTTTATGTCGTATCCCATTACCATCTCTACCGATAATGAGCCAATTATTATGTCTGCGAGGTATAGTATTCATAGTATTCTCCAAAATGAGGGAGATACACTATGCCCTAGGGGAATAGGTATCCCCTAGGGAAATGCCTTTCGGCAATGATTAGTTATGCTGCATTAAGGCGTTCATATTGTTGCATCACTTTAAGTGTATCCAACATATAATCACACGCTTCACGAGCTTTACCCGATGCACGGAATATTGCTCGTTTATCCTCTTTTAATACCTTAATCCAGCTTTCAATATAACTTGCATTTTGTGGTACCGTATCAAAGCCAAGATAAGCACATAAAAATGCGCCGCCCATTTCAGCAACAAGTTCTTCAAATGCATAAATATCGTTACCGAATTTGGCTTTACCTGAAGTAATGCCTTCTCGATTGAGACGATCTTTATGCCCTGTCGAATGGGTCATCTCGTGTAAAAGGACACTGTAAAATCCCTCTTCTGAGTTGAATTGTTTCATCTCAGGCATCACTACAGTATCTACTTTGGGATGATAAAACGCTTTATTGCTCGGTTTCACCTCAACGGTTAAATTAATACCTTCAACAATTTGTCTAATCTCTGCAAATTTTTGATATTGCTGTTCAGGCTGAGATTGTGTTTCGTCAATTACATCATAATACTGAGCAGGTAAATTTTCACACTGTTCAATATTGAAGAGATAATGGTTTTTGATAAATGAAAAACGCACCATTTCTGGATTGCCTTGATCATCTAAGACAACATTACCATCTTCATCGAGTTTTTCTTTCTCAACAGGATTGTAATTAACTACTAGTGTAGCTTTCTCACCTTTGCGAATACGAGCCCCTAGATCGTTTGCCGCTTTCATCGTAATCCATTTAGATTGACGATATCCATTTTCAGCCGCAGCAAGCCACAGTAATAGCACATTTACACCATTATAATAACGGTTAGAAATCGCATTACGAGGTAAAGTTAATTTACTCTCTGTATTCGACCACGGTTTTAACCAAGGTGCAGTTCCTGTCTCAAGAGCCATAACGATTCTATCGGTTATGTTTTGGTATAGATCAAATTTAGTATTTTGTTGTGTAGTTTGATTATTCATAACGTGTTCTCCAAAGAAAAAGGGAACACGCATTCCCCATTAGGGACGGTATTCCCTATGGGGGTAGAAAACTGTTGCTTGGCAATCAGTTAGTTGACTGTATAAGGTTGTGAACTTTGAGTTTTTCTCATCAGCTGTGCTTGACGGCTAATTAAACCATCATCTGCTCTTGCTGCTTTAATAGCTTCTCGAATAAGAATTTGGCGATAACCTCTTAGAGATTTATCTTTAGGATCATATGTTAATGAACCAAAGTAATCCTCTCCTAAAGCAATTCCTGTTTTCTTATCCAATACCTGAGCATAAACATTAACGAAACGAACTCGTCCTTTTAAGGCTTCGCCACAAAGGGTTTCAATATTTTCAAAATCACAATCGTACATATGGGTTTCAAAATGATGATCGTAAAATGGAAGTGGATCAGTTATTAATTCGACTCGATAATTTTTCGTTTCAAATTTATAAGCTACCTCTGATTCATAAGGCGTAGCCTCAATAATTTGATACCCCTCGCTTTCTAAGCGTTTAGATAGGTCTCGAATATATTCTTCTAAATCAGTGATAAAATCATTCCATAGAGCTTGGTATTTATACACATTATCTGCAGAAAAATACCATTCCTTTTTAGCCTCTACATCATAAAAGAAACTGAGATTTTCAGCTTGTGGAGCATCAATCTCCATCGTGTTGAAATGGGCGTAACGATATCCAAATTGATTGCGATAGATTACAATCTTATGGTAATAATTTTCCCAATCTAAAATAGATTTCAATAGTCTCTCAAACATACGTTGTTTACGTTTTTGCTCTGGGTAGATTTTTTTAAATAAATCATTCCAATAGCTAGAATACAACGTACCATAAAATGCTACGCCATCACCTTGACAATAACTCAGAGACCAATTGATCTCAAGGTTATCAGGCAGGCCAGCATTAACTAATTGAGAGTTAAAATAAGTGGTTAAAATTTTCATTGTGTTTCTCCAAATAAAAATGGGGAAACACGTCCACGAGGAAATGTTTCCCCGTGGGATGATTAAAAACCTAATCAAATAATCCGATTGATTAGGTTTTTAGTGTAAAAATGAATGGTTGATTATCTTTTAGTCTCTTTTTTCCAGTCCCTAGTGATAATGTCCCAGTTTGCCCAATAGACAAGACCGACAAAGATCCCTGCAACTAAAGCTAATGAGCCTAATACAGCAATAACAAACTGTACTGGTGTCATAAGTTTTTCTCCTCTCCTATGTTATGTTCTTCTAGATGTATTACTGGTTAATACACTCAATCTTTTCTGCAGCATAGATACATAGATGTCCCATTATCCACATAAATAGACCTATTGCAATAATGACCCCACCTTCAGATGCCGAGACATCGTCAGATAAAATAATCATACCAGTCACACCTGCACCAACCAGTGATCCCCCTTGCCTTAAGTCATCACCAATACGTGATAGCACTTTGGGATTTAACTTATACAAAAAGTTCTTATATTTACCCATTATTGCCTCCTCTAGAAACTAATAATGAGCCATTTTCCTGCTCGGTAACTGTAAAGAATCGAAAATGTAAACCGTTCTGTTTTGGCATTTTATGCAAAAACCTTACCGTTTTTTCAAGCGGTTCACGATTTTTCCACGCATTTAATGCACTCTCTGTTAATTCAGATAAACAATCAGGTTTTTCTTTCCAGTTCTTTGGAAGAACATCTCCAATAGCGGAGAATAAAATGTTAATTTTTTTTGGCATTTTTCATTCCTTTAAATAAAAAAGGGGAAATGCCGCCCCATCGGGAAAAACATTTCCCCAATGGGTTAATAATTATTTTGTTAAAAGGAAGAACGCTCCCACAGCTCCGATACAAAATGATACCAGAGTGAGAATAAACGAAATCCAAAACCAACGTTTTTGACGTTGGCTAAGCTCTTGTTCAAATTCTTCCGCTTGTGCTTCAAGGTGAGAAAATATTTCAGCTTGAAGTTGTTCATCTTCTTCTGCAATACGTTGATTGATACCTTGGGTCATCTCTAGGTATTTTTTCGTTGCGAATTTTTTTGTCGAAACCGCAATACCGCCGAGTTTATTTCCCAATTTATTGAAGATAGATTTTGGTTGAGATTCAAATGGATCAAATAAATCCAAATTTTGAGTACGTGAATTGCTCATAAAGAGTTCTCCATTGATGTTAAAAAAACGTTCAAGGAGAAATTACCCACAGGGAATAATTTTTCCCTGAACAGGTTGGATGTGTAAAGTATGCGTTCCCGAATACTCGGAGTCCTTTTCAGAACGCTGAGGAACATTTGAGAGTTTGAGTCACTTTACCACCGTAAAGCGTAGTCTTGTAGACTCAGACTACCTGCTTTGCTATCCACGATAGCTAAAGTTAAGCCTATTATTATTGATTAGTATAAATGCACAATTAAAAAGTCTTTTCCCGCAATAGATAGTTTTTTCAAGCAAAAAATTATCCAAATTTTAAACAGATTTATCCCTACCATTTTTTCCATCAAATTTTTAAGGTAATGCTGAAAAATTCTCATTAGGAGAGATTATGCGTTACACCAAAACTCTTGCTCTGACATTATTCTCACCAATGATTTGGGCAACCCCACTACCATCTGATGTTAGTGTGACTGTGTTCACCACACAGAATTACCTTATTCAAGATTCTACGCTTGCTCATCACATTTATTATCTTGATGCCGTAGAAAATATTGAAGAAGGGCAAGGAGATGTATTTAGTACGATTCCTGAAAAAGCAGCTGAACAAGCTAAAAAATGGTTACATAGCCCCCAAGGTAAAAAATTTCAGAGCGATTTACAACAAGCATACATAGGTATTATTGAGGGATGGAAACTAGGGGTAATGAAAGTACCAGCTATAGTCTTTCAGCATAGTCGTAAAGAGCCAATGGTTGTATATGGAAGTACTGACATAAATAAAGCCATTCTGATTTATAAAAATGCTTCGGAGTAGATATGTTTTCTAAAAAGATTCATCACTTTTATTCTTATCTTATATTAAGTTGTTCACTCCCACTATATCTCACACCTAGTACTACGCAAGCCATCGGAAATGAGATAAATGGAGCAACGATAGCTAGTGCAATTGGTGATAACTCGTGTATGAACTATCAAGTGGTTGGAGTGTGTTTTTGGCTCAAATGTACCTATTGGAAATGTAGCGTAAAAACCTCGACTAAAATTTCTCACTTCATTCCTGAAGTGGTTGTGTCTACATATAATCACGATAATCATAGCCCCTGGACAGAAGTACAACAGCTAAATAAGGGAGCAATGGGGGGGCAACATCAAACACCAAGTAAGATGTATACACAATATACATTCAAAAATGGGGAGGCTATTGGTCATCCAGGCGGATTTGTTTTACAAGCAATTGGTAGTAGTGGATACACTTGTGAAAGTCAAACAACAGGATATGTACCTTATTTTCTGAGCAGCTTAGATTTCTTTGCTTGGAACCTCGGTATGCCAGAAATGTTTTATCCTGAATCAACTACTCCTACGATGAGGGAAGTTAAAGCAAATGGAGACTTATGGGGAAACATCTATCCAAGATCAGGTAGTGTTACTCAAACTCACGACTATAAAGCAGCGGCAGTCGTAGCACAACGCATCGCTGATATTATCAGTCGTAATGGTCAATTACATATTTACTACCCACTGACAAAGAAAAATAGTCGTGATGGTAAGTGGTATCCTAAAGAGGTTGAGGAAGGTAATAAAAAGACACATAGATGGCAAATGTTAAGCCCTAAAACAGAAAATAGTTGTTCTATTTTCCCTGATGGAGGCGCGTCTAGTACCTATAGTGACAAACTCTCAAGTAAAGAAAATTACAGCTGGGCACTATGGAGACCTTACGCTTGTTGTAAAAAACGTGGACAGGTCTTTCTAGGTAATACTGATTGGATTAGCACACATACTCAATAGATATAAACGAGGAATACTATGAAATTAAAGACAAAATTACATACGCTTACAGTTTGTCTGACAATTGGTTTTGCTTGTACATACAGCCAAGCTAATACAGATTACGTTCAAGGAACAGTTCTTTCTGACAAAGTATTTTATCAAATAGGTGGTGGTTCAGCTGTAATGCCCCCACCTAGTCGCAGACGTCCTAATGAGCTAGCCTTAGGCTTTGGTTGGAAATCAAATTTAACTTGCGGTAATTTCGATATTAAAACAACGGTAAAAAACCAATTAAATGGAATTACGGAGGGATTTAAAGATCTCTATAGCAACGTTATTCAATCAGCAACAGGAGCTGTAGCAAGCTTGCCAGCAATGATCATTCAACGGGCTAATCCCCAATTATATGATTTACTATCTAATGGTATGTACCAAGCCAAACTCGATTTTGACTCACTTAAAACTAGCTGTGAGGAAATGTCTGAAAAACTAGCTGACTATGTAATGGATAGTAAATGGGCTAAAGCTGCTGGTTTAGAAAACTACAAAGATATTACCGCTAATGAACCAGACGCTAAAAAAGCTAAAAAGCAGTTAGAAAAAGAACAGGGAGAAAAAGGGATTACTTGGATAGGTGGTGAAAAACATGGAGGTAAAGGGCAAAAGCCCATTGAGATTCTCAAAGATGTTATTAGTGCTGGATTTAATATGTCTGTTGGGCGTAAAGCAACCGAGAAAAGTGCCATCACGCAATGTGACGGACGTTTATGTACAGAATGGACATCACCAGAAGATGCTGCAGAATATGGGCGTAAAATTCTAGGTGATAGGACGCTAACCACCTGTGATGATTGCGGAGCCCCTACCAAATCTCAACCTGGTACAGGACTTGCTCCAGAGATAGAATCTAGAACCATTGAAAAAATGAAAAAACTGGAAGAAACCCTTAATGCTAATACTATTACCGCAGAACAACTAAACTCATTAAGTACATCAACTATTGCTGTAACTCGAGGTTTAATCGAATCGTTACGGGAATCTCCTGACGCTACAATTTTAGGTGCTCGTTTGGCACAAGAATTAGCCATATCACACGAGCTTGAAAAAGCCTTAGTTCTACGTCGAGTTATTCTAGTTGGGATGAAAGAACCAAATGTAGCATCTAATGAAGAAGCTCAAAAAGATCTTGAAGTCTCATTAAAAAGGCTTGATCAAGAGATTGAACAAATTAGAATGGAAATGGATCTGCAAAAATTTATTTCAACGAATACAGCTATTGCCATTATTAATAACCGTGTATCTGAGCAACAACAAGTACTAGATAGTAATGCCTCTGATAATGGAAAGCTGTTAGGTCATTTATCTGAGCTTGCAGGTAGTGATGCCCTAGATAATAGTAACCAAGGTGGATTTAGTGCGAAGGATACTTACATTTACTTACCAATTCCCGAATCGTCTGGTGGTCTAGGACATTTGAATGGCAAGTATTCCGTTGGAAATAATATATCTAATACAAGCTCTAATACAAACCTATCTCCATCATTACAAAAATTCCAATCTAAAGACGCATATGCCGATGGAAGAGCTACAATATACCGAACTTCAGATGGCAAACTTGTTAAAAGAGAAGGTGGTACTTTAGCTTGGAGAAATAATAACCCTGGTAATATCAGAATGAGTGATTGGGCAAAAGCTAATGGTGCTATTGGAGTTGGCCCTAGCGGTTTCGCTATATTCCCTACTCCCGAAATTGGTAAGCAAGCAATAGTTAATTTATTGAAAGAGGGCAAGTATTATCGTAATAATACTATTGAAGGAGCAATATCTAGATATGCACCTCCATCCGAAAATAATACCGCCGCTTATATTTCTTTTGTTACAAATAAATTAGGCTTGCCTGCTAGTACAAAAATGAGTAGTCTAACTGATAATCAACGAGCAGTTATTGTTGATGCAATAACAAAAAAAGAGGGTTGGAAAGAAGGTACAACAACCAATATTAATTAGGAGAGTAACACTATGAGAAAATTGCTAGTTTCTTTATTTTTACTGGGTTCATTCGGAACAGTATCATTTGCAATGAATCCCAATAAGGTAGAATACGATACTCCAGTAACGCTACAAGGTACAATTCAAAAAGAAAATGGCTATCCCATGCTTCTACTTACCAAGCCTATTTCTACTGTATTAGGGACTGATTCAGATGGAACATATAGCCCTGTAGAACGAGCACAGAAAATACAAATTGTATGGACAAAAGAAAAGCTTCCCCTCGGTTGCGTTGAAGTTAAAGGGCAACTATTTGGAGCTCATACAGCGCATCATAAAACAGATGTGTTAATTGAGTTAGAGTCCTATAAAAAGTGTAAGTAAATAGCCTAGGTTACGATAGGTAATCACTACTACTTCTAGTTATTACCTATCACTAAAATTATACTTTATGAGGTGAAATATGCCAATTAAGGATAAATTAACTAAATTAAAAAATCGTTATAGTGAGCTTCTTGCAGAAACTCAAGAAAGTAATAACACTTGGGGAGATGAATTTTACGATGAGAAGGCAGCTCAAGAATCTTGGGAATGCGCTAAAACATTTATGGTAAGCTGTGTTTCTAAGGTAACTCTTGAACTGGCGTCAAGATTTTTGAGTCGCAGTTCATCTCGTATATATGATGATTCTAAAGACGGTTGGGAGAATGGTTATTCTGGTTTTGGATTCTACGTAAATGGGGTCAAAGTTGACGATGATGACGATTTTTAATAGAAAAAGGCGTAGTTCGTAGTTTATACCAGCTACGCCTGATTATGACTAAATTACTTTATTGTTTTATCAACAACCTTTTGAGTTCCATCTTGAACACCCTTGACACCAGCGTTTATTAGATTATTTAACCCATTTCCTGCTTTCAATCCCGCCCAACCCAGCATCAAAAACCATAATGTTGGCAATACAAGAAACATTGTGGCAACAACCAGTTTTAAGATACCATCATCCGCATCATTCATTATGCCAGCAAAATTAAATTTTGAATGAGTATCACTGTTATAGAGTGTTTCCAACATCCAAGTATCAATCCAACGAGCTAATTCCCACCAGAATGAGAGGAAGAAGAAAGAAAACTGAGCAAATGTAAGTGTCACAATCGCTTTCACACTATATCCACTGAATATTGTGACTAATGGAATACCGATAACCACTGCGAGTAATATCAGTCCTTGTACCATTGGTAATGCCTGTTTGATCGTATCAAATGCGGGAGCTAATAATGCACCGCCTGCCGTTGCACCTAAAGCACCGGCTCCAAAAGTAACAAACCCTGGTACATTCTCTAATATATCTGGACTATTCCAGAATTGACTACTCGCACCATATCCACCATATACACGACCAGAAGAAACCGCAATATTCTGTGGACTTACTAATCTGCGTATAACTAAATCAGTATAATCTCCGTCACTTTTCCATATTTTTTGAATCTTGGTAAGTGTATCAGGATTGACCTGTTCCAGTAATCGAGATTTGAGTCCAACACTACTGTCTGTCCACCATTCTCGACACGATGGAAACCCTCCATTTCCTGTATTGGGTAGTCCTACATCTCTATTAGGATCATATGCCCAATGTGTTCTTGGTAATTTTGAGCGATAAATATCATAGAATCCAGGGGTATTAATAAATAACGTTGAGCCAATCCAGTCAATATCCCGAGATTGTACCTCATCTAACTCTATTTGCTGACGTTTTACTTTGGCTCTTGCAGGAATAAAGCATTGCTCTACAAAATCTTGTATTTCTCTTCGTAACACAGGATTTGTGATTTGAGTATTTTGCACTTCAAAACGAATCTGACGTAAGTCAGGTTTACAAGGTATTGCCGCTATCGCACCGTGGGTGATTCCTTTACCTAAACTATATGTAAATGCCCACCAAATAGGTAATACTGCATTTTTTCCGCTTAGTTCTGACGATATTCCCGCAATGGTTGTATCTTGAGGTTTATAAACAGATACCCCACACTCTTTCATTCGCTCTGTATTGAGTTGCAAGGTGGAATAAGAGACTTTGAATACAGGTAAGCAAGTGAAGATAATAACTAACAAACTGAGATAAATACTGTTCTCAATTCTTGTCGCTAGTAATCGCCCTTTATTACCTTCATCATCCCCTTCTTCTCGAACTTTGAGGAACAAACTAGCAATATTAAATAAGAATGGTAATGCAAAGACGCCTGTGTGCGTCAATAAATCCCATAATTCATTATGGATAACCCAAGCTGATAGTGTGAGAAAAAACTCAAAATAGGTATCTACGGTCAATGAAATATCCATTATTCCCCCAGTAATTGTGCAAGGTTAATTGATTCAATGACTAACACACTAATAATTGCAGCCTTAACCAATCTTTTATATTCAGACGGTATGTTACCTTTGGTACGTCGATAAATATAGAACAATAAGAAAGCGCCTAAGCCATAAATAACAAAGCGAATGAATAGCCAAATGAGCCAATGAGTACGAACACTACTTACTAAACTTTCGATTTTTACCCCATATTGCAATGCAATATAAGCAAACAAGAATATGATCAAAAGAAATAACACTGACATAGTGATAACTTTAATACTGGATAATAATACCTTTATCACATTACTGTTCGTTTTTTCAACACCACTCAAAATAGCCACCTATAATAAATAAAATCAATACACTAGCTAATTCATTCAACAGTTTCACACTGACTTATCCACAACAGACGTGCATAATTTATGTTTAACATATTGAACGAACCAATAAGCATCGGTTGCATCACTCAAATTAATGTGTAATCGTGAAAGTATTTCTGGAATTTCAGGGAATTCTATATATCCTGAAAGTTCAATCGTAAGGTAAAACTGTCCTAGCTCCCCATCAAAACGTACTTTAAGATAGTTAACTCGATTTACCCGATAAGGATGCAAATGAAAGGATTGTACCTGTCCTAATTTCTGCTTTAGCGCCATAATAATCATCTGCATAGGCTCGTTATAGACCGATGACAGATATTTTTGGATTTCATCCACTTCGATAGATGAAGATGAAATCGTAAATAAGGAATGTTGTTTCATTAATACCTCTTTTGCTTTACAACAGTGATCATAGAGAACATTTTTAAGCTGCAATACCTCTTGCTTGGTCAATATTCGCAGCAACTTTAATTGCAGCATCAAGCTCAGAGATATTGAACTCTCTCATCAATGCTGCTCGCTCCGCTTTTTCCTCTGGCTCAGTCATTGCTAATGCTAAATATAAACTCGGTGGCACAACTCTAAATAATGCTTCCATTTTGCTTGATAACACAACGCCTTCAGTATATTTACGGTTTTCCTTACGGACAGATGTCACCAGAAATATCTGCTCTGGTGTAAGTTGTTTAAATCGGCTGACTTGTTCAACCTCATCTTTTTCAAGACATAGCAACTCCCACCATTCAAGCATTGAAAGCAATTTCGATGCATCACCAGGGAAGTCTTTCAAGTTTTGGGTAGCCAACCATAGCCAAATACCCAATTTACGCCACATCTTACCAGCCTTAGTCAAGAAACGAGCAAGCATTGCATTGACTGTAATAATGTGAGCCTCATCGGTAATATTCACAATGGGTCGCCCAGAAAATTGGTGTTTCTCACCTAATGAATTGATATGGTTGATTAATGAAATATACGCAATGGCCAACTGAGCTTCATATCCCTCTCGAGCTAAAGTTGCTAAGTCGACAAGGGTAATATCTGCATCTGGCCAAATTTCACCCTCTCGGTTAAAGAGTTCTGCTTCAAAACTACCAGGCAAACAAAACATTCCGATGGCTTCACCCATTTCATAAGCTCGAGTACGACGAGCCTCTGGTAATGATTCATCTTGACTTAAATCATAGAATGCATCACGAATATCCTGAGTAAGTGTGGTACGGCCAGCCTCATATGTCTTTTGTGCAGCTAATAAAATCGCTTTACGGATCATTGCCTTATCAGGACGAGTGAGTTTTTCATCTTCCTTAACTTCCCCACCTGTAATCATTAAGCGAGCGGCAATCTCCATTTCCCCAAGAATATCACGTTGATCATCACCTTCCTCTTCATCTACATTTTCTTTGATAGGGGAGTCTTCTAAATTGTTACTTTGAATTTCTTTTAATAACTCACTTTGTGTTTTAGACAACTCAGGATCTGCAACTAGGCGATGGCAATCAGCAAATAAAGGTAGTGACACACCTCCACCAGGTTTCAATGTGATTCGGTTAACCGTCAAACCGTAACGTTCAGCATATTCTGACATTAAACCAAAAGAGTTCCCTGCTTCAATAACGAATAGCCTTGGGCGATGTATAGCCATTAGCTGTGCAATTTTACCATTCAGCGTTGCAGACTTACCTGCTCCTGTTGGTCCAAGGATTAGGCAATGACCACTTTTAGCCCTATCATCTTTATTAAGAGGATCAAAATCTAAAGGGGCACCACCTCGATTAAAATAAGTGATACCAGGATGACGAGTACCTGTTGCACGTCCAAATACAGGTAATAAATTTGCAATATGTTGTACAAAATTGAATTTTGTATAAAGATTATTGCGATCTTCAGCAGGATTAAAACACATTGGCAACCAACGGATATAACTACTTAATGGAGCTATTTCCATTCCTTCTTTAACCGCAATTAGCCCTGTAGATTGTAATGTTGTACGTAAACGACGAGAGCGTCTTTTTAATTCATCAGGCGTTTTAGCTCTCACATAAAAGGCAAGTGAGGAGCGATATAACTTATGCTTATCTTTCAAATATTCTTTGACTCGTTCACAGTCTTTTTTGGCATAGATGGATTCTGTATTTTCCCCTAAAGCACCATCACTAATTCCTTGAATGTGAGTTTCAAGTAAATCCTGTGGATAGACTACAATAGTAGATACCATCACAGTATTTTCAGGTAATAAATCAAATAAACTATTAACATTGTCGCCACGTTTCACTTCCCCTGTCAGATGACCAACTTCGGGAGATCGACGTAATGAATCAACAACAATGACTTCGTGCGGGCAGTCATCAAAATACCAATAACTTCCCTCTGTTTTGGGTGTGTCAACCAATAGTGTTTCAGAGAAATCATTCATTAAGTAGAGATCATCGGGCTTGCCTGTTTCTTTAATTGTATAATGGCAAGTCTTATAGAATTCCTCGGGATTTTCATAATCTCTAGGAGAAGGATTAAACCAACGTAAAAGCCACTGATGGATTGTATTGCCATCTAATCGTTTAGAGCGAATACCTGCACCTAACAGAGAATTAGTGACACTATCACAGGTTGCATTCAGATCTTCCAATGCTTGATCTAAAGCGATATGTTTTTCAACATAACGGTAAACTACCATTCGAGTACGACGCTGTTGCCCTCTCCATTGTGTCCCTGTTACTGCCTTATCTTCAAATAATCCACCTGGTTTAGATACATCTTTTAAGTGCTTGCTCATAATACTGAGCCACTGTTCTGTGAATTCTGAGCCTTGAGCATTGGGTTTTACATAACTACGTAAAATATCTTCATACTCCATAGACATCTCATCATCTTGACAATAAAACTGCACAACCCAAGGTGAACTATCTAATTCAGCAAAACTATCTTGAATGGCATTACAAACTTGTGTTCTGACGTTCGCTAAGTAGTCAGCGGAACGACCTTCTGTCCCGATAACGCCTAATTCAAATACTGCACCAACAGAACGACCATCTTCAAGTAGTAAGGCTTTATGTTCATCTAAAAACTCGACCCAAGGTAATTTGTCAACAAATGATGGTTGAGCTTGATACTGGTATAAATGTTCTTTACGAGTGTAATTACCTTGTCGTTTTAAGAACATTGGAGTAGATTTTTCCTCCATAGCCTTGCTCTCATTTAACAATATGACACTTTCAGATAAAGGCTCTTTTATTGCTGTTCTAGACTTCCCGAATAATCGTCCAAACATACTACCTCCTTGTTAATAATCTCGAGTTCGCTCACCAGGTTGAGCATATTGTACTCGCCCATAAAAAGGAAATACGGTGGTATATCCAGGGACTGGAACAGGTTCTAATGTATCGGTAAGATGTGGAAATACATACATTACTAAGTCAGGATTTGGTAAACGAGGAAACAAATTTGTTGCCTCATTTGCAGCAGTTCTCGTGTAATGTTTATTTTCCTCTCCATTTGCTAATGCACTATTAATGGGGCGAACAAATTGCAATGCATTTCTAGCTTCGATAATAGATGATTGACTACCATTACCACCTTGCTCCCAAATTTCTTTCATAGAAAGATCGCCAGGAGGCAGAAGTTCATCCTGTGAGGTTGAACACGCAGTCAATGCAAGAGTGAATGGCAATAACAGTATTAATGTTTTAAATTTCATTTTGAACTCCTTAATCTAAGCGACGAGTAGCACTAGAATGTTGATATTTCACCTTACGTCCGCTCGGGTTATAGTCAATCTTTAATTCTTGAGAGATATTCACTACAACTGCTTGACCTGGTGGAACATAGACGGCATCAAAAGTTTGACCATAACGTTGTCTAAACCAATCTGCTGTTTCTTGTAAGCCTCCTCCCAGTGCCTGGCCAAGAATAAATTTACCTTGATTCCCCGTTACTGCTCCAATTACCGAGCCATTGTCGACGACAGTTGTTGTTTGACCTTGCGCTAAACCTTGTGCTGCAGCACTAGCGCCAGACAATAAAAACTGACTCGCTAAGTATTCAGGTGCATTAGTTTTACGCTCTCCTGAAATACACGGAACACCGTTTGGATTTGATAACCAACCGATCCCAACTTTACCATTTTGTCCATTTTTGGTATTTTGAGCATTAGCAATACGTCCATCACTAAATACAAAAGTGATACTTTCCACATTACCTTTCACACAAGATAGCGTCCAATCACCTGTTGCCGTTCCAGATACAATAGCACCTTCAACATCAGGTAATTCAATTCCATTTGCAATCAAGTTATCTTGACCAATTTTTATTTTGAACGGGTAAGGATCTGTGACGTTACCATCAATAGGCACACGACCAATCAATGCTGTCATTGATATTGAACCAAGTAAGGTTGAATTTTCTGGTATCGTGAAAAATGGAGTGATATTACTTTTTCTCTCTGAGCTAGGATTGCTTTGAATTTGTTTAGCGGACTCACCAACAGCTGATTCATCTAAAGCCTTGAAGGGATTAGGAAAAGTCGATGTAGCACTAGGGTCAGAAGAATCAATAATTTTACCATTTCTATCTTTATAAACAGCATCGCTTGGCTCAACCCATTTTGTTCCTTCTCGTATACTTTGAATCGTTTTTGGGGATGATTCACTTCCTAATCCAATTGGATAATTTTGCTCAGGAACAGCAACTGTATTTGAACTATTTTCTTGAGATACTATCGGAGAACTTGCCACTTCTCGACGTATTGATTCAATTTTTTGCTCAAACTCAAATTGTTTTTGTTCTAATGCGTCAGAAATTTGCTGTGAAATGTTATTAGCATTATTCTTTAACGCATTATTTTCCTGCTTTAATTTTTCATTCTGCTCCCTAACTGCTTTTACCTCTGCTCGAGTATCTTTTACAGCACCCAATAGGGTTTTAAGTGTATCGTGAGGAGTATCTCCAGCAGTTAGACCAAGCTCCTGTTGTTCTGATTCTGTTAAATCATATACAACGGTTGATGGCTGAGTATTAAGTGGTTCAGGATTTTGTTGCTTACCTTTTAATGCATAGACCCCGACAAAGATTGCTAACCCTACAATAATAAATACAATGAATTTAGTCATTCCATTCGCTTTTAATGCAGCCATTTTCCCCTCCTAACGCTTAGATTTATTTTTTGATTTGACGTTCTTTACAGCGGGTACAATTGCTTTATTTGGAGCTCCCAAAGTCACTAGATATACTGTTGTCGTATCTTCAGGTGTACCATACTCACCCAACCAATTGTGTTGGAAGGTCGCTGAGTAGAAATTACCCTGTAAATATCTCGGATCTAGGTTCACTCTCCGTTTTTCTAAGTGTCTAATACGTACTGCAGTCACTACATACCCATCCATTCCCCAGCTTTCAAGTGGCGTAGCTTGAACTGATAAATTGGGGAGCAATGTCGGCAGTGACTTGGGTAATTTCATTGCAACACGTTGAATTCCTGGTAACGGTTCAACTGTACGAAGCGGTGCGTATAGAGATTGAGCAGCATAACGAGTAATGGCAGCAGGAATTGGCAGTGCATTTTTAATTGGTGCAACCTCTTCATCAGATACAGAAGTTTGATCGACTTTTTCTGCATTACTGGCGACTTTCTCATCAAAAATAATACGAATTGCCTCTAACTTTTCTTTTCCTGCCTTACTTTTTAAATCAATTAGGATAATTTGCCCTGTTTCGATATCTCGTAACTGCAAACGATTTACCGAAAACTCTTTTTTAGCTTTAAGATAAACTGCACCGCCGACACTTTGAACATCTAATTTATTATCTAACTCTGACGGTACACCGACTTGTACATTCTTATCTAGGAACAAAATTCGTTCCTGACCAATATGTAGATCGATTCTTAAAGGAATGCGTTGCCACTGCATTAATAGTTCGGCTGAACTGATTGAGCTAATACATAACGCAAGAGAGCTAATTAAATACTTTGTGAGATTCTTCATACTTACCTACTTATGTTCTGATTCTGCTTTTGATTGAAGTTCTAAACGTTGTGGCGTTGAACGATAACAATTGAGAGCCAATCCCCAAGGGTTAGCTTCTGGATTAACATCATAACGAACCACGTGCAATGGATAACGAACCAAGACCCGTTTTACTGGGTTATCTAAATAATATTCGTCCGTACTTAAATCTAAAGTGACATCCCAATCATCTTGGCTATTGACCTTAACTCTATCTTGACTAAAACCACGACCAGGAATTTCATACACGCCACGGACACGGTCACGAAGTTCGCCTAATAAATCACGTTGATCATAGTCTTTAAGTAAAAATTGATAACATTGAGGTGTTAAGTATGGAGATAGTGCTTCAATATT
Source organism: Ursidibacter maritimus (assembly GCF_009761395.1). GTDB lineage: Bacteria > Pseudomonadota > Gammaproteobacteria > Enterobacterales > Pasteurellaceae > Ursidibacter > Ursidibacter maritimus. The sequence continues at coordinate 18,974 of NZ_LEKN01000012.1, read as the reverse complement.
GCGTTTATAGTCCTTCTCACCATCCTGAGGCCAGCGATTTAATTGCTGGAATATATAAAAAGTAAAACCATAAACAGAAGATGTTGGGACTTCCCACCACGCTCGAGTTGATCCTGTGCGAAGATCGGGTGGGTTATGAATAGTGAGATATTTTGGAGCAGAATACCAACCATAGCCTAAAATGGCACAAATAATAGTTAGTAAAAAAATAACAATTCTGAGACTTTGGATGTGAAAGCGGTCACTTCGTAGTGCATTATTGTATTTACTCATTTTCTTTTTGCCTTTTTAACCGTACGTTTAATTGACCAATAATGTGACGTAGTAATGAATTTAGAGGGGTGAGTTTTAAATTCGACAAAACGGTCTAACCAAGTATCTGGCTTACCACGTTTTAGGCGAGAAATGTAAGCACCGCCGAATCGCATTGCTAAATAGCCAATAGCTAACATCCCCATTGGAATTGCATACCAATCAACAGGAAAAAGGAGTATCACCAACAACCCTAATAGGGCACCTAATGCGGCACCAATAAACATCACCAAAACCAACTCAAAAAAGGTCATTCCTCTAAATACCGCTGGACGACGATTAAGTCGTTCAGGGATGAACGTGATAGTTTCTGTTGTTGATGCTCCTTCTTTCATAAAACAGTCCTTTCTTATAGGATTTTGCTTGCTTCGGTAACTAACCAAATGATAACAACTAATAAAATAGCACCGACTAATGCAAGCATTCCTAAGTCACCCCATTTCTTACGTCCAGCTTGAACTTCACCAAATTCAGAAATGAGAGAGCCAGCGACTTTCATAAATGCAAATGCACCAAGTAACAAACCACCTAAAATTAATGCATCATATGCGTGGTTTTTAATCGTATCCATAATACCCGAACCTTCACCACGACTAGGTGCCTGCATTTTGGGTAAATCAGCAAATGCAGGGGCAGATAAAACAAAAATAATGGTCGCTGAAACAGCAGTTTTGATTGTGTTTTTAAGATTGGAAATCATCTTTTTCATAATAAGATCCTTTAAATATAGAGATTAAGTACTTAATGCAATAAGAAATAGCTTAGAATGCAGATGAAACAGAAAACTCTAACGCAAATCATTAGAAATTTATTCAGCTTTAGATTGCCTGATTTAACTTCCTCAAATAGCTTGAGTAAAATATATGCACAGACTAAAAATAGAAATGCAAATACCCCAGCAACAACTAAGTTACTCACATCGGTAGCATTACTATTGGAACCAATATTGAATGCTTCTGTTGTTTTAGCTATGCTCATTTTTGTCGAACTCTAGTTTTTTCATAGTCACCTGTTAATGTACGTACATCCCCAGGATTACGAGGTTGAGCTCTATCATTATTAAGATAGTAATGAATGCCTGAACGAACCATATCAATCTCTTTTCTTGCTTTGGCATAATCAAAGTAGAAACGAGTTTTAATATTTGTGGATTTAGCTTGACTTTGAGCTCTCACTAAGGCTTGCTTTGCTGATTCTAGTTGCCGAATAGCTTGCTCAAGCTCTGCTTGCTCATCAGCAAAGGTATTAGCTGATAGCAAACCTGCAGACAAAAAAAGAAAAATCGGGAAATGTTTTAGCATCGTCTTCTCCAAGATAATTATTTACTTACTGCGAAGAAATAATGCAAAAATCGGCTTTGAAATGTAATGAAAAAGTCTATGTAAAAATAAGAGAGTTTTATGAAAAAGCGATATAGGACTCGGCTTAACAAAGAAATAAAAAGGGAGGATACAAGGAATTTAAAATTTACCTTTTTAAGAGTGAAATGAAAGGGCTTACTCTTTCTTGTATTTATTGTATGTCCGCCCCTATTATTTTTCAAGCACACCTTTGGGTGAATTACCGCATAAGAATTATTAATTTTATGCGGTAATGTTCACATTATGTGATTAACGATAGGAATATATTATAAGTATTTTTTGAAATTTGATGCAGTAAGTGAAATCATTATCCCGAACAAAAGTGCTGCTGGAATTAATATCAAATTAGGATGAATAGAAAATGGCAATGATAAATAAACTATCCAAGCAATAAACATCACAGGGACAACCGCTCTTTTGGCGTGATGATATTTAAAGGCTGATTCTCGACCAACACCAAACCGACGTAGATCTCGATTAACAAGGCCATCAACTAATCCGACAAGCCCAGCAAGCAGAAACACGGGACTGGTTAACACGATGATCATTAATCGAATAACAAAGACGATGATGACATATAAAGTCGATTCTATGTAGGCTCTTACATAAAACATTGCATAAGCTAACCAATCTGTATTTTTGACTGTATCCCAATTCATTTGACGGAAATTAATATCAGAAACGTGATCGATGGGGGTATTTAATAATTGCTGAATACCTGTCTTAACAAATAACCAGTGATGAAGAAACTGAATAATCTGCTCAGCAAGTGTCACAGGATAACTATAAATGAGGCTTTGCTGGAACTCAGCTGAAAGCCACCCTAACTCATCTTGCATTACTTGCTTACTGTGTAAATGTCCTTGTTCAGGCCATACAAACGTAATACATAACCATTCAACAATGATGCTTAAAATAAGTGAGATAATCAATGTAGTCACAATACGACAAGGCAAACTTGATTCTTTTCTCGCTGGGGACGAATTTTCTTGTTGATTTTGAGCCATTAATGCACACTCTCTTTACGAAATAATTCACATTGTACTAAGATCCTACCTGGATATTTGCTATTGAACCTGATGTCAAAGGCAAACTCCATATTTTTAGAGAGCTGAACATCATTAGCCGTCCATAACTCAATATCAAATTGTGTCAAATACTCAGCTAGTCCGTGCAATGAACAACGAGTTTCATCCCAGTATGGATAAATAGTACTGGCAAAGAAGTCCAATCTTTCCTGAGCGAATTTACCCGTACTCGAACATAAGAAGTTCTCGCTATCAAGTAATACATACATATCGGGAATTTGAGTTAATAATACGTTAGTTATTTTCGGGTTCATCTTGTAGTTTTCCTATTGGGAATCGAGATTTATTTAATTCATCAAAACTTGCCATTACTTCTGCGTTAGGTTGATAATTATTCACACCCTCCCACCAGTTTTCGCCAGTGCGATAGTTTGCTCGCATATTATTGGCTAATTCTTGTAAACTTGCTGGCATCATATCATCTTTATCTTCTACTGGGAGCGGCATACGGATTTTCCATAATTGACCACCTTCAATCATTGCAAATGCTTGCCCCTTAGGTAAGTTCATAATCGTTGCTACCGAAAGCATCTCAGCATCTTTCACGATAACACGATCTCCCGTATTAGAGCCAAAGTCTTTATCTGATGTCGGGTCATTACTATCCGTCGTACTTGAGATGGCCATCACTTCTAAAATACTTGTTTTGGGTAAATTTTTAGTCAGTAATTCAGCCGTAGCGGGTTCTTTTACTCTCAGCATTACCATAGTATTAAAGTTCCCGACAATCTGTCCTGCTTTTGATGCATCCTGAGTACGAGCTTGGATATCAGAAACCGTCTGTGTATAGGCGGTAATCTGCATACCTGCACCACCCCCTTTATTGATAAGAGGGATAAACTCATCGCCGATCAACTCGTTGAACTCATCACAATGTACATTAATCGAAATTTTAGATTGCTTTGTCCCAGGTTGATGAGGTAAACCGTCATTAATACCAAATTTATAAATATGACCAGCCATCGAAACTAAGTCAGCAAACATTGAATTACCCACAGCAGATGCCACAGTCAAATCAGACAGTGCATCTAAACCGACATAAACAATCCCTTTTTTACGAATCACTTCTTCCCAATCAAAAATAGGGCGAGTATCCGCAATATCTGCATAATTAGGCGATAATAACTCAGCAACTTTACCTGATGTTAATTTTTCTAATAACGGTAAAAGCGAGGCAACAATTTTATCAAAGTATGTTTTGTCGTAACGCACCGCACTACACAACCCATCTAGTACGGGATCGAAAATCTTTTCGTCTCGAATATATTGCTCAACAGCGACAACCATTGGATTTCGACCTTTCATCGCAAAAGACAAATTTTTCTGATCGATATTAGCAGCCGCTTGTGCAATAGCTCCCCACAGGTCGGGATTTTGCCTGTCGAAATAGACTTTAGCATATTCTAAAAAGAGCGAATCAATGCTGCGTACATATCTAGCAATCTGTTCATAATCAGGTCGATAGCCTAGTTCGACCAAAGCTCTAGCAATGATATTCACAAATCGCCAAGCAAATTCTTTAAATGCAGCTGAATTACCAGCACCGCTTAATTGCCCTGAAATACGAGAAGCAACCTCTGTAATTTTATTAAAGCGACCAACGGCATTATAGCGAGCTGAAATATCGGGCCATCCTAAATGGAAACAGTAGAATTCATTTTCTCGCCCCGCTCGTTTTGCCTCTGCATACATTCTTTTCAGAATATCGGCATCGCCCTTAGGATCGAAGAAAATAACTACTTCTCGTTCTTCAAATGTCTTTCCACGATTAATATCTTGAGTAATGAGCAATTCAGCTAATCGGGTTTTACCGACACGAGTTGTGCCAAGCACTAACATATGTCCAACACGACTGGATAACGGTACAGTCACATTTTCCTCATTGAGTTCTACACCGTGAATAGCAGGATTACCTTCAACAGGTGGCAAAGGTCGAAATGGATTTAGAGGGTGATCTTTAGAGGTTAAACGACTTAAAAAATGATCTTCGTGTTTTTTCTCAAATGCTTTGACCCAAGAATACAGTGCGGACGGAGTAACATATTTTTCACCGTACTGTTGAAAACAGTCGTGCAAACGCTGTGTATGACGAGGAGTCCAGCGGAAACCTTGTCCCAAGAATAGGTATTTTTTGCCTACTGGTACTTGTTTACTAGACATTGTATAGCGAGATAATCGCTTTAAATTACGCTGATAGCGAATAATTTTCCAACCTTGCTTAGCCCGAACTAGAGCTAATATCGCAAACCCAGCCCCAAGTCCGTGACCAACAGTTGGATTTAATGCCAATGCCCAAGGGGCACCAATGCATAAAGCGGCGGCACTAGCACTGGCAATAGAGGTATAAAATTCAACAGGGGGTCTAAGTAATGATTCAATCAGATATTTGTTACTCATTGTGAAATGCCCTCCGCTGTCAATAACAGTGGATAATGAAAGATACCTAATCGTTCTGCTAAGGTATCTGCAGGTGATGGCATCAACGTTAATTGAGGTACAATGTTTCGTAAGATATTCATTTCATCAACGGTATTCACATTAATCACCAATCCCATTGCATTCATTTTGACTAAATCATCTCGATGTTGGCTAAGCCACTGGCGAGATGTTTCATCTGCACCAATTAAGAACATTGGTAATGCACCAGGCAAATTCAACGATTTTGCTTGCACTTTTCCTACCGACCATTTATGAGAAACCACAGGTAATAACTGTTCTTCAGTCACTTGTGATGGAATAGCATTGGGATGTTTTGGAGCAGTTTCTGAATGGACAGGTTGAATAGGTTCATAGAAACGTACTGCACTTTCCCCCCCGAGATCAGCGATGACTTTTAATTCAGCGGAGATATTTATAGAGAAAATCCCCAGACAAAGTAATGTAAATACATTCTGTTTCATTATTTATCTATTCCTTTAAAGTTTCTGCACTGGATTAACCCAAACCACTTGCTTATCACTAGGTTGGATCCAACGCAATTTAGGTTGTTCTCGTTTAATGTAAGATTGACTCGCCGAAGAAATAACATTTTGAATAGGTAGTTTTGTAGCAGTCAGAGCATCATCCATCCTAGACTTTGTTTTTTTAGGAATGTCTCTTTTTGCCTCATTTTGAGCAGTAAAGGGCTTGTTATCGTTTGAATAAAGTGATTTAGAGGGAATCGCATTAGCAATCTGTTTATTGCTGTTATAACGATTTTTTTGATAAGTGAGGAAATCATTCACACTCATCCATCGTTTCATACCATTACGTCTCATATTACGAATATCATCAGCATTTGCTCGACCTTGTAATGCACGGTGAAAGCCATCTAACCCAATATTATGAGCCATATATAAATTCTCATCTGAGCTTTTAATCCCTCGCTCTGCAAATTGTTGAATATGTAATCTAGCGAGTAATCCTGTCGCTAAAGTATTGACTCTTTTATTTAGTCTAGGATCTGCATAAGTACCACGAGTTCGTTGAGAAATAGGTTTCATCCCAATCGCTTTTCCCTCGGGCATAGTAGCTAGCCAATTCCAAGTACGGAAAGTAAATTGTCCAACCCCTGTAGCACCAGTTGGAGAAATATTATTTGTCCAACCATTTTCCATTTTGACTAATCCTCGTAGCATCTCCCTAGGGATTTGATAACGTTTAGCTGCTTCATCAATATAGGTGTCAACATCAAAACCGAATCCATTGAATGCAATTGCTGAATGGACTGAGCCTAATAGGATGGCTGAAATTAGTAGACGAGAGATTGCCATTCACCATTTCCTTGAATAATAAATGCAGCTGGCATCTTACCATTCGCATAATGTAGCCAATATCCACTATCGTGATTTAGGGTAATTTGGCGATTTTTAACTTTATTAATATCAATTCGGTTTTTTACTGCCCATTGCTGAATCTTATTGTCATCTTGCATACTATCGACGATATAAATATCAACAGGATTATTTCCTGCACGGCTCCATAATCGAGTGAGATGATCTACGCATTTATCACAATCTGTGCGAGTAAAATAGATGATACGACCTATCGCAGCTGAAGTAGTAGATACACTTTCGGATTTAAACGGTAAAACATTAGGATATAAGCGTTCAAATGCTCTGTTGTAAGCAATTTGAAAAGCAAATTCTTTTTCTACTCTTTGGAATTCTTTTTTAGCAAGTAGTTCTGCGTAGCGATCACGCTCAGTATCACTACGAGCTTCAATGCCTAATGTTGTTAAGGGGTCTAAACTAGGAGACCAAATGCCACGAGCCCCTTTTTTCAAGAGTTCATAACGACTCCAATCATCACGAGTTAACCCCCATTCTGACCATTTATCTTCTGAATTTGAAACATTAAGATTTTGCTCCACAGATTGTTGCATCGTATTGGATTGATTTAAGGTGTTGACTATAGAAGATTGGGAGGTGTTTGCCAAAATAGATGGGCTTGGAAATACCAGTATCATTCCAAGCATCATCGGAAGAATTTTAGAAGTCATAACATAGCCTATTAAGATAATAAACAATGAAATGACTATGCCAAAAAATAAAATTGAGAGTAATGAAAAAGTCTATTATTTTTTAATATGATTTAGAAATAGATTTTTCAGCTTTATTATAATTGTCCTTCTGATTGACTGGTTTCGACTTGAATCATCGGTGCAGTCATTTTCGGTACTGAATTCCTACGTTCAAAACAAACCTGACGAAGAGTATCATTAACCGTTAGCTCATACGCCTCGCCTGATAGCATTTGTAGTGCTTCCCTTAAACGCATCGGCCCAAACTCATAATGTACTTTAGGTAACTGATGATTAAAGAGACTTCTTACTTCTGGGCTGGGTACACTGCATAATGTGAATCCAGTGTTTTTCAATGTATTCCAAATTCCTTGTTCGACAGTAAGCGTATACTGTTTCTTTTTTCCTTTCATATTCACTTGGACTAGCTGTTCAAGGAGATATTTTTGCCCACCGATAGGAGAACTACTGACTAGTGTATAGCGACCATAGCGAACGACGTCGGGATGCTCTTGATAAGTTGAAGTATAAATATCTTCTTCTATTTTACGTCCGTGTTCAATGGGAACTGGTTTTAATACTGTTGTATTAACTTCCGATGAATTAAGCTCGCTAATTTGCATATCTTTAGGTAATGGATTACCTGGAGGCAAAGAATTGTCTGCATTATCCATATTTTGTTTTGAATGGTTAACACATCCCAAGAGCCCTAGGCTAAAAAATACAGAAAAGAGAAGTGATTTTTTCATAATTTTTCCTTAGTACAATTAAACGCTAGAAAGACGGAATAACTATGCAAAAAATCGCCTTAATTTGTAATAAAAAACACAATCTTGAAATTGAATAATTTTTATCAAAAAAATAGGCATTCCTATATTGCGATAGGAATGCCTTTGAGAAATTTAATATTCGTAAGCCATCATAATTGTGGTGTAACTGCGATCTGACCCAGTAATCACAAATACAGTTTCATTTTCAATGCGATAACTCGAAATAACTCGCTCTCCCATCAATAATGCCTGTTCGTTTTGATACCAATCCAGTTCGTCAATATCTCCCCAATCTTTACGCATATGTCGTCGAAGTAGGTTAAGCACATTGTCTTTCCCTAATATCGAGAATACGGTTGAGGTTGCATTCACTTGACCTAACTCTACCGTTTTCTTCATACCATAAATAGCTTGATTTTGTCGAATTTGTGCCAAATGCTCAGCACTCAGTTTAGTTTCTAACATATGAAAATATCTCCTAAATGGGATACTTTCACCATACAGGGAAGTATCCCTATATGGGTTAATGATTACAATATAAAATTTTCTACAAAACTAAATGTATCCTTCAGCGTGACAACAAAATGGTCTAATACACGAATATCAAATAATTCTGCAGCTTGCTTAATTTTAAATGTAATATTTTTGTCTGCTTCACTTGGTGTTGATTTTCCTGATGGATGATTATGTGCAAGAATCAATGCTCCCGCATTTAATTCTAAAGCACGTTTTATAATCTCTCTAGGATAAACCGCACTAGTATTAAAGGTACCTTGAAACAAAACCTCAGATGAAATCAGTTTATGTTGGTTATCTAAAAATAGCACAACAAAATTCTCTCTATCATCTGTAGCGATTTTCATCCGTAGGTAATCTCGCACAATCTCAGGATTTGAAAATTGTGGGGTATCACCATAACTCGGATGTTGTTCCATAATTTTCTCTAACAATAATAGTGCTTGTTCTAATACCAAATTTTCAGACGACGTTAAAAAATTACACATAACAAGTTTCTCCTAAAAAAAAGGGAAACTTGCTTCCCCTAGAGAAAACAATGTTTCCCTAGGGGGGGTAATTAATCGGGCAAATATAGGTTATGCCCAAAGTACAGTTATTCATTTATAAGCTTTATTTGCTTCCACAATACAATTAAAAACATTGTTTTTAGCACAGAAAGCAATAATGAATGGGTTGTAGAGTCATTTAAATACCAGAGTGTTATAATTTTGATAATATTTGCCAAAATTATCACTCCAAATAAGATATACAACGTTTTGAATGAAAATAAAGTGTTGAAAGAAAACATAGTATTTCTCCAAATAAGATGGGGAAATACGATCTCCAAGGGGATAGTATTTCCCCTTAGGGTTTAAATATTAAAGTTACTGTGTATAGGTTATGCGATATTTTTCGACACAACCCCAATAATCTTCTTCTGTACAAATATCCCACTCATTAATAACCAAGTGGGTATCAATTGAATTGACATAGTAAAACAGCGTTAAATCTGATTCATCTTTTCCTGTTTCCTCGCAGAAATGGGATAAGATGCGATCTAGCACTAATCGTTGGTAAATATTTCCTAAGATAGGTAGTTCCTCCGATTGTCTAGCAATCTCCCAGACTTCATCATCTGCAACCCAATCATTGTAATGAGAAAGAATATCTTCCCAAGCCTCACATTTACGGGAACAATTAAGAGGGATGTTAAAAAATGACATAATGTGTCTCCTAAAGAAGAAATGGGAAACACTGCCTTATCTAATAGGGAAGTGTCCCCATTGGGTAAATGTTAAAAAATGAAAGAAACAGACCGCTAGCGAGGTCTGTTATATGGTTAAGTTATTGCAGATGAAGTTGCTTTGCTGTAGCGTATTTAAACTCAATTAAGTTCCACCATTCGTGTAACAAGGAATGTTCTACTTCTATGACTGATTCAATATTTGAATCAAAATCTAAAAGAGCCTGACATTTTTCAATCACACTGCGAATATCAGCAATACAAAAATCAAACTGATAAATGTCTGAACGAGTCATCGCAATCGCTTGATATTTCCATTTTGTGATTTCATTCACGAGTTTTTCTGCAACCACTTTAATGAGTTTGATATCACTTATACCAAACTTATGTGCAAGAGGTTGTGCAAAACGAAATATTTCGTGGCTACCATCAAGTAAACGTTCACAATGTGAAATGAATTCCTGATTTTTCAAAGTATTAACTCTAAGCTCACCGCCGAGTTCGATGCAAGAAAATTCATTCCATAGATTACAAAACATCTCATCTTTCGAAAGCGTTTTTAAAGCATTCTCATAATTTCTAACTGATTTGAGTAGCCTCATTTCAGGTGAGCGTTTCAATTTAAAATTGAACAACGCAACACGTTGTTGAAAGGTCTCATAAATACGGTCAAAAATTTCGTTAGCTTGTACGACATCATCTAAAGTTAAAATAGACATAGTGTTTCTCCTAAAAAAAAGTGAAGGGAAACACACCACAGGGAGCATTTCCCTAATGGGGCTAAATATTCGGTACCTAAGTAAAACAGATTATTTACCTTTCGATGCCATAAATGCGAGATAGCCTATACTATTTTGCATTGGATCTTTGTTATATTTCAGAGCGTATAGGATTTTTAAAATCCGTTCACTCTCTTGAATACGAGTTCTAGCAATTTCATCGGTTTCTTCACTTTGGTACCAAGCTGTATAGCGTTGATCTAGGCGTAAAAATTCGTCTTGAATATATTTATCCAACATAAAAATATCCTCTAAAAATAAAGCCCAACAATATTGCTGGGCTAAGGTTGATTAAGCATCAACTTCATCTTGTTTTTTAGACTCTTGGTATTTTACTTCGCCATCAATTTTAATCATTTTGATACGAATTAAACGACCTTTAAGCGTAACACCAGTATCGCCTTTTTTGTGATACTTGCTATCTGCAGTATAAGTGAAAGTATCCACCCATAAATCAGACATAACAAATGAAATTAATACCTTTTTCTTTGCTTCAACTGCTTCTTGACATTTTTTGATGAGTGTTTCGGTCTCTTTACCAATAACATTCATATCAAAATATCTGTACTCAGGGGAGCCAGATTCGCCAACAAGTGCAGCAACACGACAAGCATAAAAAGGATTTCCTTTTTTAGGCTCTACTAAACGAATATCGTTTAGGTAACCAAAACCTGTTGTGTGTAAATTGAAGTAATTTTTTTGAGTTTGAGTAGAAGTTTGAGTAGTCATAGTTTGTTTCTCCAAAGAATAAAAAAGCGGAGAAACATCCTTGCCCAACACGGGAAAAATGTTTCCCGCCTAGGGTTAAAATTGGTTGTGAAGTAAACGATCCCAATAAATTGGAGTCCTTTTCAGATCGCCGAGGAACATTTGGGAGAGTTCATTCTATCCACCGATAGAATTATCGCTTTCAGAACTCTACGATATTTAAGTGCTATCAACGATAGCGGCTTAATGCATAAATCATAAGCAAAAAATTAATGTTTTATAACATTAAATTCTATTTTGAATTTAGAGATTTAATCCCGATACACCTAAATACAGCAGACAAACACCGAAGGAAAAATGAATGATTGTGCGTATATATTCTTTAGGTTGGCTAAAAAAGTAGAGAATTCCCATTAATGTGTTTATACCACACAAAATAATGAGAAATATGCTTAACAGAATCATATAAATCACCCACAATTAATCTTTTGTGGCTATTATAACGATAAAGTTAAAAGGTTAAATTAATGAAATGTAACTGAACTTATTACCGTTATAGCAATCATTATTGAGAAAAAAGAAAAGCCCTAGAACTTCCGCTCCAGGGCATTGAATAAAAATTTGATAATAATCACGATTAAATATATAGACTAAATCAAGATAAGTTGGACCATATAATACAAACGCTGAAAATAGTGTTTGTTCTCGTCAAGACATTAACTACTTTCTTTTTGCATTATCCGATAACAAAGTGGTCATTTATCGGCAGTAACACGCACCAAATATGGCACAAAGGGCACCTCTTTTTTCACCAGGAGGCTCTGGGATGGATAGAGTTTGCGTATTGCAAGGACAGCAATATTCTCATAGGCAAAAATATTCCTGTCCTTACAATACCCTAATGGAGTAGGATGGGGTCGCCCTACGATCCCTTAATGTAGTTTGACCCGATAGAAGAGTAAACACCCCTAGTTATAGAACTAGAGCCCTTTTCTGGGTGCTGAGGGACATTTAGGAATGTAGTCAGAGCTAGTAGAGACCCTCTGCTACATCAGACTATTTGATGACCGACAAATAGCCAAAACGGCTTTTAAGACCTGATTCTAGCACGTTAAAGCATAAAGATCCAAATTTAGACTGAATAAATCAAAACATCAGGATAATATTTTACCTCTAACTTGCTCAGAAATAGATAATGGTTTACTACCTGCTTTTGAGCGACCTTTTGCTTTGCTAGTAATATTCTCTATAGCATCACACTGAGGATACTTTGAACATCCCCAAAATGCCCCATTTTTACCCGTTCGTTTTACCATTGGTGAGCTACATTTAGGGCATTTTTTGATCTCAATTTTCCCTAGTTTCATACCTTGTTTAAGACACATTTGCATCAAATGACGGATAAAACCTTCTTGTTTCTGCATAAAATCCTCTAACGAAAGTGTTCGCTCTGCAATCTGGTTTAAGGCCTGCTCCCACAATGCGGTCAATCCTGGATTTTTTAAAAGTTCAGGTAAGTTATCAGCTAAAGCACATCCTTCAGCCGTTGCTATTAAAGATTTACCTTTTTTCTTAATAAATCCCTTATTTAGCAATGTTTCAATCACACTAGCTCGAGTAGCTTCCGTTCCAAGTCCTTCTGTTTCACGCAATCGTTTTTTTAGCTCCTCATCGGTAACAAATCTCGCCGCATTTTTCATTGCTGCAAGTAAAGTACCTTCCGTGTAATGGCTCGGTGGTGAAGTTTTGAGAGATTTGAGTTCAATATTTTGAATATGGCATTGTTGATTTACCGAGAGAGGGGGTAATCCTTGAGTTTCTTCATCATCTTCAGTACTTTTACCAAATAATATTTTCCATCCTGTAGCAATTACAACCTGTCCTTTCGCAATTAAGGTATGTCCAGCACAACTTAGTGTGACGATTGTTTTATCTGATTCAAAATAAGGTAAAAATTGAGCCAAATAACGACGACGAATGAGATCATAAACTTTAAATTCATCGGAGCCTAATTTAGCTAAATTACCTCTTGAAACAGTAGGAATAATACCGTGGTGAGCAGTAATTTTCTTATCATTCCAAACTCTAGATTTTTGTCGCAAATTAAGATTGGGAAGCAATTTTTTCAGATTAGCATCTACTGAACACAATGATTGAATAACACTTTCGACATCAGAAAATTGAGATTCAGGTAAATAGCCACAATCTGTACGAGGGTATGTGGTAAGTTTATGAACCTCATACAGTGATTGGGCAATATCTAATACTTGTTGAGCCCCCATACCATACAAGCGGTTACATTCGCCTTGAAGATCACTTAATGCAAAGAGAAGCGGATGACTTATTTTTTCTCTTTTTGTACTCACATCCAAGACTTGAGCCACTTTTGCTTGTTGTACTTGTTGATGAACTTGCTGTACCAAAGCCAGATTAAGGCAACGCCGCTCTTCATCACAATACTGCTCAGGAGGAACCCAACCTGCAATAAACGATTGATTTGCAGTAGAATTAAGTTGGACGCTTAAAGCATAATGAGACACAGGCACGAAATTAGCAATATCCCTATCTCGGTTGACGACCATTGCGAGTACGGGACTCTGTACTCGGCCAACCGATAGTGGAGGACCTTGATATCCTTGTTGTTGAGCCAATAATGTAAATAGACGAGAGAAATTCATCCCAATCAACCAGTCTGCTCGGCTTCTACCTAAACCAGCATAATACAAAGGCAGGGTTTCTTGATTTGATTTTAAAGAGCTTAACGCTTGGCGAATACTGGCATCATCTAAAGCGGATAGCCATAACCGTTGAATTTGTCCTTGATAGGAAGCAATATCTAATAACTCACGGGCTATCATTTCGCCCTCACGGTCAGCATCAGTAGCAATAACCAAATGCTTAGCTTGTTTAATGAGTTTAATTACAATGTTATATTGCTTTTTTGTTTCTTTTTTAGGTGCAACACCCCAATGTTTAGGAATAATCGGCAATGTCTCAAATGACCAGCGTTTATATGCAGGATCATAATCTTCTGGCTGAAATTGTTCGACTAAATGCCCAACCCCCCAAGTAACACAAATGGCATTATCAGTAGTAGCTAAATAGCCATCACCATTTCGATTAGCCCCTAAAATTCTAGCAATATCTCGACCCTGTGATGGTTTTTCGCAAAGAAAGAGCCTCATAGTATTTCCTTCATAACGCTTATTGATTTTTTCATTTAAAAATAAATTTATTCTCATATTATCTATATAAGAATCACGTTATAAGGTTTTTTGCTATGAAAAAAAATAATAAAATACTGAGCAACAATGCTAAATTATTTGCTGCTAATAACTCACAATGTAATCAATGTGATGAAACTCTAATTTTTGCAATGCAGGATCAGTATCATCAATTCTCAATCGGGATTACAACAATATTAGAATGCTTGAAATTCGCAGAATCACAGAACGCAATTCCAAAAATTTCAGAAGACTGGTGGGATCAAATTAGAGAGCGCTTTCACCTACCATAAAACCAAATTCTTGTGCAATCTGAAAAGCGGAGTTTCGTAACATATTTCTATGTTCTTTCTGCTTTTCAGTTTCATTTAATGGTTTATACTGAAACAAACGGCGACAATATATCGGGTCGAATTCTATTTCTTTCTCATAAACATTTTCTATTTTTCCCATTTCATTTCTCCAAGCAACAGAGAAAATAAGTTTTTCCTGCAAATTATGTTCGTCAATAAGAGAAATAGAATGGTTTCTAAAACAAAATGAAAGATCACAATGGGTATGTAATTTATTTTCTGAAAATGATACAAATTTTTTAGTTTTTAAAGACTCTTTGAGGGATTCAGAAAAAATAATCCGCCCATTTAAGTGATATGTTCCTGAAAAATAGGCAAACATCAATGGTACGTTTAACAATGTTGATCCTGGGTATAAATAGCCTTTAGATGTAAAATAATAGTTCAACATATCTTTTGCAAGGCGAACGCTAATGTATATATCTATACTTTTTTGAACAAAATAAATGACTTTATCAAAATTTTCTATCAATACTCGAATTATAGCTAGCACACTAGAATCAACTTTTTGCTTTCTTACTTTAGCACTATAGGATTGATGTTTTCTCTTCAATGGGCAGAAATCATAATTTTCTTGTAAATATTCTACGAGTCCAGGAATGTTATTTTTATAGTGACGAGCATATGGTTTATGAGCAGTGTATAAACCAATAATTTGGATAGGGTTACTGCAAGCAGGACATACTGCAAATTGTGAAAAATCATCCGAATCTTTTCTTGAACGGTAGTAAGGGTACTTTTTCTCAGTTTTGTACTCAACAATATTTTTGTCTATATCGTAGTATGTGCTATCTGAGGGACTTAGCTTGAAAATATACATAATTCACATCTCCTTGCTTTATTTTTAAGCATTTTAGAAGAAATCTAAAATATTTTCAAACGTATATAACATGGACATTCTGAAGAATGCTAAGCCCAATAAATAACATCTTTAGATTTAAGGGGTGATGAGCAATATGATAGTTCACCCGATATATTCAGTAATAGACTCCTCAAGTTTATTTTAATAATTTACGTAGTTTTATTAGAAACCATAAAACATATCCCAATAAAGAGATAATGATAGAAACCCTAATTAAAGGATATGTCATCTCATAGTAATTGCTATTTATTGCATTTACATTTAAGAACACAATAAGGGAGATGATGGTAAATGAAACAGAAAAAAGAAGGAATGCGACTAAAATATCTTTAAGAAAATGACTCAATGTACTTGAAGTAGCAGGAACCAATAATTTTAATATATCTTTATGCATAAAATCTCCACTTAGCATCTAAAAAAATGGCACCTTAAAGGTGCCTAATCTATCTTCGTTTTTCGCCTTTTTGTTGTAATTCGGAAATATAACGTAGCGATGCCATTTTAGCGGTTAAAGCAATAATAGATATAATAATTACAAATTACATATAAAAGACTTTATTTAATTGCTTTCACCAATCGTTTTTCTAATCTTTGAGCGTATTCTTCTGTCGCATAAATTTCCCAACGGACAATCGTTTTTTTACCCTCTTTTTCTAATATCACTGAAGTTGTGTAATATTTAGGAAAAATTTTCGGCTCTGATTCAGCTAATTCCAATTTGTAATAAACGTTTGGCACAGCTTCTCTTGTCTTTAGATTTAGTTCACGTTTAAGTCTAACAAATAGGTTATCTATATTGCTTTGAGATTTATAGCTATCACTATAATTATTAAAAGTTACTTGCTCAATTCTAGTGTTAGTTGTGTTGCTTGTGGTATTTTGCTGGCCATCACGAATTTCAATCATTTTACCCGCCCATTCACCAACTTGTTGATTCACTTCGGCAAGTTCAGCACAACCAGACACAATACTGGCACAAAAGATAGGGATAATAAATTGTTTCAGTTTCATAAGGGATCTCCTGAATAACACAGATATGTGGGCAGTTATTTTACTACGTAGCCCATACGTAGCCAACTAGCTAAATAGAATAAATGGTTATTTTACTGTGGCTATGATGAACGGGAGCAAAAGGGATATCATCATCAAAATTATTTAATGTTGGTTCCCCACCATGTGGTTGGGATGCTGGTTTTGCTTGAGACATATTAGAAGATGAAGGAGATTGCTCTGCACCATAATTATTCCCTTGATTATTAGCATTACGGCTACCTAGCATTTGTAACACATCACCTTGAATTTCAGTTGTATAGCGATCTTGTCCATTTTGATCTTGCCATTTACGTGTACGTAAACGACCTTCTATATAGACTTGTGAACCTTTATGGAGATATTGACCAACGACTTCAGCTTGACGGCGATAAAATACAATACGATGCCATTCAGTAATCTCTCGACGCTCGCCCGTATTTTTATCAGTCCAGCTTTCACTTGTTGCAACGCTAATATTAGCCACAGCCTCACCATTTGGCATAGTACGCATCTCAGGTTCATTACCGAGATATCCAACAATAATTACTTTATTTACACTGGCCATTATTTTACTCCTTCAATGAATTAAATTAGGATTATTAAACTTGATTTCATAAACAAAAAAATCATTTAATTAAAAATTCCATCAGATGAATTTCTAAGATATGAGTCGCTTATTCATGTTGAATAATAACCTCGCCGTCTATTTCAACACTGAATGTCATTTTCACATTTGCCATCATTTTCTCCTCAATAGTAAAGGCTTTTTCTCGTCAAAGGTAAGGGGCTTCGCCCCCTTACCTTTAAAAGGCCTTTTAGTCTAGGCTTTGCATACGCACTTACTTCTAGGGTTTGCATACGCAACATTTCTAAGCTTTGCATACACAAAATTTTATTCATTTTCTTCCTGCGCCAACATTTCAATTTGCTGGATTTTATCGCTACACTCTCTAAGCTGGCGAACAATATGAGTGAGAATAGCCATCTGCATATTTAGTGTAATTCTTTCTTTTTCAATTTGAACCAAGGAATCCTTTACTATCTTTGGTTGATTAGGTGATAGAAGTATCTCACGCCAAGCATTTTCTCCTGATTTAGAATTCCGCAGATTTCGCCATCTGAGATAACAAGCCTCTGATCTGCTAGCTGTATCTCTAACAAAGAGTAAAGGTAGAACCCCCATTACATTGTCGGTTTTAATACCATCTACCATTCTATCTTGCAATTCAGATAAAGACTGACGCACCTCTTTGATTTGATCACTGATATATTGATACTGTTCAATGTCATCAATTGGGCTAAATAACAATCTTAATATCCCATTAAGATTATGTTTCTGCGTCAAATCTTTATACATTCCTTCAGGAATCAAACGATAAATTTTAGATTTATTCATTTCCTTCACCACTAATTACTTGTTCATCTGGGTCAGTTTGTTGTGTTCGAATCATTGGTGCAAACATTGCTCGTTTTTCACCAGCGAGAACATCTGCTGGCAATTCTAACTGAAGTCGCTTAACAGCCTCTTGGTAGCGAGAGCTATTTTCTCTTACGTCTTGGCGAGTGATGCCAGAATGACGATAAGAACTGGTCACACCAAAACATTTACGTAATAAACTTGCTCCAGCTTCTAGCCATTCGTGAGATTCTGCTCGGCTCATTAAAGCAATATGGCAAGCAGTCATAGTAGAGCGGGCTAACATATCGAATTCTGATAGTAGGTAGATTAGCTTGTAGCCAAGTTGGGAATTGACAAAGATAGGGATAGTGACAGGATTGATATTTGCACAGCGAGAAATATCAATATTCTCAGGTAATTGATCTTGGTAAATATCAATTAATTTCACAATGAGTTCTTTCATATCTTCAGTATGTTTTTGCACCTTTTCTTCAAATTGAATCAGATACCAATCTGCATAAGGGTCATCACCTGCGGCATCCTTTTGAATTTGAGATAAGATTGCGAGGCAATTTGGCATACTAGGAATTTGAGGCTTAACAACATTATCGGTGAGTTCATCACGAAGAATGGGTCTGCCATTCCATAGTTTCAAAGCATACTGCGAATGTAGTGTAAGTGTAATTTCACTACGTAATGCTCCAAGTTCCTGATTATATTGAGTCATAATTACTCCTTTTCATAATGTTTTTAAGTTATACAAACTGCCACCTGGGGCGGCACTTAGTTCAAAATTCACACAAACTGTCGCCAGTGGCGACACTTAGTTCAAAATTCATACAAA
>NZ_LEKN01000011.1 GCF_009761395.1 Ursidibacter maritimus | reverse complement strand
ACCTCTCGCATGTTGTCGGTGATCCCGTTGTTGTTCTTTCGGGGATGAGTCGCCAGATAGCCCCTCAAACGCGCTCAAAAGCTCTCAGACGCACGAAACGGGTTTTAGATGCCCGCCAGGGCATGGAAGGCGCGAAAAACGCTTACAGAGGCTCTCAGGAGGTCAGGCGCGCCGATACCCCTAACCAGGGGCTTTCAGGTCGCCAGGAACCGCGCCAGCCCCCTGCAAAGCCCATTTGCACGAAACAGACAGTCACGCGGTTGGTAGGTGGTCGTAGACCGTCGGTGTTACAGCGATGGGGGTCTGGGGTTCTCCCCAGACGGTTTCCGGTTGCGCTCAAGGCGCTGCCGGAACCGTGGCGGCTCGGTCGTTCTGGAGATCGGGGAGCAAAAACACGCAAGGGATTTTGAGGCGGCAAAAGAGCAATGCTGGTTAATAATTGGT
>NZ_LEKN01000010.1 GCF_009761395.1 Ursidibacter maritimus | reverse complement strand
GAGTAGGGCACCATCAGGGTTTTATTAAGTTAGTTTATTTTTAGAGTAAATTAACTTAATAAAGAATTTATTAGCAGCAATAGTGCAGTAGCTCCACCTGAATCCATACCGAACTCAGAAGTGAAATGCTGTAACGCCGATGGTAGTGTGGTGATTCGCCATGTGAGAGTAGGGCACTGCTAATTCCCATATTTTGCGGAGCGGTAGTTCAGCTGGTTAGAATACCTGCCTGTCACGCAGGGGGTCGCGGGTTCGAGTCCCGTCCGTTCCGCCACTTATTTAAGCGAGTATGATACTCGCTTTATCTATAGGGGCGTAGTTCAATTGGTAGAGCACCGGTCTCCAAAACCGGGTGTTGGGAGTTCGAGCCTCTCCGCCCCTGCCATTTTTGTAATTCAAATGTATCTAGAATTGTTTTTTTACCATATTTTTACAGATTATGTGGAATGAAAAAAATTTGGGATTTTTGTCCATTTTCTTTTTAAATGGAAAAGAGTGTTGGTTCTCTATTATATTTTTGATTGTTAATTACTTTTCTTATTCAAAAAATCTTTTATAAAGATAATCTTACATTTTTGCTTAATCCATTGTGATTATTTAATTTTCGTTTTAGTTCACTAAATAACCTTCTAGCCTATTTGTCGTTTTTTCTATATTTAACCCAGTATACTTTTCGAAGGTAAATAAATATTTTTCATAATATCTGAGGCTAGATAAAATCCCTCTTAAACCTTTATATTTATAAGGAAAACAACCCCTCCCATTACATTTATCTGACGGTTCATTTAAATAATATTGGTGCTTTAAATACCAATAATTTAAATGGCGATAAAATTCGTTTTTTCGGCTATCTTGCCAAGATCAAAAATATAAGGGGCTGAAGTAGATTAGCAAGTATGTTAGTCTATAAAAATGAAGATAACTCATTGTAAATTAAAGAAATCTATACAAAAAAGACTGCTTGAATTTTTTGTGCTCGAAGTGACCGCTCGTTCAGCTGCTGATATTCTTGGTATTCAACCTAACTCAGCGATTTTGTTTTACCATAAAATTCGTCAAGTCATCGACTACCATTTATCCCTTGAAGCCAATGATATTTTTGAGGGAAAAATCGAGTTAGATGAGAGCTATTTTGGTGGACATCGTAAAGGAAAACGTGGTCGAGGTGCAGCAGGGAAAGGTGTTTACTGTCGTTTTTGAAAATACGAAGAGTGAAACATTACTCCCTGTTATTAAAAGGAAAGTTAAGCCTGATAGCTGGGTTTATACCGACACTTATCGTAGCTATGATGCCCTATGAGTGAATTCTACCACGAGCGAATTAACCATTCCGAGATATTTGCCGAGCGAGAAAATCATATCAATGGGATTGAAAATTTTTGGAGCCAAGCTAAGCGAGTACTTCGAAAATATAACGGAATAAACCGAAAAAACTTTCCTTTATTCTTGAAGGAATGTGAATTTCGGTTTAATGTTGGAACACCTAAAATGCAGCTTAAAACCTTGCGAAAATGGTGTGAAATTTAGGGCTAATCTACTTCAGCCCCAAAAAGAATATACTCTAGACACAATTTGTATGAACTGGAAGATAGATCACACTTTCATTCGTTGTTTGTTGTTTACTTTTTAATTTTTAATTTTTAATTTATTAGGGGTCTTTATGGATATTCATAAACTCATTGAAGTTTTAGACTCACAACAGAATATTAACGTAGCTGATGCTTATTTAAAACGTTGTGTATTAAATTAAAAGATAAATCTTTAGTTGAGAAGATGGTTGATTGTTTGCTATTCCCATTTCGCAAACTCGACATATTCCAAAAGCTCAGGGTATTGTTTTAACCATTTATGCCATTGAATTTTATCGACTTCAAGGGTAATTAAACGATCACCAAATTCATTAAATTGTTCTTGTTGAATACAATTTTGTAAACGGAATTGAGTGTAAATATACCCTGCGATGTTGGGTAGTAATACTTTTTCTGATACCAACTCATTTTTCAGTCGAGCTCGCATTGCTTCAAAAAGTAGCTCAATTCCCTGTTGATTTTGAGCAGATAAATAAACAGCGATTGGTTTGCCATCATCTTGATATTCGATATGTGGCTCAATACCTGCCAATTTATCGACTTTGTTGAATACTAATAAAGTTGGAATATCAAGGGCATTGATTTCATCAAGCACTTGATTGACGGCATCAATGTTCTCATTTTTACGTTCATCAGACACATCAATAACGTGCAGTAATAATGTTGCCTCGGTAGTTTCTTGCAAAGTGGATTTGAATGCGGACACTAAATCGTGGGGAAGAAAGCGAATAAAACCAACGGTATCAGCCAAAATAGTTGTACCCACATCTTGTACTTCAATGCGACGTAAAGTGGGATCAAGCGTTGCAAACAGTTGATCTGCCGCATAGACACCAGCATCAGTAATGGCATTAAACAGCGTTGATTTACCTGCATTGGTATAGCCAACCAAAGAAACAGTAGGAATATCTGCCTTCTGACGTGTTTTTCGGTTCTGGTTACGCTGTTTACTGACCTTTTCTAGACGATTTTGTAGTTGCTGGATGCGAACTTTAATTAAACGGCGATCGGTTTCAAGCTGAGTTTCTCCTGGCCCTCGCAAGCCGACAGCACCACCTTTTTGTTGATCCTGATTGCCTAAACGGCGTACTAAGCGGGTAGATAAATGGCGTAATTGTGCAAGTTCAACTTGAAGTTTCCCTTCGTGAGATCTCGCTCGTTGTGCGAAGATATCTAAAATAAGTCCTGTACGATCGACCACTCGACAATCACACAATGATTGTAAGTTTCTCGTTTGTGCTGGGCTTAATTGATGATTGACTAAAACCACTGTTGCACCAAATTCCGTCACTGCATCGGCAATTTCTTGGGCTTTCCCTTGCCCTACATAATATTTAATATGGGGTGCAGAACGAGAAGTGGTTAAGGTAGCCACTATCTCAACACCAGCAGATTCCGCTAGGGTTTGAAATTCCAGTAAGTTTTCAGTGTCTTTGGTTTGAGAAAGATAAAGATGAACTAAAATTGCCCGCTCTTTACTTGGGACATTTTTATCGTTGATAGTGGGACTAAATATTGCCGTTTCTTCCATCGGCAATAAATCACCAAACGTAGAATGTTCCACGTTTGGTTCCGAGCAAAAATTTGACGTAGTAATATTGAATTATTCCGCTTCTTCAGCTTTTTCTACCACAGAATGTTGTGGTTGTGCTGAGCTGTTATTGTTGTTATGTGTAATCGCTCTTGCTGGTACGATTGTTGAAATCGCGTGTTTATAAACCATTTGGCTTACAGTGTTTTTTAATAAAATCACGAATTGGTCAAAAGATTCAATTTGACCTTGCAATTTAATACCATTTACTAAGTAAATAGAAACAGGAATGCGTTCACGACGTAGTGCGTTTAAGTATGGATCTTGGAGTGATTGACCTTTTGCCATTTTGTAGTCCCTTCTAGTTATTGTTTTATTGTTGTTTATTGCCGAAGGCGAGCCAATCTTATCATAAATTATTTCGCTTTTGCGCCAAATTTTCGATCATTTTTGTATAAGCGCCCTGTGGATCTAAGCTATCAAGCCACTCCACCTCACTTGTCCAACCTCTTAGCCAAGTGATTTGACGTTTTGCCAATTGGCGAGTTGCACAAATGCCTTTATAGATAGCTTCATCTAAGCTGACCTCACCGGCTAAATATTCCCACATTTGACGGTAGCCAACACAACGAATGGAAGGTAAATCAGGATGAAGATCTTGGCGTTTAAACAAGCGTTGCACCTCTTGCTCAAAGCCCAATTCAATCATTTTATGAAAACGTTGTTCAATACGTTGATGTAACACACTTCGTTCTTGTGGAGCAATGGCAAATTGGAGAATGTCATAAGGAATGCTTTCCCCTTGTTGAGCGGTCAGTTCCGTCATTGTTTTGCCTGAAAGATAGAAAACTTCTAAAGCTCGGTTAATTCTTTGGCTATCATTCGGGTTTATACGTTGGGCTGAAATGGGGTCAATGTTGAGTAATTCTTGATGAAGCGAATCCCAACCTAGTTTCTCGGCTTTTGCTTCAATTTCTGCACGAATTTGAGTATTGGCGGAAGGTAAAGGCGATAAACCGTCCAATAAACCTTTATAGTAGAGCATAGTGCCACCGACTAGTAAGGGAATTTTACCTTGAGCGGTAATGTCTGCCATTTCTCGTAACGCATCTTCACGAAAGTTTGCGACAGAATAGCTTTCGGCAGGATCGAGAATATCAATCAAACGATGAGGGGCAAGCGCTAGTTCAGCTTGGTTTGGTTTGGCTGTTCCAATATCCATTCCTTTATAAATTAACGCTGAATCGACACTAATTACCTCAACAGGTAGAGTTTGGCGGAGCTGAATCGCTAGATCCGTTTTACCTGAAGCGGTGGGCCCCATTAAAAAAATCGCAAGTGGTTTTGACATATTTAAACGAATTAAAATAATAAGCGGTGAGATTTTACCGAAATTTTGCAAAAAATTCAGTAAATCCTACCGCTTGTAAAGTAGAAAGCCCTGTAAAAACAGGGCTTTGCTAAAAATTGGAGTTAGTATTGGAATACTAATTAGCCTAATTTTTTGATTTGAGCAACTAATTTAGCTTTGTGGTTAGCTGCTTTGTTAGCGTGGATTAAGCCTTTAGATGCCATACGATCCACTACTTTTTGCATTTCAACGAAAGCTGCTTCTGAAGCTGCTTTATCGCCAGTTGCTACTGCTGCGTAAACTTTTTTGATGAATGTACGCATCATAGAGCGTTGGCTTGCGTTGTGTTGGCGACGTTTTTCAGATTGAATCGCGCGTTTTTTTGCTGACTTGATATTAGCCAAGGTCAAACTCCTAAAAATATCTGTGTAAAAATAAAAAACATAAAAAGAGAATAACCTAACTTTTTATGTGCTATCGATAGTTTAAAGATTCATTTTCAACGAGACACGTGCTTGAAAATAACATCGTTTCACGCAAGAAACAGTTCTTGTGTAAAAGATAGGGGGCGATTTTATCAGTTTTTTTCTGATTTTCCTACAACAAACTGCTAAAATTCCGATCAATTTTCAATGACAAAGAGAAAGCTTGTGAGTAAGAAATTATTAAGATCGGGGATCGTTGTAAGTAGTATGACCTTGATTTCCCGCATATTAGGGTTAGTTCGAGATGTCGTTGTAGCCAATTTACTTGGCACTGGAATTGCGGCAGATGTTTTTTTATTTGCTAATCGTATTCCGAATTTTTTACGCAGATTGTTTGCAGAAGGTGCATTTTCTAAAGCCTTTGTCCCTGTTTTAGCCGAATATAATGCTGACAACGATCCAAATAAAACGCGTGAGTTTATTGCTAAGGTGTCTGGTACATTGGGGGGATTGGTTTCAATGGTGACTTTAGTGGCAATGATTGCTTCGCCTGTTGTTGCGGCATTATTTGGCACAGGGTGGTTTTTAGATTGGGTACAGGATGGGCCTAATGCGGAGAAATTTACCCAAGCCTCGCTATTATTAAAAATCA
This sequence comes from Ursidibacter maritimus, assembly GCF_009761395.1. Taxonomy (GTDB): domain Bacteria; phylum Pseudomonadota; class Gammaproteobacteria; order Enterobacterales; family Pasteurellaceae; genus Ursidibacter; species Ursidibacter maritimus. The sequence goes on along the minus strand of NZ_LEKN01000010.1, from coordinate 11,322 downwards.
CATTTCCTTATTTGTGGTTTATAACCTTTGTTGCATTGGCAGGAGCTGTCCTTAACACCTTAGGTAAATTTGGTGTAATGGCATTTTCCCCTGTTCTATTAAATGTGGCGATCATCGCCGTTGCTATTTGGGCATCACCTTATTTTGACTCACCTGATGTGGCATTAGCTTGGGGGGTATTTTTAGGTGGATTACTGCAATTCTTATTTCAATTACCATTCTTAAAAAAAGAAGGATTATTAGTCAAACCGCAATGGGCATGGCACGATGAAGGCGTAAAAAAAGTCCGCACATTGATGATTCCAGCACTGTTCGGTGTATCGGTTACACAGCTCAATTTATTATTAAATCAAGTCATTGCCAGTTTTCTGGTGACAGGCTCAATCAGTTGGCTTTACTATGCCGATCGGATGATTGAATTTCCGTTGGGATTATTTGGAATTGCGATCTCAACGGTTATTTTACCTAGCCTTTCTCGTATTGCTAAACAGAAAGATCTAACGGAACACCAACGAGCAGATAACTTTGCTCAAACAATGGATTGGGGCGTTAGAATGGTGCTATTGCTTGGTGTCCCTGCAATGATTGGCATTGCAATTTTAGCTGAACCGTTAATGATGACGATGTTTATGCGTGGTAAGTTTCAGTTTATTGACGTAGTTGCATCAGCTAAAGCATTATTCGTAATGTGTTTTGGATTAATTAGCTATATGTTAATTAACGTTTTAGCGAACGGGTTTTACGCCCACCAAAATACCAAAACGCCCGTTCGAATTGGGATTATTGCTGCAATCAGTAATATTTGCCTTGGTGTATTAGCCATTCCATTCGGATATGTCGGATTAGCAATGGCATCAGCATTATCCGCTTTGGTGAATGCAAGCTTACTCTATCGAGGGTTAATGAAAAATCAGGTATATAAAATTAGCCATAAAACGATCCTATTTAGCCTAAAATTGCTGATAGCAGGTTGTATTATGGGGGCTTTCGTTTCTTATTTCTCGCCTCAATTACCCCAATGGGCGTTGCTTTCGATTTGGGGCAAAATCCATTGGTTGATTTGGTTGATTTCTCTTGCTGCGATTACCTATTTTGCTACCTTAATTGCATTAGGTATTCGCCCGAGAGATCTGAAAGCAAATCACGAGTAAACAAGCGGTAGGATTGTCAGTAAAATTTACAATCTTACTCACTCACATAGAGGGACAGCTAGAGTCCCTCTATGGCTACAAAGGTGTTATTTTTCTTCTTTATATAACTTGCTAATGATATCCAAAACTAACGGAAATTCCGTAACCCCTTCTCGGTCTAAAAAATGCCCACCTGTAGGTAAACGGATATAGTCAGCTTTTAAATGTTTAGCTAATTCATCACTATAAGTGTGTGGCACAATAGTATCATCTAGCGAAGCAATAACGTACGACTTGAATGGCATACAAGGTGGCAAAATGGCATAAAGATTAGAAAATGCAGCCAATTCTGGTAAGGTGCTGATAGGTTGATAAAAACCAGAAACCAAGATTGCCGCCAAAGGCTGGGCGTAGTGCTTCGCTAAAAAATTTAGCGAAGCAATACAGCCCAAACTATGTCCAACCAAAATAGTGTTCTCATCCACTTGAATGTGATTTTCTAAATGCGTCAGCCATTTATCACAATGTGGATTTTCTGAATCTGGCATCTCTAAACGGATGCAATCAACCCCAATTTCCCCTAATTTTTTTTCTAGCCAAGGAAACCAATGTTTATCGGGTGATGCGCCATAGCCATGTATTACATAAACTTTTTTCATAAATGTCCTTGTTTATTATTGCTAATAGATTTTTTTCCGATTATGGCATTTTTATGAGAAATATAACAGAGACGACAATTTTATTTATATAAATAGATTTTATAAGATCTAGAATAGATTAATAAGAAAGCTGAACTTGATCTAATATCAAATTCAGCTTTTATTTATGATAACAATTTGACTTTTAGAGAGACTCTAATTTAATTGTTTTTTGAGCGTTAGCGTTTATTTGCTAATTTTGTTTTGGTTAGTTCGTAAACGCGTAGTTTCGCAATTTCTCTTGCTAATTTTGCTGTGAGATCTGCATCATTAGTTTTGCCAAGATTTTCTTCAGCTTTACGTTTTGCGGCTAAAATGCGTTGTTCATCTAGTTCATCACCACGAATTGCTGTATCAGCTAAAACCGTTACTACGGTTGGTTGAACTTCAAGAAAACCACCAGAAACATAGATAAATTCTTCTTTGCTATCCGCTAGGTTAAATTTTACCATTCCTGGTTTTATTGCGGTTAATAATGGGGTATGCCCAGCATAAATACCAAGCTCCCCATCAATTCCTGAAACTCGAACACTCGTGACTTGACCTTTGAAGATTTCACGTTCCGCACTTACGACGGTCAATTCAAATTGAGATGCCATTTTGTTCTCCTGTTTACCTAATTAAAGTTTAGGGAACAATTACATCTTGTTCGCTCTTTCGATCACTTCGTCAATTGAACCCGCCATATAGAACGCTTGTTCTGGAATATGGTCGTATTCACCTTCTAAGATGCCTTTGAAACCACGAATGGTTTCTTTTAATGGTACATATTTACCTGGTGTACCGTTAAATACTTCAGCAACGAAGAATGGTTGAGATAAGTAACGTTCGATTTTACGTGCACGAGATACAACTAATTTATCTTCTTCAGATAATTCGTCCATACCTAAGATGGCAATAATATCTTTTAACTCTTTATAGCGTTGAAGTGTTTTTTGGACACCGCGTGCAACGTTATAATGCTCTTCACCAACAACAAGAGGATCTAATTGACGTGAAGTTGAGTCAAGCGGGTCAATCGCTGGATAAATACCTAATGATGCGATTTGACGACTTAGTACGACTGTTGAGTCTAAGTGAGCGAAGGTTGTTGCTGGCGATGGGTCAGTTAAGTCATCGGCAGGAACGTAAACCGCTTGTACAGATGTGATAGAACCTGTTTTGGTTGAAGTAATGCGTTCTTGAAGTACGCCCATCTCTTCTGCAAGAGTTGGTTGGTAACCTACCGCTGATGGCATACGACCTAATAATGCAGACACTTCAGTACCAGCAAGGGTATAACGATAAATATTATCCACGAAGAATAATACGTCACGACCTTCATCACGGAATTTTTCTGCCATTGTTAAGCCAGTTAATGCAACACGTAAACGGTTACCTGGTGGCTCATTCATTTGACCATAAACCAGTGATACTTTATCTAATACGTTAGAATCTTTCATTTCGTGGTAGAAGTCATTACCTTCACGCGTACGCTCACCTACACCAGCAAATACGGAGTAACCTGAGTGTTCAATTGCGATATTACGGATTAACTCCATCATATTTACGGTTTTACCTACACCCGCACCACCGAATAAACCAACTTTACCCCCTTTAGCAAACGGGCAGATTAAGTCGATAACTTTAATCCCTGTTTCTAAGAGTTCTGTGCTGTTTGCTTGTTCTTCATAGCTTGGTGCTGCACGGTGAATTGACCAACGCTCTTCTTCGCCGATTGGGCCAGCTTCGTCAATAGGATCACCTAATACGTTCATAATACGACCAAGTGTTTTTGTCCCTACGGGTACTTTAATCGCTTCGTTCGTATTCTCAACTTTTAAGCCACGCTTTAATCCATCTGAAGTACCTAGTGCGATACAACGTACTAAGCCTCCACCTAATTGTTGTTGAACTTCTAAGGTTAAACCAGATTCAACTTTTAATGCATCATAAACTTTTGGTACTGCATCTTGCGGAAATTCAACGTCGATGACTGCACCGATGATTTGTACAATTTTTCCAGTTGCCATTACCGTTCCTCTATTCTTGGTTAAATTGCTGCGGCACCCGCAACAATTTCATTTAATTCATTCGTAATACTCGCTTGACGCGCTTTGTTATACACCAACTGTAATTCATTAATTAAATTACCTGCATTATCAGTTGCTGCTTTCATTGCGACCATTCGAGCTGCCTGTTCAGACGCAAGGTTATCAACAATTGCTTGATACACTTGAGATTCTAAGTAACGGACTAATAAGCTATCTAATAGAACCTGTGGATTTGGTTCATAAAGATAATCCCAAGAGCCTTTTGTTTCTAGATTATCGTTCTCAAGTGCTGGCAATGGAAGAAGTTGTTGAGCTGTCGGTTTTTGTGACATCGTATTTACAAAACGGTTATAGACGATATGCACTTCGTCAATCTCACCTTCTCGGTAAGCATTTACCATTCCATTTACAATACCCACTAAATCTTCCATTGCAGGAGTATCGCCTAAACCATTCACTTGGGCTTTGATCTCAATTCCCATATTTTGGAAAAATGAAATTGCTTTATTTCCAACTAAACCTAAGCGAACGCTTACACCTTTATCTTTTTGTGTTTTCAATTCATTTAATACTGTTTTAAATAAATTGACGTTCAAACCACCACATAAACCGCGATCGGTTGAAACAACAAGATAACCTACTTTTTTAACTTCTCTAGGTGTTAAGAAAGGGTGTTTATAACCAATACTTCCTTTGGCAATATGGCTAATTACCTTACGGATGGTTTCTGCATAAGGACGAGATGCACTCATTCTTTCTTGCGTTTTACGCATTTTTGATGCAGCAACCATTTCCATTGCTTTAGTAATTTTTTGCGTATTACGAACACTTGCAATTTTGGTTCTTATCTCTTTAGCACCTGCCATATTATTTCTCCGCTAAAGTAGAATTACCACGCACTATTCTTTTTGAAACTACTTAAAATCTCAGTTAATTGATCTTTAATAGCATCATTATAGTCGCCTGATTTAGATAGTTCTTTCATAAAGTCGGCATATTGAGCATTCGCATACTCTAACAACGCAGCTTCAAATGAACCAATACGCTCAACTTCCACATCGTCTAAGAAACCAAACTCAGCGGCAGCTAACACTAAACCTAATTGTGCTACTGACATCGGTGCAAATTGTTTCTGTTTTAATAATTCAGTTACTTTCTGACCGTGTGACAGTTGTTTGCGTGTTGCATCGTCAAGATCTGATGCGAACTGTGCGAATGCTGCTAATTCACGATATTGTGCCAATGCTGTACGAATACCGCCTGACATTTTCTTCACAACTTTAGTTTGTGCAGAACTACCTACACGAGAAACTGAAATACCAGGGTTTACCGCAGGGCGAATACCCGCATTGAATAAGCCTGATTCTAAGAAGATCTGACCATCAGTAATTGAAATTACGTTAGTTGGTACGAATGCAGATACGTCACCTGCTTGTGTTTCAATAATTGGTAAGGCTGTTAAAGAACCTGTTTGACCTTTTACCGCTCCGTTAGTGAAACGCTCTACATAGTCTGCATTTACACGAGAAGCACGTTCTAGTAAACGAGAGTGTAGGTAGAATACATCACCTGGGAATGCTTCACGACCTGGTGGACGACGTAAAAGTAGAGAAATTTGACGGTAAGCAACCGCTTGTTTAGATAAATCATCATAAACAATTAACGCATCTTCACCGCGATCGCGGAAATATTCACCCATTGCACAACCTGCATAAGGTGCTAGGTATTGCAATGCTGCAGATTCAGATGCTGATGCCACAACTACGATTGTATTTTGTAACGCACCATGCTCTTCTAATTTACGTACTACGTTTGAAATTGTTGATGCTTTTTGTCCAATCGCAACATAGATACATTTGATACCTGAATCACGTTGGTTGATGATTGCATCAATAGCTAATGCAGTTTTACCTGTTTGACGGTCACCGATAATTAACTCACGCTGACCACGACCGATTGGAACCATTGAGTCAACTGCTTTATAACCAGTTTGAACTGGTTGATCAACGGATTGACGATCAATAACACCTGGTGCAATCACTTCAATTGGTGAGAAACCATCGTTTTCAATTTCACCTTTACCATCGATTGGCTGACCTAAGGTATTAACAACACGACCCAATAAACCACGACCAACAGGCACTTCTAAAATACGGCCAGTACATTTAACTTCCATACCTTCCGCTAAATCAGCGTATGGACCCATTACTACTGCACCAACAGAATCTCTTTCTAAGTTTAATGCAATCGCATAACGATTGCCTGGTAATGCAATCATTTCCCCTTGCATTACATCAGATAAGCCATGGATACGAATAATACCATCGCTTACTGAAACGATTGTACCAGTACTTTGTGCATCACTGACCACATTGAACTGTGCAATACGTTTTTTAATCAATTCACTAATTTCTGTAGAATTTAGTTGCATTTTCTATTCCTCTTACAAGCACAACTCAGTTGCTAAACGATTTAGTTGTCCACGACTACTACCATCAATAACGGTATCATCATAACGAATAATTACACCAGCAAGCAGTGAACTATCTACGCGTGAAACAAGACGTACTTTGCAATCAAGTCGCTTCTCCATCGCAGTTGCGATTTTAGTTTTTTGAGCTTCACTTAATTCTGTTGCAGAAACAACTTCAACTTCTTTAGTCGATTCGTAATCCGAACGAAATTCAAGAAATGCATTTAACACCGAAGGTAACGCACTTAAACGTTTATTTTCGGCCATAATACGAATGAAATTTTGCCCATATTGGTCAAGTTGTTCAGCACAAATCGCAATAAACATCTCTGCAATTTTGCTAGGTGCAAGTGATGAACTAATAAAATCAGTGACTTCGTCATTTTCTGCAACGAGTGCCGAAAATTGTAACATCTCTTGCCATTTATCCAACTGACCTTGTTCTAAAGCAAAATCAAAAGCTGCTTTAGCATAGGGGCGAGCTACTGTAGTTAATTCTGACATCTGCCCCCCTCAATTATAGTTCTGCAACTAGCTTATCAATAATGTCATTGTTTGCCGCTGCATCAACGGAGCGACCCACAATTTTCTCTGCACCAGCAACTGCCAATGCTGCCACTTTTTGACGAAGCTCTTCTTGAACTCGTTTACGTTCGTTTTCAACTTCTGCGTAACCTTGCTCAATAATTTTTGCTTTTTCTGCTTCAGCTTCAGCTTGGACAGACTCTAAAATTTCATTACGACGTTTAGTAGCTAAATCAACGATTTGTTGCGCTTCTTCACGTGCTTTTGCGAGTTCTTGTTCAACTAAAACTTTCGTGTCAGCTTGTTCTTGCTTTGCTTTTTCCGCACTTGCAAGAGCGTCAGCGATATTCGCTTGACGAGTTTCAATCGCTTTAATTAGCGGCGGCCATACAAACTTCATACAGAACCACACAAATAGTGAGAACGCAATCAGTTGGCCAATTAGTGTTGCATTTAAATTCACAACGCCCTCCTCAAAAGTCGGCTAAGTTACTCAATAATAACCTATCAGCTATCTCAAATAACTATGGTTAAACAAATCCGACTTATTTCAATAAATCAATGAACGGGTTTGCGAAGATGAAAAGTAAAGAAATACCTACTGCAATCATTGCAATCGCATCAAGAAGACCTGCAACGATAAACATTTTAGTTTGTAAGCTACTTGCTAATTCAGGTTGACGAGCAGATGATTCTAAGAATTTACCACCTAAGATAGCGAAGCCAATCGCTGTACCAAGTGCAGCAAATGCAAGTAGGATTGACGCACCAATAATTGTTGCTGTAATTACAGTTTCCATAATGTTCTCCATTAAGATTGAGTAAAAAGCCTTTCGGCTAGGGTTAATAAAAAAGTAAAGTAAAAATCATTTGATTGGATTTCACAAGGGGTCAGATTTTGGCAAAAAATTTCAAGAAACTAACCGCTTACCAATCTATTTTGTTTAGTGATCTGCCTTATTGTAAGCAATGCTCAAGTAAACAATCGTTAGCATCATAAAGATGAATGCTTGTAGCGTAATCACGAGAATATGGAAAATCGCCCAAGCTAAATGTAATGGCAAGCCTAACGCCTGAAGTAAGAAATTATCTGCCATATACATTACTGCAATTAAGATAAAGATTAGCTCACCTGCATACATATTACCGAATAAACGGAATGCTAATGAAATAGGTTTTGCAATCAATGTAACTAATTCTAAAACTAAGTTTACTGGAATAAATGCCCAGTGATTAAACGGGTGAAGGGTATATTCTTTAACAAAACCACTTACCCCTTTTGATTTAATTGTATAGAAAATAATTAAGCAGAATACGCAAATAGCCATACCTAAAGTTGCACTAATATCTGCTGTTGGTACTGCACGTAAATAGTGGATACCTAACATTTCTGCAAATTGAGGTGGGAAATCAACAGGAATTAAGTCAATAGCATTCATCACAAACACCCAACAGAAAACCGTTAATGCTATTGGTGCAACAGCATCACGAGAACCGTGGAAGTTATCTTTAACTAAACCATTAACCCATTCTATAATCATTTCAACAAAGCATTGAAATTTCCCAGGAACACCCGTTGTTGCCTTCTTGGCTACACGAGTAAAGAAAAATAGGAAGATAGCACCTGCAACTAATGAAAAAAACAGGGTATCTAAGTGTACATTCCAGAAACCATCCCCAGTTTTGAGAAAGGTTAAGTGGTGACCAATATAATCAGCGGTAGTTTGACCAGCCATAATTTATCCCTTTGAAATTAAACGAAACCTATTTTGCTCGAAGCTTCAATAAAATTGGCAACAAGCTATTACATAGCAACATAAAAAAATAACCTACAAAAAAAGCCACAAAGTTCATTGTTGGATAGCTTTTAAATGCAACCACAATCAATATAATAGTGAGTAACCATTTAAGTCCTTCACCACGATAGAAAGCGGTCATTTTATTCGTATTTTTTGCAGGTTCACGGAAAAAAATCCAATAAACAAATAGACAGAATGGTATAAAACCACACAGGCAACCCACTGCATACGAAAATGCAAACTCTACATTCTGTAAAAAAGTTAATACCACCGAAACGAAAACAAGCAATAAGAACTGGAGAATAATTACAATTCTATAAAGCCTTTTTGCTTGATTAAGTACAGCCGACATTACTACCTTTTATGTGAATGAACAATAAGTAAAAGTAAACGAATGATTGCATATTGTAGATAAACGTAAATTTACGCAATCAAAATCTTGTAAATTATACTTTTTTTAACAAATTATTCCAACCAATAAAGAATAGAAAAATGCGGCATACTTAACACTTTTATAAATTATTTTAATGAGTGACTAATTTGTGAACATAAATTTCATTTAAGGTGTTTTAGCTTGTTACAGAGGTGTGTTGTTTTTATAATCAATTTAGGTAAATAAACAACAATTAAGTGAATAAAATGCTATTATCTCTTTTAATTTCATTCAATATTAAGGAACTTTATGTCTAGAAAACTCAATTTTGTAATGATTTCTCCGCATTTTCCTGCAAATTTTGAAACGTTCGCAGTGAGATTAAGGGAGAATGGGTTTAATACTTTAGGGATTGCCGATACACCTTATGAGCAATTAAGCGAGGGGTTACGCAATTCATTAACGGAGTATTATCGTGTTGATAGTATGGAAGATTATGAGCAAGTGTATCGTGCGGTAGGTTATTTTGCCCATAAATATGGGCGAATCGATCGCATTGAATCTCATAACGAGCATTGGTTAGAGCTGGATGCTAAATTACGTACCGATTTCAATGTCTTCGGCTATAAAACGGAAGATATGCTAGCGATTAAAACAAAATCGCAAATGAAGGAAGTTTTCCGTAAAGCAGGCTTAAAAGTCGCTCAGGGGCGTGTTTTTAAAGATGATGAAGATGCGCTTAAATTAGTTAAGCAACTCAAATATCCTGTCATCATTAAACCAAACTCAGGTGTTGGAGCTAGTGATACTTATAAAGTAAAGAACAGTCAAGATTTAGCTGATTTCTTCAACAGTAAAAACCCGAGCGTAGAATATATTATGGAAGAATTTATTGAAGGCGATATTGTTACCTTTGATGGTTTGACCGATCACGAAGGTAACATTGTTTTCTATTCTGTGCTTGAATATTCTGAGGTTGTGATTGATATTGTGTCTCAAGATCGTGATATTTATTTTTACGTTCCGCGTGAAATCCCACAAGATCTCATTACATTAGGTAAAAAATGTGTGGAAGCATTTAAAGTAAGAGAGCGCTTTTTCCATTTTGAATTTTTCCGTGTTAAAGGTTCAAATGAATTGATGCCACTTGAAATTAACTGCCGTCCACCAGGTGGATTAACCATTGATATGTGGAACTATGCCAACGATTTTGATGTATTTAGAGAATATTCAAATATTGTTAAAGAGAATAAGTTCTATACTGACATTAAGCACCCTTGGAATGTGGTTTATATTGCACGCAAAGCAAATAAAAATTACGTGAATTCTATCCAAGATGTTTGCGAGAAATATGCAAGCAATATTATTAGTGTTCAAAGTGTACCAGGTATTTTCGCCAAAATTATGGGGGAACAAGGCATACTGGCACGAACAGCAAGCATTAAAGAAATGCACGAAATTGCTCACTTTGCTCAACAAAAACAATAAGGAATCACTATGCATTTTGAAAAAAGAAGTCATTGGAGTGGTGAGCTCGGTAGAGAAATGCACTTTAATGTTTATGGGCACGCAGGAAAACCTGTTATTGTGTTTCCATCATCAGGTGGAAATCAAAATGAATATGGCAATTTTGGAATGATTGATGCTTGTCGTTCATTTATTGAGAGAGGGCTCATAAAATTTTATACCCCTGATTCGTTTGATAGTGAGTCTTGGTTAGCAGAATGGAAATCAGGGCAAGATATGGCTCAAGCTCATAATGCTTATGATCGCTACATCATCAATGAATTAGTACCACTTATTCGGTATGAATCTAATTGGAGCGGTGCGATGATGGCAACAGGTTGCAGTATGGGAGGGTTTCATACGATTAACTTCGCATTACGCCACCCAGATTTATTTGATGTCGCTATTGCGCTTAGTGGTGTATATGATGCTCGTTTCTTTACTCAGGAATTTAATGGTAATCCAACAGTTTATTTCAATTCTCCTATTGATTATCTTTGGAATCAACAGGATAACTGGTTTTTAGATCGGTATCGTCAAAATCACTATATCGTTGCCGTAGGGCAAGGTGCTTGGGAAGAGCAACATATTGCCGATACTAAACGCTTAGAATATGCCTTTAAAGCAAAAGGTATTGACGGCTGGTTTGATTTTTGGGGAAAAGATGTCGATCATGATTGGCCTTGGTGGCGAGTTCAAATGCCTTATTTCTTAGGTAAACTGGAAGAGCAAGGGATTATTTAGAAAAAAGTTGTCAAAATCTGCCCGCTTGTTGCTGAAAACTT
>NZ_LEKN01000009.1 GCF_009761395.1 Ursidibacter maritimus | reverse complement strand
CAAAAGTTACCGCTTCATCATTAGCGACTTTTTCAGCTTCAGCATCAGTTTCCGTATTAACTTTTAGCTTCCAGCCTGAAGCTTTAACCGCATCGCTGAGCTGTTTTACATTTACTGCATCGGTTTCTGCTACACCAGCCGCAACACCTTTCACCACATTATCACCCATATTGACAGTGGTGCCACCAGCAACCGTAAAGGTTTTACCTTCACCACCAAGAGTAGTGTTACCTGTTGCAGTTAGGTCTGCAAGGTTTGCTTTGCCTGTTGATGTAATGTTGGTTGTATTAACATCTGTTGCATTAACGTTAGTGAACGTTGCATTTTCAGTAGTTGCAATAGTGATATTTTTATCATCCATTGCCAACTTAACGTTTTTACCTGCGATGTAAGTTAATGTTTCACCTGGGGCAACTTTTAATGGTGTCGCAGGAGCCGTAGCTTCGCCACCTTCAGCTTGAGCAATGGTGGCATTCCAGCCTTTTTCAGCAAT
>NZ_LEKN01000008.1 GCF_009761395.1 Ursidibacter maritimus | reverse complement strand
AGTACGACAACTTGTCGCACTAACGTTTTGAGTATTGTGGACGACGACGTGCTTTGTGTAAACCCACTTTTTTACGTTCAACGCGACGAGCGTCACGAGTAACGAAACCAGCTGCACGAAGTGCTGGGCGTAAAGTTTCATCGTATTCCATTAACGCACGAGTGATACCATGACGGATTGCACCCGCTTGACCAGAAATACCACCACCTTTAACTGTGATGTATAGGTCTAATTTATCAGTTAACTCAACTAATTCTAACGGCTGACGAACCACCATACGAGCAGTTTCACGACCGAAGTAAACTTCTAAAGAACGTTGGTTAATAGTAATGTTACCACTGCCCGGTTTGATAAATACACGAGCTGAAGAGCTTTTGCGGCGACCTGTGCCGTAGTTTTGATTTGCTGCTGTCATTTTTATGCTCCGTGATTAGATATCTAAAACTTGAGGTTGTTGTGCAGCGTGATTGTGCTCAGCACCTGCATACACTTTTAACTTACGGAACATTGCACGACCTAATGGGCCTTTTGGCAACATACCTTTAACCGCAATTTCAATCACTGCTTCTGGACGACGAGCAATCATTTCTTTGAAAGTAGCATCTTTGATACCACCTACATAGCCAGTGTGCCAGTAGTAGATTTTGTCAGTTTCTTTTTTACCTGTTACTGCTACTTTTTCCGCATTGATAACGATGATGTAATCACCTGTATCTACGTGTGGAGTGTACTCTGCCTTGTGTTTACCACGAAGACGGCGTGCTAATTCAGTAGCTAAACGACCTAAAGTTTTACCTGTCGCATCTACTACATACCAGTCACGTTGAACTGTTTCTGGTTTTGCTACAAAAGTTTTCATTAATTAAATACCAATCTAAAATTGTTTAAACCCAATATCCTAAGATATTACCTAATACGGTAGAATCCGACCCCTTCGAGTCAATTCTGACCAAACTTGTGCGATGGGAATATCACACAAAAACAGGGTGTCGGTATTGTACAGATATTTTTAGAAAAAAGCGAAGTATTTTATAAAAAAATCTCTAATTTGCGACTATTTTCAAAATTTCATAAATTACCTTAGAATTTAACTTCTCATTAAAAGAAGAAAATGATAGAAATAGGTACTTTCAGTCAAAAACAGGAGTGTGTTATGGAACAATGGTCAAATGACATTTGGTTAGCTATCCTAGCTGCATTTATTGTGGGTATAATCATAGGATACGTTGTACTAAAAGCTACTAATGCAAATGCACAAAAACAACAGAAACTCGAAAATGAGTTAAAAACAGCAACCGCTAAACTAGATGCTCAAAAGGAACAATTAGAGGAACATTTTCAACAATCTGCTAATTTACTCGCTACTTTAGCAGAGGACTATAAAAAACTTTATACCCATTTAGCAAAAGGCTCTCAAAATTTATTACCAAATGAAGCTACACAAAAAATTGAATTTTTTCAGCAATCCCAATTAAGCGAAAAACCAATCAATGATGACAAACAACCAAAAGATTATTCTGAAGGATCTTCTGGTATTTTAAAAACAAAAGTAGATTAATACGAACAAAAATAAAGCCAGATAAATAATCAATTTTATCTGGCTTTTTATTTAATAGAATAAAAGAAATTATACTCTTAGGCAATTTTTAAACGATTTGGCAAAATGGATTGGAATAGCTCTCGGCTTTTTAATGGAGCTGAGCCTAAATAAGGTTTCAAAGCAATGCGTGTAAAACGCTTAGCTGCCTGTTGCGTACTTTTTTCACTAAAATCTAAACGATCAAAAGCTAATAAATCAGCACCTAAAAAAGTGTTATTGTTTTGTAGCAAAGAGGCGATAAACCCTTCATTTTGATAAAACTGATAAGTCATCTTAGGATCAACTGGCTCACCTGTTGCTGCACAATGAGTAAAATTCACCCCATAACCTACCGCTTGTAACATTCTAAATTCAAAGGTACGTAAAATCGATTCTAAGCTATCGGGGCGAGAGGCTAACTGCGTGATACATTGTAAATAGGACTGAAACAGTTCTGGATAAGCGGTGTGATTTTCTAAAATTCTTACCAAAATTTCATTCACATAAAAACCGCTATATAGCGAATAAGTATTCATCGGTAATGTTAAAGACGCTGGCTCAGCTTTGGTCAGCGTTTTTAAATCGCCTTTTCCGCTCCAAGATAACAACAATGGTGTAAAAGGCTGTAATACCGCTTTCAACGGAGAACGACTACGTCTTGCCCCTTTCGCTAAAAGCGTAATCCGCCCGTGATTTTCGGTAAAAAAATCCACAAGCAAACTACTCTCACTATACTCTCTGCGGTGTAGCACAAAGCCACGTTGAAAAACGCTCATTTAATCAATTTGTGCGTTTATTACTCTTCCATATATCCCAAGCTACGCAATGCACGTTCATCATCAGCCCAGCCCGCTTTGACTTTCACCCATAACTCTAGGTGAACTTTATTATCAAACAAACGTTCCATATCTGCTCGGGCTTCTGTACCGATCACTTTGATTTTCTGCCCTTTATTGCCGATCACCATTTTTTTCTGACCTTCACGTTCAACTAAAATCAAACCATTGATTTCATAAGTTCCACGCTCATTCATCTTAAATTGTTCAATTTCCACTGTGACCGAATAAGGTAGCTCTTCGCCCATAAAACGCATGAGTTTTTCACGAATAATTTCAGATGCCATAAAGCGTTGTGAACGATCTGTAACATACTCTTCTGGATAGTGATGAACACCTTCTTTTAGCGATTCACGCACAAATTTTTCTAGAATATGGACGTTTTTACCACGTTGCCCTGAAATTGGAATAATCTCTTTGAAAGGGAATTTTTCACTTAATTGAATAATATGTGGTAGCAGCTCTTCTTTCTCTTTGATGTTGTCAATTTTATTGATGGCTAATACAACTGGTGCCTTCGTACCACGCAATTTATTAAGTACCATCTCATCATCATCAGTCCATTTTGTGCCTTCTACCACAAAAATAACCATATCTACATCACTGATCGCACTACTTGCTGCTCGGTTCATTAAGCGGTTAATCGCACGTTTTTCTTCAATATGTAGCCCTGGTGTATCTACATAGATTTCTTGATACACCCCTTCGGTTTTAATCCCGAGAATACGGTGGCGAGTAGTTTGGGCTTTACGTGAAGTAATCGAAATTTTTTGCCCTAAAATTTTGTTTAATAAGGTTGATTTACCCACATTTGGGCGACCTACAATGGCAATAAAGCCACAATATGTTTTTTGTTCTATCATTGTTATCTCTATATAAACACGTTGTTATTTGATGTTCAGTTTTTTAATCACTTGCTCGGCAGCTTGTTGCTCCGCTTTTCTACGACTTGTGCCAATACCAATAAAAATTTCATCAAGTTTCTCAACTTTGCAACTCACTTTAAAGGATTGATTATGTGCTTCGCCTTTAATATCAATCACTTCATATTCAGGCAATTTCATTTTTCTGCCTTGCAAAAATTCTTGTAAACGTGTTTTCGGATCTTTCGGAGCTTCTCCTGGCGTCATCTCGGTTAATAAGGTTTGAAACCAGCAGTACACACGTTCAATTGCTTTATCAATACCCGAATCTAAATAAACGGCAGCGATAATGGCTTCAACACAGTCAGAAAGAATAGATTCTCTGCGATGTCCGCCACTTTTTAACTCTCCAGCCCCCAGTTTTAAGTATTCACCAAGCTCAAACTGGCGAGCGACAATCGCAAGGGTATGTTCTTTTACCAAGGCAGCACGCATTCGGCTTAATTCGCCTTCATTTGCTTTTGGGAATTTTTCATAGAGAGCTTTGCCGATAGCAAAGTTTAAAATTGAGTCGCCTAAAAATTCAAGGCGTTCATTGTTGTGAGATGCCGCACTACGATGAGTTAAAGCTTGTTTTAGGTAATCAAGGTTAGCAAATTGGTAACCTAATTTTTTCTGTAATCGTTCTAATTGCATAATCTTTTCAAGGTAATGATGCCTATGGCACCGGAAATTGACATTTACGCCAACAAGGTTTTGCATCATACCTTGATTTACGCAATTTTTAAACAAACAAGCGGTAAGATTTTGGGGATTTTTTGCAAATAGCGAGATATAAGGAAAATGTGATTAGAGTAAATCAAACTCTCTCACTTATAGAAGAGAGTTTGAAAGGCAAATTTGTTATTTGATCGAAGTAAACATTCTTTCAAAGCGTAATCCGCTTGGGAATTGATTTGGTTTTTTATCTAGGCTTAACCAAATCACTGATGCTTTACCAACAAGGTTCTTTTCAGGTACAAAACCCCAAAAACGACTGTCTTCACTATTATCTCGATTATCACCCATTACAAAATAATGTCCTTGTGGAACAAGCCATTCGCCTGCAGGTAAGCCTTCCTGTTGGTAGAAATAAGGGGCGTAATTGAATGGTTGTGGGTTATTTAAAATTTGGTGTGTTACATCACCTGTTTCTGTACGTTCTAATTGCATATCACCATGATATAAGAAATCAGGGTTTGCTTTTGCGTTGCTATACGTAAATGTGACCACTTCGCCTGTATCACCACGCGTTAATGTTAGCTGTTGCGTTACAAAATCGTATTTGATTTTATCGCCACCGACCGCAACAACACGCTTAATGTAATCGACATGTAGCTGTTTTGGAGCTTTAAAGACAACAACATCACCACGTTGTGGTTTACCCGTTTCAATCAAAGTGTTTTGCCAAATCGGATCTTTAATGCCATAGCTAAATTTATTCACAATTAAAAAATCGCCAACACGTAAAGTCGGTTCCATTGAGCCACTTGGAATTTGGAATGGCTCAAATAAAAAAGAACGTAGCACTGTTACGAAGAATAATACCCCAAAAAGTGATGCAAAAAATTCACCCACTGCTGAGCGTGGTTGGATTTCTTTCATCTCTTCATCTGTTAATGCTCTGCCTAAGCGTTTTTCTTCACGAGCGATTTTAGCCTTACGACGTGGGTCGGCACTGAATTTGTAAAATGCGAAAAACGCACCACAAATGACAACTAATGCGACTAAAATAATCGAAATTGTATTCGGTAACTGCATACCGTCTAACACTTTCCAAATACCATATAAAATGGCGACAAAAATAATTGGCACAAGATTTGCCATTGTTTTCTCCCTATTTCCAATCATAAGCGGTTAGATTTGTAATATATTCTGCAAAACTAACCGCTTGTCATTTTCATTTATTAATCTTTACCTACGTGTAAAATCGCTAAGAAAGCTTCTTGTGGAACTTCCACGTTACCTAGCGATTTCATTCGTTTTTTACCTTCTTTCTGTTTCTGTAACAGTTTTTTCTTACGGCTTACGTCACCACCATAACATTTCGCTAATACGTTTTTACGCAACTGTTTAACTGTTGAACGGGCAATAATATGGTTGCCGATAGCTGCTTGGATCGCTATATCGAATTGCTGACGTGGAATAAGTTCTTTCATTTTCTCAACCAATTCACGCCCACGATATGGTGCATTCGCTTTGTGTACGATTAAGGCTAATGCATCCACACGTTCGCCGTTGATCATAATATCCACACGCACCATATCAGCGGTTTGGAAACGTTTAAAACCATAATCTAATGAGGCATAACCACGAGAGGTTGATTTTAATCGGTCAAAGAAATCCAATACAACTTCGCCCATTGGAATTTCATAAGTTAAAGCGATTTGGTTACCGTGATACACCATATTTGTTTGTACGCCACGTTTTTCCACACAAAGTGTAATCACATTACCTAAAAATTCTTGCGGAACAAGCATATTACATTCTGCAATTGGCTCTCGAATTTCTGCAATGTTGCTAATTGGCGGTAATTTTGATGGGCTATCAACATAAATAATTTCGCCATTTGTCTGCTCCACTTCGTAAACTACGGTTGGTGCTGTGGTAATTAAATCAAGATCGTATTCACGTTCTAAACGCTCCTGAATAATCTCCATATGCAATAAGCCTAAGAATCCACAACGGAAACCAAAGCCTAACGCCGTTGAGTTTTCTGGTTCGTAGAATAGAGAAGCATCATTTAGGCTCAATTTACCTAACGCATCGCGGAAAGCTTCATAATCATCTGAACTGATTGGGAATAAACCCGCATAAACCTGTGGTTTTACTTTTTTAAAGCCCGGTAAAGCTTCAATCGCAGAGTGATGATGAGAAGTCAGCGTATCGCCTACTGGTGCACCTAAAATATCTTTAATCGCACACACTACCCAACCCACTTCGCCTGTTTTTAATTCAGCGGTATCCACTTGTTTTGGCGTAAAAATCCCTAAACGATCAACATTGTAAGATTGACCTGTGCTCATTACTTTGATTTTATCGCCTTTTTTGATTGAGCCGTTTTTAACTCGAACAAGAGAAACTACGCCCAAGTAGTTATCAAACCAAGAGTCGATAATCAGCGCTTGCAAAGGAGCATCAGGATTACCTTCTGGAGCAGGAATCTTGGCGACAATTTCTTCGAGAACTAAATCAATGCCTAAACCTGTTTTTGCTGAACAACGCACCGCTTCCATTGCATCAATGCCGACAATGTCTTCAATTTCTTCTGCAACACGTTCTGGCTCTGCTGCGGGCAAGTCAATTTTGTTTAAAATTGGCACAACTTCGAGATCCATTTCGATCGCTGTATAACAGTTTGCTAAGGTTTGCGCTTCAACACCCTGCCCTGCATCAACAACCAACAAAGCCCCTTCACAAGCGGCAAGAGAGCGAGAAACTTCATAAGAGAAATCCACGTGTCCTGGTGTATCGATAAAGTTTAATTGATATGTTTCACCATCTTGTGCTTTATAGTTCAGAGTCACACTTTGGGCTTTAATCGTAATGCCACGCTCACGCTCAAGATCCATCGAATCTAATACTTGGGCTTCCATTTCACGATCAGATAAACCGCCACAAGTTTGAATTAAACGGTCTGATAACGTTGATTTACCATGGTCGATGTGTGCAATAATTGAAAAGTTACGAATATTCTGCATTTTCATAAGGGCAATGAATGTCCTGTTTGTTGTAAGTTAAAAGAAAAATAATCGGCAGATTGTACCTGAAATTAGTAAAAAATGTAAAAGGAAAGCGGTGAGTTAGCGAGAAAATTTTGTAATTCTAGCTAGCAATGCATCAATTCACTGATATTTTCCTAGTTGAATTTTCTCAAAACAAACGCCTATATGTAGTGAATAATGATGGGACATCTAGGAGCAAAGAAATAAATGAGTAGTAATCCTTTCATCAATGATTTCTTTGCGAAAGATCAGCTTTCCTACAAAGATTATCATTGATGATATTTTAAAAAGGACAAATTTTTGCTATAAAGAGCAGGTTTTCAAATTCATTTACATACTTAATAGGAGAACTTATGGAATTAGTATTTATTCGTCACGGTTTCAGTGAATGGAACGCTAAAAATTTATTTACAGGCTGGCGTGATGTGAATTTAACAGAACGTGGTATTGAAGAAGCTAAAGCAGCAGGTAAGAAATTACTTGAAGCAGGTTATGAATTTGACATCGCTTTTACTTCTGTTTTAACTCGTGCCATCAAAACTTGTAACATCGTGTTAGAAGAATCCAACCAACTATGGATTCCACAAGTGAAAAACTGGCGTTTAAACGAGCGTCACTACGGTGCATTGCAAGGTTTAGACAAAAAAGCAACTGCTGAACAATATGGTGATGAGCAAGTTCATATTTGGCGTCGTTCTTATGATATTTCACCACCAGATTTAGATCCACAAGATCCGAATTCAGCACATAATGACCGCCGTTATGCAAACTTACCAAAAGACGTTGTTCCAAATGCGGAAAACTTGAAAATTACACTTGAGCGTGTATTACCATTCTGGGAAGATCAAATTGCTCCTGCTCTACTTTCAGGTAAACGTGTCCTTGTGACTGCACACGGTAACTCACTTCGTGCATTAGCAAAACATATTATCGGTATTTCTGATGAAGAAATTATGGATTTCGAAATCCCAACAGGTCAACCATTAGTGTTAAAACTTGACGACCAGTTAAATTTTGTTGAGAAATTCTATTTATAATGAAACATTTAGGCTGATAATATTCAGCCTTTACTTTATACATTATGGGAAAACAACGATGAAACTAAGATTACTACTCCCCTTATTTCTTACCCTACCACTGACGTCTTGTATAGCCCCAACAGGACACTATCATTTTGATGATAGACAACTATCGTCTAAAATCTATAATACATTCTGGGCGATGGAACCACAAGACGATGTTGCAAACATCATGCAAATCAGCCGAGACGGTTCAGCTACTTTATATCGCTATAGTTGTGATAAATTCAACAATTATAAAACTAAGAACAAAGGAAACTTAGGGCAACTAGTTGAATATATCGCAAATCAAGCAGAGCAAAAACAAAAAGGGTCTGGGGATTTAATTAGAGAATTTGTAAATGTTGAACGTTATAAATTAGAAACAATAGGTCACAATGAAATAAAATTGCATGCTATTATTTTAGGCGGTGTGTTCAAAATAAAATTTACCTCCATTAGTAATAATCACCTAAACGCAACTCAGAGCATATTAGGATTGCCAAAAGCCTTGAAATATAGAGCAGTGAAAAATCCATATACCCCTAAATGCCCATAACTCTGTTTAATTTTGCAAATAACCAGTAAATAACTTATACTTACACTCGAGTTGGTTAGACAATCGCTGGTTTATTGAAGCCCTCAAATTCGTTTCGGCGTAAACTAGGGGACAAGTAAACGAGAGGAAAGTCCGAGCTACACAGGGCAGAGTGCCAGATAACGTCTGGGAGGCGTGAGCCTACGACAAGTGCAACAGAGAGCAGACCGCCAGTTTCGGCTGGTAAGGGTGAAAGGGTGCGGTAAGAGCGCACCGCGTAACTGGCAACAGTTTACGGCAGGGTAAACTCCACTCGTAGCAAGACCAAATAGGAATCCAACGAGTTGCCCGCTTGGGATTCGGGTAGGTTGCTTGAGCGTATATGTGAATGTACGCCTAGAGGAATGATTGTCCAAGACAGAACTCGGCTTATCGACCAACTCAGCTAATTTTTGAGAAGCGAGCAGAACTTTCTGCTCGCTTTTTTGTATATTACTTATCTAGTTTTATAAATAGGCTGTTATTTAATGAATAAATTTATTATCGGACTACTTTTTAGCTTATTCAGCATTTCTACTTTCGCGCATCCCCACTCTTTTTTAGATATGAAAAATAAAGTTGTGATTAAAGGAGATAAATTAACCGGTTTTGAAATGAGCTGGATATTAGATGAGATTACTTCCGCCGAACTTATCTACGAAGTTAAGTCAGCCGAAGATCAGAAAGCTGCACTGAATAAAATTACGGATGAACTCAACATTTCAGCAATTCAATCTCATTATTTTAGTGAGCTTTATACCGAGAACAATGAGCCTATCAAATTTAAAGCTAAACCCGTAAACCCTCGTGCTGAAATTAAAGATAACCGCTTGGTTTACCATTTTGAATTAGCTCTGGCACAACCTCAAACCGTAACAGGAAAATCGTTTAAACTTTTTACCTTTGAGCCAAGTTATTATCTCTATATGGGGTATGAAAAAGCGAGTGATGTCACCGCCACTGAACAACATTTATGTCAAGTATCGATGATAGAACCAATAGTAAATCAACAACTTAGACTTTATGCTTCTAAATTAGATAAAACCGAAAAACCAGATATGCCATCAGATAAAAGCTTATCTCTTGGGGCACAATTTGCTCAAAAAGTGAGTATTGTATGTCAGTAAAGATACAACATTGGCTATGGATAGCGGTAGCTTGCTCCCTGATTTTTGCAATTTACTTTATATACCCTTATCTACTGTGGGAAGTTGTAGAATGGCAGAAAACATTTAATCTTGAATTATCTAATGCATTAAAAATGATTCATCAAGCTCCACAGCAAGCGGGATTTAGCTTAATGTTAATCAGCTTTTTATACGGTATCTTTCACGCTGTCGGGCCTGGACATGGTAAATTTATTTTAACCAGTTACCTATCATTAGAAAAAACTAAGCTCCCACAAACGTTGCGAGTTACCCTACTCTCTGCTGTTATACAAGGTTTAGTCGCAATAGCATTAGTTACCATTTTGGTGGTTATCTTTACCCTTTCTCGTAGCTATTTTAATGTTACGTTAAAATGGGTTGAGCGAGGTAGCTTTCTGTTGATGATCTTATTTGGTAGCTATTGGTTGTGGCAAAGCCTACGCCCTATGTTGCAAAAAAATCAACCCAAAAGACCGCTTGTCATTCGTAAAATTCAACCATTGTCTTCCTCGTATTTAGCTTTAATGCCAATACATCAGCATTCTGAAAACTGTGGTTGCGGCCATAAACATCTCCCCTCCGCCAAAGAAATGGAGAATATTCAAGATTGGAAATCAATGTGGTTGGTTGTATTTAGTATTGGGTTACGTCCTTGCTCTGGTGCAATTCTAGTGCTTTTCCTTGCCTACACCTTAGATTTATATATTTGGGGTGTTGCCTCTGCAATGATGATGGCTATGGGCACTGCTCTCACACTTAGTGGCTTTGCTTGTTTAGTGCTATTTGCTCGTAATAAAGCGATACAAACAAGCCATTGGTATCTGTCAGTACAGCAAAGTAAGCGGTTAGTTCTTGTCTTAAAATTACTAATGGGATTACTGCTTATTGGGCTGGGGATAACGCTCTTTCACAGTAGTTTTATTGAAACAAGTACTATCTTATTTAAAAGGTAGCATAAATTGTTTTAATTACTCGCATAAAAAAACTTTTCAAATGCCATAAAAAGATTAAAATGCCACCTTCTTTTTCTTAACTTATAGAAGGTCTTTAATATATGGAAAGCATTGTTGCTATCTTTGAAAATGCTTTAAAGTGGATTATTAAGAATATTAATGATCCACTTTGGGATATTACCGTTCTAACGCTTTTAGGTACGGGCTTATTTTTCACTATTTCTACGGGTTTAGTTCAACTACGTTTGCTTCCACAAAGTTTGCGTGAAATGTGGCTTGGACGAGCATCAAGTGGTGATTCTTTAACGCCTTTCCAAGCGTTTGCTACAGGATTGGCGAGTCGTGTAGGCGTTGGTAACATCGGCGGTGTTGCAACAGCAATCGCATTAGGTGGGCCTGGAGCAGTATTTTGGATGTGGATTACCGCCTTAATTGGTATGAGTAGTGCATTTGCTGAATCTTCTCTCGCACAGGTATATAAGATTCGTGATCCAAATGGAATGTTTCGCGGAGGCCCTTCTTACTATATTTCTCGTGGTTTAAAAGCACCTTGGTTGGCTGTTGCTTTTGCAATCACTTTAATTTTCACTTTTGGCTTTGCATTCAATGCTGTGCAAGCTAACTCTATTGTTGAAGCGACAAAAAATGCGTGGGAATGGGATGCGAATTACGTGGGAATTGTCTTGGTAATTGTTACTGCAGCGATTATCTTTGGTGGCGTAAAACGTATCGGTCAAGTTTCTGCACGAGTTGTGCCAATGATGGCGTTATTCTATCTAATTATGGCAGTTATCATTCTTGGCATGAATATCGAAAAAGTCCCAGGAATATTATCTAATATCGTTAGCAGTGCTTTTGATTTCTCAGCAATCGCAGGCGGTATGTTTGGTGCTTTATTCTCTAAAGCAATGTTAATGGGCATTAAACGTGGTCTATTTTCAAATGAAGCTGGTATGGGTTCTGCTCCAAACTCGGCTGCAACATCTGATGCAAAACACCCTGCAAGCCAAGGTTTAATTCAAATGTTAGGCGTTTTTGTTGATACTATCGTTGTATGTACTTGTACCGCGATCATTATTTTAATGTCAAATGATTACGGTAGCGAAACATTACGTGGCGTATCGCTAACCCAAAAAGCACTTGAATTCCACATTGGTGAATTTGGTTTACACTTCCTTGCCTTTATTTTATTACTCTTCTGCTACACTTCAATTATTGGTAACTACGCTTATGCAGAAAGCAATATCCGCTATATTCGTAATAAACCTGGTTTTGTATTAGCATTCCGTTTGTTAGTGTTATTCTTCGTTTACTTCGGTGCAGTAAGAGATGGCGGCATTGTATGGGCATTTGCGGATACAGTAATGGCATCAATGGCAATGATTAACTTAATTGCAATCGTATTGCTTGCCCCGATTGTATGGCTTGTATTGAAAGACTACCAAAAACAGATTAAAGCGGGTAAAGAACCTGTCTTTAACATTGAAGATCACCCAGAGTTACTCAAACGTGGTGTTGATCCAACAATTTGGAAACAAAACTAAGCGGTCTGCTGTACCATAAAATTTGCAAATAATATGGGGGATTTCCCCCATATTTTATATTTTTCTATTCAGCTCTCTGACGAACCTGTTCAAAACTCTCATCAATTAACAATTTCCCGTTCAAGAATATTGTTCTAAGTTGATTTTCCTTGTCATTAAGTTCTTCTATTCGTACAGTTTGCCACTCATTTTCCGATTTCGTTAAAGCAAGAATACCTTTTTTAGAACGTTTAGCTTGGCTAGTAATAGGGTCTTTATAAATCGCTTTCCATTCGCCATTGATGCAAATTGCACTTGCTTTCATTGCCCAGCCCATTGTATCGCGATTGATTTGTTGGAGTAATCCCCCCCCCATTCCAAAATTGACATTCTCCACACTAAACCCTGCTTGCATAATTGCATTGAGAATGGCTTCAATAGAGTTTGAATTTATCCCATCACCCTGAATAATACGGATAAAATCAGGTAATACTTTATACCCCTTACTGTTCACTCGATAGCCAAATTTATCTGCTAAAATTTCAAGTGTGCGACAAACCACCTCTATTGGTTCACCACTATCTGGGCGAATGACCAATCGCCCACCTTTCTCAATCACTTTTTCTTTAAGTTGTTCACCCCAAATATGTGATACCGCATTCCATAAATTATAGCTATCAGACACAACCGAATAGATTTTATTTTCACCTGCAAATTGGTCGATCATATTCTCGTAAGCAAACTTTTCGTTCTCCTTCCCCCAAGCGGTAATAGTACTATGTTCAGCTGCGGGGATAGAAAAAGCGGGCATTTCATTGCTGTTGTACCAACGTTTTGCTGCAACTAATGCTGATACACTGTCCGTACCTTTGAAATTGACGAGATGAGCTAAGCTCCCTAATGCAACAGTTTCAAGACTAGATGCACCACGAGCCCCGAAATCGTGAAGTTGGAAAGATAATCCAGAAAGGTCATCGGAGGATTGTAATAAGGCTTGTTTAATTTTTTGTTTACAAAAATAAGAGATGCTTGCCACTGTTGAAGGATACCAAATCGCTCGTAATAACGCAGTTTCAAGATAACCCGCAAGCCAGAAAAATTCAGGATCGGTATTTGTGATTTGGCAAACAACATTGCTAGTAGGTAATACTGTTCCTTCAGCAACTGCCTCGATTTTAAGCGGTAAAAAACCTTGATGTTTGTCTAATAAACGTTGCCAACCTTGTCGATTAAACGATAAACCATGGGCAATGAGAACTTGTTCTGCATCATCAATATCTTGTTGAGTGATAGGTTTTAATAAATATTCTTTAATAAAGGCTTGTATCCCGAATGCAACCACATCAAATTTCCCCCCCCGAGCTTCAATATAGTAAGAGAGATATTCAGTATTAGGCGGATATTGCAGCCAGTGCGATGCTTTATAACTATCTATATTTAATAAAAGGTTGGAAAAATTTGATGTGTACATACCATTTAATCTCACATTTAATTAAAAAACAGGATTTATGATATATATACTATACTAATATGTAAATAAAAATATGTAGCACAAAATAAAATGAGAAATTAACGTGAGAGGAAAAATGTGAAGTTTACAATCCAAAATTTGTGTTATTTTGGTATTCAATTCTGCCCTTTAGCCAGAAATTTCGTTGAAGAAAGTGTCCATAAGCGAGCAGAATTGAATTTAGTTCTGGGAAAATCCCGAAGTATTATTTAATAACCTCTAATCCATTCATATATGGACGTAATACTTCAGGCACAGTAATAGAGCCATCTTGATTTTGATAGTTTTCTAATACGGCAACCAAAGTACGACCCACCGCTAATCCAGACCCATTTAACGTATGCACTAAACGGGTTTTCTTATCGCCTTTTGCTTTGCAACGTGCTGACATTCTGCGAGCTTGGAAATCCCACATATTTGAGCAAGATGAAATCTCACGATAAGTATTTTGTGCAGGCAGCCAAACTTCTAAATCGTAAGTTTTGGTTGCACCGAATCCCATATCGCCTGAGCAAAGTAATACTTTACGATAAGGTAAGCCTAAAAGTTGTAATACTTTTTCTGCATGTCCAGTTAATTCTTCGAGAGCTTCCATTGATTTTTCTGGAGCAACAATTTGTACCATTTCAACTTTATCAAACTGGTGCATACGAATGAGACCACGCGTATCACGTCCGTAAGATCCTGCTTCTGAACGGAAACAAGGCGTATGTGCAGTAAATTTTAAAGGTAGGCTTTCTTCTTCTAAAATTTCATCACGCACTAGGTTGGTAACTGGGACTTCAGCGGTTGGAATTAATGCATAAGCTTTTTGCACTGCATTTGGATCTTGCCCTTCTAATGGTTTGGTATGGAAAAGATCTTCCCCAAACTTAGGAAGCTGACCTGTGCCATAGAGAGTATCGTGATTAACTAAATAAGGCACATAAGTTTCAATATAACCATGCTGTTCCGTATGCAAATCAAGCATAAATTGTGATAATGCACGATGTAAACGTGCGAGCTTATCTTTCATCACCACAAAACGTGTACCGGTTAATTTAACGCCAGCAGGGAAATCTAACCCAGCTAGATCTTCACCTAAGGTAACGTGATCTTTCACTTCAAAATCAAATTGACGTGGCGTTCCCCAACGAGACACTTCCACATTTTCACTATCATCTTTCCCAACTGGTACTTCTTCTGCAGGTAAATTCGGCACTGAAAGGAGTAAATCACGAATTTCGCCTTGCACTTTATCTAATTCTATTTTCGCTAAATCTAATTCATTCCCCATAGAATCAACTTCAGCTAACAAAGCCGAAATATCTTCACCACGAGCTTTTGCTGCCCCAATGTTTTTCGAGCGAGCATTTCGTTCAGCCTGTAATGTTTCTGTTTTAACTTGTAGTGCCTTACGTTGTTCTTCTAAAGCGGTCACTTTTGCAGTATCAAGCTCAAATTTACGTTTTGTTTTGAGTATTTGAGCCACTTCCGCTAAATTTGTACGCAGTAAATTTTGATCAATCATTTTTTATCCTTATTTTTATTTGCAAATTTTTAGAACAATCCAACCGCTTAATAGCGATTAGCGTTTTTCATAATACGCTGTTTAGCAACTTGCCATTCTCTATCTTTGATGTCATCACGCTTATCGTGCAGTTTTTTACCTTTTGCCAAACCGATTTTGACTTTCGCCCACGCATTCTTCCAGTACATCGAAAGAGCAACGACTGTAAAGCCATCTCGATTTACTTTACCAAATAGAGAGTCTAACTCTCGCTTATTGAGTAATAATTTTCGTGTGCGAGTAGGATCCGCAACAATATGCGTAGAGGCTACATTTAATGGGGTAATCATTGCCCCAAATAGATAGGCTTCACCGTTGCGGAAAATCACATAGCTGTCGCCAATATTCGCTTTCCCCGCTCGTAATGCTTTAACTTCCCACCCTTGCAGTTCTAAACCCGCTTCAATTTCATCTTCAATAAAATATTCGTGGCGTGCTCGTTTGTTTAATGCAATGGTATTGGAGGCAACTTTTGGTTTTTTACTCATAATCCATCTTTACTAACAAAAAATTTTGGGGATTGTACCCTAAATACAACAAAGTTTGAACGGACAAGCGGTTTGTTTTGCAGAATAATTTGCAAAAATAAACCCACCATTTATAGGGAATCCTAAAATAGTGGGTCTATTAGAGAGTCTAAAATACCTAGTATTTAACTAGAGACTTTAATTCCATTTAATTAGAATTTAAAGCCTACACTTGCACCACCTGTGTAATCACCTTGATTATTAGCACTTCCCGTTAGCTTAATAATGATCTTACCATTATCGGAAACTTTAGAATATCCGACAGCTAAAGCTGATGCACCACGGTAAGTTCCTCCCCCGACTGCAAGTATACTTTCACTTGGGTTAAATGCTTGAACTAATGATGCTGAAGCAACAGCACCAGCAATACCACTGCGTAAACGGTTATCAACCTTACCTAATTCAGCTTTAAACTGACCATAGTTTACAGCATCTCCAGCATTTATTGCTTGACCAACATTTTGGATACGGTTACCACCCATATCTACTTTGCCATTAGGATTAATCTTCAAACTGTTAAAGCTTGGTGCCATTGTAGTTGCTATATCTAATGTTCTACCATTTTGGTTTACAACAATGTTCTGACCAGCATTAACTCTAACAGTATTCCCCATTCCAACCTTAGCAGGTGCAGATTGATTAGATACTCCATTTGATCCTTCAACAGTACCAGATGTTAAGTTCCATCCTTTATCAACAACACTGTGTAGTGAATATAATTGACTACCATTAATCGCATCAGTACTTGTTTCACTGACTAGACCTGGTGCAACATTTTGGATACGGCGAGTTTCCATTGTGCCATCTTGAGCAACATTACCCACACTGACCACACCTTTCACTTGGTTTGCTTCGCCACCAGCATATTGGTAAGTTTCACCACCAATCGTTTGAGAAGTGTGTGCTGAATTACCTTTCGTAGTTTCGCCTTCTGCAACATAGCCAGATTGCGTACCTAAAAATACCGAGTTACTTGCGGTATTCGTTACACTATTTCCTAATACGAAAACGTCACTCTGCCCTTGTGCAATTCGGTTATCGTTACCTACACTGTAAGATTTATCTGCATCAATAATGCTTGGGTCACCAAATGCACCAGAATTATTACCACTAACAGTATTTCCAGTACCAACACTAATACTATCAGTGCCTGTTACCGTTGAATTATGGCCAAAGGCAATTGCTCTTTCGCCTGATGCTGTCGCTCTATACCCCACTGCTGTCGCATAAGCACCGCTGGCACTAGAATCTTCATTATTTTCAGATTGATCTGCTGGTCTCTCTGCTTTAGCTGTACCGTCATTAGTATGGAAGAACTTAATCCCTTGTGTATTCATATTATTGATCGCCGTAATAACTGAGTTAGTGACGTGTTCTTTCTGATCTTGAACATTATAGGTCACTAATAGCGGCTTACCATTTTCATCAACTACGACATTTGTGTGATTAAGCGTTGTTTTTGAGCCATCAGGGTTAGTAATTGTCGTTGTATAGTTAGCTACAACATTTGGAGCACCTTGTCCGCCTGTTAAAGCGAAAATTTGTCTGCCATTTACTGCATCTGTACTATTTGGCGAAATATCGCCATCTAGAACACTAGTAATTTTTTGGTTGCTCACATCCAAACCGTTGAATACTGGCTTGTCCGCAAATTCAATCGTAACATTACCTGTGCCATCAGTTTGGGTTCTCACATTATTGCTACTGTAGCTACCAGCAGTTACATTACCACCAATGATATTTAATTGATCGCCTAGCTTGGTGGTAATTACTGTACCGTTATTGCCCGCAAATTTCATACCGCTATCAGTTAACTCTTGAATTTTGGTATTCACGACATCACCAGTAACCGCATTGTTATCGCCTGCTTTGATCTCACCACTGGTAATATTATTGATGGTATTACCCCCCATATCTACTTTAGTGCCACTAGTAATGTTAAAGACTTTATCTTGACCACCGATAGTGACGTTGCCAAGGGTTGAATCCCCAGAGACATTTAGGTCTTTAATGACTGCTTTGCCCGTTGATGTAATGTTGGTTGTATTAACGTCTGTTGCATCAACCTTTGTGGCATTAACGTTAGTGAACGTTGCATTTTCAGTAGTTGCAATGGTGATGTTTTTACCATCCATTGCCAACTTAACGTTTTTACCTGCGGTGTAAGTTAATGTTTCACCCGGCGCAACTTTTGATGGCGTGGTAGGAGCGGTGGCTTCGCCCTCACCTTTTGCAATAGTAACATTCCAGCCTTTTTCAGCAATCGCTTTGGTTGCGTTTAATTGAGCGAGGTTTACAGCATCTGTATCATTCTCACCAGCTTTGACATTGGTGATTGCTTTATTGCCTGCATTGATGCCATCTTTGGTTACAGATACATCACCTGCAGTCAAGCCTTCTTTAGTTAGCTTAGCATTGCCATCACCAAAGTTTACAGAACCTGCATCTGTAAGATTTAAGGTGTTGTTCAGCTCAATTTTTACACCTTCAGCAGCACTAGAGGTGGTTTTGATGTTGTTATTTGCACCTGTGATATCTAGCTGTTCACCGAG
>NZ_LEKN01000007.1 GCF_009761395.1 Ursidibacter maritimus | reverse complement strand
GTCGGGTAGCGAAAATATATTACTACATTTCCGCCCCCTAAGAACTGTACGAGCAAATTTCTCTGCATACAGCTCAAGCCTTTCTATTGACTATAAATAGTCGGCTTTACAACATCCAAATTCAAAGCGTGAATTTTAACGTGGCAATTTGGGTGTACTAAACAGCGATTACTTAACGCATTACTTCCTCCAAACATTCTGTACACAATATGATGGTCGTGCCAGCCTGTTTCTTTGGTTATTGGTAAACCACATAACGCACATTTTCCACGTTGGTCTTTATACAAAGCTTGCCATTGTCGTCTATGTGATTGTTCATCATACAAACGTTCTTGGCTAAGTTTTTCCCCATATAATTCCCATTCAGGTAAAAATGGATTGTATTCAGACTGAATTTTAACGTGTCGTTTGATTTTAACTGCACTACAATAGAATAAATCTATTGGGCTTGTTTCCCCTTTTTCATTGGTATATACAGTGCCAAATACCCAACTTCGAGTTGCCGTGGTGCAAAAGTATTTCTCTTTTATCCACTTTACTCCTTTATTGTGATGTCGCCGTTTACACCATTTCCATAAGGCTCGCCAAACTAATGCGTCCATTCGTCCAAATGCCTTACTCGCCACCTGACTTCGATGATAATTCGCCCAACCTCTTAACATCGGATTGAGTACCCTTATTAAGTCTTCTTGTTTCGCCATTTTCATTTTGGAAATCACTGTTTTGACTTTGCTATAAAATGCTTTAACATTCTTTTTGCTCGGTCGATTTAGTATTTTTCCTTTGAAACGTCTTACATTCCAACCTAGAAAATCAAACCCTTGCTCAATATGCACTACTCTTGTCTTTTCTTCTGATAAGGATAATCCCCTTTCTTTTAAAAAGCCTTTAATGAGTGGTATAACTTCTTGCTCAAGTAATTCTTTCGTTTTACCTGATACAATAAAATCATCTGCATATCTTACTAAATAGGTTTTACTCTCTCGAATTTTCCGACTGCCTTTTTTCCCAAAATGAGTTTCTAACAGTTTTTCCAATCCGTCTAGTGCCATATTAGCAAGTGTAGGCGATATAATCCCACCTTGCGGTGTGCCTTCTTCTGTCCGTTTTAATCGTCCAAATTCGAC
>NZ_LEKN01000006.1 GCF_009761395.1 Ursidibacter maritimus | reverse complement strand
AGTACCCATTCGACAGGTCGATTGGTTTTCTTCCCTTTATGCGAAAAGGTCTGATGTATGTGTGTTATTGCATCTGCCGTTGAACGGTTTAGCCTGAACCCATACGAACCCTTATCCGCTGTTGTTTCTGCCACTGGTTGTAGTGCCAAAAGATATAAGGCTTGCATTGCTCTATCTTTCATTGTTGGAATACCTAGTGGGCGTTTTTTCCCATTCGGTTTTGGTATGTACACTCGTCTTAATGGACTGGGTTTGTACCTCTTTTCCGTCAATTCTAGTGCAGCTCGCCATTTTGTTGCAGGACTGTCCCACAACTCTTTATCAACACCACTTGTCCGTTTACCTTGATTTTCCGTCACTCTTTTTACTGCGATGAGTTTCGCATAGTGTGAGTGGGTCAGCATTCGTTGTAAGTTTTTAACCTTACGCCATTTGCCTTCCTGTGTTGCCTTCGCAATCCGAATTTGCATTCCTTTCACATACCGCTCAGCCTTATGCCATTCAACATAATGCCATTGAGAAATGTGCGAGGTCGCTGGATTGCAAGCTA
>NZ_LEKN01000005.1 GCF_009761395.1 Ursidibacter maritimus | reverse complement strand
TTCCAGCCTTTTTCAGCAATCGCTTTGGTTGCATTTAATTGAGCAAGGTTTACAGCGTCTGTATCATTCTCACCCGCTTTTACATTAGTGATTGCCTTATTACCTGCATTGATGCCTTCTTTGGTTACAGATACTGAATTTGAGCCTACACCAGTTGGAATGTTCAAGCCATCTTTAGTTAGCTTGGCATTACCATCACCAAAGTTTACAGAGCCTGCGTCTGTAAGATTTAAGGTGTTGTTCAGCTCAATTTTTACGCCATTAGCATCGGCTTTGGTTTTGATGTTCTCATTTGCACCCAAAACAGACACACTGTCGCCAAGCTTTTTCACACCCGTCGTGCCTTCCGTACCTGTAAAGGTCAAGCCCTTGTTGGCAATATCGGTAGTCGCATTGTTAATTTGCTTTTTGATTTCATCAGCCAGCTTAAATGAAACTTCGCCATTTTGGGCGGTGGTAACAATCTCACCTGCAGTTCCTGCAAAGTTAACGCTTTCTGATAGTTTGTTTTCGCCACTAGAACTGTTGTCACCAGTGTATTTTAACTTCACATCTTCTGCTAATTTGGTCGTATTAACTTCAACATTATAAGTTTTTTGACCGTTTTCAGCCGTTGTGTTAGTTACGGTTACAGAACCTTGCTCAGAAGTAACGATGGTCGCCAAAGCTTTAGCGGTTGTATTAGCGATATTTTTTACATCACCGATATTGGCTGCGTTAGTCTCTACGTCGCCACCTGATTTTAAACCTGTGATGCCGTTACCACTCATCACAAGGTCACCACCTTTGATGGTTGCACCGTTGTTGAGCGTGGTTGCGCCTGTAACTTCTAAGCCTTTCTCTGCAGTCAACTTGTCTTTAACTGCTACTGTACCGTTTAGTGTGGTAGCACCGTTCACTTCCAAGCCATTGTTAGCGGTCACTTTTTCAGCGAAAGTTGCAGGGCCTGTTACATCCAGTTTGCCACCGATTGTTGCTCCTTCAGTGGTCGTCAGATTGGTAAATGTCGGTGTGTCTGACATCGTGATTTTAATCTTACCACCTTCATTGGTGGTACTGACGTTTTTGCTGTCACCAATGATGTCTAGCTGTTCACCAAGAGCTTTATGGATCAATTCTCCATTTTCACCTTTGTAGTCCATACCTTTGGTGGTCAGCTCATTTTTGACATTATCGATATTGCCTTGTAACTCAGTTTTAGCACCATCAATCTTATTGTTCAGCTCTGTTTTGGCTGTGTCAATGTCACCTTTAAGCTCTGTCTTAGCATCATTAACTTCCTTGTCTAATTGACCTACATTCACCGCATCTTTGGTATCAACTCCATCCGCTAAACCTGTGATTTTGTTGTTACTCATCACAAGGTCACCACCTTTGATGGTTGCACCGTTGTTGAGCGTGGTTGGGGGAAACACCACGCACACTCGTTTCAACTTCGGGTAATTCAGGCATTTTTTCTCCACATAAGCGGTAAGATTCACGAATGATTTTGCAAAACGGGAAGTGT
>NZ_LEKN01000004.1 GCF_009761395.1 Ursidibacter maritimus | reverse complement strand
AGAGATAACTCGCGGTTTTTGCGTATAGGGGTTAGCTTTGAAACTAACACACCAAGGTACTTTATGTCATTTAATGCTGAAAATAGTTGGAAAAATGCTGTAAAACTCACATTGCCCATCTTAATGGGATACCTTGCAGCGGGTATTGCTTACGGTATATTAGCTACTTCTACTGGCTTACCAGCGTGGTTTACCATTGTAATGAGTTTTACTGTTTTCTCTGGTACAGCTCAATATGCAGCTATTCCGTTCTTTATTTCAGGCGTGGGTATCATCCCTATATTCTTAAGTACATTATTAATGAGTTTACGTTTTATGTTTTATACACTTAATATGTATTCTCTTTTGCCAAAGGAACGAGTTAAACGTTTTTTAAGTACCTGCTATTTAACTGATGAAAGTTTTGCATTACTGACAACCTTCCCCGCAAATACACGCCAAGCAATGATGCTCAAAGTCAATTTTTTGGGCATGATTTATTGGGTTATTGCCACCATAATTGGTATTGCCTTAGGTGATTCCGTTTCACAGTATATTCCAAACCTTGATTTTGCGTTGCCTTGCTTATTTGCTATTTTGGCTTATGAACAATATAAGAGCCAAAAGCAATGGAAATCTATTTTTATTGCGTTAGTCGGTTTTTTATTAGCTCGTCAAATTACCGACCAGAGTGTATTATTAGTCGCAATTTTAATCGCTATTGTCATTGTTACTTTACTGCCGCAATCGTTCTTTGATCATAAGAAAGGAAAAGCATAATGCATACTCTCGATATTATTTATATGCTGATTGCACTGACATTGGGCACGCAACTTTGCCGATTTTTACCCTTCTTTTTGCCCAAAAACTTGATGAATCATCCGATTTTGCAAAAATTAAATCGGATCTTACCGCTTGTCATTATGGTATTACTCTTGATAACCAGCGTTTCTATACCACAAAATAATCAGGGATATGTATTGTTTGGTGCACAGGTTCTTGCACTAGTAAGTGTTGTTATCAGCTATAAATATCTCAACAACATCTTGCTGAGCGTTTCACTCGGTATCCTTAATCTGAATCTTTCATTATGGCTATTTAGCTAAGAAAGTAGTTCTTACAGCGGTTCGTCTTTTCGCTTTTTTTATGCCATAATACTTGAAATGTATTTAACTAGCGGGCATTGCCCGTTGTCATAAGCGACAAGATTTATCCGATTTTTTGCAAAATTCTGCCCAAATCAAACCGCTTATCTTATCGAAATTTTAAAGAGAAAAAACAATGTCAAAACCAATCGTATTCAGTGGCGTTCAACCATCAGGTGAATTAAGTTTAGGCAACTATTTAGGTGCTTTACGTCAATGGACGAAAATGCAAGATGATTATGACTGCTTATTCTGTATCGTTGATTTACACGCCATCACCGTCCGCCAAGATCCAGAAGCCTTACGTAAAGCCACTTTAGACACCCTAGCAATCTATCTAGCTTGTGGGATTGATCCTGAGAAAAGCACTATTTTTATTCAATCCCATGTGCCAGAACATTCACAACTGGCGTGGATTTTAAATTGCTATACCTATTTTGGCGAGATGGGACGAATGACTCAATTTAAAGATAAATCTGCTCGTCACGAAGATAATGTGAATGTCGGTTTATTTACTTACCCAGTCCTAATGGCTGCAGATATTTTGCTTTATCAAGCAAATCAAGTACCTGTAGGCGATGACCAAAAACAACATTTAGAAATTACCCGTGATATTGCTAACCGCTTTAACGCCCTATACGGTAAAAAAGATACAGAAGGTCATGTAATTGAGAATCTATTTGCTGTGCCTGAAGTTTTCATTGCAAAAACCGGTGCGAGAGTGATGTCATTACTTGAGCCAACCAAAAAGATGTCAAAATCAGACGATAACCGCAATAATGTGATTGGCTTATTAGAAGATCCGAAATCGGTTGCGAAAAAAATTAAGCGAGCAATGACAGACGGCGATGAGCCACCAGTTGTACGTTACGACGTGAAAGAAAAACCAGGCGTGTCGAATCTACTTGATATTTTGGCGAGTGTAACAGGTAAAACTATTCCACAATTAGAAGCTGAGTTTGAAGGTAAAATGTACGGCCATTTAAAAACCGCCGTAGCCGATGAAGTTTCTGCGATGTTAGGTCAATTACAAGAACGTTATTATCATTTCCGTAATGATGAAGCGCTGCTTGAAAAAATCTATCAAGAAGGAGCTAAAAAAGCACGAGCCAAAGCTCAAGAAACATTAAAACAAGTCTATCAAGCGGTGGGATTTGTGGCGTAGAGGTAATAAGAATACAACAAACCCAAAGTCTAATTTCACTTTGGGTTTGTTAAGTAGATTATCGTGGCTAATCCTCTATACCAGTTAAAACGCTAAATTCTTTAGTTTCATAAGGGTTCAAGAATATAAGTGAGTTATTTTTCTGAGCCTCTTTAAATCCTTCTGGACGGCAAGTTGCAGGCAATACGAATGCCGCAACTTGCTGAACAGCATTATACAGAACCCATCGAGTCGCATAATTGAATTGATCTGATGAGAATTCTGTTCTATAGATATGTCCTTTTGGAGAAATCATTCTATATACTAACTTATCTTGATATTTGGATAGATTATCCATAAAAAAGACAATCTCAGGATCATATAATTCAGATTGAGTAAGTTTAGTTAAAGTACTCTTAGATTTTTTAAGACTATTATTAAAATCTAACCATTTAGGAGTAGGTATTACATGAGCAGGAATAGACTCTCTTAATTCAATAATATCTTCAGGAATGTTCTGTTCAAAACTAGCCCCTTCTTCATAACAATAATTCATATGACACATATACTGAAGAGGCATTTTTACTGATGATAAATTAGTTACGGATAAATTTATATTAAATAAACTACTGTCTTGGTATAGTACAACACTAGGTTTTGATAAATAATGATGCCCAAACCCTTTTACATATTCATATTGGCTGATTACACTAATTTTGTTATCTGATATTTCTAACCAACAATTATCCATTTGTGCACAAGGAAATTCTCCGTGTAAAGGGTGGTTATCTTCAGGGGAAGGACAACCATTACATAGTAATCCAGAGTGGAAAGAGAAACATCCATAAGTATCTATAATTGATGAGCCTAATTTAGGCTCATTAAACATATTTTTCATACATAGATTATGCCCTTCAAATACAGCATCCCAAATCATTTGACCATAATATGGTAAAACAACAAGATAACCCTTTGAATTAGATAAACGTAACGCTTCTACTCCAGAAGCATACTTAAAGCAACTGATTTTAAAATATTCATTTTCAAGAAGAATTGTTTCTTGTGAAAGGAATAATGACTTTGATAAATGTAATTTATAGTTCATATCTCCTCCTATTATTTTTTATCCGTTTTCATTTTGTCAAAGAAATAGTAACCAACATAAACAAAGCAGAGTAGTGGTACAATAAACGCCAGTTGTAAAGAACCAACTTTATCAGATACAAAACCATGGATAGCAGGAATAACAGCAGCACCTATAATTGACATTACTACAACAGCACCACCTACTTCTCGATATTCTTGTTCTACAGTATCTAGTACAGAAGCGTATATAGTTGCCCAACAAGGTCCAAATAAAACACTTGCAAATATTGCGGCGTATACTGCTGAAAAATCATTAACAAAAGCTGTATATCCTAAAGTTATTGCTCCAAGTACTGAATACCACATCAAAACAGCATTTGAATTAAATTTAGTCATCAAGAAATTAGCCACAAACTTACCTATAAAAAAGCCTATAAAACTATATACCATAAAGTTAGAGGCATCTCGTTCATTCATATCACTTAGAGATAGAGCTAAACGAATAGTAAAAGACCATACAGCAACTTGCATTCCTACATATAAAAATTGAGCAACAATTCCTTTCTTAAACGCAGAGTTTCTTGCAAGATACTTTAATGTATCAATAAAACTTGTCTCTCTAGTGTTTTCCATATTCGTTACTTTACATTTTGGAAATGGAATAATTAAGAATAATACCGTAACAGCAATTAATACAAAGATGATGTATTTATATGGTTGTAATGTATGCTCTAGCATTGACAGTTTAAATGCGTGAATCTGCTCTGCATTCATTGTTGCCATTTGCTGTTCCAAACTAGCACCATCTTGGAAAATTAAATATTTTCCAAGCAAAATACCTGCAATAGCACCTATAGGATAAAATGTTTGGCTTATATTTAGTCTCAGTGTTGCATAATCTTTATGCCCAATCATTGAGCTATAAGTATTTGCCGATGTTTCTAAAAAGCTTAAACCAATCGCAATTGAGAAAATTGCTGCTAAAAACATAGTATAAGTTGCCATATGGGAAGCAGGGTAAAACATTGAACAACCTACGATATAAAGTGTTAATCCAATGAGAATAGCTATTTTGTAACTTGTTTTCTTAATAACTAGAGAAGCAGGGATAGCAATTAAGAAATATCCACCATAAAACGCACTTTGTACTAAAGCACTTGCGAAATCGCTTAACGTAAAAACACTTTTAAATTGTGTAATCAAAATATCATTTAAGCTTGCCGCAGCTCCCCACAGTGGAAAGAGGCAAGAAAGCAAAATAAATTGCAAAATAGGTGTTTTATCTAAATAGCCATCGGGATATTGAGTAAATTTTGACATACGATTCTCCTTATAAATTATGACTAGTTTTAAAATTCTCAAATTGTTCTATATCAGGATAGGAAGATTGAGTGCCTCTGCCAGTAACGCTATATGCTGCAAAAATTGAGGCTTGTTTTAAGGCAGTTAGAACATCACCAGATTTAACTAAATAATGTGAAAAACATCCTATAAATGCATCTCCAGCACCACTTGAATCGATAGCATCAACTTTTGTTGGTGGAATATGTATTTTTGTATCTTTAGTCATCCATAAAGCTCCTCGGCTTCCTAATGTTACGACAATATTTTTCAAACCTTTTTGTAACAAAACATTTGCTGCATACTCTATTTCTTCTAATGTACTAACAGGTAAATTGGTTAGTATGGCTAATTCACTTTCATTTGGCATAAAGAAATCACAGCGACAAGCATACTCAATATTTAAATCTGTAGTAGCTGGGGCAGGATTCAAAATAACAGGAATGTTATATTTATTAGCAAAATCAATAGCGTAATACACCGTATTTAAAGGAATTTCTAGTTGTAACACAATTACATCACAATTTTTTAAATCAGTTTCAGCTTCATCAATATCTGTAGAAACTAGAAAATTATTTGCTCCTTTGATAATCAAGATCTGATTCTGAGCACTTTGATCTACAAATATAGGTGCTACACCACTAGAACACCCTGTTACTTTTTTTACATACTTATTATTAACACCAAAATTAGAAAAGTTAGCAATTGTGTTATCAGCAAATAAATCATCACCAACTTTACTAATCATCATCACATCAGCCCCTAGCTTAGCTGCTGCAATAGCTTGATTAGCACCTTTCCCTCCACATCCAATACTAAAACTAGGAGCTTCTAATGTTTCTCCCCACTTCGGCATATCATTAACATAGGTCACTAAATCAACCATATTTGAGCCAATAACAGCAATTTTCATTTTGTCCTCCCAATGTTAAAATAAAAACATTTATTGTCTATAATTAGTATAATTTCATTTTAATGTTAAAAAAGTGACATTGATCACAGAAATAAAAAAATTCTTAAGCAATAATGCAAATATGATTTTTATAGAAAAGAGGAAACAAAATGAGTACTATCTCTCAATACATCGATCATACGGCTTTATCTGCGGATACAACGGAAGAAAAAATTAAGTCTCTTTGCCTAGAGGCTGAAAAATTTCAATTCTGGTCCGTTTGTATAAATCCAGCTTATATCCCCTTGGCTAAGAAAATGTTAGCTAATTCTGATGTCAAAATTTGTACTGTTGTTGGATTTCCATTAGGTGCAACTTTAAGTAAAGTAAAGGTATTTGAAGCTATCAGTGCAATTGAAATGGGGGCGGATGAAATAGATATGGTCGTCAATATTGGTTGGGTAAAAAGCGGAAAATGGAATGCAGTAAGAGAGGACATTCAATGTGTTTTCGATGCTTGCGTAACAACGCCTCTTAAAGTTATTTTTGAAACTTGTTTGCTAAATGAACAAGAAATAGAGAATTTAGGTAAAATCTGTTCTGATATTGGAGTTGCTTTTATAAAAACATCTACAGGTTTTAGCCATTCTGGAGCAACCATCAATGCGGTAAAACTTATGAAACAGAGTGTGGGAAACTCAGTGCAAATAAAAGCATCTGGTGGAATAAAAACCAAAGAAGTAGCAGAACAGATGTTATTAGCAGGTGCAACTCGCTTAGGAACAAGCTCAGGAGTTATGATTATTACAGGTGAATCAAATACTACAGGGCAATATTAAAATATAACGTAAGGGGTAGGGCAATGGTATCTCGTCTACAAAAATTGACATTTCTACTGAAACAACAAAATCAAATTCATTTACGTGAAGCTGCTGAGATATTAGGAGTTTCAGAAATGACTATTCGTAGAGATATTAATAGTGGATCTACTCCTTTTAATTTATTAGGTGGGTATATTGTTTTAAAAAAACAAAAAAGCTCTTATCAGGTAATTGAGCAACAGTCTAAACATACGACAGAAAAACTGATTTTAGGAGAAGAAGCAGCAAAACTTATTGAAGAAGACGATGTCGTGTTTTTTGATTGTGGCTCAACAATCCCTTTTATAGCATCACAAATAGATCCTAAAATTCGTTTTACTGCAATATGTTGTTCCTTGAATACATTTTTAGTGTTATCAGAAAATTCAAATTGCAGACTAATTCTATTAGGTGGCGAATTTTCACGCAATAATGTATTATTTAATCCATTAAATAACGAATCTGAGCTAGATTTTATTATAACCGATAAGGCTTTTATTTCAGCTGCTGGATTTAGCGATAAAAATGGCGCTACTTGCTTTGATTTTACTGAGGCTAAGATAAAACGAAAAGCGATACTCAAATCCAAACAAGCCATTTTAGTTGTAGATAAATCAAAAAAAGAAGTTACACATAACGCATTTATCTGTTCATTATCCGAATTCAGCAGAATTATTACAGATATTTAGCTAAATATATTCCTTTGAAAATAATTAAATCTAACCAATTTTATTGGGTGTAATGGACAAAATAGTTGCTAACAACATAAGAAAAATATTATTAGCAACTATTTTGTCCATTACACCAATAAATGATTTGAGCGATATTAAGAATATAAGCGGTAAGATTTTCAATATAGTTTGCAAAACAAAAGGCGTACTTAAGTACGCCTTCTATTTATTCGCTTACGCTACATCTATTACTTGATGATTTTCGCTACAACGCCCGCACCTACTGTACGACCACCTTCACGAATCGCAAAACGTAAACCTTCGTCCATCGCGATTGGGTGAATTAAGCT
>NZ_LEKN01000003.1 GCF_009761395.1 Ursidibacter maritimus | reverse complement strand
TGATAACTCGCGGTTTTTTTATTCGTTGTATTAGATCTAAATTTCACAGCGTTTTCGCAGTATTTTGAACTGTTCTTTTGGTGTGCCAAAGTTAAACCGAAATTCGCATTCCTTCAAGAATAAAGGAAAGTTTTTTCTGTTTATTCCATTATATTTTCGAAGCACTCGCTTGGCTTGACTCCAAAAATTTTCAATCCCGTTAATGTGATTTTCTCTCTCAGCAAATATCTCAGAATGGTTAATTCGCTCGTGATGAAATTCACTCACATCTAGGGCGTCATAGCTACGATAAGTATCGGTATAAACCTAGCTATCAGGCTTCACTTTCATTTTAATAACAGGGGGTAACGTTTCAGTCTTGGTATTTTCAACAACAACCGTAAACACCTTTCCCTGCCGTTTTAATATACCAAAAACAGAGACTTTTCCCACTGCACCTAGACTACGTTTTCCTTTACGATGCCCACCAAAATAACTCTCATCTAACTCGATTTTTCCCTCAAAAATATCATTGGCTTCAAGGGATAGATGATAGTCGATTACTTGACGAATTTTATGGTAA
This sequence comes from Ursidibacter maritimus, assembly GCF_009761395.1. GTDB lineage: Bacteria > Pseudomonadota > Gammaproteobacteria > Enterobacterales > Pasteurellaceae > Ursidibacter > Ursidibacter maritimus. The sequence continues at coordinate 19,437 of NZ_LEKN01000003.1, read as the reverse complement.
AACAAAATCGCTGAGTTAGGTTGAATACCAAGAATATCAGCAGCTGAACGAGCTGTTACTTCTAGCACAAAAAATTCAAGCAGTCTTTTTTGTATAGATTTCTTTAATTTACAATGAGTTATCTTCATTTTTATAGACTAACATACTTGCTAATCTACTTCAGCCCCTTAGATTATTATCTTGGGTAGCTAATAATCCCATATTATTACCCAACCATTGTCGATTACATCAGCATCATTGATTAAACCTCTAGACTTAGCTCTAGAGGTTTATTTGATTGAAGAACATTAATTAGCGTTTTGGTAGATAGCGAGTTGGATCAACTGATTTACCTAAATAGCGGATTTCAAAGTGAAGTTTATTGCTATTTGTGCCGGTACTACCCAGTGTTGCGATAGTTTCTCCTGCACTCACATTATCTTGCTCATCAACTTTGATGGTATCATTGTGAGCGTAAGCACTGAGGAAGTTATCATTATGTTTGATGATAATTAAGTTTCCATAACCTTGAAGCGCATTTCCTGCATACACCACCTTACCTGCAGCAGCAGCTTTAATTGGTTGCCCTTTTGTCCCAGCAATATCGATCCCTTTATTTCCGCCTTCAGCTGATGAGAATCCAGAAATGACACGACCTTGGGTTGGCCATTGCCATTTTATTGATGATGCAGCTGGAGCCTGTTCATAACTTGTTGTATTGGCTGAAGGTGTTGTGGCTCTAATTGTTGGTGTAGTGGCTACAACCGCTGGAGCCACTGTTCCCGTAGTTGCTGTTACGCTAGGACGAGTAGTAGGAGCAATACCTGTACCTGCTTTAACTGGGCCAGTTACTGTGCCATCAGAACCATAAGCTGTACCATTTGGTGCTTGCGTATAGGTTACTTCTGGCTCAATAGGCTTAACTGGTTGTGGAGCTGGTGCTGGTTCAGTTTGTGCAGTTTCTTTAGCTACTGGAGCTGGATTACCTAGTTTTAAGGTTTGTCCTACGTTAAGTTGATATGGCTCCTTCATATTATTGAGTGCAGCAATTTCTTTTACATCTTTGCCTGCAATATAGGCAATTAAGAACATTGTATCGCCTTTACGTACAGTATAAGTATCACCGTTATAGAAACCTTTATCTATTTGACTATAGATGGGGGCATTTTTTTCATCACGCGGAATAGTAAAATCTTGCGATACAGGTTTTTTAGCTGGTTTTGCTTTTGGTTTAGCAACTGGCTGCGGAGCTGGTTTCGGCGTTGGCACTGGTTGGTATTGCGGTACTGCGACTGGTACAGGTTGTGGAGCCGGTGCTTGATAAACAGGCTGTGGTGGAGTATAACTTGGTGTATTCATTGTGCCTGGCATTTGTGTGGCTTGTACGTCTGTTTGCCAGCCGTAGCTACCATCCATAGCACCTGTACCTGATACAGGTTGCATTACACCAGGACTGAGATCTGAACCATCAGCATTGACAACTGGCGCTGGTTGGTTAGAGCTACAAGCGGTGAGTATCGCTGCGGTGAGTGGCAAAAGTAAAAATGATTTTTTCATATTGTTCCTTGATTAAAAGCAAATAACAGCAGTAGTTAGCCTACTGCTGTTGCCTATTTATAATGTTACGAGTAACTATCTTAAACGCAGCACTTGACCCGTTTTTAATTGATACGGTTGTGAAAGATTATTTAAACTTGCAATTTGGCTAACAGATTTGCCCGACAAATAAGCAATTAAAAATACAGTATCGTTTTTACCCACAGTATATGAGCTATCAGTATAACAACCTTTCTGAATTTGAGCATAAATTGGCGTATTATTACCATCACGCACCACATTACAGTTTCCGACCATCTCATTTTGACCATAGCTAGCTTGTGTTACAGGCTGTGGCATTGCTTGCACTGGTTGTGGTTGATAGCTTGGCTGAGGTTGGTAGCTAGGTTGTGGCTGATAAGTTGGTTGAGTCATTGAACTTGGCATTTCCGCAGATTGTACTTCTGTTTGCCAAGCAGGCGCGCCAACAGATGTGACTTCTGCGCCAGTCGATTCAGTTGAAGAATTTGAACAAGCTGTTAAAGCTAATGCAAAAACGGGTAATAAAAAGAATGATTTTTTCATATTGTCTTCCTTATTATTTAACAAAAGTATAAATGGCGTAGGCAATAACGGCAATAACAACCGTTCCCCAACCGATTAACTCAATGGAACGGCGGATTTTATCTGCGTATTTTTCACCGCCCCATGCTGATAATTTTGCCACAAGAATGAAACGAGCAAAACGAGAAATTGCAGCAGTAGCAACAAAAGGTAAAAATGCCATCTGCATTACACCGGCACAAATTGTAAACACTTTATATGGAATTGGCGAGAACCCCGCTAAGAAAACAATCGCAACGCCCCAAGTTTCAAACCAATTCATTGCTTTATCAAAGTTTGCTTGCATTCCCCAATCTACAATAATGCCTTTTACCCAATCAAACGCATATAAACCAATAAAATAACCGATAATCCCACCTAATACAGAAGCAATAGTAGTGTATATCGCATAGCGTGTTGCCATATGCGGTTTACTCATCGACATTGGAATAAGCATTACATCTGGCGGAATAGGGAAGAATATTGCTTCAATAAAGCTCACAAAACTTAGCCAAGCAGCCGCAAATTTGTGTTGCGACCACGCCATCGTTTTATCATAAATTGCACCAAAAAGTTTCATTATAATAACCCTTTTAATGTTTGGATTGATTGATGAGCAGTCATATCGGCTTGAATTGGTGTAATAGAAACATAGCCATTTTTGATCGCATAAAAATCCGTACCTTCGCTCTCATCAATTGGTTTACCGCTTGCACCAATCCAGTAAATGTTTGCACCACGAGGATCTTGTTGTTTAATAATTTCAGCAGCAGGAGAACGATCTCCTAATCGTGTCGCTAACATTCCTTTTAATTCCGCATAAGGAACATTCGGAACATTCACGTTTAAAACTTGATTTGTTGGAATGCTACCTTGCTTAATGTTAGGTAATAAATCTAATACAACTTGAGCGGCGGTTTCAAAATGGCATTTGCCCGTCAAATAGTTGGTGTCTTTATGTCCGACTAACGATACAGCGATTGAGGCTAAAGGTAAATGGCGACCTTCTAAAGCTGCGGCGACAGTACCAGAATAAACAACATCATCGCCTAAATTTGCACCGTGATTGATGCCCGATACGACTAAATCAAAAGGTGTATCCAGCAGACCATTTAATGCAAGATGTACACAATCGGCAGGCGTGCCTGCAATCACAGAATAATCGCCATTTTCAAAGCGATGAACTCGTAATGGATCAACTAAAGTTAAACAACTTGATGCAGCACTACGGTTGCGATCAGGTGCAACAACGGTGACGTTATGCCCGGCATTGCGTAGGGTTTTCGCAAGGGTTTGGATACCTACAGCGTTAATGCCATCATCATTACTTAATAAAATATTCATATTGTCCTTAAATTTGGTAAAAAATCCGTAAAATCCGACCGCTTGTTATGCGGTTTCTTCATCAAGAGAAATTAACTCTCTCACTAATGCAGTGGCGTAGCTACCAGAAGGTAAGAAAAATTGTAAGCGTAAACCTTCAGGCTCAAAATGCCACTCAAACTCCGTTGGTACACAAAACATCGGGCGACGTGTCGCATTAGTCCGCTCCTGTGCCATTAAATTCAATAAAAGTTGCTGTTCAGAAACAATTTTTTGTTCTCGCTCAGAAACCGTTTGTTGTAGTGAATTTTCGCCCACTAACGGTGCTGTGAGTAAAATATCGCCTTGTGCTAATCGCTGATTTAAACTGGCTAACTCATCAGCTTGAGCGATAAACCAACTATTTGAGCCAGCAAGCTGAACAATATCATTTTCAATAACTTGTTTAAACGTATCTGAAGCAATTCTATCGGCAACAACAAGATTAAAAATTTCACTGCGAGCAGCAGAAAGATAAAAACTCCGCTTTTTGCGATCTTTGACCTTAATCTCACCGCTTGCCCAACGTTGAGCTTGAGTTAGATTATGCCCATCTCGTCCGAAACGCTGTTCAGTAAAATAATTCGGAAATCCAACCGCTTGTATTTGGTTTAAACGATGAATGAGTTCTGGGCTTTCTTGAACATCCCTTAACAGCAGTTCAAAATAATTACCAGCTAAGCTCCCTACGCGAATTTTGCGGTTATGACGAGTGACCTCTAGGATCTCAACGCCTTCAAGTTGGAATGGTGAAAAGTCAGGAGTTTCCTTACCTGCTAAGTGTAAACAAAACCACTGTTCTGTGATTGCGTGGCGATCTTTTAACCCCGCATAGCTCATATTTTTTGCTGAAATACCTGCAAACTCTGCGAGTTTTTCGCCGACAAAAAGAGTATTAGCATCGGTTTTACGGATCTTAACCGCCACAAATTCCCCTTCACCAGTTAAATCATAGCCAAGTTCTTCTTTGACGATGAAATCTGCAAATTGTGCTTTTAATCTACCCGCTTGTTGCGGTTTACCAAATAAATAAGTCAGTGTTTTCATTGTTTTTCATTAAAAAAGGCACTTAAAAGTGCCTTTCACTATATTATGTTAGTTGCTTTTGCTACCAATTATACCCTAATTTTAATGTAGCAAAACGTTGATTTTTAATTTCGTTACCTTTTGTAAATCCTAAGCCGATTGAAATATTCCAATTGTTGTTTTGCAACATTGAAGTGATTTCAGTTTTTATATAACGCCCAAACTGCTGCTGTAAGGCATTTTGATTTACATTAACTCGTAATTTTTTTAGGCTCGCATCAACAAAATAACTGCTTATTTCAGGCTTAAACTTTAATTCCCCAAGTTGAATGATTTTACTTAATGAAAAACCAGCTTGATAAGAGATCATATCTATCGGTTTAATCCCAATGTTAGCATTATCAAAAGCATAATTGGATTTACTTAAATGGTAATAACGCACACCAATAGATGGTTTAAAAGTAACGTTATTTACTATCCAATCTTTACCTAGTATAGAACTTAACGAAAAGATATGGCGTTTGAATGTTACTTGATTACCCAATTTAGTTCGTGAAGATGCATAGCCCCCCTCAATAGCGGTAAAAATACCGTTATTCCACATTTTTTTAGTGTATAAATTGATTTGTTTTAGGTTATGTTTACCTGTAATACCATCATCAAATTGGCTATGATCTGATGAATGTGAAAATACTGACCCTACTGTAATATCATTACCAACCCTTTGTTCTATGCCGAATTGAGTTAGGTTAATAGATTGCTGATAAGGACGATACAGATCAGAACCTTGTTTGCTCTTTTGCTGACCGAACTGTACCCAAGCTCTTAAACCATGCTGGTCGTGATTAATGATTTCTTGGTCAAGCTGATGATTGACATACACCAAAGTTCCCACTTGAGCAGATAATTCTGACAACCCTATGTTGGCATAGCGGCTGATGTAATCTCGTTGGGGGGCTTCTTCGTAAAATGCCATACGAAACGCTGACGCTGGGCGACGACCATATTGATTGAAGTATCTATGGGGTTTTGGATACTTGTTAGGTTTTGGGCGCTGTACTTTTTTGCGTGTCGGTTTTTTGGGTTTTGCGATGACTTGACCAACTGTCGGAGCGGTCAAAGCATTGCGATGAGCCACACCCAATACATAGCTGTTCGCTTTTTCAAATAAACTGTATCGGAATGTGCCTAAGTCCACATGACCATTACCCAAAGCAACACTCAAGGACTCTCCTTTTGTGCCAACCTTAAGTAGCTCCAACTCATTTAGTTTTGGTTCTCGCCCCGTGTTATTGACGTGCAAAGTATGTGTGCCAGAGGCTATCCCACTGACAATGATTTTATCAGTGCTGTTTTGAGTGATATTACTATTTAAATAAAATCTACCAACACCTGATAAATCGCCTTGAATATTTAAAGTATGGTGCTTAGCATCAGTGCCATTGAGATGAACATTAGCACCGCCTTTTAAATCCAAGTTTTTAACTGTGCTGTTATCCGTCATTGTCCAGCGACTGTCAGCTTGCAAGCTGACATTGCCTGTGCCTTGAATGCGACCTGTCAAGTGAGCTTTGCCAAGGTTGAGTTTGCTGTTGTCATTTAATTGGCTGTTACCACGAACATCAAGAACAGGACTTGATACCAAGGCTTTTTCACTCAACGTTTTATTATCACAATTCACCACACCTGTATGATCAGAACGAATACATTCAGGGGTTGTGCCTTGTATCACACCTAAATTAAAAGTGGCGTTATTATTCGCTGTCAAATTGGTATTAACCGCAGAGACATTTCTACCCACAAATACCGTAGCATTATTGTTGGCGATGAAGTTTGTGGCATTAAAAGTGCGATTTAGCCAGTCATCTTCATAGATGACATCTGTATTTTTTAAATGGTCATAAGCGTGCGGTACAGGTCTGCCTGATAACACCAATGTACCACCATTTGCAGTTAGGTTGCCATTTAATCGCGTACCGCCTGATAATAGCAGTGTGGAGCGTGGATTAGTTGGAGTGAACGTCACGTTCAACTTGCCGTTATGTTTGGTGCTGTCAGTTTCGCCAAAATAGCCATTAAAGGCTGTAATGAGTGAGCGTTCATTTTTACGCTGAAGAGCGATTTTTTGGGCATTATCTAGATTGTCCCCTAAATATTCCCAATGCTCATTACTTTGCTGATTGGTGGGATAATAAGGGTGGTTGTTGATGCGTCCGTTTTTGGGTAGGAAATAATCGTAAGGCTGTTTAGCATGAGTATGCCTTTTATCCCAGCGATACAAATCTTGGTTTGCATGCACTCTATCAGCGATGCTTAGGCTGTTTATGTCAGCAGTAGGCAAACCTTTTAACGTGATGCTTGTTGTTTTTGACGGATGGTTGTTTACTACTCTCGCCCCATCATCCACATTCTGAATGCGATTAAAGGTCAAATCATGGCCATTAACATCCAAACGCCCACCACGGAAACCAAAATAAATGTTATTAGGATTAATTTGGTTATCTCCATCCAATCTTACAGTGGGGCGACCACTGACAATGCCGAGATGATTAAATGCCTGACCGCCTGTTTGATTGAGTACTACAGTGCCATCGCCCACGCTGATGTCGCCTGTATTAGAACCCTTGCCATTAACCACCAAAGTACCTTCACCAATCTTTGAAAGTCGGTCGGATGTTGGGTTTTTTACTTGCCAATGTACAGTTTTGCCTTTTGCGACCGATACACCAGCCCCTTGCCAAGTGGTATTGTTATTTATTCCTTTAACCGTAAAATCAGCATCAAAGTACAAGGCACCTGCCCCTTGATTGATGTTTTGGGTGAGCTTTAATGTGCCTGTTTGACCTTTGAAATATACGGTTTTTCCGTGGTTTAGAGCGTTAGCTTCGGTCAGTGATGGGTTGTTTAGATTGACCCTCAAAAACCGCCCGTTTCTTGAAACAACACTACTACTCGCACTGGTATTTGACCAGTGAAAAGTAGCATTTGGAGACTTGTTGATGATGATGCCAGCGTTATCTGCCTGTTGTTGCTTGGTATTCCAATCGGCACGAGTAATACTCCAAACATTGCCACCACCATGCTCACCTCTGCTAAAGTTCAGTACGCCATATTGTACCCAACGGTTTTCTTGTTTATCAAATGCCCAAAGAGACGAGCCACTGTCGCCAGTAATACCGTAAGTGATTAAGGGACCATAATGGTCGGTGAATACATCGCCGTTTGCATCTACCCAGCCGTATCTGTCACCTGTGACACGCAAAGGGGTGCCACCTGTTAGGTATTGATACCATTCACTCACTATTTGTCTGGGTTTGTCCTTGGAACGAACGATTTGCAATCCTGAGCCGACTCGCACAAAATGGCTAAAGCGGTCCTGATTTAAGTAAATTTTATTGTCCAAACCTGCTGATGTCACAGGTGTGGGGATGATTTCGGTGATGAGTTTGTGTAATCTAGGTTGGTGATAATCCTTATCAAGCCCATCAAGCCCATCGGGATAATCGTTAAAGTCCGTCACCTTGTAATCAAAATGATGAGCGTCAGGGTGGTTGTCAGAAGCGCCGAATTGCACCGAATTGTAATGTGGTTTGTTGTGCGCAACACTCACGATGTACTGTGGCGCAATGGCGGTAGCGATGCCATGTTTGCGTGAAGCTGAACTAAAATCAATCATAGGCACGTCTTTGAGCATGGTGCCGATGATTTCACCTTGTTTGTTTTTGATGGGGATGTTGGTAGCCCCGACCGTGAATGCCCCTTTGTTTTCAGCAAAATCCCTAAAATACTGATAATCCACATCATTTCGCACTGCACTAGCGAAGGCCGATTGGGAAATTAAAGATGAAATAATTAAAGAAAGCGTCTTTAATTTGAGAGAAACATGATCTTTCATAAAAACCTACCTACTTTTGACTGTACTACATATAAACCTAAACCTAAACTATAAATTCTGACTTAACGGAGTATATGTCAGACAGTCGTAGAAAGCTAACTAAAAATATCACGAAATCTTACACAATGCTGTTATAATACTGGTGTCTTTAATTTAATCATTTAGGAGAAACAAAATGGCACGTCGTCCTTTAGTTATGGGTAACTGGAAATTAAACGGTAGCAAAGCATTTACTAAAGAGCTTATTGAAGGCTTAAAACGTGAACTTGATGGTGTAACTGGTTGTGATGTTGCAATTGCTCCGCCAGTAATGTACTTGGCAGAAGCAGAAGCTACATTGGCAAGCTGTGGCTGTGATTGCACAAGCAAAAATGTGATCGCTTTAGGTTCTCAAAATGTTGATGTGAATGTGAGTGGTGCATTTACAGGTGATATTTCAACGGCAATGTTAAAAGATTTTGATGCGAAATATATCATTATCGGTCACTCAGAACGCCGTACTTATCACAAAGAGAGCGATGAATTTATCGCGAAAAAATTTGCAGCCTTAAAAGACGCTGGTTTAGTGCCTGTATTATGTATCGGTGAAACTGAAGCTGAAAATGAAGCGGGGCAAACAGAAGCAGTATGTGCTAGACAGTTAGACGCAGTATTAAATACCCTTGGTGCAGAAGCATTCAATGGTGCAGTCATTGCATATGAGCCAGTTTGGGCGATTGGTACAGGTAAATCAGCAACTCCTGCTCAAGCACAAGCAGTACACGCATTTATTCGCGGACACATTGCTAAACATTCTCAAGCTGTTGCCGATCAAGTAATCATTCAATACGGTGGTTCTGTAAATGATGCTAATGCGGCAGAATTATTTACTCAACCTGATATTGATGGTGCATTGGTAGGTGGTGCATCTCTTAAAGCGCCAGCATTTGCAGTTATCGTCAAAGCAGCAGAGAAAGCAAAAGAATAATTTTTAGATTTCTATTGTTGTGCAAGCGGTCAGTTTGAATAAGAAATTTGCAAAAATTTTGGATAATCTGACCGCTTGTTAGGCTCAAATTGTGTGTAAACCACGCAAATAAATTAAAAAAAGCAAAAAATGGTTGATCTCATTCGGAAAATCCGTATGATACGCCTCCGTTAAGCAAGTTAAGGGTCGTTAGCTCAGTCGGTAGAGCAGCGGACTTTTAATCCGTTGGTCGAAGGTTCGAATCCTTCACGACCCACCATTTAAACTTGCAAGACATCAATTTTCTAAAGGGTCGTTAGCTCAGTCGGTAGAGCAGCGGACTTTTAATCCGTTGGTCGAAGGTTCGAATCCTTCACGACCCACCACTTTAGAATCCCAATCTCTTGGGTCGTTAGCTCAGTCGGTAGAGCAGCGGACTTTTAATCCGTTGGTCGAAGGTTCGAATCCTTCACGACCCACCATTTAATTCCCCATTATTAAATTATTTCTAAATAGCTTTTAGCTATATTTGCTATGGTCTTTTTGTTGGGCTTATAGTAAGGTTATACATCCTTTGTTTTGATTTTATTGAATAAAAATGCTAAAAAAATTTCTCTATTTTTTCGGATTTGTATTACTCATTGTGCTAGGTGGCGGATTTTATGGGTATTCTCAACTTAATCAGTTAATTGAAAAACCGCTAAATTCAACGACAGAACAGTTTATTGTGATCGAAAAAGGCACATCAAGCCAAAAACTTGCTCAACAGCTTCATTCTTTAGGAATAATTAGTGAGAATGAAGCCTCGTTATTGCCTTATATTGTGCGATTACACCCTGAATTTAGTCGTTTTAAAGCAGGGGTTTATGCGATTGAGAATATTCAAAATCTTGGGGAGCTATTAGCACATTTTAATAGTGGTAAGGAAGTCCAGCTCACTTTACAATTTATTGAAGGAAAAACTTTTAAGGTATGGCGTGAGCAGCTATCAAAAGCGAAATTTCTTAATCAAACCTTGGCGGATAAATCTGAAACAGAAATTGCAACCTTGTTAGGGCTTGAGCATGAAAAATTAGAAGGTTGGTTATCGCCTGATACTTATCGATATGTGCCTTATTCAGACGATCTTGATGTGTTAAAACGTGCTTATCAAAAACAGCAAAAAGATTTAGAGCAAGCTTGGCAAAATAGAGCGGAAAACTTACCGCTTAAAACCCCTTATGAAATGTTAATTTTGGCATCGATTGTCGAAAAAGAAACAGGTGTTGCTAAAGAGCGACCTCAAGTGGCTTCCGTCTTTATCAATCGATTGCGCAATGGTTGGAAATTACAGACAGATCCAACGGTCATCTATGGAATGGGCGACCGTTATGATGGTAATATTCGCAAAAAAGATTTAACTGAACCAACCGCTTATAATACTTATGTGATTGACGGCTTGCCTCCTACGCCGATTGCAATGCCGAGTATGGCTTCACTCAAAGCGGTTTCACAGCCTGATAGCACTCCTTATTTTTATTTTGTTGCAGACGGAACGGGCGGACATAAATTCAGCCGAACCCTAGATGAGCATAATCGAGCAGTGCAGGAATGGATTCAAATCGAGAAAAAGCAGAAAAGTGAGAAAAAATAATGAGCGGAAAATTTATTGTCATTGAAGGTTTAGAAGGCGCAGGAAAAAGCAATGCCGTACGAGTTGTTGATGCTGTGTTAGCGTCTCATCAGATTCCTGTGATTCATACTCGTGAACCAGGTGGAACACCGATAGCAGAGGCTTTACGTGATTTATGGAAGCAAGGTTTAAATGGCGAAGTGACAACCGATAAAGCCGAAGCCTTGATGATTTTTGCCGCTCGAACGCAATTAGTTGAAACTGTCATTCAACCAGCTTTAGCTCAAGGAAAATGGGTGATTGGTGATCGTCATAATATGTCGAGTCAAGCTTATCAAGGCGGTGGACGCAATCTTGCTGAATTGGTGGATAAGATTGGCGAAGTGGTTTTAGATGGTTTCGAGCCAGATTTAACGATTTACTTAGATCTTGACCCTGCTATTGGGCTAGAACGAGCAAAAGGGCGTGGTGCTTTAGATCGTATTGAACAACAGCATATCGACTTTTTCCACCGTACTCGTGAACGTTACTTAGCTTTAACTCAAAATAACCCTAAAGCTGTTGTTATCAATGCTGAGCAGCCTATTGAAAAGGTATCCGATGACATTCAACAAGCGGTCGAAAACTTCTTAAAATTTGCAAAATAATTAAAATGAACCTTTATCCTTGGCATTCTCAGATTTATCAGCAACTCACCCACTCTTTTCTTAATGGACGCGGGCATCACGCTTTGTTGTTTAAAACGGAAGTTGGGCTAGGTACAGAGTTGCTTATTCGTCAATTTGCACATTGGCTATTTTGCCAAGAAAAACAGCTTACCGAACCTTGTGGGCGGTGTAAAACCTGTGTTTTGTGGCAAAGTGGCAATCACCCTGATTATCATTTAATTGAGTCAATAGACGGTAAAGATATCGGCGTTGATCAAATTCGAGAATTAACCACAAAGTTACAACAGTTTTCTCAGCAAGGCGGTAATTCAGTCATTTATATTGCTGGGGCAAATCGTTTAACAGAGGCAGCATCAAATGCCTTGCTCAAAACGCTGGAAGAGCCAAATGAGAAAATTTATTTTCTGCTGGAGGCACCATTACAATCGGCAATGTTAGCGACAATCCAAAGCCGTTGCCAAACGTGGTTAGTTCATACCCCATATGTTGAACAAGCGTATCAGTGGCTACAACCGCAATTCCCGGAATACCAAGTTGCAGAGTTGCAAACTGCTTTACGCATTTGTCACAATCGACCGTTAATTTGCAAAAAATTCTTAGAATCAGACCGCTTGCAAGAGCGTAAAACATTCCTACAGACATTTTGGAAGTTTTATAAAAGTGGAGATGTTTGGCTATTATTTCAGGCATTTTCTAGTGAAATAGAAAGACAATGTGAACAGCTAGAATGGCTCGATTCATTCTTTACCGATGCTCTCAAAGCTAAATTGAATATTGCAGCAGGTTGGGTAAACCCTGATTTACAGGCGGGGATTATTCCTTTTAGCCAAGCATTATCCGCACAGAAATTATTGAAGGGACATTATATTATTCAACAAACGCAACGTGATTTACTAGAAGTTAATGCGGTAAATTCAGAGTTAATGTTGGTTAATTGTTTAACTAAATTAGCAGTAGAAGTGTTCAATTAGATAATAATTGTCTATTTTTCAGAATTTTTTGTAAGGTGAGACTTGCAAAAATATGAAAATTAAATAGAATTCGCATCTCTTTTAGAGTTCCATCCAATGCCGACTTAGCTCAGTAGGTAGAGCAACTGACTTGTAATCAGTAGGTCACCAGTTCGATTCCGGTAGTCGGCACCATTTTCCTCCTAGCATTTCTCTTTTAAGTATAAAGAAACCCTAGCTGTTGCTCCTAATTGCATTTTCTCGTCGTAAATCATCACTTGCCATACTTGATGAATCTTGCCTAAATGCAGCGGAGTAGCTTTGGCGGTAGCTTTTCCTTGCTTAATCGCTTTCAGGTGGCTAATGTTGAGTTCTGTGCCAACTGGGAATTGATTTTCATCACAAAACAGTAATGCCGCAGCAGACGCAACAGTTTCAGCAAGGGTAGCACTTATGCCACCGTGTAATAAACCGAAAGGCTGAGTCGTACGACAATCAACTGCTAAAGTCGCTTCTAACCAATTTTCACCTTGTGCAGTAAATTCAATCCCCAAATGTGATACGGCACAATTTTGGCAAAGTTGGTTAAGCTGTGAAAGCGAAAGCGTTTTTTTCCAAATCATTGGCTTGCCTTATAAAATACTCAATAATGCTTGAACAGGGTGTTTTAAGACCCGATGTTCCATTCGTTTTACTTGGCTACGACAGGAATAACCTGTGGCTAAACAGCGTTCAAGATCTTTGCCATTGAGTTTTTTCTGCCACGATTGTGCATAAATCGCTTTTGACATTGCGAGATGTTTAGTTTCGTGTCCAAATGTCCCCGCCATTCCACAACAGCCTGTGCTTTCCCCTACCAGTTGTTCGCCAAAATGTGCAAAAATTTGTTGCCACTCTTTTGTACTGTTTGGTAGTGCGGTTGATTCTGTACAGTGGCTAAACAAATGCCATTGTAAGCGGTCTGTTTCTGTCGATTTTTTGCAAGTATGCAAATGTCCTTGTTTGAGCTGGCTAAGTAACCATTCGTGAGCAAGTTGCACTTTAAATTCACCACGATTTTCTTTCAAAATATCTCGATATTCTTCACGATAAATCAGGGTTAAAGCAGGATCAACCCCAACCATTGGAATGCCTAACTTCGCTAAACGAGTCAGGAAATCCGCTTGGTTTTTGGCTGTTTTGGCAAATTGACGTAAGAAACCTTTAACGTGCTGAGCTTTTCCTGTTGGTTTAAATGGCAATACAATCGGTTTAAAGCCGATTTTTTTGCATAGATGTACAAAATCTGCCACCACTTTAGCATCATAATAAGAAGTGAAAGGATCTTGTACCACAAAGAGATATTGGTAAATTTCTTGTCCTATCTGACCGCTTGTGATTTGTTGCTCAAGGCTTTCTAAACTTTCAGCTTGATAGCCAATTTGATTGAGTTGTTGATGTAAATTGGGTACAGAAAGGGCAGGCAGATCGACCATTCCGATAGTTTTACTTGCGATATTTTCCGCCCATTTATTTGCACTGAAGAAATTAAAGAAAGCAGGTTGTTTTGCCATTAACGGAGCGACACGTTCTAAATTTGAAACCACATAATCTTTCATCGGGCGGAAATAACGGCTATGGTAAAGATTATTAAATTGGGCTCGGAAAGTCGGCACATCAATTTTGATCGGGCATTGGCTAGCACAAGCTTTACAGGCTAGACAGGTATCCATCGCTGCTTTCACTTCGTGAGAGAAATCATACTCTTGCTTTTTATACCATTGATTGCGTAGTTTTTTCGCAAAATCGACCAATTTTCTACCATTTTTATGTGGCTTGAAAATAATATCGTCAGGGGAAACATTTTTCTCTGCCAATAAACGCAACCACTCACGAACCAGTGCAGCACGCCCTTTTGGTGAAAAAAGGCGATTACCAGAGATTTTCATTGAAGGACACATTGTGCTGTGTACATCAAAATTAAAACATAGCCCATTACCATTACAATTCATCGCACCTTTAAAATTTTCACGCACTTGAATTGGGATTTGGCGATCAAAATCAGCACGCATTTGTGAGTCAATTGGGTAAAGCTCATCTTGGCGATGTAATGGCGTACAAATTTTACCTGGGTTTAAGCGATTTTGTGGATCAAACAGTTGCTTAATATAGCGTAGCTCTTGCCATAAAGTTTCTCCAAAAAAGCGTTCGCCATAGGCAGAACGCATACCTTTTCCGTGTTCTCCCCAAATTAAACCACCATATTTGGCAGTGAGTTCAACGACTTTATCCGAAATCTGTTTGAATTTTTGCACCTGTGCTTTATCGCATAAATCAAGGGCAGGGCGAACGTGAAGGACACCCGCATCAACGTGTCCGAACATTCCATATTCCAAACCGTTTTCATCGAGTAATTGGCGAAATTCAACAATATAATCGGCTAAATTTTCAGGGGGAACGCAGGTATCTTCCACAAAAGCGATAGGTTTTGCCCAACCTTTTGCATTACCGAGCAATCCTACTGCTTTTTTACGCATTGCGTAAATTTTCTCAATCGAATCGACTTCTTTGCAAATTTGGTAGCCAATCAGACCGCTTTCATTATTGGTAATTTTTTGATCGAGCGAATGACAAAGATCGGCGACAAGTTGTTCATTAAGATCCTGATCGTTTGACGCATATTCTACAATATTGATCCCTAAAATTGGGTTCTGTTCATCTTCAGTTAAAAGATCCGAAACGGAGTGCCATACAATATCTTGCTTGGCTAAGTTTAATACTTTGGAATCAACGGTTTCTACTGACAATGCTTTAGCTTGTAGCATAAAAGGGGCAGAACGTAATGCCGCATCAAAAGAATTATATTTGATATTGATCAGTGTACGATATTTGGGAATGGGTAATAAATTGAGTTTAGCTTCGCAAATAAAGGCTAGAGAGCCTTCCGAACCTGTAAGAATACGAGTTAAATTAAATTCAGATTCGTCATCATTAAATACATTTTTTAAATCATAGCCTGTTAAAAAACGGTTTAACTGTGGTAATTCTTTTAAAACGACTGGACGTAGGGTTTTGCAACGTTGGAAAATTTCTTGATGAATCTTTTTACCATTTTCAGATAAAGGTAATTCGGCAAGATTTGCAGAAAAGTTGTCTGATCTCACCGCTTGTGTGTCTAAAATTTCCCCGTTCATCAATACGGATTTGATCGCCAAAATATGATCGGAGGTTTTCCCATATTGTAATGAACCTTGCCCTGAAGCATCAGTGTTAATCATTCCGCCTAATGTGGCTCGATTACTGGTCGATAATTCTGGGGAAAAGAATAAGCCATAGGGCTTTAAGTATTGGTTCAGCTGGTCTTTAACCACGCCTGCTTGTACTCGAACCCAACGCTCTTCTACGTTAAGCTCTAAGATCTGTTTCATATGGCGAGAGAGATCAACAATGATATTGTTGTTGAGTGATTGCCCATTTGTGCCCGTTCCACCACCTCTTGGAGTAAATGTTAATGCTTGAAACGGAGCTTTTTGAGCTAATTTGGTTAAAATAACCACATCAGCTACTGATTTTGGGAATAAAATCGCTTGTGGTATTTGCTGATAAACGCTGTTATCCGTTGCAAGTGAAAGACGATCGGCATAGCTTGATGCAATATCGCCTGAAAAATGTTGTTCTACAAGCTCGTTAAGAAAAGCTTGTACGGTATCGGTCAGTTGTGGGGTATCGGCTAAACGTGGGATCATATAGACTTATTCAATTAAAATATAACTGGTGAGATATTAGCAATATTTACGCTGAGATTTAAGCGGTTGTTGTAAAATTATTGTGAAAAATTGCTGATAAGGCGCTAAAAATATAACTGAATCAAAAGCGGAGTTGTGCTTAGTTGTAGATAAATATACTAAATTCATATACAATGTCAGGATTACTTGGCAAAAACCTCTACTAAAATAATCCAACATTACACTTTTTTACAAAAGTTCCATTTGCATTAGGGTATTTTTTGATAGAATAGCCAAGAATTCTAGCCCTTCTAAAAATCTTTATGTGGGTTTGGAAGGCTATTTAACCTCAGCATTTGTTATATGGTTATAATAATGCTGAATATTTTTTTATCTCGTAATGACGATAATATGAGGATTATTAAAATGAAAAAATCTGTAATTGCATTAGCAGTTTCTGGTTTAGCAATCGCTTCTGTTCAAGCAGCTCCACAAGCAAATACCTTCTATGCTGGTGCCAAAGCTGGTTGGGCATCATTCCATGATGGTTTAACTCAATTTGATGCTAAGAAAAACCAAGGTGAAGGTTTTGGTATTAATCGTAACTCTGTAACTTATGGTGTATTCGGTGGTTACCAAATTACTTCTAACTTAGCAGTAGAAACTGGTTATGACTACTTTGGTCGTGTACGTGGTAACGCAACTGTAGATGGTAAAGAAAAACGTGTTGGTAAACACACAGCTCACGGTGCTCACATCAGCTTAAAAGGTAGCTACCCAATCGTTGATGGTTTAGATGCTTACGCTCGTGTTGGTGCTGCATTAGTACGTTCTGACTACTATAGTCAACAAGATGCTAATGGTGAATTTACAGCAGTGAAGAAAGATCGTAAAAAAGCTCACAATTTAAAAACTTCTTTAGTATTAGCGGGTGGTTTAGAGTATGCAATCACTCCAGCGTTAGCTGCACGTGTTGAATACCAATGGTTAAGCCGTGTTGGTAACTTAGATAAAGCTATTCGTAAAGAAGGTGGTTCATCTAATAAATTCCAATATAGCCCAGATGTTGGTTCTGTATCTGCAGGCTTAAGCTACCGTTTTGGTCAAGGTCCAGCACCAGTTGTTGAGCCAGAAATCGTAACTAAAAACTTTGCATTCAGCTCAGATGTATTATTTGATTTCGGTAAAGCTAACTTAAAACCAGCTGCTTCAGCAGCATTAGATGCAGCGCACGATGAAATCAACAAATTAGGTTTAGCAGCTCCAGCTATCCAAGTAAATGGTTATACTGACCGTATTGGTAAAGATGCTCCAAACTTAAAACTTTCACAACGTCGTGCTGAATCTGTAGCTAACTACATCGTTTCTAAAGGTGTTAACCCAGCTAACGTAACTGCAGTAGGTTATGGTAAAGCTAACCCTGTAACTGGCAACACTTGTGATGCAGTTAAAGGTCGTAAAGCGTTAATCGCTTGCTTAGCACCAGATCGTCGTGTTGAGTTACAAGTTCAAGGTTCAAAAGAAGTTGCTATGTAATTTCTTAAGCCTAATAGCTTAATAAAATGCCCGCTTATGCGGGCATTTTAGTTTTTTTAATCTTTAAGTGTAATGGAAAGAGTCTTGAAAAAAGTGGTTTGGGGCTTTCTACAGCCACTAAAAAATCCCTATTGAGTGAAATTTCAATAGGGATTTTAATATTTTCAATCGGTTAAATATTTTTGCAACTACTATTAATAGCGATAGGGGCCTTGTTCAAACAATACGTACTAATATCAAAAATCAAGTATATGAAAAAATAGAATAAGTAGTGGTAAATTGGCATCGAGTTTTACTGTTTATAGATAACTTCCTTACAATCATTAGTTGTATAAACAAGGTATTTTTTTCGAATAGTGCTTTATTGCTAATCTTATATATTGCCACTTTCAAAGGTTTTTTGATATAGATAGAGGGGATCTTGGCTCATTCTCATTAGTTTAAAGTCTTGGTATATTGCTTAATATTCTGTTGCTAAATGTAATAAATCTGGTTTGTGTTTAATAATTTGGATAAGATAAAACATAAGAGTTTCCTTTTTTAGATTGAATTTAGTTATTCATATTCTAAACAGGAAACTCTTATTTTTTATGATGATTTGTCAGATCTTATACAAATTATTATAATTCTATTCAGTAATTATTCTTTAATTGACTTAATCACCTCTTCATTAGCTGGTTTACAAACGCCTCTTCTGTTACATCCGAGTTTTGTGGAACCAAAAACGCCATGATAATCTTTCATATCACCATCGGTTTTGTAGAATGTTCCTCCTATATCTTGTGCTGCGGAACCAAAAAATGCTCCTTTTACTTGCGTATCATCCTTATTTCCATCAAACGAATTACCTTTAATCTTTCCAAATAATCTAAATTTAGTATTTTCCCCTTCTGAAAGTTTAATATAAACTTCTTTGTTACTGAAATCTGCGATAGCTTTGGAGTCGAGTTGGTTATACTCGTTGTCTTTACCATAGAATGCAAACCCTGAATATTGAAATACATCAGAATCTGGCATTGGTTTTAGCTCTTGACCAATGTCATTTCTATCATTTTGTATACCATAATATGTATGAATATAAGGAGATTGAATAGCTTCTTTTTCTGGAGTTAAATGACCTTGTACAAACAAAGAACTTTTGCCATCTTTAGTTATATAGCCGTACCGTAATTGAGAAAATTCAGTTTTAAATGTGCTTTGGGGTAGGCTTCCTACCATTCCAACTTTTTGGTCATTTTCTCCCTTAAGCGTTTTAACTTCAAAGTTTGTTCGATATGTTTTCTTATATTCGACAATTTCATTTGGGGAATACAATACAAATTTATGACCATCTATCGTTATCTCATTGAGTTCAATGTTATCCTTTGGTAGATCATAATTAACTAACATACCATTTTCATATGAAAATAATTTTCCACTAACATAGCTGAAGTTCTTCTCGAAATCTTGTCTTGTTGAATCACCTATTGTATTAGTGTTATCTTTATTAATGGTGCCCTCTCTTAGGAATGTTCCAGAAGATTCAAATCCTTTATTAATTTCCTCTGTATTCATTTTAATACGAGCTAACTCTTTATTTTCTTCAAGTTTTTTAGCTTCTTCAAGTTTTTTAGCTTCTTC
>NZ_LEKN01000002.1 GCF_009761395.1 Ursidibacter maritimus | reverse complement strand
ATGGCAAAAAATCGGAAAAATCACCAATTGATGAAAAACAAAGCAAAATTAAGAAAAAACATTCAAATAGCGGTCAGATTTTATCTCCATTCTAAATCTAGCACTTTTAAAGTCTTAAATCCCCAATGTTGCATTACCTTCTCACGAACTTCCAAATTATCAATCTCCGCAGTACAAAAAGCTTGATTGATTTTTTCCATATCATTTTCTTGATATATTTTATTTTCCAATAATGTTATTACTCGTTTCGCAATCCCATTACCTGGATCAATAAAAAACTTCACGTTAGGTAACAGCTGCTGTAATTCTTGTTTCACTAATGGAAAATGGGTACACCCTAAAATAACGGTATCTAATGTAGGATGTTCCTGCCATTGAGCAATTACTTTTTGTAATCTTTGCATATCAACTTTGCCGGTTTGCTGTTTATACTCAACAATCTCTACTAGATCGGTTGTTCCTATTTTTTCAACGACACACTCGCTCGCATATTGAGTAATAAGATCATCAACATAAGTACGAGAAACCGTCCCTTTAGTTGCCAACAACCCAATTGTCTTAGTCTCGGAAATCATAGCAGCAGGTTTAATCGCTGGGACTGTCCCAACAATATGAAACGGGAATTCTTCTCTCAAGGCAGGTAGCACAACTGTGCTTGCGGTATTACAAGCGACCACAACCATATCAAGCGGGTAGATTTGTGTAATTTTTTGCACAATCAGCTTGGCTCGTTCAATGAGAGTTGGTTCTGATTTTTCTGAATAAGGGAAATAGGCGTTGTCAAAACAATAAAGATAGTGAGCATCAGGCAAACTTTGGCGAATAGCATCATAAATCGTTAATCCGCCCATTCCTGAGTCATATAAAAGAATTGTTGGTTTCATAAATTGGTAAAGCAAATAAATTTGCTCAATGCTACTCCTTTATATCTCAAGGTTCAAACGGAAATTGCGGTAAGAAAAGCTCATAAATTACCAAAGGGTAACCTTTTAAAGATAACAACGAACGTCTCGCATATAATTTAGTCTCGGCATCAAAAGACCATTCCAATGAAATTCGTTCGGGTTGCTGTGGAAATAGCCATAAACCAATAGGGCTTTCTCCCAATTCTAAAACGGGACTAGCGACCATTTCAATCGTCTGTTTCGGCAAAATTGTTTGAGCAAAAATCCAATCTTGCTTATCACCTTTTAATATCACTTCACGCAACCAAGCGGTATGATTTTCGTCATTTTTTGCAAATTGCGGTGAAGATCTCACCGCTTTCCAGCCTTGCTGAGTAATTTCAACATTTAGTTTACCACAAATGGATTGTAGCTTTTGGGTTAAAGAATCCGAATGTAGCAACCAATCAGCAACTTTCTTAGGTAAATTTTTCTCGCCTGTTTGCCAATTTCCATTTTCTAGCAACTTGCGATATAAAGAGAGCTTATCCATTCTTACTACAAATAACTTGTCAGAATTCGGCTTAGTACATCATACCCTTTCTGAGTAAAATGCAGACCATCGTGACACAATTCCAAATCCAATTTACCTTCCGAATTTTCAAAATACTGCCATGTTTTTACATAAATAACATCGCTTACACAATGATTCTCAAGATACTGATTCAACTCTAGAATTTGTGGATTATCAACTGTGGCAATATTATTGACTGGCGTAGCTTCTAATAAATAAAAGCGAGATGTAGGTGATATTTGGCGAAACACTGCAATCATCTCATTGAGCCAATCCAACACCTGTTTCGGTGAATAATCAGGTTCTTTAACAATATCATTCACACCAAGGAAGATAAAAACATCTTTACCCAGTGAATGAATATTCTTTGGTTTCACAATGACATCTAAATATTGGCGAGTACTAGTTCCAGACAACCCTAAATTTGCCACACTTTTACCAGCAAGGTTTGGTGTTCCATCTGGCATATCCCCCCACATATCAAATAAAGAATGTCCCACTAGGGAAATCTCTGCACACTTATCAAACTCTGTGTTTTTCGCTTGATAACGATTAAAAATATCTTGATCACTTAACATTTCATATCTCCTTTAAAGGTACATTTGATTTGGCTAATATAGCATATTTTGTCCCGTATCCCACCTACAAAGCAAATACAAAAAACATTTAAAAACAAACAATTAAAATCCTTAAAACTATTATTTAATCAATTCTGTCAATAATCCTTCTATCCTATTTATCGTTTTTTCTATATTTAATTCAGAATACTTTTCTGAGGTAAATAAATGTAGATCTATACTAGATTAGCAAATATGCCAGTCTAATATAGACCCATATTATTTGTAACCAGTTTTTCATGGCTCTTTTTTATGTTTTATAATTAAATCTTGAAACTATTCCAACTCACCACAGAAACGATAACCTTCACCATGGATAGTGACAATAATTTCTGGTGTATTAGGATGATCTTCAAAATGCTTACGAATACGGCGGATAGTAACATCAACCGTTCTATCGTGTGGTTTTAATTCACGTCCTGTCATTCGTTTCAGTAAATCATCACGAGTCTGAATTTTGCCAGGGTTTTCACAGAAATGAAGTAATGCTCTAAACTCACTACGAGGTAGTTTAATAATATCGCCTTCAGGGTTAATTAAACTACGACTATTTACATCAAGGACCCAGTTATTAAAACGATAACAATCAACCTGTTCAGTTTCTTTAACCGATTTTTCTTTTTCTGACATCGTGCGTTGTAATAAATTTCTTGCACGAATAGTTAATTCTCGAGGGTTAAATGGCTTTGTTATATAATCGTCAGCACCAATTTCTAGCCCAAGAATTTTATCCACTTCATTATCACGCCCAGTTAAAAACATTAAAGCGACATCAGTATTCTCGCGTAATTCTCGAGCCAACATTAAGCCATTTTTACCCGGCAAATTGATATCCATAATGACCAAATGAATAGGATTTTGTGCAAGTATTGAATGCATTTCCACCCCATTAGCAGCTTCAAAAACATCATAACCTTCCGCTTCAAACACATTCTTCAGGGTGTTTCGAGTTACAGCTTCATCTTCAACAATTAAAATTTGTGGGTTTTCCATTTTGTTACTCTTATTAAATCATTATGTTATGTATCGCAATGCATATAAATGTTGCAAACTTGTGCTATTTTACTTGGCATTGTTATAGTTAGAAAACATTTATTTTTACATTTAATTGGCTTTAATCAAATTTTAGCAAAAAAGTCTTAAAATGTTACTTATAAGATACTATTTCTGCTACAAGCTAATATATTCAACAGATATATCAAATAAATTTCTTGCTAAAGAAATTGTTATATTTCTATGGCTTAATATCGCTTGTTTTTCTGCCAAGACAATTCGAATAACAGGGACATCACTTAACCCTAACATTCGACGTTGATTTAAAGCACTCTGTAAGGGTAGGAAACTTGGGTTAAATGCTGCATTTTCAGCATACCGCCCGGTAATAACCTGCTCACCAACCTGTAATGCAACCCCACTTACCGCTTGACTATAGGGTGCATAAGCATTTTCAGCCGCACTAATTGCTGCTTGCATCAAGATATCATCATGCTTTCTAAAAGCGTGATTTTGTGTATCAAATAGAACTTTATCTATGTTTAAGTTTGTAGGTCCAAAAGCATCGGGTAAATAGCTATGTAGTAAATTATTTTGACTATGAGGTAAGTGAATATGTAGCGTAGATGCAGTATTCAGTTCGTTCATAAACTGACGACAATGCCCACAAGGCGTATAATTTACCACCATATCAGTCAATGCTGCTTCACCAGATAACCAAGCATGAGAAATTGCACTTTGTTCTGCGTGAACAGATTGAGCAATAGCATCACTTGCAAACTCATAGTTTGCTCCGAAATAGAATGTTCCTGATTTACCTATGGCTACTGCACCGACATAAAAATTAGAGACAGGCACAACAGCATAACAAGCAGCAACGGGTAAGCAATGTAAAGCGAGCTGTACTGGTGATAAGTCAAATTCTGAACAAAATTGCTCAACAGTTTCAGCAGATAGTTTTGCGTTATATTTTTGCAAAAAAAGTTGTTCAACCACCCGCTTGATTATATATTTATACTCAATATCAGAGCCTTGTTCTATTAGCTGTGTTAAACGTTGTTGTAAGCTCATTATTTTCTCCTTTTTAAATATTTAAAACCTTACTCCCGAGTAATAATTACCCCAACACTATTAGCCTGAGCAACCGCTTTCGGCTTGTGTAATTCAATTCTCAATTTTTTAATACCAAATTCATTTTGTAATAAATCAGCAACTTTATAGGCCACAGTCTCTACCAATTTAAAGGGAGTTTTCTCAACAAAATCAAGGATCTTTTCAGAAACATCTGCATAATTTAAGCAATGTTCTACATTATCTTCAGCAACAGCTTGGCTAAAATCCCACTCCATTTCAATATTAAAAATTAAGCGCTGTTTAATCGTATGTTCCCAATCATAAGCACCTATTGAAGCAAATACAGTTAATTCATTAATAAAAACTTTATCGGTCATCGGATCTTTCCTTATTTTTCTTTTTCAAACTTCAGCGTAGAATATCACATAATTTATCGAAGAAATAAGGGGAAAATATGAGCGTAATCGCTTATGGAGTCATTCTTGTAGCCTATTTATTTGGTTCTATTTCTAGTGCGATCCTTTTTTGTCGCCTTGCTGGATTACCTGACCCAAGAGAACACGGTTCACATAATCCTGGTGCAACAAATGTTTTACGCATAGGAGGGAAATTATCTGCAATTGGTGTGTTGCTATTTGATATTTTAAAAGGACTACTACCCGTTTCAGTTGGTTTTTATTTAGAGTTATCTCCGTCAGAAATAGGCTTTATTGCTCTTGCCGCTTGCTTAGGACATGTTTTCCCTATTTTCTTTGGCTTTCGTGGTGGTAAAGGTGTTGCAACCGCATTTGGCATACTTATCCCAATGGGCTATACAATTTCAGGATTCGCTCTAGGCAGTTGGTTAATAGTATTTTTAATTTCAGGCTATTCATCACTAAGTGCCGTTATAACAGCACTTACAGTCCCTTTGTGCGTATGGTGGTTTAGACCAGAATTTACATTTCCGGTTGCTTTAGTTTGCTGTTTGTTGGTTTATCGTCATCACGATAATATTCAACGCTTATGGCGTGGCCAAGAAGATAAAATCTGGAAGAAAAAGAAATCTAAAAATTAGTTCGTCAATGGCTAAGTGAACAACCATCTTCCCCATTATATAAAAAAATACCCAGCAGTTCGCTGGGTATTTTATCATTTCAATCGCTGAGCTGAGCTTATTCTGAAACTACGTTAATAGTTACAGTTGCATTTACTTCTGCGTGTAAGTGTAACTTCACTTCGTGTTCACCAGTAGTGCGTAACGCACCTTCTGGAAGACGAACTTCGCTTTTTGTTACTGCAACGCCTGCTGCTGTGATTGCATCAGCAATGTCACGAGCACCAACAGAACCGAATAAACGACCATCATCACCTGCTTTTGATGTGATAACGATAGCTGCTAAGTTAGCTAATGATGCCGCACGAGCTTGTGCTGCTGCTAATGCTTCAGCTGCTTTAGCTTCTAATTCTGCACGACGAGCTTCAAAATGAGCAATGTTTGCTGCTGTTGCCATCACTGCTTTACCTTGTGGGATTAAGTAGTTACGAGCAAAACCAGCTTTAACGGTAACTTGGTCACCAACAGTACCAAGTTGAGCAACTTTGTCTAATAAAATAACTTGCATTGTACTCTTCCTCTCTAATTACTGATGGTTGTCAGTGTATGGAAGTAACGCAAGGTAGCGTGCACGCTTGATTGCACGAGCTAATTGACGTTGATACTTCGCACGAGTACCTGTGATACGGCTTGGAACAATTTTGCCGCTTTCTGAAATGTAGTTCTTTAATGTAGCGATATCTTTGTAATCGATTTCAACAACATTTTCCGCTGTGAAACGGCAGAACTTACGACGACGGAAATAACGTGCCATTTGGCTTCTCCTAATCTATAAATTCAATTTGTTCGGTGTGTAATACTAATTGGTGTAAACCATTATAGTTTCTGTGAGTATGAAGAAAACCTTTTACTCTTACTTTAGCACCGACCATTATTTGTTGGGTTATTGTACTAAATTGATTGCCATTCAAAACCACTTCGATTCTGCACCACGCCTGGCGTTGTAAATTTACTTCTTGTTGTACTGAACGATGTTCTAACCAAAAGCGATAATTACTAATACCAATAGGGCTCTGGCTCTGTTTAACTGAACTAGCAACATTACCAGTTAAGATTAAACAGTTATCAATAGACGAACTACTCGTCTGCATCCTCTGCTTCAACTTCAGCTACAGCTTCAGGAGCTTTACGCTCATCTTTAGCTTTAACCATTGGAGATGCTTCAGTTACTGCTGCTTTAGTGTGAACGACTAAGTTACGAAGAACTGCATCGTTATAACGGAAGTTAGTTTCTAACTCATCGATTACGCTTTGTGGCGCTTCTACATTCATTAACACATAGTGTGCTTTATGAAGTTTGTTGATTGGGTAAGCTAATTGACGACGACCCCAATCTTCTAAACGGTGAACTTGACCGCCTGCTTCTGTTACAGAAGCGGTATAACGTTCAATCATACCAGGTACTTGTTCGCTTTGGTCCGGATGAACCATAAAAACGATTTCGTAGTGACGCATTGACTATCCTTACGGGTTTAACAGCCTTCAAGGTTGCCAGCCACCAGCTTTGAAGGCAAGGATTAAAAATTAAGCGTGGCTGAGTGTGCGAATTATACGCACAAAAAAGGATTTTGCAAGGCTGAGTTAGTATCAAGCACGAGTAACTGCATTACATTGCCCATTTTTTAATCTATATTGATATTGGATATGCATCACGATTAGAGCAGAAGATTCGCGAAGATGAATTCTTTTCCTAACTAAGTGATTCTCAACGCTTATTATTTTATTTCACTCTTCATACACTTCCGCTAGAATAGGCAAAATTATAAAAATTTATAGGTAAAGACTATGAAAAAAATTCTACTAACCGCACTTTTAGCGGCTGTCGCTGTCCCCGCTCATTCTGCTGTTGAAAATCCAAATGTCATTACTGAAGATACCGCCTTTAAATCTAGTGTATTGATTGATAATTTAAAGAGCCCTTGGGAAATGCTTTGGGGAGCTGATGGCAATATTTGGCTAACCGAGCGTCAAGGTAAGCAAATTTCTATTGTGAATCCAACATCCGGTGAATATAAAACACTTTATACCTTTGAGAACGCTTTTGCAGCTCCACCACATCAAGGCTTATTAGGAATGGCATTACACCCTAATTTTCTGAAAGGAAAGAACGAAGATTATGTTTATGCCTATTATACCTACACCAATGCAGAAAAAGGTGCTACATCAGAATTTGGTAAAATTGTTCGCTTAACTTATGATACACAAGCACAAAGTCTAAGTGATGAAACTATTATTTTAGACCATTTACCTGCGGGTGATGATCATAATGCAGGGCGTTTAGTTTTCGGTAAAGATGGCAAACTCTATCTCTCGTTAGGCGATAATGGTTATAACCAATATGCGAATAGTTGCAAAGAGATCCGCTCACAAGACATTCCTTCTGTGGAGCAGATCGTACAGGGGGATTTTGATGCTTATCGTGGCAAGATTTTGCGTATCAACACCGATGGCTCAATTCCTGAAGATAACCCTCGTATCAAGGAAATTAAAAGCCACATTTATGCCTATGGGTTTCGTAATCCACAAGGACTAGTTTTTGTTAATGATAAACTATTCAACGTTGATCAAGGCCCAGGAACAGATGATGAAGTCAATTTAGTTGAAGCGGGATCAAACTATGGTTGGCCTCATATTGTAGGTTATCAAGATAATCAAGCGTATCAATATATAAACTACTCTAAAGTAGAAAACTGTGAAAAAGTGCCTCAATATGATGGTGCCGTTGTGCCAAAAGACGTTCAAGTGGTTGCACAAAAAGAAACAGATGTGGAATTAAATCAGTTCAAAGCACCGCTTAAAACATTCTTTACTGTGCCAACTGATTATAATTTCAATGATGCTAAATGTAATGGCGAATATATCTGTTGGCCAACAGTGGCAACCACGAGTATTGCTTACTATCCAAAAGATGGCAAAATCAAGAGTTTCCAAAATGCTTTGCTTGTGACTGGCGTAAAAACAGGTACGCTTTATCGCCTGCCGTTAAATGCCGATGCTAAGCAGGTTCAGGGAGAAGTTATTACCCACTTCCGCACAAACAATCGTTACCGAATGGTACTAGTTAGCCCAGATACAAGTAAAATTTATATTGCTACGGACAGTGCGGGCTATATTATGGGAAAAGATAGCCAACCAACCAAAGAAATGGCAAATAAAGGAGCCATTTTAGTTTTTGAAGCAAAATAGCCTGTTTTCACATAAGTAAGCGGTAAGATTAGCAAAATCTTTTGCAAATCAAAATGCAGAAATTACCGCTTATTTCTTGTAAAATGACGTGTTTTTAAATTTAGTTTAAGGAAGAAAGATGGAATTTCCAATTTGCCCTGCTTGCAAGGGAGAAAATACTTATCACGACTCAATTCAATTCGTTTGTCCTGATTGTAGTAATGAATGGACAGGTGAAGAAGTTGAAAGTCACGATGAAGATCAATTGATCGTTAAAGACAGTAACGGAAACTTGCTCACTGATGGCGATGATGTGATTCTAATTAAAGATCTCAAATTAAAAGGCTCATCTGAAGTATTGAAAAAAGGCACAAAATATAAAGGTATCCGTCTTATTGCAGGCGATCATAATGTAGATTGTGGAAAGCTATTACTCAAGTCTGAGTTTTTGAAAAAGGCGTGATGTGAAATACTTGGTGTTAACTGAGGTTAATGTGATTAACCTTCACAATTTAGTATGTGCATGTAGGGGCAAATGATATTTGCCCCTACATTTTTCCAATAAAAAATAGTTAAAGAAAAATGTTAAGCAGTTCTCATAATTGTTAAAATGTTGTAATGATCTTCATTGTTTAAGCTATAATGCTCTGTCTCATCAGTGGATAAATTTTAGGCTTTTAATATATCATTTATACATCAGATAGATTTTCCTGTTATATTGAATATTTTGTATCTACTTATTATAGGAGAGTTGGGGCTATGTTTGGCTTTGATCCAACAACAACCACATTTCTAATTTATATTATCGGAATGATCTTAATTGGCTTTATTGCCTACCGTTTTACACATAATTTATCAGACTATATTCTTGGTGGTCGCCGTTTGGGGAGCTTTGTAACAGGTCTTTCAGCAGGGGCGTCTGATATGTCAGGTTGGTTGTTGATGGGGCTACCTGGGACAGTTTATGCTGCTGGTTTAGTTGAAGGTTGGATTGCAATTGGCTTAACTATCGGGGCTTATTTAAACTGGCTTTTTGTTGCAGGACGTTTGCGGGTTCATACAGAATATAACGCCAATGCATTGACGTTACCTGATTATTTCCACCATCGTTTTGGTGATAACACTAAAGTCCTAAAAATTGTTTCAGCCAGTATTATTCTTTTCTTCTTTGCCATTTATTGTGCCTCTGGCGTAGTGGCTGGGGCTCGTCTATTTGAAAACTTATTCGGTGTGCCTTATTCGACTGCATTATGGTATGGTGCATTAGCAACAATTATTTATACCTTTATTGGTGGTTTCCTGGCTGTAAGCTGGACAGATACTATCCAAGCGACGTTAATGCTATTTGCACTCTTTTTAACCCCTATTTTTGTGTTAATTCACCTAGGTGGTTTTGAGCAAACACATACTGTGATTATGCAAGCAGGGGAAGCTGTTAATAAAGATTTCACTGACTTATTTACGGGTACAACATTTATCGGACTATTGAGCTTATCCGCTTGGGGATTGGGCTATTTCGGGCAACCGCACATTTTGGCACGTTTTATGGCGGCAGATAGTGTGAGATCTATTCCTAATGCACGTCGTATTAGTATGATTTGGATGATTATTTGCTTATTTGGTGCAGTAGGGATTGGTTTCTTCGGGCAAGCTTATTTCTTTGCCAACCCCGAGCAAGCCACAGTGGTTAATCAGAACCACGAGCAAGTATTCATTGAACTCTCGAAATTATTATTTAACCCTTGGATTGCAGGGATTTTATTATCGGCAATTTTAGCGGCGGTAATGAGTACGTTAAGCTGTCAATTATTGATCTGCTCAAGTGCGATTACCGAAGATTTCTATAAAGGAATGTTACGCCCAAATGCAAGTCAAAAAGAGTTAGTTTGGCTTGGTCGTATTATGGTACTAGTGATTTCGGTATTAGCAATTTTACTGGCTCAAGATCCAAATAGTAAAGTATTAGGTTTAGTTTCTTATGCTTGGGCTGGATTTGGTTGTGCTTTTGGTCCCGTAGTGATTTTATCTCTATTCTGGAGAAGAATGAATGCTGCGGGCGCAATGGCTGGGATGCTAACAGGGGCATTAGTTGTCGTATTTTGGAATGATGTTGTGCCAAATAGCGGTATTTATGAAATGATACCTGGCTTTATTTTAGCAACTATTGCGATTGTGGTTGTATCACTCATTACCCCTGCACCTAAGGCGACAATCACTGACACCTTTGATAAGGCAGAAAAAGCCTATCATTCTGAAATGAGTAAATAAACGGACAAAGACGGTAGGATATATTCCTTCCGTCTTTTTTGTATTTTAAGTATAAAGCGGTCAGATTAAGCTATTTTTTTGCAAGCGTACTGACCTATTCTTCGAGGAGAAATATATGCCAACATCAACTTATCAACTATTGCCGCAAACAGGGATTCGCCCTGTTTTAAGCCAACATTATCGCATTGATGAACAAACATTAGTTCAGCAGTTGTTAGAGCAAGCTAGAACCGATGAATTTTCAGCGGAGATTAAATCTCTAACTAAAAAATTAGTGGAAAAGGTGCGTGTTTCTCGCAAAAAAGCCAGTGGCGTTGATGCGTTGATGCACGAGTTTTCACTTTCTAGCCAAGAAGGTGTAGCGTTAATGTGTTTGGCAGAAGCATTATTGCGTATTCCAGATACTGCCACAGCAGATAAACTCATTCGCGATAAAATTTCAAAAGGTGATTGGCGTTCACATACGGGAAATAGCCCATCTTTATTTGTTAATGCAGCCGCTTGGGGATTAGTGATTACTGGAAAACTAGTTTCTACCCATAGTGAAAGCAGTTTATCCTCTGCACTTTCTCGCTTAATTGCAAAAGGGGGAGAACCTGTTATCCGTAAAGGGGTCGATGTGGCAATGCGTTTGCTCGGTAAGCAGTTTGTGACTGGTGAAACCATTCAACAAGCAATTCAAAATGGTGAAAAACGCTTTGCGATGGGCTATCGTTATAGCTACGATATGTTAGGTGAGGCTGCATTTACTGAAGAAGATGCTAAACGTTACTATGCGGATTATGTTGCTTCTATTCACGCTGTTGGTGCAGTTTCTCGTGGTTTAGGAGTATATAAATCGTCTGGCGTATCAGTTAAATTATCCGCTATTCACCCACGTTATAGTTTGGCACAGCACCAACGAGTAATTGATGAGCTTTACCCACGCTTAAAAGAGCTTTATTTACTGGCAAAACAATATGATATTGGTTTAAACATTGATGCAGAAGAAGCAGATCGTTTAGAACTTTCACTAGATTTAATGGATCGTTTATTAACCGATCCTGATTTAGCTGGTTTTAATGGTATTGGTTTTGTGGTGCAAGCCTATCAAAAACGCTGTCCACATGTGATTGATTATTTAATTGAAAAAGCACGTGAGAATAATCGTCAGTTGATGATCCGTCTAGTAAAAGGGGCATATTGGGATACGGAAGTAAAACGTGCTCAAACGGACTGTGCTGAAGGCTATCCTGTATTCTCGCGTAAAGTCCATACCGATTTAAACTATATCGTTTGTGCAAAAAGATTATTAGCCGCACAAGATGTAATTTATCCGCAATTTGCTACCCACAATGCACAAACACTTTCCACGATTTATCATTTAGCTAAAGGGAAACGTTTTGAGTTCCAATGCTTACACGGAATGGGCGAAACCCTTTACGACCAAGTGGTTGGCGAAAATAATTTAAATGTACAATGTCGTATTTATGCCCCTGTTGGTTCTTATCAAACATTATTGGCTTATTTGGTTCGTCGTCTTTTAGAAAATGGGGCGAATAGCTCATTTGTAAATCAAATTGTAGATGAAAATTTAAGTATTGATGATTTAGCGAAAGATCCCGTTGAGAAAGCTGCAGTAACAGAAGGAACAATGCATCCGAAAATTCCTTTACCTGTGAATCTCTTTGCTGATCAACGTCAAAATTCAAAAGGCTATGATTTAACTGACGCTATTCATTTACAGCAATTACAAGAAAAACTAAATGAACTGGCAACCCAAGAATATCACGCCGCACCACAAATTGCAGATGGTAAATCTGAAAAAGAAGAAAGCCGTCCTGTGTACAACCCTGCTAATGTTTCTGAATTAGTGGGTGAAGTGGTTGATGCCACAGCAGGAGATGTGGCGAAAGCCTTTGAGTTTGCAACTGAATTTAAGTCAGAATGGCAAAATACATCACCAGTTTTGCGTGCTGAAGCCTTGGAGAAAATGGCGGATTTAATGGAAGCGAATATGCCGCAGCTCTTTGATTTGGCGGTGCGTGAAGCGGGTAAAACCTTAAATAATGCGATAGCCGAAGTAAGAGAAGCGGTCGATTTCTGCCGTTATTATGCAAAAGAAGTGCGTGCTAACCCAGAAGGCTATCGTTCTCCAAGAGGTATTGTAGTTGCAATTAGCCCTTGGAACTTCCCTCTCGCCATTTTCGTTGGGGAAGTCTCTTCTGCCTTAGTCGCTGGTAATGTTGTGTTGGCAAAACCTGCGGAACAAACATCACTAATGGCGCATTATGCGGTGAATTTATTCTATCAAGCAGGTATTCCAAAACAGGCATTACAATGCTTACCAGGAAGTGGGAAAGTAGTGGGTTCAGCGTTAGTATCCGATTCTCGTGTTGATGGCGTTATTTTCACAGGTTCAACAGAAACTGCGAAGAATATCAATGCGAATTTGCAAAAATCAGAGAAAATCTTACCGCTTATTGCTGAAACTGGCGGGCAAAATGCGATGATTGTTGATAGCTCAGCATTAGGCGAACAAGTCGTGGCTGATGTACTGAATTCTGCCTTTGATTCGGCAGGACAACGTTGTTCTGCTCTACGTGTACTTTATTTGCAACGTGATGTCGCTGACCATATTTTAACGATGTTGAAAGGGGCGATGGCGGAATTGAAAGTAGGCAGACCACAACAGCTCAATACCGATGTAGGCCCTGTGATTGATAAAATTGCTCAACAACGTTTGTTAGATCATATTGAGAATATCAAAAAGGTGGCAAGTGCCTATTATCAAGTAGCGATTGAGCCTGAAATTGAACAAAATGGCATTTTTGTTCCGCCTACGTTATTAGAAATCGATCATATCAGCCAACTTAAACACGAAGTTTTTGGGCCTGTGCTACACGTTATTCGTTTTGATGCGGATAAATTACCGCAGGTAATGGCAGACATCAATTCAACAGGTTTTGGCTTAACTAGTGGCTTACATAGCCGCATTGATGAAACGGTCGATCTCTGGATTGATACGATCCACGCAGGTAATTTATACGTCAATCGTAACACAGTTGGTGCTGTGGTAGGTGTACAACCATTTGGTGGAATGGGGTTATCTGGAACAGGCCCGAAAGCTGGTGGTCCATTATATTTACAACGTCTAGTCAATCGCTCTGAATGGAAATTAGCTGGTTTAGAAGGTGGAAATACTGTTGATACAACATCACTTGTAACGGGGATCAATAATGTGCTATCTGGCACAGAACGCCAAAATGCACTTGATTTAGTCCAAAGCCTTAGCCGTCAATCTCCTCTTGGTAAGATCTTCAAAATGCAAGGTATTACAGGGGAAAATAACTTTATGCAATTTGAATCTCGTCCTGTGGTTGCAATCGGTAACGGCTCACTTTATCAGCAAATTCAAGCACTCATCGCGATTGTAGTATGTGGAAGTAAAGCTGTGGTTACTCGCAATAGTGAGCTTGCCAAACAATCTACTCAATTTGCTAGCAATGTGATCGTTGTTGATGATTTGAATAGCCTTGCAAATCTCAGCACATTGATTGTGTTAGATCCACTTTCAGTGGAAGAAAAATCACATTATGCAACACGTTCAGGGGCCATTTTAACCTATGTGGAAAATCTCGATTTGGCTTTATCGCTGTTCCCATTGGTTCACGAAAAAGCTGTCAGTATTAACACCGCAGCTGCGGGTGGAAATGCGAGCTTAATGAGCGAGATGGATTAAAATAAAGTCACCTAAATGCTAAATTTCAAGCGGTCGGAATATCTCTACTTTTTGCAAAATGAGTAGAAAATTCGGCCGCTTGTTATCACTATATGTTGTGCTGCATGAAAAATAACACACAATATATTGTTATAAAATCCTCTTTTTATTTACAAAAGAATTTTCCTTTAAAAATCAAATACTCACTACGAGCTGATTGGGTTGTTGATTTGTCAAGACCTTGTTTTAATAAAAAATATCACTAGAATACGCCGATATTTTACATCTCAGATAGAAGGTCTAATTCACCATGTCTCGCAATATTTTTGAAAAACGTTTGCAAATTAAACCTTACGAATATCCTGAACTACTCGAATTTAAAGATGCTATCCGCCACTCTTATTGGTTGCATACAGAGTTTAATTTTACAGGCGATATTCAAGATTATCGTACCAACATTAATGATCACGAACGTCACGTTCTGACTCGTACAATGCTCGCAATTTCTCAAGTTGAAGTGAGTGTAAAACGTTTCTGGGGTGATTTATATCGTTATTTTCCAAAACCTGAAATTGATGATGTAGGTGGAACTTTCGCTGAAAGTGAAGTTCGCCATAAAGATGCGTATTCATTTTTGCTTGAAAAATTAGGCTTAAATGAGATGTTCACACAGATCACCGATATTGAACCTTTAATGGCGCGTATTCGTTATATGGAAGATTTTATGCGTGATAAAGACGATGGTCAGGATCGTTTTGTGTTATCACTCGTATTATTCTCACTGTTTGTTGAGCATATTTCGTTATTTGGGCAATTCCTTGTGATGATGTCGTTCAATAAACATCGTAATTTATTTAAAGGGATTTCAAATGCCGTTGAAGCAACGTCAAAAGAAGAAGAAATTCACGGGCGTTTTGGCATCGCACTTTATGAAATTTTGCGTGATGAGCATTCTGACCTTTTCACTCCTGAATTTTATGAAGAACTAAAAATCCTTGCTGCTCAGGCATTAGAAGCAGAGCGTGGCATTTTAGATTGGATCTTCGAAGAAGGTGATTTAAGCTTTATTAGCCGCAAAACTGTCGAGAATTATATTATGCACCGTTATAATAATTCTTTGATCGCATTAGGCTTAGAACCGCCACACGACATTGATCCTGAAATGTTGAAAGAAACAGAGTGGTTTGATATTGAGATCCTTTCGACTAAAGAAACTGATTTCTTTAACAAACGTAGTACCGATTACAGTAAAAAAATGAAGCAGATTACCGCCGATGACTTATTCTAACGCTTACTATCAGCCGAAGTTATTTGAGCTCGGCTACACAGACGAAAACCGTCCCGATTTCCACTGGTTAAATGATGATAGCCGCTTATTTTTACAACGTGGCTACCTGTTAGAAGGCACAACTGCCTTAGAACGTATCCGCTTTATTGCCGAACACGCCGAACGCAAATTAGGCATTGAAGGCTATGCGGATAAATTCTATCACTATATGGCTCGTGGATATTTTTCTCTCTCCTCGCCAATTTGGTCTAACTTTGGTTTAGATCGTGGTTTACCTATTTCTTGTTTTGGTAGCTATATTGGCGACTCCATTCACGAAATTATGGTAACGACCGCAGAAGTCGGAATGATGAGCAAAATTGGTGGTGGAACCTCTGCCTATTTTGGCGATATTCGTCCTCGTGGTAGTGCCATTAAAAATAATGGTAAGTCAGACGGTTCTTTTAACTTTAGTAAGTTGTTTGATACAGTCATTGATGTTATTTCTCAAGGTACATCTCGCAAAGGTCAATTCGCTGGTTATATTGATATTGAACACGGCGATATTGATGAGTGGCTAGATATTCACACTGAAGGTAATCCAATTCAGTTAATGTACTATGGGGTTTGTGTTGGACACGACTGGCTTGAGTCAATGAAAGCAGGTGATCCATACAAGCGCCAACTTTGGGCAAAACTTTTGCAGCGTAAAACAGAAACGGGTATTCCATATTTATTCTTTAAAGATAATGCCAATGCTGGTCGCCCAGATGTGTACAAAGATAAAAATATGACGGTTCATGCATCAAATCTTTGTACCGAAATTATGTTGCCTTCTAGTGATGATGAGAGCTTTGTTTGTTGCTTATCATCAATGAATTTACTCTATTTTGATGAGTGGAAAGATACTGATGCACCAGAAGTACTCACCTATTTCTTAGATGTAGTAATGTCTGAATTTATTGAGAAAAGTGCAGAAATGCCATTTTTAGATCGTGCAAATCGTTTTGCTCGCAGACATCGTGCGTTAGGTTTAGGTGTATTAGGTTGGCATAGCTATTTACAGGCAAATAATATTGCTTTTGATAGCTTTGAAGCGATGCAGAAGAATAATATTATTTTTAAAACGCTCCAAGAAAAAACTTTGCAAGCGTCAAAAGAACTTGCGCAACGTTTTGGAGAGCCAGAGTTATTGAAAGGTTATGGTCGCCGCAATACCACGTTATTGAGTATTGCCCCAACCAAATCAAGTAGTTTTATTTTAGGTAGCGTATCACCTTCCGTTGAGCCATTTAAGTCAAACTACTATGTGAAAGATTTGGCGAAAATTAAAACCGTTTATAAGAATCCATTCTTAGAAAAACTATTACAAGAGAAAGGTATTGATACTCAAGAGATTTGGGACAGTATTTTACTCAATGATGGCTCTGTGCAACACCTTTCACAATTATCGGATCAAGAGAAAGAAGTCTTTAAAACCTTCTCTGAAATCAGTCAATTAAGTGTGATTCAACAAGCCGCACAGCGTCAAAAATATATCGATCAAGGGCAAAGTATCAACATTATGGTTCACCCAGCAACTCCAGCTCGTGATCTGAACCAGTTATACTTAACTGCAGAAGAACTTGGTTTAAAATCAATTTACTACCAATATTCAATGAGTGCCGCCCAAGTATTCAACCGCAACTTACTCAGTTGCAGCAGCTGTGAAGGCTAAATAAACGCTACAAGCGGTGAGATTTCTGTAAAATTTTGCAAGGATCTGACCGCTTTTGATTTTCTAGTTATTCTAATCCGAACCAATGACCAAACATAAACGCCCTACCTTGCAAGACATTGCGACACATCTTGGAATTACCAAAATGACGGTCAGTCGCTATTTGCGTAATCCAAATTCAGTAGCTATTGCAACTCAAGAGCGGATCGCTCAAGCAATAGAGCAGTTTGGTTATATTCCTAATCGTGCTCCAGATATTTTATCCAATGCTAAAAGTCGTGCAATTGGTGTTTTAGTACCATCTTTAACGAATCAAGTTTTTGCCGATGTGATTAAAGGGATTGAGCTGATTACTGATCAAGCTGGTTATCAAACCATGTTGGCTCACTATGGATATAGTGTTGAAAAAGAAGAAAAGAGAATTGAATCACTACTTTCTTACAATGTTGATGGCATTATCCTATCTGAGAATCATCATTCCGAACGTACACGAAAGATGCTAGAAATCGCCCACATTCCTGTTGTTGAGATTATGGATAGCAGCGAAGTCGGAATACAACAAGCAGTGGGTTTTGATAATATTTCTGCAGCTCAAGCTATGGTGGAAACAATGATCCAACGTGGGCATAAAAATATTATTTATTTTTCTGCTCGAATGGATAAACGCACCCAGTTAAAAATGCAAGGCTATGAATTAGCAATGAAAAAATATGGATTGATGCCCCATAGTTTGAAAACGGAACAACCGTCTTCATTTAGCTTAGGTTCCAGCCAATTACGACAAGCTTTAAAGCAGTTCCCAGATTTAGATGGAATTTTCTGCACCAATGATGACCTAGCAATTGGAGCATTATTTGAATGTCAACGTTTAGGAATCCAAATTCCAACACAAATAGCTATCGCAGGTTTTCACGGACACGATGTTGGGCAATCACTCACTCCACAACTCGCTACGGTGATCACTCCTCGCCTAGAAATTGGCAAAGTTGCCGCTCAAGAATTGTTAGATCGAATTAATGGGCTACCACAACAAAAAAGCATTATCAATCTAGGTTATCAAATTCATCTTGGTGAAAGTATCTAAATTAAAGGCTTAATTGCCTCCATACACTGTTCAACCACTTGCTCGAAATCGCCTTGAATATCAATAAAAATCACGTCAGGTTCTAATGATAAATCAGGTGTTTCTAATGTATCAAACTGACTCTTTAGCATATCCACTTTCATATAATGCCCCTTGCGTTTTTGCATTCGTGCCAAAACTGTTTCAAATGAACCTTGTAAAAATAAGAATGTGATGTTTTCATTTCCTTGGCGAATTAAATCTCGATACTGCTTTTTTAAAGCAGAGCAGATAATAATCCCTTTCTCACTCTTTTGTTCTAGACTGAATGCCGCATCATTGATTCGAGTCAGCCAAGGTTTTCGATCTTCATCATTAAGCGGGTTTCCACTTCCCATTTTGATGATATTCTCTCTTGGATGTAAATCATCGCCGTCAATCAGTTTTAGACCTAAGCGATTAGCAACTACTGTTCCAACAGATGTCTTTCCTGTACTAGATACTCCCATCAAAATAAATGCTTTTCCTGACATATACCACCCCAAATGTTACCGATAACCTATTTATATAAATAACATAGCATTTTAAATACAAAATTTATCCATGTTTTTTTAGAAAATTTGAACTATTTCACAAAATTAAAATAAATGGCAATACACTATTTACATCTATAGTGAATGAAATTATGTTACCGATAACAAAAACATATCGGAGGATATTATGCTTATTTTTACAATGATAGCAGCCATTCTTTTACTGCTTGTACTCATTATGAAATTTAAAGTGCACGCTTTCGTTGCTTTAATTATCGTCAGTTTATTAACCGCTCTTGCTACAGGCATTCCAGTAGATAAGATTTTACCTACTTTATTAAGTGGCTTTGGTAGTACATTAGCGTCAGTTGCTCTATTAGTGGGGCTCGGTGCAATGATTGGTCTCTTACTTGAAATTACTGGGGGAGCAAAAGTTTTAGCCGATACGCTCATCAATAAATTTGGTAAAGAGAAAGCGCCTTTCGCATTAGGGGTAGCATCACTCTTATTCGGATTCCCAATTTTCTTTGATGCGGGTTTAGTCGTAATGTTGCCAATTATTTTCAGCGTAGCTAAGCAATTTGGTGGTTCAGTACTACGTTATGCTTTCCCATCTGCTGGTGCTTTTGCCGTAATGCACGCATTCTTACCGCCACACCCAGGTCCTGTTGCATCAGGTGATTTATTAGGTGTGAATATGGGATTATTAGTTATTGTTGGTTTAGTCTGTGCAATTCCAACTTGGTACATTGGTACTTATCTATTCAGTATGTTTATTAGTAAACGTATTCATGTTGATTTACCTAAAGCATTTTTAAATACAAATGCTATCAATGAAACATCTGTACAAAACCCACCAAGTTTTAAACGTGTTTTAATTGTATTATTACTCCCTATTTTCTTGATCCTATTTGATACAGGGCTAAATACATTAAGTGTTGCCAAAGTTATTAATGGTTCTGAGCTTTGGGTTCAAAGTTTACGCTTAATCGGTAAAACACCTATTGCATTGCTCATTACATTATTGGTTGCAATTGCACTCCTTAGAGATAATCGTAGTTACGATCAAATCGAAAAAATCTGTAATAATGCTTTAGGTCCTATTTGTTCAATTGTACTGGTAACTGGTGCTGGCGGTATGTTTGGCGGTGTATTAAGAGCGAGTGGAATTGGCGATGTTTTATCAAATATGATGTCAGATACAGGAATGCCTATTATTGTTGCAGCTTTCTTAATTGCGACCACACTTCGTGTTGCACAAGGTTCTGCAACCGTAGCATTAACCACTACGGCAGCACTTATTGCTCCAACCGTTGCCAATACCACCGATTTAAGCCAATTCGATCTCTGTTTTATTGTGATTTCCATTGCATCAGGAGCAACAGTACTTTCACACGTAAATGACTCTGGTTTCTGGTTGATGAGCCGTTTTTTAGAAATGGATGAGAAAACAACTCTAAAAACTTGGACTGCACTTGAGACTTCTATTGGATTAGTCGGCTTTATTATCGCTTTAATTGGTAGTGCTATTTTATAGAGAGAATAGACAAGCGGTACGTTACGCAATTCATTTTGCTAATCTTACCGCTTATCTCTTATTAGAACTAAATCCCTTCACCATCAAGCAAATTATCGCTATTTTCAAAATATTGGTTCATTTCAAAAGCAGGTTTCTGAGTTTGGGATTGACCGATAATTCGAGCAGGCACGCCGGCTGCAGTTGCGTATTCGGGAATAGCATTGAGTACTACTGAATTT
This sequence comes from Ursidibacter maritimus, assembly GCF_009761395.1. Taxonomy (GTDB): domain Bacteria; phylum Pseudomonadota; class Gammaproteobacteria; order Enterobacterales; family Pasteurellaceae; genus Ursidibacter; species Ursidibacter maritimus. Next base: position 21,038 of record NZ_LEKN01000002.1, on the reverse strand, counting down.
GCCCCAATTTTTGAATAACGTCCGATCTCAATATTTCCGAGAATTTTAGCTCCTGAACCAATCATTACGCCTTCACGAATTTTAGGGTGACGATCACCGTGTTCTTTGCCTGTTCCCCCAAGAGTAACACCTTGTAAAATCGAGACATCATTTTCAATTACCGATGTTTCACCCACAACAATACCTGTTGCGTGATCTAACATAATTCCACAACCAATTTTTGCCGCAGGGTGAATATCCACATCAAAAGCAACAGAAATTTCATTTTGTAAATAAATCGCTAGGGCTTGTCTACCTTGATTCCATAAATAATGGGTTACACGATAGCTTTGTAAGGCATGATAGCCTTTGAGATAAAGCAATGGGGTACTCCATTTATCGACAGCAGGATCTCGTGTGCGAACAGCTTCAATATCACAAGCCGCACTGGCAATAATTTGTGGGTTTGCGTGATAGGCTTCTTCAATAATCTCTTTTAGAGCAATTGCTGGCATAATTGCATTTGCAAGTTTATTCGCCAAAATGTAGCTTAGTGCATCGCCTAGATTATGATGTTTTAAAATCGTGGCGTGGAAAAAGCTTGCAAGCATTGGCTCACTATTAACTAGCTCTTGAGCTTCTTCACGAATACTCTGCCAAATTTGCTGTGGATTGATTTCTGCCATATTTCCCCCTTTAATTATTTGATTACTCGCCTTTACGTTCTCGACCTAATAAGGCTTTTACAACATCATCAGCTTGTTTACCGCAGAATAACATTTGATAAATCTGTTCGACAATTGGCATTTCTATGCCCTGTTGTTGAGCAAGTAAGTAGGCTTCTTTTGTATTATAAAAACCTTCAACTACTTGACCGATTTCTGCCATTGCTTGTTCGGCACTTTTACCTTGACCAAGCATTAGCCCAAAACGGCGGTTGCGTGATTGATTGTCAGTACAGGTTAAAACCAGATCGCCTAATCCTGCCATTCCCATAAAGGTAGTTGGATTTGCACCCAGCGATTCCCCTAAACGACCTATTTCAGCTAAACCACGAGTGATCAAGGCGGTGCGAGCATTTGCCCCAAAGCCCATTCCATCAGAAATACCTGCCCCAATCGCAATAACATTTTTAATTGCACCGCCTAGTTGAACACCAATCATATCGTTATTGAGATAAACCCGAAAGGCTTTTGCACAGTGAATACGCTGTTGCATTTGATCGGCAAAAATAGGGTTATCTGATGCTAGAGAAATCGCTGTTGGTAAACCTTGTGCTAACTCTTTCGCAAAAGTTGGGCCTGATAACACTGCAAGCGGGTAGTTTTTCCCTAAAATTTGCCAAACAACCTCTTGCAATAATCGCCCAGTATCTCGCTCTAACCCTTTTGTCGCCCAGATAATACGATGCACAGGCGTGAGTAAGGGTTTTATTTGTTGCAAGACTTCTGTAAAAACGTGGCTAGGTACAACAATCAGTAGGTCTTTGGCTTTTTCCAATGCTTTTGATAGATCGCTTTCGATTTCTAAAGCATCCGGAAATACGATATCAGGTAAAAATTCATGATTTTGGCGAGTTTCTGCCATGACTGACATTTTTTGTGGGTTATGTCCCCATAAATAAGTTTTATGTCCGTTACGCGATAAGGCAATTGCCAAAGCAGTGCCGTAAGAACCAGCACCAAGTACAGTAACAGGAGCCGTATAGATAGTGTCCATTGCTATTAAAACTCATCTAAAAAAATAGGTATGCTTAGCATACCCATTTTTAATTCAACAATAAATTAGTTTAATGCTGGTTTTTCTTCAGTTTGTTCTTCTGCCTGCTGACGCTCTAAATAATCAACAAAGAGTGCATCGAAGTTTACTGGTGAAAGGTTTAATGCAGGGAATGTGCCACGGTTTACAAGGCTTGAAATCAATTCACGAGCGTAAGGGTATAATACCTCAGGGCATTTTGATGCTAAGCAATGAGCCAATTGAATGCCTTCTAAGCCTTTAATGGTGAATACACCTGCTTGTTTAACTTCACAGATAAATGCAACATCGTTACTATCTTCTAAGGTAGTTTGTACGTTGATATGTAATACCACCTCATAAGTATCTTCACCAACTTGTAATGTTTCAGTATCTAATTCAAAAGCTAATTGTGGTTTCCACTCTTGATGGAAGATAGTTGGTAAGTTTGGCGCTTCAAATGAAACATCTTTGATATAAATACGTTGGATCTGCATTTCAAACGCAGCTTGTTCTTCTTGTGTTTCTACTTTGTTTTCTTCAGACATAATGAATCCTTAATAATTATTTATGTTTTTTGACTAAAGGAAGATTTGCTGCTCGCCACCCTGCAATGCCTTCTTTTAAAACATAAACTTTATTAAAGCCTTGTTTTGCAAGTGTATTTGCTAAACCTTGAGCAGATAAACCATTATTATCTACCACAATAATTGATTTTTCTTTATGTTTATCAATTGATTGTGTTTTGTTACCTTTAATTTCACTTGGAATTAAATGTAAGCTATCAATAATGTGTCCTGCTCGGAATTCATCATCAGAGCGAACGTCTAAAACCACAGCATCTTCATTATTGATTAGTTGGGTCGCTTGAGCATTATCAACCACTTTGATTTTGCTTGTCGCCCCTTTATAAAAATTGATGAGTACTGCAACAAATAACGCAACCCATGCAACTACCATAAGGGTATGGTTTGCTGCGAACTGTTGAATTTGTTGAGCTAAAGTAAGTTGGTCCATAATTTTTCTCTAGATCATTAGTTGGTATAAAGCGGTCACTTCCGTAAAAAAATTTGCAAAATTTCTGCTGAAAATGACCGCTTGTTTGGATAGCTTTGCTTAACAGCAAAGCTGATAAGAGAAATTATGCCGCTTGTTGAGAAGCCATAATCTCATCGAAAGAGAACGCTTTTTCAGTTACTTTCGCTTTTGCTAATACCGCATCAACCGCTTGTTCTTCTAATACTACGTTACGAATATTGTCAGTTAATTGACGGTTTTTCGCATAGTATTCAACAACTTCCGCTGGTTGTTCGTAAGCTGATGCTAATTCTGCGATAGTTGCTTTCACACGTTCCTCATCAACTTTTAACTCGTTTGATGTGATAACAGCTGAAAGTAATAAACCTACTTGGACACGACGTTTTGCATCACCTTCAAATAATTCTGCTGGTAATTGAGCTGCCATTTCTGGTTTACCGCCAAAACGTTGAACTGCTTGCTGACGTAATACTTCAACTTCTTCTGCAACTGCTGATGCAGGTACTTCAATATCGTTTTGTGCTAATAAACCATTGATTACTTGGTTTTTAATGCGTGAAGTAACAGCATTTTTTAACTCACGTTGCATATTTTTCTTAATTTCTGCACGAAGTTCTTCTACTGATTTACCTGCACCGAATTTTTTCACAAATTCTTCTGTTAATTCAGGTAATACAATGTTTTCTACTTTTTTCAAGGTGATAGCGAATTTCGCTGCTTTACCTTTTAAGTTTTCTGCGTGATATTCTGCTGGGAATGTTACATCAATATCAAATTGCTCACCTGCTTTATGGCCTACAATACCGTCTTCAAAACCAGGGATCATACGACCTTGACCCATAAATAATACGAAGTCAGATGCTTTACCACCTTCAAACTCTTCACCATCAATAGATCCTACGAAGTCGATAGTTACACGATCATCTGCTTTTGCAGCATCTGATGTTTCAGACCAAGTTGCTTGTTGTTTGCGTAATACATCAACCATTTTATCTAGATCTGCATCGCTGATTTCAACAACTGGTTTTTCAACTTCAATGTTTTCTAAGCCTTTTAATTCCACTTCAGGGAATACTTCAAAAGTCGCCACAAAAGAGAAATCTTTACCTGCTTCATAGTTATTTGGTGTAAATGTTGGACGACCTGCTAGGTTGATTTTTTCATTGATTACAACATCAAAGAATGCACGTTGCATTTCTTCTGATAACGCATCTTGACGAGCCGCTAAACCATAGCGTTGCTCAATAATAGAATGTGGTACTTTACCTTTACGGAAACCATCAACGCGTGCATTTTTTGCATAGCCTTTTAATTGTTCACGGTAAGCTGCTTCTACTTTATCTGCAGCGACAGTAACAGTTGCACGGCGTTCTAAGCCTTGAGTTGTTTCAATTGAGAATGACATTTTAACCTCAGTAATTTAAAAATAGTCGGTATATAAAATACAGATAGAAAAATAGGTTATAATTCTACCGCCCTATTGAATAAATGTCGAGAAATAACGCTTTTTAGTTGATTATTTCGAGGACAACAGCGTATATTGCCCATTTTTCAAACCTATACACCAAGCAATAGTCCACCTCTAAATTCATCAGGTGAGCCCTCTACCCTCGAATACATTTATTTAGATATATCTACATCGTCGTTCAGAAGGAGGATATCTTCGTCACTACTCCTACTAAAAATCACCAAACATTTTGATTCCCATCTAGTTGTTTTCATGTGAAACCACAGTAGGAACCACAATAAATACGATGTCTAAAAATGGCACTTTTGGTTACATACTCGACGGCCAGATAAATTCTCATTTCACAGCCTACGCTGTTGGATATAAATCACTATGAGATCATAATTTGAAGAAAGATACGATCCTACAATCTCTATTATTACATAAATACCAAATTCCTGACCTAAGAATTTAGTACCCATGATAATATTATGAGCCGATTTAATATAATCTATTAAATAATTACAATGAATTAAGAAAAAATCGTAAGGCTAGGTTTATAAAAATTTTTAAATAAAAAGAGTTGCTAACAACATAACAGAAATATTATTAGCAACCTCTTTTCCCATTAGGCTGATTTAACCTATGCGTAATACATCTCAAATTCCACTGGGTGTGGAGTCATATTTAAACGTTCCACTTCTTTACGTTTCATTTCAATGTATGTTTCGATGAAGTCTTTAGTAAATACGCCACCTTGAATTAAGAATTCATGATCTTGTGCAAGATTGCTTAATGCTTCTTCTAATGAGCTTGATACTGCAGGAATACCTTTCAACTCTTCTGGCGGTAAGTCATATAGGTTTTTATCCATTGCATCGCCTGGATGAATTTTATTGATAACACCATCTAAACCAGCCATCAATAATGCTGCAAATGCTAAGTATGGGTTAGCAAGTGGGTCTGGGAAACGAGCTTCAACACGCGTTGCTTTCGGGCTAGTTACCGCAGGAATACGGATAGATGCAGAACGGTTACTTGCTGAGTAAGCGAGTAATACAGGTGCTTCAAAGCCAGGTACTAAACGTTTATAAGAGTTTGTACTTGGGTTTGTGAATGCGTTTAAGGCTTTAGCGTGTTTGATAATACCGCCGATATAGTAAAGGGCAGTTTCAGATAATCCAGCATATTTATCACCCATAAAGACGTTTTTACCATCTTTGCTTAATGACATATTGCAGTGCATTCCTGAGCCGTTATCGCCAGTGATTGGTTTTGGCATAAAGCAAGCTGTCTTACCGTGTTCTACGGCAACATTTTGTACTACATATTTGTAGATTTGGGTTTCATCAGCTTTTAAGGTTAAGCTGTTAAAACGGGTAGCAATTTCATTTTGACCTGCGGTTGCAACTTCGTGATGATGAGCTTCAATTACTAAGCCTAATTCTTCCATAATTAAACACATTTCAGAACGAATGTCGTGTGCGGTATCATTTGGAGCAATGGCACAGTATCCACCTTTCTTCAATGGACGATAAGCATTATTTCCACCTTCGTAACGTTTATTTGTGTTCCAAGCAGCTTCAATATCATCGACTTCATAAGAGTTGCCATTCATACCTACGCCAAATCGAACATCGTCAAATAAGAAAAATTCTGGCTCAGGACCAAATAACACACTGTCAGCAATGCCTGTTGATTTTAGGTAGTTTTCGGCACGAGTTGCGATAGAACGTGGATCACGATCGTAGCTTTGCATTGTATTTGGGTCGTAGATACTACAGCGGATGGTTAAGGTAGGGATTTGAGCGAAGGGGTCAATAACAGCGGTTTCAGGAATTGGCATTAACAGCATATCGGCTTTGTTGATTGTTCGCCAGCCTTCAACAGATGAGCCATCAAACATTTTTCCTTCTTCAAATAAATCTTCTAAATCATCTGCAACTAAGGAAACAGGCAGGGAAACACCGTGCTCTTTACCCTTAATATCGGTAAATTTGAGCAGTACGAACTTAATATCGTTATCACGAATTAGCTTAGCTACATTCGCAATTGCGGTTGAATTAGACATATAGCAATCCTCTTAATAAAGTCAAAATCTATTGCTTTAAAAGCAACGCTATAAAATAGCATACAAAAAGGAAACATCAATAGGCAACAGCAGTAAAACAGCGTAAAAATTCTTATAGAATGAAGCAGTGTCTAAATAATAAATAAAAAAATTAAAGGACGATCTAATGTTGATTATCATCTCATTTCTCGTTTTTTTGTAAAAAATAGTAGCAATCTTACCGCTTATTCCAAATGCTAAAATGCTACTCATATTTAGCCAAATGAAATTATAATTTAAACCTTTCTCTCATAGCTATTACGCTATAAAATACCCTTAATTTTTTTATTTATAAAAGGAACAAGCAATGGCACATATTACCCCACAACAAGTATTAGATGGTTTTCATTATCGTGCATCTACACGCAGTTACGATCCTACTCGCAAAATTAGCCCTGAAGATTTTAACTATATTTTAGAACTTGGACGACTATCTCCAAGTTCTGTTGGTTCAGAGCCTTGGCAATTCTTAGTGATCCAAAACCAAGAACTTCGCCAAAAACTTAAACCAGTTAGCTGGGGAATGGCAACACAAATTGATGATGCAAGCCACGTTATTGCAATTCTAGCGAAAAAGAACGCCCGCTATGATTCAGCTTTTCTCAAAGATTCAATGATTAGACGTGGTTTAGTCAATGAAGAGCAACAAGCCTTTGCTTTAGAAAAATACCGTAAGTTCCAAACAGAAGATACACATATTGCACAAAGCGAACAATCTCTCTTTGATTGGGCAAGTAAGCAAACCTATATCGCCCTAGCTAATATGCTAACAGGTGCCGCATTAGTTGGTATTGATAGTTGCCCAATCGAAGGATTTGATTATGTAGCTGTAAACAAAATTTTGGCGGAAACGGGAGCTTTTGATCCAAATGAATGGGGTGTTTCGGTAATGGCAACTTTCGGTTACCGAGCAAAAGAAATCAAACCAAAAGCTCGCAAAACACTTGAAGAGATTGTTACTTGGATTGAGTAACGGATTTGATTATTTAAGGATAATTTGTCTTAGCAATTATATCCTTAAATTTTTCAAGGGTACCAGTTGATTATTCAATCAGTATTAGCTTACCACTGATTCTCCATATTTTACTCTTTTCCATACTCTATTCTTGCAATAGTTTAAGTAATAAAAACCTCTCGAAGAATTTACTCCGAGAGGTTTAATATTTTTACCTTTCTATCTAATAAAGCACTCGAGCCTTGATTGTTCCATCAATTTGTTTAAGTAGGCGTAATGCTTCATCCGTATTTTCAGATTCCACATCAATAACGACATAGCCGATAGTTGGATCGGTTTGTAAATATTGAGCTGCAATGTTTACATTTGCATCAACAAACACTTGGTTGATTTTATTTAAAATTCCTGGTTTGTTCGTATGGATGTGCAGTAAACGTTTTGCACCTTTATGTTCTGGTAACGACACTTCAGGGAAATTTACCGCAGAGAGTGTTGAGCCATTATCGGAATATTTGATGAATTTATGTGCAACTTCAGAGCCAATGTTGGCTTGAGCTTCAGACGTTGATCCACCAATGTGTGGAGTTAAGATCACATTATCAAACTGACATAATGGTGATTCAAACGGATCGTTAATTGATGCAGGCTCTTCTGGGAATACGTCTAATGCGGCACCACGCAAATGCCCTGATGCTAATACTTCAACTAATGCGTCAATATCAACAACCGTTCCGCGAGCAGCGTTAATTACCACAGCATCTTTTTTCACTTTGCTTAAATTGGTTGCATTTAATAAATTCTTGGTCGATGCATTTTCTGGAACGTGTAATGAAATTGCATCACTCATCGCAAGTAACTCATCTAGACTGGCGACTTGTTGTGCATTACCTAACGGTAATTTATTTTCAATATCGTAGAAATAAACACGCATACCAACCGCTTCCGCTAAAACACTTAACTGCGAGCCGATATGGCCGTAGCCAATAATCCCAAGATTTTTACCACGCACTTCATTTGAGCCTGTTGCGGATTTATTCCATAAACCACGATGAACTTCCGCATTTGCTTTTGCGATTTGACGCATCAAGACAATAATTTCGCCTAATACCAACTCAGCAACAGAACGAGTATTTGAGAATGGGGCATTGAAAACAGGAATACCACGACGTTTTGCCGCATCTAAGTTCACTTGGTTTGTACCGATACAGAAACAACCGATAGCAATCAATTTAGGGGCTTGAGCAAGAACTTCTTCCGTTAAGAATGTACGAGAACGAATACCGATAAAATGAGCGTCTTTGATAGCATTAATTAAATCTTCGCCATCTAGTGCTTTTTTATGGTAGTCAATATTGGTATAACCAGCCGCTTTTAAGGCATCTAAGGCATTTTCGTGTACGCCTTCTAACAATACAAATTTGATTTTGCTTTTATCAAGAGAAACTTTAGTGGTCATAATAGCTCCGAGTGTGTGTTTGCAAATTTTATGGTGAATCTTACCGCTTATTATTCAAGGATTTTTGCCCCATCTGGTGTTCCAACAATGGTGATATTCGCATAGCGTTGTGCAAAAATACCATTGGTTACAACCCCTGCAATGTTATTGATGGTATGTTCCATCTTAAGTGGCTCAAGAATTTTAAAGTTATACACATCTAAAATAACATTACCATTATCCGTAACAACATTTTCACGATATTCAGGTGTGCCGCCCAATGCTACTAATTGACGAGCAACATAAGAACGAGCCATTGGAATGACTTCAACAGGTAAAGCGAATGTAGAGCCTAACACATCTACTTGTTTACTGGAATCCACGATGCAGATGAATTTCTTTGCTAATGAACTCACAATTTTTTCACGTGTGAGTGCTGCACCACCACCTTTGATCATATAGCCTTGTGGCGTAATTTCATCAGCTCCATCAATATAAACATCAAGACTAGAAACTTCATTCGCATTAAAAACTTCAATCCCTTGTTTACGCAATAATTCTTCTGAATTTTTCGATGCGGCAACCGCACCTTTAATTTCATCACGCATTTCGCCAAGTGCTTCAATAAAGCAATTTACCGTAGAGCCACTGCCCACGCCAACAATAGTATCGGGTTTTACATACTGCAGAGCAGCACGCGCTGCAATTTTTTTCATTTCTAGCTGATCCATCCTTCCTCCAAAGGCAAACGATTGCGTCTTTATTTCTAAAAACGCGATATTAAACGATCTGAATAAAGATTCAAGCGGTCAGTTATTTACAATATTTTGCAACTAACTGACCGCTTGTTTTAATTACGTTTTACCGCTTCGACAATTTCTTCTGCGCAACGTTGTGCAAGTTCACCATCTTCACATTCGACCATTACTCGAATAAGTGGCTCTGTGCCTGATTTACGCAGTAAAATACGCCCTTTTCCTGCTAAGCGTTGTTCCACATCCGCTGCAACGGCTTTGACTTCCGCACTTTCAAGTGGGTTTGCACCACCTGCAAAACCAACATTCAGTAGCACTTGTGGGAACAGTGGCACCGACTTAGCTAATTCATTTAAACTTAATTTGTGGCTTGCCATTGCACCTAAAACTTCAAGAGAGGCAATAATGCCATCGCCCGTTGAGTTTTTATCAAGCACAATAATATGCCCTGAATTTTCACCGCCAAGTTTCCAACCTTTTTCTTTCAGTTGTTCTAGCACATAGCGGTCACCGACATTGGCACGCACAAAAGGAATAGCAAGTTGTTTGAGTGCAATTTCAAGGCTCATATTACTCATTAGCGTACCAACAACGCCACCTTGTAATTTACCTGCACGCAGTGCTTCACGAGCAATAATAAAGAGAATTTGGTCGCCATCAACTTTATTTCCTAAGTGATCCACCATAATTAAACGGTCGCCATCGCCGTCATAAGCTAAACCAACATCAGCTCCAACTTCTACCACAACTTTTTGTAAGGCTTTAATATCTGTTGCACCACATTTTTCATTGATATTTAAGCCGTCTGGGTGAGTGCCGATCTCAATTACTTCCGCGCCTAGCTCACGCATTACGTTGGGAGCAATGTGATAAGTCGCTCCATTCGCACAATCCACGACAATTTTATATCCTTCAAGGCTTAAATGAGCGGGGAAAGTGCTTTTACAAAATTCAATATAACGCCCTGCTGCATCAGTGATACGACTTGCACGTCCAAGCTCTGCAGATTCTACACAATCCATTGGCTGATCAAGCATTGCTTCAATAGCTTCTTCTACTTCATCAGGTAGTTTTTCGCCACTTGCCGAGAAAAATTTAATCCCATTGTCATCATAAGGGTTATGGGATGCTGAAATTACAATCCCAGCTTCCGCTCGGAATGTACGGGTTAAATAGGCAATCGCAGGAGTTGGCATTGGGCCTGTGAATGCAGCTGATAAACCAGCGGCTGCGAGTCCTGCTTCAAGAGCAGATTCCAACATGTAGCCTGAAATGCGAGTATCTTTACCTATCAATACCTTTTTTGAGCCTTGTGTTGCTAGGATTTTACCTGCTGCCCAACCTAATTTTAAGGCAAACTCTGGGGTGATAGGGAAAGTTCCCACTTTGCCACGCACACCATCCGTGCCGAAATATTTACGTTCTGCCATAGAAGTATTCTCTTAATCTTTTTAATTATTGTTCGATCATAAGCGGTCAGATTACCGCTAAAATTTGCAAAAATTAGCCAAAACCCACCGCTTGTTTTCGTTTATTTTAAAAAATATTGATATGCTGGGCTATTGCTTACATTTTGGTAGCGATAACCAAGTTTCTCTAAATCTTGTTGGAATTGAAGATGCTGAGTTTCTGTCAGCACAAAAGCTGCCAAAATATCGCCATAGTCCGCACCATGAGCACGATAATGGAAGAGAGAAATATCCCAGTTCATCAATTTTTGTAAGAATTTCAACAATGCACCTTTTTGCTCTGGAAATTCAAAGCTATATAACTGTTCTTGCTCGATAGATGCTGGTCGCCCACCCACCATATAACGAATATGGGTTTTGGCAATATCATCTTCGGATAAATCGGTTACATCATAGTGATTTTGCTGTAACTCTTTGATAATATCGAGTTTTTCGCTATTTCCTGAAATTCTAACCCCAACAAATATACGGGCTTTATGATCATCTGTGTGACGATAACTAAACTCTGTAACAGCGCGATTACCCAAAATTTCACAGAATTTTAAGAAACTCCCTTTTTGTTCAGGAATCGTGACCGCTAATAAGGCTTCGTGTTTTTCACCAATTTCACAACGCTCAGAAACATAACGCAAGGTATGGAAATTCAAATTTGCTCCCGACAAGATACAAGCCACATTTTTGCTTTGTAGTTCGTGTTGTGAGAGATACTTCTTCAATCCAGCTAGTGATAATGCCCCTGAAGGCTCTGCCACTGCTCGCACATTTTCAAAAATATCTTTTAAGGCAGCACAGATTTCGTCATTATCGACTAATACGACATCATCAATATATTGTTGGCATAAACGGAACGTTTCATCTCCAATACGTTTAACTGCAACGCCATCGGCAAATAGTCCAACACGTTCTAAGTCAATTGGCTCACCAGCTTGTAAGGCGTGGAATAGGCAAGCCGAATCTTTAGACTCAACGCCGATGACTTTGATGCTTGGCATAAGCTGTTTGATCAGGACCGCTACACCAGCAGCTAGGCCACCACCACCGACAGGTACAAAAATATACTCAAGTTCGCTTTGCTGTTGAAGTAACTCCATACCGATAGCCCCTTGCCCAGCAATCACTAACGGGTGATCGAAAGGGTGTACAAAGGTCATATTCAGTTCTTGAGCTAATTCAATTGCTTTGGCTTTGGCTTCATCAAAATTTGCACCGTAGAGTAACACTTCTCCGCCAAAGCCACGCACAGCATCAACTTTGATTGCAGGGGTATTTTGTGGCATTACAATTAATGCTCGCAAGCCTAAATGTTTGGCAGAAAGTGCGACACCCTGTGCGTGATTGCCCGCAGATGCAGCAATTACACCAGCCGCTTTTTGAACAGAGGAAAGGCTGGAAATCATCGCATAAGCCCCACGCAATTTAAAACTATGCACAGGCTGACGATCTTCACGTTTGATATAGATAGTATTGCCCAAGCGTTCCGACAGTTTTTCCATTTTCTGTAATGGTGTCACTTGAGCAAGATCATAAATTTTAGAGCTTAAAATGGTACGGAGATAATCCATACCACTTTTTAAGGATATTTCACTCATTGGCTAAAAACCAAATTAGTGTTTATGGCAATGTTCGCCTGTACTGTGGTGATGGTGATGATCTTCATCACAACATTTGCCGTCGTGGTGATGATGGTGATGCTCATCACAGCAGCCTTCGTGAGCTTCTTCAACGTGGTGATGGTGTCCGCCACAACCACAACCGTGAGATTCTTCAGCTTGGTGATTATGATTTCCGCAACAACCGCAACCATGGCCTTCTTCATCACTATCGTGACCACCACAGCAACCGCCTCCTGAATGGATATGACCATGTGCGATTTCTTCTAAAGTCGCTTCACGAGTGGCGACAACTTCAACGCTGAATAATAATTCTTGACCTGCAAGCATATGGTTACCATCAACCACAACTTCATCGCCTTCAATGGCGGTAATTACAACGGGTAATGGACCCACATCGGTATCAGCAATAAAACGCATACCAACTTCAAGCTCATCAACACCCATAAAGACATCTTTCGGTACACGTTGCACCATATTTTCATTGTATTCGCCATAACCTTCTTCTGGTTTTACGCGCACTTCAAATACATCGCCAACAACTTTACCTTCTAACGCATTTTCTAAGCCAATAACTAAATTATTATGACCGTGTAAATATTCAAGTGGCTGCTCAACAGGTGCTTCATCCACTAATACACCATCTTGAGTGCGAACTTGATAAGCGATACTTGGTACAACATTTTTTGCGATTTTCATAGGAATTCCTTAGTTTTAAATAAAATTTGAAAAACGGTATCCATTGTAGGCTTGTTATAGGGGATTTGCAAATTTTCTACACTAAGAAACCGCTTGTATGCTTGAATTATGTAACTGGTTGTCAATCAATAATATCTGGGGTTACTGCATCTACCACATCAACAGCAGTGCCCACAACGGTACTTACTGCAGAAGTGACTAAACAGCCACTGAGTAATGTCGTGAGTGAGATAAAACCGATTAACTTAATCCATTTTTTCATTATTATTCCTTATCAAAAATAACAGTACCTGTTGCGGTAGCTGATATCGTTTCTTTACCTGCCTCTAGTGGCAGACCTTCGTATGCTTTATCCATTGACGCAGCAAAAGCTGATTTTGCTCGAAATAAACTCGGTGCAGATTCGCCATTTGGCGTATTTAATTGTACATTACTCAGCGTATAACTCTTCGCATTAATGCCTTTTTGAATGACTTCGGCTTTATGTTGAAATTGCTTAATGATCTCCAAGGTCATCTCATCTTCTAACATTGCCATTGTTTCAGGCGATACACTAAAGTCGATATAACTAATCGCAATCTTCTCGCCTAAATTATCTAGCACCTTCGCCATTGCTTCAAAATCTTTACTTTTTAATGTGATTCGTCCTTCTGTCACCCAGCCATTTACCCTGTTCTTGTTATCGTAATTGGGTGAATTGCTCACGCCATCAGCAGAAATCTCAATAGCAGGATAGGCTTTGGCAGCTTCAAGAAATTTATTTAATTCCACAGAAACTTCTTTTTTTAATTCTGTTAAATTTTTACCTGATTTATGACTATAAAGCCCAACTTGCATTAAATCTTTCTCGACTGTGCGATTGACTTGTGTTGAGAAAACAAAAGATTGTGTTTTGCTGGTTTTTGAAGTATCCGCCAATGCAGGAGCAGACATTGCTGCAACCACAAGCGATAAGATCGCAAAGATTTTTTGTAACTTTTTCATAGCGAGTTCCTTAAAAATAAAAACGTCTGTTAGAAAAGAAAGTGTTATATTAGTTCAATCTTGTACATCAACTACAATGGCTTTATTCGGGTTTTGTTCATCAATTCGCCATAAAATATTGTGCTGAGCCAAACACATCCCATAAGTACGTGGGCTAATTTTACCCTGTTGATAAGCAGGACGGGGATCTTGAGCAATCACATCAGCAATGAATTGTTCGGGAAATTGAATACCAAATTTTGCAAATTTCACGCTTGATCTTACCGCTTGTTGAGCTTTGGAGCTAAACTCCACTATCAATGTGGCTTGTGGTTTTTGTTGAGCAAAGCCAGAACGAGCCTCAGGTTCACTATCGGCGTAAGCAATGTAAGGCTTAATATCAAAAATAGGTGTTCCATCGACTAAATCGACACTCCCTAAAATTAAATTCACTTCGCCTTGAGTAATCTCAACATCTTTTAATTCAACTTTGGATAAACCGAGTGGGTTAGGGCGATGGGTTGCTCGGCTAGCAAACACACCAACACGTTCATTACCTCCTAAACGAGGTGGGCGAACAGTGGCGTGCCAATGGCGTTCAGGAATTTGATGAAAATGAAAAATCAGCCATAAATGGCTAAACTCTGTTAGCCCTCTTACCGCATCAGGTTGGTTATAAGGCGGTAATAAGCGTAGAATCCCTTTTCCTTCTCGTACTAAATTAGGTTGGCGTGGTACAGCAAATTTTTCACCATAAGGGCTTTGGATAATGCCAATCGGCGAAAGTGTCAAATTAAGGTTAGAATTTTGCATAAAATTGATCTTTTTCTGTTAAAAATCAAAAACCTGATGGCTATTTTGTAATAATATGCCACACTTTGAAAGGAAAATCTCGGAACAGTTTGATTAGTATTGATATGAATAAACACTCAACTTTTGCTATCTGGTTTAGTACTGCCAGACCCAAAACCTTACCTTTAGCACTAGCGTCTATTGTAGTTGGTTCAGCCTTGGCTCACTGGGCAGGAGCATTTAATGGGGTTACCACCTTTCTTGCTCTCTTAACCACCGTATTACTGCAAATTTTATCTAACTTTGCCAATGATTATGGCGATCATTTAAAAGGCTCTGATACAGCAGAACGAATCGGGCCACTACGTGCGATTCAACAAGGCGCAATTTCAGGCGAACAGCTGAAGAAATCGTTATATGTGGTGGGAAGTTTAGCCTTTTTATCAGGCGTAACATTAATTGGTTATTCGTATCAAACGTGGCAAGATTTATTAGTTTTCATTGGCTTAGGCGTGGTTGCGATTATTGCGGCAATTACTTATACCGTTGGTAAAAAACCTTATGGCTACTTAGGCTTAGGCGATATCTCGGTACTCATATTTTTTGGTTTCTTGGCAGTTATTGGCACATTTTATTTACAAGCTCACAGTTTACCAACCATTATTCTACTACCTGCCTTTGGCTGTGGATTATTAGCGGTTACAGTATTAAATATCAATAACTTACGAGATATTAACCAAGATAAAGCTGCAGGCAAAAATACCCTCATTGTGCGTATTGGTAGCCAAAACGGACGCATTTATCATCTTGCATTATTAGCACTAGCGGTGCTTTCCTATCTCTTTTTTGCAATATCTGCTTTTGCCCATTGGTATAATTTCTTATTTTTACTTACCCTACCTTTATTGACTAAACACGCTCTATTTGTTTATCGCCATAAAGACCCTATTGAACTGCGACCTTTACTTGGACAAATGGCAGGACTAGCGTTGCTAACCAATTTATTATTTAGTTTAGGAATTGTGCTTTAATCTAAAACAAAAGGCTTAATTTACTTTCATAAATTAAGCCCATTGATTCACTCAGAAATCAGATTATTTTTTCAATAAATCACGAATTTCAGTTAATAATTTTTCTTCTGCTGTTGGCTCTGGGGCTTTTTCAGGCTCTGGTGCTGGGGCTTTCTTCAGATTATTGATCACTTTAACCATTGCAAATACGGCCATAGCAATGATTACGAAATCAAATACGTTTTGAATAAAAGCACCATATTTTAATGTAACAGCTTCTGCACCATTTTGTGCTTCTTTTAATACAACCGCTAAGTCTTTGAAATCTACACCACCAACGAGTAAACCGATAGGTGGCATTACAATATCACTTACAAAAGATGAAACGATTTTACCAAACGCACCACCGATGATTACACCGACAGCTAGATCAACAACATTACCTTTTACCGCAAATTCACGGAATTCTTTTAAAATACTCATTTTAGTTCCTCAAATAAAAAATCAACGCTATAAAAAGCGACCGCTGATTATAAACGAAGTGATAAAAACACCCAATAATTTTAACTTAATTTACGAATTTGTTGTGAAAAAGTGATAACTTTATGCCAATCCGTATATTCATATTCTCTACTCGTATCCGTTTCTCCACCTGTAATTTTCATAATAAAACGGATCATCACTCGATCAAACCAACGATAGCGGGGATAAAATAACGCTCCAGCCATTACTTCAACTAAATCAGGTTGCCATTTAATACGAGCAAGTAATTTTCGAGTATAAACATTTGTTTCAGGACTGTTTTTGTCCGCTTTGCGAGCGGTAAGATTAACACTAAAAAATGCAGATTTTTTCTGATTTAATAATGCGTAATGTTGATTGATAAATTGAGTAAGTAGCGGATCAAAATGCCCATATCGGATAGATGCACCAACTACAATAGTCCCAAATTGCTGTAAATAATCTGCACTGATATTTGGATTTTCTCGCAAGGATAATATGCAAACATCAGTTTGCTCTTGTTGAAGTTCACTCGCTATTTTCTCAGCAATTTTCTGTGTCTGACCATCGCGAGTTAAATAAAGAATTAAGGTTTTCATATTTATTATCGTGATATTGAAAGAATTGTGGCTATCTTAACAGATTTTGCAAAATTTTAAGGAAATCAGACCGCTTTTTTGTTATGGTATGCCCAATTTTTTGAGTGAGATTTCCGACAATGAACGAAATACAGCAAGCACAAAACCCAATTCTCCCAGAACAATCCGAAAAAGAAACCACCCACTTCGGTTTTAAGACTGTTGCCAAAGAAGAAAAGCAACAATTAGTCGCCAATGTTTTCCACAGCGTAGCTGGAAAATATGACTTAATGAATGATCTGCTCTCGTTTGGTATTCATCGAGTTTGGAAACGCTTTACAATTGATTGTAGTGGCGTACGAAAAGGACATAAAGTCTTAGATTTAGCAGGTGGCACAGGAGATTTCACTGCAAAATTCTCTCGTATTGTCGGGGAAACAGGCGAAGTTGTATTAGCCGATATTAACAGTTCAATGCTAGAAGTCGGAAGGGAAAAACTGCGTAATTTAGGTGTGGTTGGCAATGTAAATTATGTACAAGCGAATGCTGAAGCTCTTCCTTTTGCGGATAATACCTTTGATTGTATTGTCATCAGTTTTGGCTTACGCAATGTTACAGACAAAGATAAAGCACTACGTTCAATGTTTCGAGTTTTAAAACCAGGTGGACGTTTATTAGTGCTTGAATTTTCTAAACCTGTTATCGACCCAATCAGTCAAGTATATAATTTCTACTCATTTAATATTTTACCTAAAGTGGGTGAAGTCGTGGTTAATGATGGCGAAAGCTACCGTTATTTAGCTGAATCAATTCGTATGCACCCGAAACAAGATGAGTTAAAAGCAATGATGGAAAATGCAGGCTTTGAAAGCGTAAATTATTACAATTTGAGTGCAGGAATTGTCGCATTACATCGTGGGTATAAGTTTTAATGTTGTTCAATCTTAAGGCTAAATAAAATGCAAAACTCTCCGATTTTTCAACATCTTATGCTTTCCCAATTTGCAATGGGGGCTACTGAAACCGCATTTAACGGAATCATTACCCGATCACCTCATACCTTGCCTATTTTACGCAAACTTGTCGGTAAAATTCTAAAAATCACATTAAATCAACCTGAAATAAGCTGTTTTATTCTATTTAGTGAAAATCGAACAGATTGGCTTCAACAGTATGAAGGCGATATTGATTGTAGTATTGAACTTGCTCCAAGTGCGTTGCTGAAATTAGCGGATAAAAGTAAATTAACTGAGTTAATCAATGATAAAAGCCTGATACTAAATGGTGATATTCAAGTTTTGCAACAATTTACCGAACTACTTGATCAATTAGAAAAAGATCCTGCTGAGTTGTTATCTCCATTGCTTGGAGATGTGGCAGCACAGGTTTCAACTAATTTAATCAAAGGTTTATTTAATAAAGTCAATCAACAAGTTAAAAGCAATAGCGAACAGTTAGTGGATAACTTAATGAATGAGCGCCCTGTATTAGTACATCGTCTGGAAGCAGTAAATTTCTACGATGAAGTCTCTGCATTAGCTCAACAAGCGGATAGATTAGAACAAAAATTTGCAACACGTGGACTCTAATGAATATCAAAAACCTTCGCCGTCTTTATCACATTATTCATACTTTTTTACGCTACGGCGTTGATGAAGTTATTCCAAATATTCGTCTTACTCGTTCATTACATTTAGGGCGTAAATCGCTTTTTTGGGTAAAAAACCAGTATCCAGATAAACCGTTTGGTGTGAGGCTCCGTTTAGCACTGCAAGAGCTTGGTCCTGTGTGGATCAAGCTTGGGCAAATGCTTTCAACTCGCCGAGATCTATTTGATCCAGAGCTTGCAGACCAATTGGCTTTATTACAAGATTCTGTTGAACCTTTTGATGGGAAACTTGCTCGCCAGCTTATAGAGCAAGCATTAGGTGGTAAATTAGAAACGTGGTTTGATGACTTTGATGAAACGGCTTTAGCATCAGCTTCTATTGCTCAGGTGCATACGGCGAAATTTAATCAAAACCAACCGCTCGCAAGCAAAGAAGTGGTGCTGAAAGTTATTCGACCTGATATCCATCAGGTCATTTTTGATGACTTAGCATTAATGTATCGTTTAGCAAGTTGGATTCCAAAACTTTCCAACGATGGCAAGCGTTTAAGAGCTGTCGAAGTGGTTAGAGAATATGAAAAAACCTTATTAGATGAGCTAGATTTACGCAAAGAAATGGCGAATGCGGTGCGTTTACGCAATAATTTTGCAAACAGCGAAATGCTATATGTACCTGAAATGTATCAAGATTTTTGCCATAAAAATGTGATCGTGATGGAGCGAATTTATGGCATACCTGTCGCAAACATTGATGAGCTAAAAGCGAATGGTACAGATATGAAACTACTTGCCGAGCGTGGTGTTCAAGTTTTCTTTACGCAAGTATTTCGAGATAGTTTTTTCCACGCAGATATGCACCCTGGAAATATTTTTGTAAATCCTAATCACCCAGAAAATCCACAATATATAGGTATAGATTGTGGTATTGTCGGTACACTCAACCAAAATGATAAACGTTATTTAGCGGAGAGCTTTGTCGCATTTTTTAATCGAGATTATCGCCGAGTCGCATTAATGCACGTTGAATCAGGCTGGACGCCTGCCGATACCGATATTGATGCTTTTGAGCAAGCATTCCGAGAAGTTTGTGAGCCTATTTTTGCAAAACCACTTTCTGAAATTTCATTCGGACACGTTTTGCTGAATCTTTTTAATGTCGCTCGTGAATTTAATATGGAAGTACAACCACAATTAGTATTACTACAAAAAACCTTACTCTACATTGAAGGATTAGGCAGACAAGTTTACCCACAACTCGATCTGTGGCAAACCGCAAAACCATTTTTGCAGGATTGGTTAAATGAACAAGTAGGGGTAAAAGCGATGTTCCGTCAGGTTCAACAACGTTTACCACAGTTTAGAGAACATTTTGCGGAATTTCCTGAAACCGTTTTTCAAGCACTGCAACAACAAAAGCAGATCAATCTACGTTTAAGTGAAATAAACCAAAGTTTACAGAACCAGAAGAATAATTCAGGCTTAATACGAAGCTTATTACTGGCTTTAATCATCTCAGGTACGTTCTGGCAATTTGAACAAATACCGTTATGGTTAAGCTCGTCATTATTATTGGTCAGCATTGGCTTAGTTATGGTGGATTTATTATTCCGTTCAAAATAAAGATATACAGCCGGAAGAATGGCACCAAAGAATAGAAAATAATGCTAGTAAGATTTTTATTATGTTATTAGCAACTATTTTTATTGAAAATACTGTATAAACAATATGTTATGCTTTCTGACACAGCCACCAAGAGTGCTATAATCCATAGCCAGACAACTTCAAAGTAAAACATCTATATCTCTTCAATACTTTTAACTTAGATAAATAACTTCTAAGTAGTAACCTTTTTCTCAAAAAAACGGAAAATACTCATTCTACAACCTATATATAGATATGAATTTCCATTGAATCATAAATTGACAGAAAATGCCCCTTTTTTGAATAATAATTGATAATCATTGCCATTTGTATTGATTGTTTTGTAATATAGCTGATACAATTACCGACATTATTTAATTTTATTTATAAACCTATTCGGAGAAACCATGAAAAAACTACATTTTAGCGTTATCGCCACAGCTTGTGCTCTAGCCATTTCTGCCTGTTCATCAGATGGAAAAGGTTCTTCACCTAATGTGTTCCCACAGTCTAATAATCCGTTAAACGCCTCAACTGCCGACAAAAAAGCTGAGGAAGCTAAAAAACTAGAAGAAGCTAAAAAACTTGAAGAAGCTAAAAAACTTGAAGAAGCTAAAAAACTGGAAGAAGCTAAAAAACTGGAAGAAGCTAAAAAACTGGAAGAAGCTAAAAAACTGGAAGAAGCTAAAAAACTGGAAGAAGCTAAAAAA
>NZ_LEKN01000001.1 GCF_009761395.1 Ursidibacter maritimus | reverse complement strand
CAAATTTTTCTTTAGACATTTTTAAAAGTCCCTCTAAACAAACACGGTTACGATGGTACGTTACCACATTAACCTAATGTAGAAAATAATACTATTTGTTACTAAGGAAAAGAGGAAGATAGAAGACTTAGTGGTGCTGATAGGCGGATTTGAACCGCCGACCTCACCCTTACCAAGGGTGCGCTCTACCAACTGAGCTATATCAGCGTTTGGAGCGGGCAGCGGGAATCGAACCCGCATCATTAGCTTGGAAGGCTAAGGTAATAGCCATTATACGATGCCCGCTGTTCTAAATTCGTCTGTCCCATAGGATTCAATTAAGAGATGGTGGAGGGAGAAGGATTCGAACCTTCGAAGGCTGAGCCAACAGATTTACAGTCTGCCCCCTTTGGCCGCTCGGGAATCCCTCCACATTAATTGAATACTTGTTTCGATAAGCGTTAAATGGTGCCGACTACCGGAATCGAACTGGTGACCTACTGATTACAAGTCAGTTGCTCTACCTACTGAGCTAAGTCGGCGTTGCGTTTCGTAAGCAAGTGGTGCGCATTATAGGGATTTAGAAAAAGCTTGCAAGTCTTTTTTTTGAAAAAATATTAAAAAAGCAGTCTTTCGATTGTTAAATATGCAAAGTGATGATTTTTTAAATATTTTTTACCTTTTTATTGCTGCAATTCCCCAAATAATGTTATTTATACTGTATATTTCTACCCATAAAAGCTAGGATAACTCATCATATTTAAGAGATTTTGGCAATGAACTTGCAAAAAAACAAAAAAATCACACCGTTCCTAACGTTTGAACGCAATCAATGGGCAGAATTACGTAAATCCGTTCCTCTAAAGCTAACTGAACAAGATCTCAAGCCACTTCTTGGTTTTAATGAAGATTTATCACTAGATGAAGTCAGTACCATCTATCTTCCTTTGGCTCGCTTGATTAACTACTACATTGATGAAAATCTTAAACGCCAACAGGTATTACATAAATTCCTTGATGTTGCATCACCCAAAGTTCCCTACATTATTAGTATTGCGGGAAGTGTATCTGTTGGCAAAAGCACCTCTGCTCGTATTTTACAAGCACTACTCTCGAACTGGCCTGAAGAGCGAAAAGTCTCCCTTATTACCACAGATGGCTTTCTTTATCCTCTTGCAACCTTAGAAGAAAAAAGCTTGCTCAAACGCAAAGGCTTTCCAGAATCTTACGATATTCAGTCACTTATTCGTTTTGTTTCGGATATTAAATCGGGTAAAAGACAGGTTAAAGCTCCGATTTATTCGCATCTTACCTATGACATTATTCCCGATCAATTTAATGAAGTGGATCAACCAGATATTCTTATTTTAGAAGGGCTTAATGTACTACAAACAGGAATGAACTACCCAGCTAGCCCACACAATGTGTTTGTTTCAGATTTTGTAGATTTTTCAATTTATGTAGATGCCGATGAAGATCTACTCAAAAAGTGGTATATCAACCGTTTCTTGAAATTCCGCCGTAGTGCATTTTCCGATCCTAACTCTTATTTCCACCATTTCTCGCAATTATCGGAACAAGAGGCAATTTCTACCGCATCAACAATTTGGGATGAAATAAACGGGCTAAACTTACGTCAAAATATTCTACCAAGCCGAGAAAGAGCTAACTTAATTTTGGTAAAAGGCGATGATCACGCTATTCAAACAGTGAAGCTAAGAAAATAAATGGCAAAATCGACAGGTTTCCAATTTAAACAATTTTTCATTGCACACGACAAATGTGCGATGAAAGTTAATACAGACAGCATTATTCTTGGCTCCATCGTCAATACCTCGCAATGTAAACAGATCCTTGATCTAGGAACAGGTTCAGGATTACTTGCAATAATGTTGGCACAACGTACCGCTTACGATTGCCAAATTACCGCCGTAGAATTAGAGCAAAACGCGTTTATACAAGCCACAGAGAATATTCACCATAGTCCTTGGTCAGAGAAAATTACACCAATACAAGCGGATGTTTTACAATTAACATTAACAGATAAATTTGACTTGATTGTGTCTAATCCCCCTTATTTTGAACATAGTCTTGCTACCAGAAGTAGCGAACGAGATCTGGCTAGAACTACTCCCCAAAGCCATTTAATTTGGTTAGCACAAGCGAAAAAATGGCTAAAAGAAACTGGCCATATTGCATTTATTCTCCCTACAGAAACAAGTGAAAAGTTAATTCAGCAAGCTAAACACCAAAATTTACACTGTGTTGAGAAGTGGAATATCATCACGAAAGAAGGGAAAAAACCGAAAAGAAGCATTACGATTTTTTCTCAGCAAATGACTACGTATATTGAACAAGAATTGATTATTTATCAATCTAACAACGAATATACCCAAAGATTCAAAGAACTGACAAAAGACTTTTATTTGAATGGGTGAATTCAAATAACTGTGGGAAGGCTATACCTTCCCACAATGCTTACCAACTATAGCGATAAACCGCTTGCACTTTATAAGGCTGATCTAAGCGCTTTATAAAGTAAAAAGCCTACCACTTTTTGTAGCAGGATTTATATTATATTCTAAAATTAACCTTGTGAAGAAATACGTTTCATATCTGTCATATAACCACGTAACTCTTGACCAATTAACTCAACTGGGTGGTTGCGGATTGCATCATTAATATCACGCAAATATACATTGTCGATTTCAACTGTTGGTGTTGGTTCGCCTAAATCGCCTTTTTGTAACGTCGGGATTAATTTCTCTGCAAGAATTGGGGTTGCAACGTGTGAGAATAAGTAGTTACCGTATTCTGCTGTGTCTGAAATTACCACGTTCATTTCGTATAAACGTTTACGAGCGATAGTATTCGCAATTAACGGTAATTCGTGTAATGACTCATAGTAAGCAGATTCTTCATAGATACCGCTTGCAACCATTGCATCAAATGCCATTTCAACACCCGCTTTAACCATTGCAACCATTACTACGCCGTTATCGAAGTATTCTTGTTCAGAAATTTTGATACCATCTGCTTTTGGTGAATTTTCAAAGGCTGTTTTACCTGTTTCTTCACGCCATTTTAATAAGTTAGCATCACCATTAGCCCAGTCTGCCATCATTGTTGATGAGAATTCACCGCTGATGATGTCATCCATATGTTTTAGGTATAGGAAGTTAAGTTGTTCTTTAATTTCTTCCGCTAATTCAAATGCACGAATTTTCGCAGAGTTAGATAAACGATCCATCATTAACGTGATACCACCTTGTTTTAAGGCTTCAGTGATGGTTTCCCAACCGTATTGGATCAATTTACCTGCATATGCTGGATCTTTACCGTCCGCGACTAATTTGTCATAACATACGATAGAACCTGCTTGTAGCATACCGCAAAGAATAGTTTGTTCGCCCATTAAGTCAGATTTAACTTCAGCAACAAATGAAGATTCTAACACGCCTGCACGATCACCACCTGTTGCTGATGCCCACGCTTTTGCAATAGCTAAACCTTCGCCTTTCGGGTCATTTTCAGGGTGAACCGCAATAAGAGTCGGCACACCGAAACCACGTTTATATTCTTCACGCACTTCTGTACCCGGGCATTTTGGTGCTGTCATTACAACAGTGATGTCTTTACGAATTTGTTCACCTTCTTCAACAATGTTGAAACCGTGTGAATAACCGAATGCTGCACCTTGTTTCATTAAAGGCATTACATCTGCAACCACTTTAGAATGCTGTTTGTCTGGTGTTAAGTTAATCACTAAATCTGCAGTTGGGATTAACTCTTGGTATGTGCCAACTTTAAAACCATTTTCAGATGCACGAGTAAATGATGCACGTTTTTCTGCAATCGCTTCTGCACGCAATGCGTAAGCAATATCTAAACCAGAATCACGCATATTTAAACCTTGGTTTAAACCTTGTGCACCGCAACCTACGATAACGATTTTCTTGCCTTTTAAAAAGTTACAACCGTCAGCAAACTCGCTACGATCCATAAAACGACAGCGACCTAATTGGTCTAATTGTTGGCGTAAGTTTAATGTGTTGAAATAGTTAGCCATTTTTTTGTTCCTTCTGAATAAATAGGGATAATTAAACGTTATGAAGTATAACTTAAACTTATAATTGCCAAAAGTGATATTATTAGGATTTATAATTGCATATTTTGCAAGTTACAAATTTTTGAGAGAAAAGCACCGTTTGCTTTTCGTCTAGGAAATGTTCGGCTATAATTACGGAGTTTTTCACTCCACAATTTTATAGAAGGAAACCAAAATGGGCTTAGAAAACGTACCTGCTGGTAAAGAGTTACCAGATGATATTTATGTAGTAATTGAAATTCCAGCAAACTCAGATCCAATCAAATATGAAGTGGATAAAGAAAGCGGTGCTTTATTTGTGGATCGCTTTATGGCAACAGCGATGTTCTATCCTGCAAACTATGGTTATGTAAATCACACTCTTTCTTCAGATGGTGACCCAGTAGATGTTTTAGTTCCAACACCATATCCATTACAACCAGGTTCTGTAATTCGTTGCCGTCCAGTTGGCGTATTAAAAATGACTGACGAAGCAGGTGGTGATGCAAAAGTAGTTGCGGTTCCACACACTAAGTTAAGTAAAGAATATGACCACATCAAAGATGTAGGTGATTTACCAGCATTGTTAAAAGCACAAATCCAACACTTCTTTGAAAGCTATAAAGCATTAGAAGCAGGTAAATGGGTTAAAGTAGAAGGTTGGGAAGGCGTTGAAGCTGCTCGCCAAGAAATTTTAGAATCTTTCGAACGTGCGAAAAAATAATTTTAAATATTTATAAATTAAATGCCAAAGCTAATCCCTTTGGCATTTTTTAGATCAGGATGCAAATATGAAATCACTCAAAAAATTCGGTTTAGCTATTATGCTTGCAACAGGTTTAGTTGCTTGTACCACAACCCAAGATATTAACCAAGAAGCCGCATTAAGCTACCGACAAGTACAACAAGAAGCAAAATCAAAAGGTGTACTTGATACTACCTCTGCAACATCTAAACGTATTCACGCTGTATTTAATAAAATGCGACCGTACGCAGAAAAAGAAAATAAAACAGGTGTTCCATTTAATTGGGAAATCAGTGTAGTACGCTCTGATGAACTCAATGCGTGGGCTATGCCAGGCGGCAAAATGATGTTCTATACTGGACTCGTTGAAAAGTTAAAACTTACCGATGATGAAATTGCAACAGTAATGGGGCACGAAATGGCTCACGCACTAGAAGAACACGGTAAATCAGATCGTACCGTAAGTACGATTACAGGTATTATCGGGGCTGTTGCCGATGTAGCAGTTACTGCAAGCACAGGCGTAAATACCGAAGGCTTACTGAGTACTGGCGTTGATTTAATTGCCAACAAACCTTTCTCTCGTAGTCAAGAAACAGAGGCTGATGAAATTGGCTTATTTTTAATGGCAAAATCTGGTTACAACCCTAAAGCCGCACCAAACGTATGGGTAAAAATGAGCCAAGCAACGGGCGGTTCAGGTGGCTTACTCGAAAGTTTAATTTCTACTCACCCCGTCAATGCTGATCGCCAAGAAAATTTACAGCGTTTAATGCCAAAAGCAATGGAATACTACAACGCAAGAAAATAAGCGGTAGGATAAATCTCATTTTTTACAAAAGTCTTTGAAAATACCAAAGGCTTTTTTTGTTTCTTAATAATTTTTTAAGATTTGTTTGGTTTAATACGCTCAACAAAGCAAGAGAGCCTTGTTTTTACATTTAAACACTTTAACTAAGGAAATTAACGATGAAAAAATTATCTCTAATTACTGCATTAGCATTATCAACTATCAGCGTATCAGCATTGGCTTCAGGCTTTCAAGGTACAGCAAATGGTGGTTTTACTAATAATGCTCAAACAGTTAGCCGAGTGACTGATATTAAAGATCTGCGTGATGATCAATATATCGTTTTACAAGGTAAAATTGTAAAACAGCTTACCAAAGATGACTTCTTATTCCGTGATGCAAGCGGTGAGATTGTTGTGGAAATTGACAAAGACGATTGGGGTGGTACACAAGTTGGTCCAAATGATGAAATCCGTATTTTTGGAGAAGTAGATAAATCGTGGAATAAAACAGAAGTTGATGTTCACCGTGTAGAAAAAGTACAATAAATAACCCTAAAGGAAAAAGTGGCGAGAGTGCCACTTTTTCTGTTTATATCAGTGTAGATAAGTATAAGAGAATAACAATGCGAATTTTATTGATTGAAGACGATAACTTAATTGGTGAAGGGTTAAAAATTGGGCTAACAAAATCAGGCTTTAGCGTAGATTGGTTTAGGGATGGAAAAACAGGGCTAAACGCCTTGGAGGCTGCCCCTTATGATGCCGTTGTATTAGATCTTACCTTACCTAAAATGGACGGTTTGGAGGTATTACAACAGTGGCGAAAAGCTAACCAAGATATCCCCGTACTTATTCTTACCGCTCGAGATACACTAGACGAACGCATTACAGGATTACAACGTGGTGCCGATGACTATTTATGCAAGCCATTCGCACTAGCTGAAGTTGTTGCTCGACTACAAGCCTTAATTCGCCGCCGCTACGGGCAAACTAACCCGATTATTGAACATAGCTTAGTCAAGTTTGACCCTAACCAACATAAAGTTTTCTTACGCGACCAAGAAATCTCACTGACAACTCGAGAATATAATTTACTGGCACTTTTTATGCACAATAAAGAGCGTGTATTAACCCGTTCTGCTATTGAAGAAAAACTCTATACTTGGGACGATGAAGTGAATAGTAATGCTCTTGAAGTTCATATTTATAATTTGCGTCAGAAATTAGGTAAACAGTTTATCCGCACCGTCCACGGTGTTGGCTATACCTTAGGAAAAAATGATGAAGCTGATTAAAAATGCTAGTTTACGCTTACGTTTAATCATTGTAATTTCCTTAACTGCATCATTTATTTGGCTTATTTCTACCGTTGTTGCGTGGCTACAAGTGCGTAAAGAAGTTAATCAAGTTTTTGATGCACAACAGATTTTATTTGCACAACGATTAGCCAGTTCAGACTTGCGAGCAATGCTTATTGAGCGTCCGCACCCGAAGGAAAAATACCACAAAAAAGGCGGATTTCGAGCAGATTTTGATGATGATGCTTTAGCATTTGCTGTCTTTACTTCACAGGGAGATATGCTACTCAGTGACGGAAGAAACGGTGATAACTTTCTTTACAGTCGAGAGCAGGGGTTTACTCGTTCACATTTAAGCAGCGATGATGACGAATGGCGTATTTTTTGGCTACCGATTGGTGACGGAAAATTAGTCATTGCTGTGGGGCAAGAGCTTGATTACCGAGAAGACCTTATTTTAAAAATGGTTTTCGGGCAAATGTGGATTTGGTTTGCTAGCCTACCATTATTGATTGCTCTCGTGATTTGGTTAATTAGTCGTGAACTGAGAACCCTAAAACAAGTGAGTGAACAGGTTCGTCAGCGTACTCCTGAAGATCAAGCGGTCATTTCCACTGAAAATTTACCAAAAGAGATTTTGCCACTGGTCAATAACTTAAATCACTTTTTTAGCAAAACATCAACAATGCTTTTGCGTGAACGGCGTTTTACTTCTGATGCCGCCCACGAATTGCGTAGCCCGTTAGCAGCGTTAAAAATCCAAACAGAAATCGCTCAACTTGCAGGAGATGATAGTGAATTACGCGAGAAAGCATTAGATAACCTAACAAAAGGGATCAATCGTGCTACACAGCTGATTGAGCAACTACTCACGCTATCTCGTTTGGATAATTTGCAGGCATTAGAAGGTGTGGAAGATATACATTGGGAGAAACTCCTTCCATCGCTAATCGGCGAATTGTATTTTCACGCAGAAAAACGCCAAATGGAATTACAGTTTGAGCAGCTTGCAACGCCAATGCTCAAACAAGGACAGCCACTTTTACTGTCGCTAATGGTTAGAAATCTCATTGATAATGCTATCAAATATTGCCCTGAAAGCACAATTATTCGAGTGACACTCGCCAAACATAAACTGATTATTGCAGATAACGGAGGTGGCGTTGATAGTACAGATTTAGCAAAGTTAGGGCAACGTTTCTACCGCCCTGCAGGTCAAAATGAAAAAGGTAGCGGTTTAGGCTTATCTATCGTTCACCGTATTGCGGAGTTACATCAATACCAAGTGAATTTAGAAAATAGCGTATTAGAGAAAAAACAGGGATTAAAAGTCACGATAAGTTGGTAAAACATTTGGGGATATATTAGATTAATATTGGTTTAAAGCTCTTAATTCTATAAGTCTTTAAGTGCAGAAGATCAAACTTAATCTGATAGTCCCCCTTCAGGTTTTCTACATATGGGTAAATGTTCGTCAACTGTTACTACCATTGTTGTAATTAATAAAATTAGATATACGCTGTAACAATATTGATGAGTGTGGCCTGCTATATAGTCAATTAACATTAAAATAAAACACCAATTCCTATTCAATGCTTTCAAGCTTAGATAAATACCTTCTAAGCCATCTCTTAATAGTTTCTCTGTGTTTTATAATAATTGGACACTATTTATGGTCATCATCCTTCCAGACCTTAAACTGTTGCATTAGCTGTCTCATTTGTTGGGTATTTTTCTTGAATGCTCGGCAATAAGGACAAAATAGTAGGTGAATATTTACTGCGCAACGTTGATTAAATGCAAGTTGTTGTTCATTACCTAAAGAAACTAGCTCTGTAATTTGTTTACATTTTTTCATTATTTTTTCTCCCCAAACCAATTTTTTGATAAACATGCTTGCAGTTGTAATCTAGCCCGAAACAGAATAACGTGTAAATTAGACGTGGAAACTTCACATTCCTGACAAATTTCATCAGTGTTCATTTCCAAATATTCTCTCATCATAAAAATTCTTGCTTGTTGGGCAGGTAGTTGTGTGAGACAGGTTTCAAAAATTACCCAAAACTCTTTTTTATAGGTACTACTCTGTACGCTTTGCCATTCACTTGGCTCAAAATAAGTTACATCCCAGTGATCTCGTTCAGTAAAGAAGGCATTCGGAGTGTCTTCTTCATAAATTTCAGATACGGTGACTGTGCGTTTACGATAGTGAATTAAATCAATAATTTTATTTTTTAAAATAGCGAAAACCCAAGTTTTTAAGGCAGATTTACCTTTAAAAGAATGTGCATTTTTATAAGCACTTGTGAGAGCTTCTTGCACTACATCTTCGGCAAGATCGGGATCTTTTAGTTGCAGAGTTGCGAATTTCACCATTTGCTGACGAATTTCTTCTATTTGCTGTGGTGGAATTTGAGTAAGCTTTTGTTGCTCTCTTTCCATTATGAATTCTCCTTTTATAATATTTATACTATTTCAGATTACTAGCAAACGTTAATTTAGCAACCATTTTTTCCACTAGCTCTTTATAGACTAGAAAAATAAATAGCGTTAAAACTTTTGTGGTTTTAACGCTATTTTATCTTTAGATTAATGAGACTGCATCAACTACACATATCCATAATTCATTAAGCGTTGATAGCGGCGATCAAGCAATGCTTCTTGATCTAAAGGTGAAAGATCAGCCAAATCATCGAGTAAACGTTGTTTTAAGTTAGCTGCCATTTCATCTACATTACGGTGCGCTCCGCCGAGTGGCTCTGGCACGATGTTGTCGATAAGTTCTAACTCTTTTAAACGTGGTGCGGTTAAGCCCATTACTTCGGCTGCTGTAGAAGCTTTATCAGCGCTTTTCCATAAAATAGAGGCACAGCCTTCAGGTGAAATAACGGAATAAGTACTATACTGTAACATATTTACTTTATCGCCCACACCGATGGCTAATGCACCGCCAGAACCGCCTTCACCGATAACCGTACAAATTACTGGTACTTTTAAGGTTGCCATTTCACGTAAGTTACGAGCAATCGCTTCAGATTGTCCACGCTCTTCCGCTCCAATCCCTGGATATGCTCCCGGAGTATCAATGAATGTAATAATTGGTAGATTAAAGCGTTCTGCCATTTGCATTAAACGTAACGCCTTACGGTAGCCTTCAGGGGCTGGCATTCCGAAATTACGTTTTACTTTTTCTTTAACATTACGCCCTTTTTGATGGCCTATAACCATTACAGGACGACCTTCTAAACGAGCAATACCGCCTACAATTGCTTTATCATCTGCAAAAGCACGATCACCTGCCAGTTCATCAAACTCTGTGAAGATTTTTTCAATATAATCTAAAGTATAAGGACGACTAGGGTGACGAGCCATTCGGGAAACTTGCCAAGCATCAAGATCAGCAAACGTTTTTTTAGTTAATTCTTCGCTTTTCTTTTGTAAGCGTGCGATTTCATCATCTAAATTGATTTTATCATCATTGCCAACCGCAGAACGTAGCGCATCAATTTTTGCTTCTAATTCGGCAATCGGTAACTCAAAATCTAAATATTCTTGGTTCATAATTTTTCCTATCTGTTTTCGCAGAAATAAAACTGCCGTATTCTATCAGTGATTTTCATCTCAAGCGGTTTATTTTTACGATTTTTTGCAAAAAATCTGACTGATCAGACCGCTTATTCAAAGCTAACTCACGCTAAACTGCCCCATACAACCTTTATCTTTAAGCATTAAATCGGTTACGCCGAAGGTAAAAGGCAACGCATCAGTGGCAGAATGTTCAAAGCGGACAAGCAAGGTAAGTTCTTGATCTTTTTCCAACCAAACGGTATCTCTCCACGCCAACTGTTGAATTGGGCGTTTTTGGCGGTTTTCCGTTTCGATGATAAATTTTGCTCCTTGTAAACTAAAACCGATAGATTCATTAGTGGTTAAGTACCAACGCTCTACACTGCCTTTTTGAGCGGTAAAATCAATTCGCTTAGGATCAAAACGCTGTTGGTTAATTAAGCGGTCAAAAGGACGCAAGGTAAATTTACGCTCTTTGCTAATTTTTAGATTAAAATCATCTTTATTAAATGGTGGCAAAGTTACATTTGAATGTAGTGCTGAAGGTAAACCTTGTGGACGAAATTCCACGATTACGTTATCAATCAACTCATCATTATTTTCAAAAAATTGCTCGATTTTGTCAAAAAATCCACGTTTCTGACCGCTTATGAGTGAAATTGTGTCGCCTTCGTTGAGATCTATCAGCAGTTCTACACGTTCTGATGGAGCAAGAGAAACTGACTGGCTTTCAATGGGTTCGGCAAAATAGCCTATACCTGTTGCGATTACATAAAGTGGCTTGTCATTGTCCAAGCGTAAATCATAACGACGTGATAGGGAGGCATTTACAATACGTAATCTCACCCAGCCACGTGGCACTTCGAAATAGGGAGATTCTTGTCCATTCACAAATAGTCGTTTACCGAGAAATTGTGGGGCTTGGTTATCCAACACTTGCACGCCAGAACTGTTTGTTAGTTGGTCTTGGATTATCAACGGGATATCGTTTACGCCATATTTATTTGGAAGTTGAGCTTTACGACTTTCACTATCTTCTATGAGCCACAATCCTGCAATGCCACGATAAACTTGATAGGCTGAATTAAGCATTGTATCTGCACAATACCACGCAGTACAGGCGGGTTGATTAACGGATAATATCGGCGACCAACTACTGTTAGGGTCAAATTGACGATGAATAGAGCCGATCATTTCCGTAGGTGCCAATAAACCTTGAATATTCACCGACATTTTTTGTGGAAGGCTGTTTGTGTAGGTTAGTTTCACAAAATCGCCCGACTTCACTCGAACGGTAGGAGCAAGATAGTGACCATTTACTCCCCACACATCAGCTAATTTTCCTTGATCAAATTGAGTTTGTGCAGCACGAAAATCTAAACGTACAGGTCGCCCACGACCAACATCAATGAGGGGTGGAATCGTCAATGGTTTACGCGTTTTTGCCAAAAGCGTATTAGGTGCAAGGGAAATACCACTAGCAAGTGCTGCACGAGAAAGGAATTGTCGGCGAGAAAGTTTCATCGTGATTACCGTTTTACTTTTTTTGTTCTAATTGAGCCACTTCTTGATCTAATTCGGCTAATTTATTTGCCATGAGTGTGTGGCATTTTTCCATCAGTTCTTTAATATTTTCTCGGTTGTAGCCTGTGGTATCAACGGGCTCAAGCATTTCACAAATAACGGTGCCGTTATCCCAGCGGTTGAGATCAATTTTATTATGTAAGCTTGAGCAAACAACGGGCACAATTGGCACGCCAGCAGCAACGGCTGTGTGGAATGCACCTGTTTTAAAAGGCAACAAACCACGCCCACGGCTTCTTGTGCCTTCTGGGAACATCCAAATAGATACTTGTCTCTCTTTGATAATCTCCGCCACTTTATTCATTGTGCTAATTGCACTGCTGCGTTTTTCTCTATGAATAAAAATGTTGCCTGTTGCCCAATAAACCAAACCAAAGAAAGGAATCCAAATTAAACTGCGTTTTCCAACACTGACTGTTCTTGGTGGCATCATCGAAGAGATAGTAAGCATATCGTAGTTATTTTGATGATTACCAATATAAATAGCAGGATGAATTGCGTGTTGTCTGCCACGCATAATCAATTTAAGACCGACTAAGCGATGAAGTGAACCAAAAGATCGAGCAACAACCCCCACAGAGCTTGGGTGACGAAGGCGAGCTAATGCATAAAGAGTTCCAACAACACTAATAACAATAGAAGCAATCGCAACCGCAATAACACGCAAAAACATCAACATAATAAAATACCTTTAACAAAAAAACTGAAGATAAAGTATAACGAAAATGGCTAAAATTACCATAAACAAACGCTATGATTTACGTTGAATCAATTTATTAAATCAATTTTCATTACAACAAAAAATCGTTATATTAGTATTGCTTTTAAAGCATCGCTCATTTAATTTTGAAGAAAGGACAGATTATGACCCAAATTACATTAGCAGGTAACCCAATTGAAGTAGCGGGTACATTTCCAGCAAAAAATACAACTGTTGAAAATTTCACTTTAGTAAACAATGGCTTAGAAACTGTTGCATTAGCAGATTTTTCAGGAAAACGTAAGGTATTAAACATTTTTCCGAGCATTGATACTGGCATTTGTGCAACTTCTGTGCGTGTTTTCAACCAAAAAGCAGCTGAATTAGCAAACACAGTGGTACTTTGCATTTCAGCAGATTTACCTTTTGCACAAGATCGTTTCTGCGGAGCAGAAGGCATTGCCAACGCTCAATCACTCTCAACGTTCCGTAATAAAGAGCTACATACGCAATTAGGCGTAGATATTGCAACAGGGCCTTTGACAGGTTTAACAGCTCGTGCTGTGATCGTGCTAGATGAAAATAACACTGTTTTACACAGTGAATTAGTACCTGAAATTAAACAAGAACCAAACTACGATGCTGCATTAGCTGTGCTTTAATCTGATAGCGGTACGTTATTGAAAATAATTTGGGGCTTTCCTAGATAACTAGAACAAATTCTCCCTCTTAAAATGGAAATTTGAATTTTTAAGTCTCTGTCACAACGCCATATACATTCCTTTAAATAAAGCTCAAAATGCTCTTTAGGAATACGCATTAAACTTGCGTAAATGGCGTTTTGTTTGAATCCAAAAATTATCAATTCCGTTAATATAATTTGTTTTTCTACAAAATGCGTGCAGTGACACCTGCCACGAAAAACCCAATGTGGCTTGTTTGTGCTAACTTAGACGACTTTTTCTCATTCAGATATTTTATCCTAAATGGAATTTTAGTAAGTTATATAGGGCAGCCCCAATAATTTTTATAAGGATAATAGGAAATGAATAAAACAATCTCTCTTGGCAATGTACATATTGCAAATGATAAACCCTTTGTACTTTTCGGTGGAATGAACGTATTAGAAAGTCGTGATATGGCAATGCAAGTTTGCGAAAAATACGTTGAAGTGACCCAAAAATTAGGTGTGCCTTATGTCTTTAAAGCCTCTTTTGACAAGGCAAATCGTTCTTCTATTCACTCTTATCGTGGGCCGGGAATGGAACAAGGCTTAAAAATTTTCCAAGAGTTAAAAGATACATTTGGCGTTAAAATTATTACAGACGTACACGAAATTTATCAATGTCAGCCTGTTGCTGAAGTGGTTGATATTATTCAGCTCCCTGCATTTCTTGCTCGTCAAACTGACTTAGTTGAAGCAATGGCTCGCACTGGTGCGGTTATCAATGTGAAAAAGCCCCAATTTTTAAGCCCAGGGCAGATGGGAAATATTGTTGAGAAGATTGAAGAGTGCGGTAACGATAAAGTCATTTTATGTGATCGTGGAACGAACTTTGGTTACGATAATTTGGTTGTCGATATGCTTGGCTTTAGTATTATGAAAAAAGTATCAAAAGGTTGTCCAGTGATCTTTGATGTCACGCACTCGTTGCAATGCCGAGATCCTTTCGGTGCAGCATCGGGCGGTCGCCGTTCTCAAGTGACTGAACTTGCCCGTTCGGGATTAGCGGTGGGATTAGCGGGATTATTCTTAGAGGCTCATCCAAACCCAAATCAAGCAAAATGTGATGGCCCATCAGCATTACCACTTTCCGCTTTAGAAGGTTTTGTTAGCCAAATGAAAGCGGTAGATGATTTAGTGAAATCTTTCCCCGAATTAGATACATCAAATTAAATAATAACGGTTAGCGTTGTCGCTAGCCGTTTTTTATAAACAAAAGTCGTTTGTAAATTTTTTGTTAAAACTAACCGCTTGTTATATAGTCACGATAAATTTATACAATAAGAAATAAAGGAGTTAATGATGTTGAACATTGTTTTTTTAGATAGAACAGGAGTGCCAGCAAGCCACGATATTCCACGTCCAAGTTTTCCACATAATTGGGTTGAATATGATCGCACTTCAGCAGATGAAACTTACGAACGAGCTAAAGATGCAGATATTGTGGTGACCAGTAAAGTGGTTTTTAATAGTGAGCTTTTAGCAAAATTACCAAAATTAAAATTGATTGCGATAACCGCAACAGGAACCAACAATATTGATTTAGTTGCCGCAAAAGAGCTGGGTATTGCGGTTAAAAATGTAACGGGATATTCATCAGTGACAGTACCTGAACACGTTTTAGGAATGATCTTCGCTCTTAAACATAGTTTAGTTGGCTATCATCGAGATCAAATCGCTTCTGATCGTTGGGCAACCTGTGGGCAATTCTGCTATACCGATTACCCGATTACAGATGTGCGCGGTTCAACATTAGGCGTTTTTGGTAAAGGGTGCTTAGGCACAGAAGTTGGGCGTTTAGCACAACTACTAGGAATGAATGTGCTTTATGCAGAACATAAAGGTGCAACAACCATTCGTGAAGGTTATACCGCATTTGAAGATGTTTTAAAACAAGCCGATATTGTTACATTGCATTGTCCATTAACTGAAACGACACAGAATTTGATCAATGCAGATACATTAGCCTTAATGAAACCAAGTGCTTACTTAATTAATACTGGACGTGGTCCTTTAGTTGATGAAACAGCTTTATTACACGCCCTTGAGAATGGTGTGATTGCAGGGGCTGCATTAGATGTATTAGTGAAAGAACCACCTGAGAAAGACAACCCGCTTATCCAAGCAGCAAAACGTTTACCTAATTTATTGATTACCCCACATATTGCGTGGGCGAGTGATTCCGCAGTAACTACTTTAGTCAATAAAGTCGCACAAAATATTGAAGAATTTGTCGCAACGGGAAAATAGGAGACTTCGATGAAAACAAAAACAGCAGTTGCATTAGCATTCGCTTCATTATTTGCTTTTTCAGCACCAGCAATGGCAAATGAAATGGCAAAAATTGAAGTTAAAGTTCAACAATTAGACCTACAAAATGGTAATAAGGATGTGGGTGTTGTGACGATTACTGAATCGCCTTATGGTTTAGTCTTTACACCAAATCTAACAGGACTTTCTCATGGGTTACATGGTTTTCATATTCACGAGAACCCAAGCTGTGAACCTAAAGAGAAAGATGGAAAGTTAGTTGCAGGTTTAGGTGCTGGCGGGCATTGGGATCCAAAAGGAACGAAAAAACATGGCTTCCCTTGGGTAGATGATGCTCATTTGGGAGATTTGCCTGCATTAACGGTGGATCACGATGGTAATGCAACTAATCCTGTACTTGCCCCACGCTTGAAGAAATTAGATGAAGTAAAAGGGTACTCATTGATGATTCACGCAGGTGGAGATAACCATTCTGATCACCCTACACCTCTTGGTGGTGGCGGTCCACGAATGGCTTGTGGCGTAATTAACTAAAAAATAACACAGCATAAGCGGGTAGATTTTGGTAGAATTTTACCAATTTCTACCCGCTTATATTTTTTAATAAAATGATGAATTTTAAGATCCCTTTATTTATTGCATTACGCTACTGGCGTTCTAAGAGTGGCGACAAATTTGGCCGATTAGTCACTAATTTGGCCAGTTTAGGCATTGTCTTAGGTGTCATGGCATTGGTAATTGTATTGTCGGTAATGAATGGTTTGGAGAATACCCAAAAACGCAATTTACTTTCAACGTTACCCCACGCTATTGTTACGCCCAATGAACGTCCTTGGGATGTACCAAAATCACTGCCTGCTCCGAATTTTATTGATAAAGCAGTAGTTATTAACCGAGCAAATGTCATTATTCAAAGCCAGCAAGGTATAAATGCAGGACAGCTGATTGGCGTTCAGTCGAATAGCGATGATCCTTTACTAGCAGAAATAACAAATCTCTCGGATTATCTGCCAAATAACCAGTACAATGTGGTTATTGGTTCTCGCCTAGCGCAGCAATTGAATTTAAATATAGGCGATAAAATCCGTTTAATGATTACGGAAAATAGTCAATATACTCCATTTGGACGAGTACCTGTTCAGCGATTATTTACTATATCTGAGATTTACTATTCCCAAAGCGAAGCAAGTGAATATATCTTATTTGCTAATCTGAGTGATGTGGGGCGTTTATTACGCTTGGAAGAGACTACTGCACAAGGATTGCGACTATTTTTAGCTGATCCATTCCAAGTAACTGAGCTTGCTCAATATTTCCCCGAGAATAATTGGCAAATTAACGATTGGCGTGAACAGAAAGGGGAATTTTTCCAAGCAGTGAGAATGGAAAAAAATATGATGAGCTTGTTGATTAGTTTAATCATTATTGTCGCCATTTCGAATATCGTGACTTCTTTAAGTTTAATGGTGGTTGATAAACAAGGCGAAATTGCTATTTTACAAACACAGGGATTAACAAAAAGCCAAGTAATGCAAATTTTTGTTGCACAGGGTGCGATAGTGGGTGTTATCGGAGCATTATTAGGGGGCGGGTTAGGTCTCTTAATTGCTCAACATTTATCAGAGATACTTAATTTTATAAACCCTTTAGGCGTAGTGTTACCTACAGAAGTTGCCTATTCACAAGTTGTGATTGTATTACTTTCATCAATGGCATTGTCCTTATTATGCACGCTTTACCCAGCTTATCGAGCAGCTAAAATTGAACCAGCAGAGGCGTTACGTTATGAGTAGAAAATCGCCAATCCCCAAAATGCCTTGGGCGGCTGATCATCAATGGCAGTTAAAACCTTATTCTTTATTCGTTATTTGTTTTGCAATGGCGTTGATGGGAATCGGCGATGGATTGTTGGTATTGGCTAATTTGGGGGCAACACCTTGGACAATTTTTGCTCAAGGTGTGGCTTTACAAACAGGATTATCTATTGGTGTTGTAATTGCAATTGTAAGCTTAATCGTATTGTTATTATGGATTCCACTTAAATTACGCATTGGTTTAGGGACTTTGCTGAATGTCTTCATCATCGCACTTTTTGTCGATCTCACCGTCAATTATATTCCTACTCCATCAGGTATGATAGCTCGTATTTTCTTGATGATTTTTGCTATTGTTCTATTCGGCATTAGTACGACATTTTACCTTTCTTGCCAACTTGGAGCCGGACCTCGTGATGGTTTGATGGTAGGTGTTTGTTTAAAATATGGTTGGAAAGTTGGGGTTGTTCGTACAACCATTGAAGTGACAGTAGCTCTTCTAGGGTTATTATTAGGTGGCACATTAGGTATCAGCACTATTGCTTTCGCTCTTGGCGTAGGTTGGATTATTCAATTTACAGCAATTGCATTCCAACGTTTTTCTCGTCAAACAAGCGGTGAGATTTAATCAACATTTTACAAAGGGGTTATTAATGTCAAATATTAAAGAGATCTATTTAGCAGGTGGTTGCTTTTGGGGAACAGAAGCATTTATGCAACGCATCAACGGGGTGATTGATGCTGAATCTGGTTATGCAAATGGCGGTAGTTTAAA
Organism: Ursidibacter maritimus; assembly: GCF_009761395.1. Taxonomy (GTDB): domain Bacteria; phylum Pseudomonadota; class Gammaproteobacteria; order Enterobacterales; family Pasteurellaceae; genus Ursidibacter; species Ursidibacter maritimus. The sequence goes on along the minus strand of NZ_LEKN01000001.1, from coordinate 372,625 downwards.
TCCAACCTATAAAGATGTTTGTAATGGAAGTGGACACGCAGAAGTTGTCAAAGTGACTTATGATGCTGAGAAAATCAGCCTAGCAAAATTATTGGATTATTACTTTAAAGTGATTGATCCAATCAGTGTCAATCAACAAGGTGCGGATAAAGGTATTCAATATCGTACCGGTATTTATTATGTTAATCCACAAGATAGCCCGATTATTACTCAATCTCTCGCAGAATTACAAAAAGCCTATACTCAGCCATTAGCGGTAGAAAATGAGATGTTAGAACACTATTTTCCTGCTGAAGAATATCATCAAGATTATTTGGATAAAAATCCGAATGGTTATTGTCATATTGATATTCAGCTAATGAATGAGATCTTAAAAAATCAAGATTAGGCGAGATAAAATGGGATGTATCGGTAACCTTTACTGAAGTGTAAATTAGTGGAAGTTATAGTCAATTTTTATTATAATTGGTAGGCTACTACTGGATTTTTGCAGTATTTAGTTTATTCGATTTTGATAATAGGAGAAAATATTATGTCTACGATGGAAGGAAAAAAAGTTCCTCAAGTTACATTCCATACTCGTCAAGGTGATCAATGGGTTGATGTTACCAGCTCAGAGCTTTTTGATAATAAAACAGTCGTATTGTTCTCATTACCGGGGGCATTTACCCCAACTTGTTCATCAACACACTTACCACGCTATAATGAATTAGCTGCAGAATTTAAAGCATTAGGTGTTGATGATATTATTTGTGTATCAGTGAATGATACTTTTGTCATGAACGCTTGGAAAGCAGATCAAGATTGTGCAAATGTAACTGTATTACCAGATGGAAATGGTGAATTTACCGCTGGCATGGAAATGTTGGTTGATAAAAATGATCTTGGTTTCGGCAAACGTTCTTGGCGTTATTCAATGCTTGTTAAAAATGGCGTGGTTGAGAAAATGTTCATTGAACCAAATGAACCAGGCGACCCATTCAAAGTATCTGATGCAGATACAATGATTCAATATCTCAAACCTGATTGGAAAGCAAAACCATCAGTCTCTATTTTTACAAAACCAAGTTGCCCTTACTGCATTAAGGCTAAAGCTTTATTAGCTGAGAAAGGTTTCGCTTACGAAGAAATTGTGTTAGGTCGTGATGCTAGCACCACTTCTGTTCGTGCGATTACAGGCAAAACTAGCGTGCCACAAATTTTCATTGGTGGTCAATACATTGGTGGTAGTGACGATCTTGAAAAGTATTTTGCTTAATTTTTAAGAATTAAAGTTTACTAATATTAAAACTTAGCTCATATTACTGTGGGCTAAGTTTTTACATTTATATCTAGCATATTATTTTGTCTATTACACCTCCATTACACCGATAATTAAGAGTGAGAAGTAGACTAGCACACTTGCTAATCTAATACCGTCCCTAAACAATTCCTACCAGTTATTTAAATCCCATGTGCCGATAGTCTATTACCCCAAGATTTCACCAATCTTAAACCAATCACTGCGCCCGTTTAAAAAGTCTTGAATAGACATCGGTTTTTTACCCGAAGGTTGTAGTTGGGTAATGTTTAATACCCCCTCTTGAGTGGCAATTTGAATCCCGTTTTTATCAACAGCCAAAACAGTTCCTGCTGTTTCGGTTTGGTGTGGAAGTACGTTTGCTTGATAAATTTTGATGCGCTCTTCAACACCTTCTCGCTGTAATGTCAAATAAGCAATAGGTGCAGGGTTGAAAGCTCGAATGTTACGCTCTAACTGACAAGCGGTAAGATTCCAATCTAGTTTTGCTTCTTCTTTTGTTAATTTTTCCGCATAGTTTGCTAATTCATCTTGTTGTTTTTCTGGACTAAACTGACCGCTTTCCAAGCCATTTAATACGTCAATTAACGCAGGCGGTGCTAGTTTGGCAAGCTTAGCATAAAGTGTCGCAGACGTTTCTGTTGATGTAATAGGCGTTGTGACTTTATAAAGCATATCACCTGTATCTAGCCCGATATCCATTTGCATAATCGTAATGCCTGTTTCCTTGTCTCCAGCCCAAATTGCACGCTGAATTGGAGCTGCACCACGCCAACGTGGAAGTAGTGAACCGTGAACGTTTAAACAACCATACTTAGGCGCGTTAAGCACTGCCTCGGGCAAAATCAGCCCGTAAGCCACTACAACCATTACATCGGCATTAAGTGACTGTAGCTCTACTTGCGTTTCTTCTTTACGTAATGATTTCGGTTGATAGACAGGAATGTTATGTTCTTCCGCAAGTTGTTTAACAGGACTAGCTTGCAATTTTTTGCCACGTCCCGCAGGCTTATCTGGCTGAGTATAAACAGCAATAACGTTATGGTCTGAGTTAAGTAATGCTTGTAAATGGGTTGCTGCAAAATCAGGTGTGCCAGCAAAGATAATGTTTAGTTTTTTCATCGTTGATAATAAAAATGTTATTTTGTCGAATAACATTATTGTAACGTAAAAATGGTTTTAACGTTGAAACAAATTAGGCAATTAAATAATGTTCAATTTTTATACTTGCTCTATTTTATCAATCGAAGTAATATTGTATCTACTTAACTACATTATTAGGGGAGAACAAAATGCCAATTATGACCTGTCGTGAATTTAATCAACGTTCTAGTCAAGCTCAAAAAGCGGCGATGATTGAGCCTGTGATCATTACTAATCGTGGAGCACCCGCATTTGTGTTAATGACATATAGTGAGTATGAAAAAGCACAGCAGGCAAAACCATTTCGTTCTGCTTTAGATGCTTTATTGCCTATTGATGATGAAAATATTGATCTAGAATTACAACCACGCAGTCGTAGTCAACGCCGTCCTATAGATTTAGAAGATTAGGGGTAAAAATGTATTTACTTGATACAAATGTAATCAGCGAAGTGCGCAAAATTAAACAAGGTAAAGCAAACCCTAATTTTGTTGCGTGGTTTTCAACAATCTCAGAACAAGATATTTTTATCAATGCTATTGTGCTAATGGAAATTGAACGAGGTATTCTGGCGAAAGAACATAAGGATTTTCGCCAAGGTACTGTTTTGAGAACCTGGTTCGATAATGTCGTTTTACCGACATTTCACAGTAAAATCCTTAAAATAGACGAAAAAACAGCAGAGATCTGTGCCAAATTACATATTCCTGATCACGCTCCTGAAAACGATGCTTGGATTGCCGCCAGTGCTATTCAACATAATTTAACACTCGTTACTCGAAATTCGGCTGATTTTATACGCACAGGCGTAAAGTTGTTTAATCCGTTTGAAGTGTAAATTGATTGAATACAAGCGGTGAGATAGCAATATCAATTTGCAAATAGGTATAATAGCCACTCTTTCTGCTGTTTAGACTAAATATCCAATTATATGTCAGTCCGTTCAATATTGTCCTGAAATGATCTTCATCATAATTCAAACAATCCCATTTGCCCATCATCATTCATTTGCTTTGGTTGCCCCCTTTTATCTAGGTCTAGAATCTGCATTATCATTGGCATTGGATTTGTAGGATCAATTACAATAACCTTCGTATCTTGCATCACTTGGCGATTTAAATCATATTTTGGATTTTGTTGATATTTATCGTGATAAATAACTGCACGAGGAATACCATACTCTAAAGATTTCTCCATTGCGTGACGTGAGCCACTGTCAATTTTCAATGCGGTAGGATCTACACTATTCGGAGTATAACTGGCACTTAAGATTACAATATCACTAAATAGTGCTTGTAAACGATCTCGTTTAACATAACGAGAACTTAATTCCATTTTAGTGCTAGGTGAATCGAAATATTCAGTAATAAGTAATCCACCACTTTCAACTATTTGTTGAGAAAACTCACGATGTTTAACAGGCATTATATTATTTAATGGACTTGGCAAAATCGCCACCGTAGCCCCGCCAAATTTGAGTGTTTGATCGTGGGCGATAAAATCACATCCTTGAGCAAGACCGCTTACAATTACAGCATCTTTTTGCACTAAATGGCTAACGATTTTACGTTCATCCATTTCAGTATCTTCATCAGGTGTTAAAACACCAATTACTGCCACATTAGTATTTTCTAAACTTAATAAGCCTAGATCACCTTTATAAAAAAGGACGTTAGGTTGTTCACTTTCTTTTACTGTACCTCTATAGGTTGGGAATTTTTCATCTCCAATTGCTACAACCCCATCGCAGCTATCACCTAAAAGTAAAATCTGCTTTTCAATATGATTTTTTCTTTGCAAGAAAATATCTTCTGAAACAACTTCTTTTTTTACATTTTTTTCTAATAATTCAACTATTAATTCAAAAGGATAAATTTTTTTGCTACTCAAATTTTTATTGATCCAAGCATCTCCAATCCCATTGAACGTTTTTGCAGTAAGAATATTTAGAGCATTATCAGAATATTTCATTATTTTATCCTCAAAACGGAATCTCATCATCCAGCGTATCAATTGGATTGCCAAAACCAAAAGCATCGAACTTGATATTTCTTAAACTATCATTGTGGTGAACAGTTCTCGCCACTGTAAATAATACTACTTTATTTGCACCTTCATCTAATAATGCTTGAATACAATCTTCATCAATATTAATAGTTTTAGTGTAAATATCATCAATAAGTAAAATATTTTTTCCTTTTACACCGAATGAAACCAGACAGGTTTCCTTGGTAATGCCAGGGTATGGTAAATCTCCATCACCACCATATTCCGGTTTATGGTGGAAATGAGTCGTTCTCGTATTCTTGAATCTCTGAATCTGCTTTATATTTATTCCAATATCCAACGCAATCTGTCTCATTGTATCTGAAAAAAGAAGCTGATTAGGCTTGTAGTAATCTGTTGTCTTAGCTCGAGGCACTATACAAATAGTATCTAAATGTTCTTTTTTTATAATTTCACTGACCGAGTCATAACTGCTAACTAGAAGCTCCTTACAAGCATTATTTAAATCAACATTACTATTTGTTCCAAAGTCATTTTTTAGACAATTAATAAAATCTGGATTATTGGGTTTTCTCCAACCTAAATAATCTAAAACATAATAGGCTTGAATATTTTGATGTAAATATTCATTGATTTCAAGTTGATGAGAGTGTGAAAGCATTTTTAACTTCCTTAGGATTGATTTGAACAAGTCTTATGCCTGAAACCCCTGATAATTTTGCTGAATTAAGTTGATGTTCATCATCATCTATAATTACTACATCATCAGGGTTTAAATTTAATTGAGAAATGACCAATGAGTATTTGTCTAAACTGTCATTAGTGTAAAAAATACGATCGAATAGACCTTCTAAATTAAAAAAATCTAATATAGGAATAACACGTCTTGGATTTGCATTAGTAACTAAAATTATTTTTATTTCAGGATTAGATTTAATATCTTCTAGTACTCTAATCAAAGCCTGATTTTTTTGAATGTAGGACATAAAAGCAGGATATATTTTATTCTTATAAGCGGCAATTTTAGGTACATCAAGTCCAGTATTAAGTATTTCAAGAATAATCTCATAAAAACCTGTTTTCGTAATACGTCTATCAGGCATAGAGGAAACAATTAACTGATATTGTTCATCACTTACTTTGATTTGTGAAATATCCTCTATAGAACGTAGATAGGCAAGATTATTAGCTTCATTGGTAAACGCTAGCGTATTATCAAAATCAATGAGTAAGTATTTATAAGCTGGTAGATTATGCAACATAGCGAAACTTTGTAAAAAATCCTGTTGTAAGATTATGTCCATTCTACAAATCATTCACTTATGCTACAATCCACAAAAAATTCACATTACCTCCACAAAAAGTGCTGATAAGGTTAGGCTATGAATATCAATGATAAAATCCGTTTATTTCGTGAAGATCATCAGTTATCGCAAGAAGAAATGGCGACAAAATTAAGTATGTCCACTAAGGGATATGCCAAAATTGAACGTGGTGAAACAAGAGTTAATTTTGAAAGATTGGAACAAATTTTAGCTGTGCTAAATGCCGATATTTATGAATTACTAACTTATGGGGAAAATAAAGGAATTACTATCAGTACAGGGAATAATAATACTAATGCAAGTTCAAATATCTTCTTAGGTAATGATGATGTTGCAAAATTAAATTTAATGCTAGCCCATAAAGATGAAATTATTAAATTAAAAGATGAGACAATTGAAAGCTTAAGAAATGAAATTAGTCTGTTAAAAGAAAAACTGGCTAATACTAAATAGTAAGTAGCTCCAAATATAAAGCGGTAGGATTGTGACAAAATTTTGCAATATTTTATCATAATCCTACCGCTTATTTTGTGTCTCCAATATTAATGCTTCAATTTGAGTTAATAATTCAGGTACAGATGTAATAGCTGTTTCATAGACTACCACAAAGTCTAATTCAAAATAACCGTGAGCAATAACATTTCGCATACCTCTCATATAACGCCAAGGAATATGTTTATGTTGCTCAATAAATTCAGGATATTTATTGCTTAATACTGTAGCAATTTCACCCATTGCAATTAAGCTCATTGCGACAGCATTTTCGGAACGTTTATCACTTAAGAAGTCTTCTAAAGGCATACCTTCCACAAAAGCCTGAATATCTAAACAAAGTGAACGAATTTTGCCTAAATAATCAGGTACACGAAAATCGACACTCATAGTAATTTTGCCTCTGCTAATACTTGCTGACGAAATTTTTCAGGTAAACTGCGTGGGGTAAGAACATCAACTTTTATACCAAGCAAATCTTCCAATTCCATTTGCAAACCACATAGATCAAACATTGTCGTTTTAGGAGTGGTATCTACCAAAATATCTAAGTCACTGTTTTCGGTGTCTTTACCTTTGGCGACTGAACCAAATATACGCACATTCTCCACTGCAAATTGTCGGCTGATTGCCATAATTTCAGTGTGTTTAGCTTGAATAAGTTGAGATGGGGTCATAATCGGCACCTTTAGTCACTCTCGTTGGTGAAAAGTATAACGGAAAAGAGCTTGATTTGAAATTTTGAATAAGGCTTTTTCCTTTAATTCGGTATAGCGTTATGTTTAGCCGACAGAAAAATAAGATTTTCCTAATAACAAAAGCGGTAGGACTTCGCAAATATTTTGCAAATTGCAAAAATACCTTAAAACCCTACCGCTTGTATTGATTGTCTAACGCAAAATCAAAATCGGTTTATCGCTATTGCGTGCAACTTTAACCGTATTTGAACTTAAACCTTTCGCTTTTGGTTTACTACTTGCTAACATCACAATCAGATCGACCGATTTCTCTTCAGCAATACGGTTAATTTCTTCATAAATTGTACCATGCGCAACGATGTGTTGTACTTTCGAACCTGCCGGGAAATGCGTTTGAGTAAATTCGTGTAAGGCTTTATTTGCTTCTTCAATCACAGATTTATCAAAGTTCTTAGGTAAGAATGCGGAGATAAAACTATCATCAATCGGCTCAATAATGGTGACGACACGATAAATCGCATCAGGGTTATTCGCAGTAATTTGTAGTGCGGTATCCACAACAAATTTGGCACTTTTCAAATCACTTAAATCAATCGCAATTAAGAGTTTATTATACATATTGATTTCCTTTTAATAAGCGGTCAGATTTTTGCAAAATTTTTCAATCATCTCACCGCTTTAGCTTTTTAATTAAGGTTTACGGCGACGTTGATTCCAAGCAACCCCTAAAATGAGTAACAATGCAGGAATGAACATCAACTCTTTTGGTAATGAGTTTTGTGGTAAAGCTACATCAAGAATGGTTTGATCCCAATTTAAGCCGACTTTAGCGGCTGGGGACTCAAGCTCGACATTATCAATGATAATTTTCGGTGATGCTTTACCGTCAATCTCAATTTTCTCGCCTGTATCCAGTAACGTTAAACCAAGTGCTTTAATTCGATCTTCGCCACTATCACCTTGTGGTACAGTGAGCTGTGAGTAAAACTCAATTGGTTTACCGTATGGGTTTACACCCGCCACTTTAATGGTTAAATGTTGCCCCACTGGTGTTTTCGCAATTTCTTCAACCATTTGTGCAGGCTCAATATGGCGAGCAGTTGGTGAAATATGCTCCATAAAGAAGCCCGGTCTGAATAATACAAAGGCAGCAAAAATAAGTACGAGACTTTCCCACAGTTTATTTTTCACTAAGAAATAGTTCATTGTTGCTGAAGTAAAAATCAAGATACCAATAGTCGCACTCAAGAAGACTAAAATACCTTTCGCCCAACCTACATCAATTAACAATAAATCGGTATTGAAAATAAATAGGAATGGCAAAATAGCGGTTCTTAAACTGTAATAGAACGCTTGAACCCCTGTTTTGATTGGGCTACCGCCTGAAATTGCCGCAGCAGCAAAAGAGGCTAAGCCAACAGGTGGGGTTACGTCTGCCATAATGCCGAAATAGAAGACAAAAAGGTGAACAGCAATAAGCGGTACGATTAGACCATTTTGTTTACCTACTTCCACAATAACTAATGCCATTAAAGAAGATACGACAATATAGTTTGCGGTGGTTGGTAAGCCCATTCCAAGAATTAAACTGAAAATTGCCACAAGGATTAACATCAACAAAATGTTACCCATTGAAAGCATTTCAATAATGCCCGAAAGTTGTACGCCAAAACCTGTTAATGACACTGCACCCACAATAATACCTGCGGTTGCGGTTGCAATACCAATGCCGATCATATTGCGAGCACCAGACTCTAAACCATCTACCAGTTCTTGTACGCCTTGTTTGAATAATGCAGTTTTATTGCCCTGATCTTGACGGAAGAAACTTAATAGTGGGCGTTGAGTGACTAAAATAACAGAAAGAGCAGCCGTTCCCCAGAAAGCAGATAGCCCTGGTGACATTTGCTCAACCATTAAACACCACATTAACACAACAACAGGAAGAAGGTAATGTAATCCTGCATTCACTGTTGGTTTGCGATATGGCAATTTTGCAACTTGTGAATTTGGATCGTCCATTTCTAAATCAGGGAAACTTGCCACACGCTTAATTAACGCGAGGTATGCCACTGCTAATAATACACAGACAATTAAGAATGCAAAATCAGGTGTAACGGTTTTGATCCAACCTAAGCCATAGTAAACAGCACTTGCTAAAGCTACCACTGCTAAGATATAGCTTACAACTTTTAGTAGGGTAACAAGAATAGGGCTAATTGGCTCAACTCGCTCTAATCCTTTTAATCCCATTTTTTGAGCTTCTAAATGCACAATATAGACAAGGGCAATATAAGAAATCAGAGCAGGTAAGAATGCGTGAGTAATTAACTGGCTATACGGCATATTAACGTACTCAATCATTAAAAACGCTGCAGCCCCCATTACAGGTGGCATAATCTGACCATTCACTGATGATGCAACTTCAACAGCTCCTGCTTTTTCAGCACTCAAGCCGACACGTTTCATCATCGGAATAGTAAATGTCCCCGTAGTAACTACGTTGGCAATCGAAGAGCCAGAGACTAACCCTGTTAAAGCAGAAGAAACCACCGCAGCTTTACCCGGTCCACCACTTAAATGTCCTAAGTAAGCGAAAGCGGTTTTAATAAAGTAGTTACCCGCACCAGCTTTGTCTAACAATGCACCAAACAATACGAATAAGAACACATATTTTGTGGAAACACCAAGTGCGACACCAAATACCCCTTCAGTTGTGATCCACTGTTGGTTAATAATTTGAGAAAGTGAGCCTGAACGGTGGCTGATAATCCAGCTGGTTGGTAAAAATTGCCCGAAGTAGTTATACAACAAAAATACCACGGCGATAATCACTAACGGCAAGCCAAGACTACGGCGACAGGCTTCTAACAATAGTATAATACCTAAACAGCCTGCAATAATATCTTGTATATTTGGTGCACCAAAACGAGTCACCAAGCCTTCATAAAAGAAAATATAGTAAGCGGCAAGGAAAGCACCGAGCGTTGCAAATAGCCAGTCTTGATAAGGTACTCGATGTTTTGGTGAAGTCGCAAATGCAGGGAAAGAGAGATAAGCTAAGAACATTGCAAAAGCGAGGTGGATTGAACGTGCTTTTGTATCATCAATCACCACGTTGAGATCTAATCCCCAATTACGCAATACCTCTTGCAACCAAAATGGGAACGGTGATGTGTAATAAAGTTGGAATAACGACCATAGAATTGCCGTCGCAACAATAATCTTTTTGGTTAATCCTGATGGATTACGCCCTCCAGAGTCACTTGATGCCACCATATCTTGTAGGTCATCATAGCTGGCTGTTTTTTCTTGTGCGGACATAAATAAAATATTCCTAAAATGAGAAAACAAGCGGTCTGTTAGTTTAAAAATTTTGCAAAATTTTATACGCAACTAACCGCTTGTGATGTTGAACCGAAAAAGGCAGGAACTGACCTGCCTGTAAAAATAAAAGGGCTAAAATTATTTAATCCAACCTTTTTCTTTATAGTAACGTTCTGCTCCTTCGTGTAATGGTGCAGATAACGCATTTTTCACCATATCTTCTGCTTTTAAGTTCTCGAATGCTGGGTGTAAACGTTTGAAACGGTCAAAGTTATCAAATACCGCTTTCACTACCGCATAAACTTTATCTGCTTCAACATCAGTAGAAGTCACTAAAGTCGCATATACCCCGAAGCTTTCCACAGGGTTATCCGTACCTTTATATAACCCACCTGGAATAGTTGCTTTTGCATAGTAAGAGTTTTCAGCAACTAATTTATCAATTGCTTCGCCTGTCACTGGGACTAAGTGAGCATCACAAGATGCTGCGGCTTCTTTTAATGCACCATTTGGGTGACCAACGTTATAAGTGATTGCATCTAAGTTGTTATCACACATTACTGATGCCATTTCAGATGGTTTTAATTCAGACGCAACTTTAAATTCTTTGTCTGTCCAACCTTTTGCATTTAAAATCACATTCATTGTCGCACGAGTACCTGAACCAGGGTCGCCCACATTTACACGTTTACCTTTTAAATCATCAAAAGACGCAATTTTGGCATCGGTACGAGCCATTACGGTAAACGGCTCTGGGTGAATAGAGAAAATAGCACGCAATTTATCGTTTTTCTTCCCTTCAAAAGAGCTTGAACCGTTGTAAGCGTGGAATTGCCAGTCAGATTGTGCAATCCCCATATCCATTTGTTTAGCTGCAATTGAGTTTAAGTTAGCCACTGAACCACCTGTTGAAGGGGCATTACATTTTACTTGTGTTTTTGCAGTATCGCGGTTTACTAATTGACAAATAGACTGACCAACAACGTAATAAACACCTGTTTGACCACCCGTACCAATAGTAATAAATTTCTCTTCTGCTTGAGCAGAGATTGCAGTGGTTGCAAGTGTTGCGAATAAAGAAAGTTTTAATAATTTTTTCATCTAATGGATCCTCTTATCAGGAAAGAATAGAATATGTTGTGTTATGATTTGATTATCGTTAGAAAACAATAACAGGTAACAGATATACAAGACTTTTAAATGATACGCAAACGATTTCTTCATTAAATATGAAGAAAGTCACAATTTTGTTACAAATTTTTTACGAAAACAGAAAATGGAATATTTTATCCCCAAGGCAGAAATTATCTTTGAAGAAGAGATCAAAAAAAGCCGATTTATCACTTACTTGCGTCATACGGAAGGGTTAGAACAAGCCAAAGCCTTTTGGGCGGAGATCAAGCAACAACATCCACAAGCTCGTCATCACTGTTGGGCTTGTGTTGCAGGTTCGCCCAACGACTCACAACAATATGGCTTTTCTGACGATGGCGAACCATCAGGTACAGCAGGTAAGCCAATGCTTAGCTATTTGATCGGAAGTGGTTTGGGGGAAATCAGTGCGGTAGTCGTTCGTTACTATGGCGGGATTTTGCTCGGCACTGGCGGGCTAGTAAAAGCCTATGGCAACGGTGTGCAACAAGCCCTACTGCAAGTGGAAAAATTCCGCAAAGTTTTACGCCAATCTTACCGCTTACAATGCGAATATGATCAATTTAACAGCTTGCAACATCTCATTGATGAGTGGGATATTGTTATTGAAGAACAACAATTCAGCGATAAAATTGAGCTAACGCTCGCTATCAACCCGACACAAGTTGAAACCTTTCAAATGCTTTTAACCCAAAGGTTTGCAGGCAAGCTAGCACTTGTAAAAGCGGTTTGATAGTGGAATTTTTTTACAAGTTTAATTGCTTGGAATAACCGCCTCTCTTGCAATCCAAGTCATCCAAGTTTGTTGTAAAAGCGGTTTTAATTCGGCACTATTTGTGGTTAGTGTTTCCAGCTCTTGCAAAATAGCTGCTAATGATGCACTTTGTTCGCTCAAATAAGTGAGTAACCAGAAATCCAGTTGGTTTAAGGTTTGAAAATAAACACCAAATTCACTGTCTCGCCACACAATCAATTGAGTGGTTTGAGATGCCAATTCAACAAATTGGGAGCTAATAAAATCGCTCTCATAACTGCGTAAAAAAGCACAGCCTGATAATTTCATTTCTGTTTGTTCATCCCACTCAAATGATGACGGCACATTTTCTTGAGACACTTCTGCCAATAGCTGTGTATATTCAAAATCCATTAGCTCAAGAATGGCAGGCGTAAATAACTCTCGTTGTTGGCAAAAAGTGAGAAATTCCCCAGCGATATCTTGGAAATAAGGCGAATGGGCTTTTCCTTCTCGAATAAAGATTTCTTTGCTTTCTACCCATTGTGAACTTTCAAGATGTTTTGGCACTTCTACATAGCAACGATCGATAAATCCTAGGGTATTATTTCTGACTAAACGGGCGTAAACAGCTAAACGAGTTGGATCGTACGAATGCTCTGCCGATATACCTTGCCGAATAGCATTGGCAAGGGCTTGTTGAGTTTCGACAAGTTGATTATGGCTATTTGTGATATTTTTTGTGGTCATTCGCTTTCACCTTCCCCATTATTTTGCATATTTTCTTTGCAATTCAGCGATATGCTGTATTTCAGCACATAATTCTGAAAAGGGTGGAAAATTAAAATCACGTTCCAATAATGTTGGCGGAATATGGGGTAAACGCTGATAAGTATAATCAAGCAGATCCCAAACCGTTCCTTTTACCGCTTCACCGTGAGTGTCGATCAATAATTCTGGTAGATGGCGGAATTCTCCTTTGACTTTATTAAACGATTCGCCACTTTCATTGATAGGCGTGGTGGCAGAATGATCTTCATCGTGTCCTGCAATATGAATGTAATTTACTCGGCTCACATCGACATTATCAATAAACAGATAAGGATCGAGCAAATTGTGATTAACGCCATTTACATAAATGTTATTGACATCTAAGTGAATGCCGCAATCAGCTTCCTGAGCAATCGCATTTAAAAATTCCACTTCATTCATTGTGCTAGTTGGTGAGTGTAAATAGTAGGAAGTATTTTCTAGCGAGATGCGACAGCCTAAAAAATCTTGTACATCACGAATGCGTTGGGCTGTATGCTTTACAGCTTCATCAGTAAATGGCATCGGTAATAAATCGTACAAATGCCCTTCACATTCACAATAGCTTAAATGCTCGGAGAAAAAATGTGCGTTGTATTGTGTCATTAAGGTTTTTATTCCTTGCAATAGCTCTCGGTCTAAAGGGGCTTGTCCACCTAAAGACAAAGATAGACCATGAACGGCAAGGGGGATTCGTTCTGCAACTTGGTCAAATTGATAACGTGCTAATCCCCCCATTTTTAGCCAATTCTCAGGGGCAACTTCCATAAACTGAATCGTGCGGTTATCGGGTAGCTGTAAAAAATCTTCCGCTAAATCACGTCGATAACCTAAACCTGCTCCAACTAACATTATTTTCTCCTGTTAATTAAGCGGGTTGATTTGTAGAAAAAATAGCAGATCTACCCGCTTATTGTGTAACGTTATGGTTTACTTTGAACCACCACATTTACCTTCGCCGCATTTACCTTCAGCCGCTTTCATTTTTGGATCAGCTTTTTTATCGTGTCCACCACATTTGCCTTCACCGCATTTACCTTCAGCCGCTTTCATTTTCGGGTCAGCTTTCATATCATTGCCACCACATTTGCCTTCACCACATTTACCTTCTGCGGCTTTCATTTTTACGCATTTGCCATCTTTCATTTCCATACAATTATCAGTCGCCATTTTGTCCATTGACTTGGTTTCTGCACTCACTTGAGCTGAAACTGCCATTGCTAATGCACCTGCTAATGCGGTTAATGTTGTTACTTTTTTCATTTTAAGCTCCTATTCGTTTTTTTATAAAATTAAAGAAATTTCAACCATTTATAAGTTGAATGTTTTTTCTGTAAAAAATAATCTACAGAAAAGAACCCTGCTCCCTGCATTAAGAGCGGTAATAGCGTTACTAGATAAATCAACGGCATTTTAAAACCGCTATTACATACGTTATACCCTAGCCCTGCGTGAACCGCATACCAAGCAACCAAAGTTAAAACAGCTAAACTTAATGCACTAAATCGTGTGAATAAACCGAATGCAAGCAATACAGGAAAGAGTAATTCACTTCCCATTGCAACCACCCAGTTAAAATCCGCAGGTAAAAGATGAAACGGAAATGGAAACTGATCTTGAATTGAGCCAAACCAATTTTCTCCATTCCATTTTTCAATGCCCGCTTCTAAAAATTCATAGGCTAAAAATAGGCGGAGCCCTAATAAACCTAATCCTGTCGCTGACAAGCATTTAACCTGACACGCTGTCGGTGTTGCTTTTGTTAGCATTGTTGTCTCCTTTTATTTATTCTTTGCAAAATTAGACGGAGTGCTTTCTAGGTTCTTACAAAAATTTCAAGATTTTTTTGGAATAAGTTATAAAGAAAACAAAATATCATTATTCATCAATGAGTTATGATTAAAAAGAGTCGAGAAAGGAAATGAGTAATAAGTCTGTTAATAAGGATATTTGTGCATCAAGGGGCTTGTGTCTATTGTAGTTAGGATAGATTAAGACTTTTTATCACAATGACATTTTGGGGGAACAGGATCATCACCCCCTTCACTTAATGGATGGCAACGGCTAAGGCGTTTTGCGGTGAGCCAACTGCCTTTTATTGCTCCGTGAATACGAATTGCATCTAAGGCATATTGTGAGCAAGTGGGATAAAATCGGCAACGGGGGCCAAGCAATGGGCTAATGACGTAACGATAAAAATGTACCAATCCAAGCAATAAATAAGCAATTACGCTTGGTTTTGTTTGGTTTGTTGGGCGAGACGAATGTGGCGTTGCCATAGTTTTTCCAAAATCTCGAATAATTCTGCGTTACTTAATTTGCCAATGCCTGCTTTAGCAACAAAAACAAAATCATAATGAGGTAGCTGTTGCTGTTTTAGGCGAAAACTTTCTCGCACAATACGTTTAATTCGATTGCGATCGTGGGCTCGTTTTAAATGTTTTTTGGCAACAGTTAAACCTAAGCGGGGATTTTGAAGAGAGTTTTCTCTCGCAAGAAGCGTTAGTTGTGGAGTGCTTGCACGAAAAGGCTGTTCAAAAACAGCTTTAAATTGAACGGGAGCTAACAGACGTAGCTCCCGAGAAAAAGTTAGCTTATTCACACTAGTCACTTATTTAAACTAAGTGCTTTGGCTCGCTTACTGCTATTACGCAGATAAGCTCTTACGACCTTTAGCACGACGACGTGCTAATACTTGACGACCGTTTTTAGTTGCCATACGAGCACGGAAACCGTGAGTACGAGCACGTTTTAATACTGATGGTTGAAATGTACGTTTCATTTGCTATCTACCTAATAAATTAAATAACATTGGCTATGTGCCAAATAAGGATTACGAAAAATAGAGTGCGAATTCTACCGATAAAGAAAGTAAAGATCAAGGTAATTCATCTGTTAGTTAGAGTTTAATTGCTAAAAAGAGTACAACAAATAGCATAACGCCTAAACTTTAGGTGACTATTGTATCAGCAAGCGGTCAAATCCCAAGTATCCTTTACAAATGGATTTACCCTTGATTTATTAAGGTTACTTTGCTAAAAGATAGCTTTCAATGCGTCATTTTTTAGGGGGAAAGTATGATTCAATCAATGAAACAGTTTCTGAAAATGGAATCAGCAGGTGGGATTTTATTATTGATTTTCGCAACCTTTGCAATGATTTTTGCAAATTCGCCATTAAAAGAGCTTTACTTTGACTTTCTTGAAATGCCTGTGAGTATTCAAATTGGCTTATTTAGTATTCATAAGCCTTTACTAATGTGGGTTAATGATGGTTTTATGGCGGTATTTTTCATTCTTGTTGGTTTAGAAGTGAAACGAGAAATGCTTGTTGGGGCACTCTCTAGCTACCAAAAAGCAATTTTCCCAGCAATCGGTGCTGTGGGTGGAATGGTTGTGCCTGCACTGATTTACGCCTTATTTAACTTATCTTACCCCGAACATCAAGCTGGTTGGGCGATTCCAATGGCAACAGATATTGCCTTTGCAGTTGGTGTACTTGCTTTGCTCGGTAAACGAGTGCCTTTCGGCTTAAAAATCTTTCTACTTGCCCTGGCGATCATTGATGATCTTGGGGCAATTGTGGTAATTGCCATTTTCTTTTCTCACGAATTAAGTACAACAGCGTTAGTCTCTGCGACCATTGCTATTACTGTGTTAATTGCAATGAATCGCTTAAAAGTAACCGCTTTGTGTGCTTATTTAGTAGTTGGGATTATCTTATGGGCATCGGTATTAAAATCAGGCGTACACGCCACTCTTGCTGGCGTTATCATTGGTTTTTGCATTCCACTAAAAGGTAAAAATGGCGAAAAGCCGTTAATGGATTTGGAACATATTCTTGCACCTTGGTGTTCTTTTGTGATTTTGCCACTGTTTGCCTTTTCAAATGCAGGTGTTTCTTTATCAGGAATGGGCTTACATAGCTTAACTTCAACCTTAACCTTAGGGGTTACTTTAGGGCTCATTGCAGGGAAAACCTTGGGCGTATTTAGTTTCAGTTATTTGGCGGTTAAATTAGGCATTGCCAAATTATCTGATGACGTGAATTTGAAACAAATTTTTGCAGTAGCGGTACTTTGTGGTATCGGTTTTACAATGTCAATGTTCCTTGCTGGGCTAGCATTTGGTGGCGAAGAAGCCGATGGTAAATTTATGTCTTTAGCTCGCTTGGGTATTTTGATCGGCTCATCAGTTTCTGCGATTGTGGGTTATGTGTTATTAAAACGCTTTACTAAGCCTATAAAACTAGACAAATCAATAGGTTAAGGTATTATTCATTTCTTTTACGCTTCGCTCTTGGGTGAGCGGAGTCGTAAATTTTAGCAAGATGTTGAAAATCTAAGTGAGTATAAATTTGGGTTGTAGATAAGTTGCTGTGTCCAAGCAATTCTTGCACCGCTCTCAAGTCAGAGCTTGCTTCTAACATATGTGTTGCAAAGGAATGGCGGAGCTTATGTGGGTTTAAATGAGTCGTTAGCCCCTGTTTTTTCCCCCATTTTTCCATTGCCAGTTGAATGGAGCGATGAGATAAACGCCCACCACGTTGATTTAAGAAGACAGCATTATCTTTAGGTTGAAAAGCCGCTCTCACTGCAAGCCATTGTTGTATTGCCTCAATCGCTTTAGCACCCATTGGGACAATCCGTTCTTTATTACGTTTTCCCAGAACCTTCACTTCTCCGACTTGTAAATCCATATCGCTTAAATTTAACCCTTGTAACTCAGATAGGCGTAAACCCGAGCTATACATCAGTTCCATCATTGCCAAATCTCGCAAGTCAAGCGGTTCGTTACTCTCAATATTTAGCAACTGTGTTACCTGTTCGGCATCGATATTTTTTGGTAAATGTTTATTTGTCTTTGGTGCTTTAATACCAATCGCATTATTCGTTTTTAGCTCTCCTTTACGCACCAAAAAAGCGAGAAATTGTCTTAGTGCAACTAGCCTTAGTCCGATACTTTTGGCGCTTAACCCTTTTTTATGGCTCTCACTCAATACCCAGCGAATAACCGAAACATCAACATCCTGCCATTCAGTAATCTGTTGGTTAGCTAATAATTCACAAATAGCGGTGAGTTGGCGTTGGTAATTTGCTAATGTGTGTGCACTTGCTTGCTTTTCGATACGCAGAAAATCCCAGTACGTTTGAGTATGTGTATAAAGTGAATGGCTAGACATTATAAAGAGATATAGTGAACAATAATGAGAATAAAATTAAATGGAAAGTAGGTTGTTGGCAAGAAAAAAGTGATAAGAAATCTCGTCTTAAAAATAGCAATATCAATATTTTTAAGACGAGTGAATCAGTCATTAACCGTGAGCGTTCTCTTGACGGTGACCTTCATCTAAATGAACAAAGTTCACTAAATCATCGGTACTTACTTGGAAAGCTTTACCAAAACCTTTTACAAATAAGCCTTGTTCAGGTTTAAAGCAAAATAGGTTGAAGTCTTCCATTTTGGATAAATCCGCTACAATATCTCCATGACGAGCTTGCAGAGCAGCAACTGCACTTTCCCATTCTGCAGAATGACGAGCTAACACACGAGCTGTTGCATCAAAAGTCAAACGGCGACGAGCATAAATTTCACGAGTTTTACTTTCGTCATCAATTAACATTAACGATACTTTTGGCACTTCTTGCAAATTACGAGCGTGACGTGCAATCGTTGAGATTAGCACCTGATATTCGCCATTGTTGATCACAAATGGTGCATAACTAACATTTGGTGTACCATCTTTGTCTACAGTCGCAAGCACAATCGTTTTAGTTTGTTGTTTGAGTTCTTGGATCTCTGGACCTAAACGATTTTGTAGTACTTCCTGACGATTGGTTGTCATATTGTCCCCTTTTATTTAAATGATTTGAATAGTTCAACTTGTTCTGGGAAGAGCTGACGCTTCTCATCTCGACCTAAGTAAATCTTAAAGATAGTTTGCCCGTTATGCGCAATAAATGCGATGTTATAGCTTTCTTTACCACGGAATGGCAAGCTTACAAAAGCAATTTGAGCAATGTTATCTAGTTTTAAATGCCCATGAATTGCCCCTTCATCATCCTTCATATTTAGGTTGTAATAACCACGCCCAATAATTCCACTTGGGAAACGATCTTTAATTTCAAAGATCGATCCTTCTTTTTCAATAATGGTGGTAAAAATTCCCCAATTACTTACCGCTTGTAAAATTTCTTCCGCACGTTCTGCAGGAAATACACGAACAAATTCTTCAGGTAATGCTACTAATACATTACCTTCAGGCGTGTTTAACTTGTCCGCAATTTCAAGGGTGATAAGGTTTGGTTCTTGAGCTAATAATTCAGCCACTTGTTGTTTGAGAGATGACATATTCTGGTACCCTTAATAGTTTTGATAGTAATTATCAATTATATTTTTTTTGCTTGAGTATGCAAGAAAAATCCATATTTTGTCTGCTATAAACATAAACCTAAAATGCCTATTTAAATAAAATAGATATTCCAACTTTTAACAAGATCAAATTATACCGCTTTTTGAATGTATTTATGATAATTCAACTGCAACCACTGCAAGCCAACAACGGCAATAACATTATCTATTTTACCTTGCTCAACCCATTGATAGGCTTGCTTTCGACTAACGACGTGAACAAGAATATCTTCGTTTTCTTCTTCTAGCCCATATACACCGCCGACCTGTGAGCTATCCACCAACCCTAAGAAAATATGTAAGCGTTCTACCGTTCCACCTGGGCTATCCCATACACTGACTGCGTGCTGTAAATTGCTTACGGTCAAACCCGCTTCTTCTTGGCTTTCTCGAATAGCTACTTCTTCAGGCGATTCGTCAGTATCAACCATTCCTGCGATAAGTTCGACCAACCAAGGCGATTGTGAGCTATTTGGATCATAAGCCCCGATCCGCACTTGCTCAACCAATACAACACTGTCTCGTACAGGATCGTAAGCGATTACTGCTGATGCAGCCCCTTTAATCAATAATTCACGAACAACTTCGCCACTCATTCCTCCTGAAAATAATTTGTGTCGAAAGAACATTTTCTTAAGTTCAAAATGCCCTTTATAAACTGTTTCTTCGCGGATGATCTGTAAATCTTGTTGTGAAAATTGGTGAATTTGGCTCATATTTTTCCTTAACTTTTACGTAAGCGATCAGAATGTACAAAATATAATGCGATGACCATCACTAATATCGCAAGTGCAAATAATAATGTGTGCATTGCATTAGAATGATCAACAATAATTAACCTGACCATTGCGGTAATGCCGATATATAAAAAATAGCGTAATGGAAAATGGTAATTATATTTAAAATATTGAACTATTAGCGCAAGAAATTCAAAATAGAGAAAGAAGATAACAATCTTCTCAACAACTTGGAATTTCTCACTATGGTGTAATAATAAATCGATTAACGAATAAGCTTCAGAAAATAAAGCATAAGATAGAATAAGACCAGCAGCTAATAATGAAATATTTAATAACCATTGAAATCCTTCTGAAACTAATTTTCCAAAATGAGAGTGTTGTCCTTCAAAATTTATTTTTGGCATAGCGAATGATTAACTTGATAGATAATAGGGTTTAAATTTTCAATTAAATGAAGTTGCCCATTTTCCCATTGATAAATAGGCGGTAATGATAGCATAAATTCAGGTTGCTCAAAGAAATAAGCGAGATAAAAAGGTAACTGATCATAAAAGCATAGCTGACCTTTCGGACAATAAGCTGATGTAATCCTTTGCTTACTTAATGAATGCTGCACTTCAGAAAGTTTAATAATTCCTACGCCTTGTGATTTTAAGATAGCTTCTCGCAGGCACCAACTCAAATAAAAACGAGAAATAAGCGGTTGGATTTGCGGCAAAATTTGCGTATCCTGAATTTCAGTAATCTCTTGCTCACTGGCATAGTATTTCAATAATTCATTATAACGGCGTGTTTTTTGTGGGTGTTCAATATCAATCCCAACTACTCGCTTTATCCTATGATCCGATAGAATAATCGCAACCCATTCCCCTGAATGAGAAATATTAAAATCTACTTCACTATTAGGAATATATGGGCGACCACTATCGGTTTTCTGAATGTTATTTAATAATGTTAAATCAAGATTATGTTTTTGAAATGCCTTATATAATAGAAAATCGGCCATTTTACGACTTTTCCATTTATTTAAAAGGCGTTCAGAGAAATGAGAGATATTATTTTCTTGCCATTTTTCACTATTAAAAAATTGATTAGGAATAAATTCCTGATTATGTGCAAATAAAATAGAGAAGCGGTTAGTTTTGTGCATTTTTTTACAATTTCGTTTTACAAAAACAGTGGTTTAGATGGTCATCAACTAATCCCATTGATTGCATAAAAGCATAGCAAGTCGTTTCCCCAACAAAAACAAATCCTTTTTTCTTCAAGGCTTTAGACATTGCTTTAGAAATGTCTGTTTTAGCAGGTACATCACTTAAATCAGTGATATTATTGACTTGTGGTTTGCCATTAACAAATGACCAAATAAATTGGCTAAAATCTTCGCCTTCCGCTTGCATTGCAAGATAAGCCTTTGAATTACGAATAATTGCTGCTAATTTTGCTCGGTGGCGGATTAAGCCTTGGTTTTCCATTAAACGATTAAGATCATTCTCACTCATTTGAGCGATCTTTTGGGGATCGAATTGATAAAATGCAGATCGATAATGTTCTCGCTTTTTCAACACTGTAATCCAAGAAAGCCCTGCTTGTTGGCCTTCTAAGCAGATCTTTTCAAACAACTTCTGACTATTAAATTCAGGTTTTCCCCATTCGTGATCGTGATAATCAATATAAATTTGACTATCTCCAACCCAATCACAACGCACCATTTGTAACTTCTCTAAAAGTAACTAACATCTAGCCCAAATAATTTCCCCAACAACCGTAATAACATTGATTAGGGTTGATGGGGAAGTCTCTAAGGGCTATATGCTTGAATAATTACTACTTCTTACATCCTGGGAACCCTAAGGCCTCACGACTTGCATAATAAGCTTCCGCCACGCCTTTAGTTAATGCTCGAATGCGTAAAATATAACGTTGGCGTTCGGTTACAGAAATTGCTTTGCGAGCGTCTAATAAGTTAAAGCTATGTGCAGCTTTTAAAATACGTTCATACGCTGGCAATGGTAGCGGTTTTTCTAAATCCAATAAGTATTGCGCTTCTTTTTCATACTGCTCAAAACATTTGAATAAGAAATCAACATCAGCATATTCAAAGTTATAAGTGGACTGCTCGACTTCGTTTTGGTGGAATACATCGCCATAAGTGGTGATACCCAATGGACCATCCGACCAAACAAGATCATACACACTATCGACACCTTGAATGTACATTGCCAAACGCTCTAAACCATAGGTAATTTCGCCCGTTACAGGTTTACATTCTAAACCGCCAACTTGTTGGAAATAAGTAAACTGGGTCACTTCCATGCCGTTAAGCCACACTTCCCAACCTAAGCCCCACGCCCCTAACGTTGGGTTTTCCCAGTTATCTTCTACAAAACGAATGTCATTTTGAGTTGGGTCGAAACCTAGCATTTTTAGGCTATCTAAATAGAGTTCTTGAATATTATCTGGAGAAGGTTTAATCACCACTTGGAATTGATAATAATGCTGTAAGCGGTTTGGGTTTTCACCATAGCGACCATCGGTTGGACGGCGTGAAGGTTGCACATAAGCAAACGCCATTGGCTCTGGCCCTAATGCACGCAAGCAAGTCATTGGGTGAGACGTTCCCGCCCCTACTTCCATATCGAAAGGTTGTACAACGGTTGCCCCTTGACTTGCCCAGTAATCTTGTAAGGCAAGAATCATACCTTGGAAGGTTTTCACATTAAATTTTGCTGACATTGTGATTCCTATTGATAAATTCAGTTAAAAATGTTGGCTATTATAGCGGTAAGCGGTGAGAACGTGGGAATTTTTTGCAAAATTTATTAAGAAAAAACCTTGCAAGTTGCAAGGTCTAAAATAAGTTGATTTAAAATCAAACATCTACAATTTTGAGAAGAATTTATAGGATGGAATGACTAACAAGCTCGCAAGCACAGCTTTAATTACACCACCAATGATGAACGGATATAAACCAAAGGCTAATACTTTATCCGCAGGTACAAAGAACGATAATTGTGCTAGTCCAAATACAAAGGTAATTACTGTTGCAAGTAAGGCAACGGCAACACTTTTCCAGAATGAGCTTAATACACCTTTGTCGCTAAAGTATCCAAGTACATAAGCTGTTGGCACGAAACCAATCAAATAACCACCTGTAGCCCCTAATAAGGTTTGGAAGCCAGAGGAAGCATTCGCAAAAACAGGTAAGCCAATTGCACCTTCAAACAAGTAAAGTAACACTGCTGATACTGCCGCTTTTCGTCCTAATGCAAAACCGACAACGGTTAATGCGAGAGTCTGTCCCGTAATTGGTACGGGATACATCGGCACTGAAATTTGAGCAAAAATAGCAATTAAATTTGCACCAATTACGGTTTTCAGAATAAAAGCAAAAGCACGGTTAGCTTCTAACCATCTTTTAGTTTGGGTTAATTGTGCTGTGAACATAGGTTCTCCTTGGGTGAATAACACAAGCGGATTATACTGAAAAGCATTTCATGAAGTAAAACAAAATAGGAGTCATTGTGGTAAAACCAGTCTATATTTACTCTGATGAAGGCACTAGTGAGGTTGGAGTGAAATCGCTACAACTTGCTATACCACAGAAATTGGGGTATTCGGCTCATTTGATTAAGGCTGAACAACTAATTCAGCAAGGATTGGAAGATGCTGCTGCATTCATTATACCTGGGGGAGCAGATCTGCCTTATTGTGCCAAATTAAATGGTGTTGGTAATCAGTTAATTCGGGCGTTTATTGAGAAAGGGGGATTATATATTGGTATTTGTGCAGGTGCATATTATGCCTGTAAGCAACTAGAATTTATTGGGCAAGATTATAAGGTATTCGGTGATAGGGAGCTGTCGTTATTTAATGGCGTGGCTATCGGCTCTTTGCCTGATTTAACCCAACAGCATTACTATGATGAAAGTGTAACATCTAAAGCAATGGTTGAAATCACCTTGGCAAATCAACAAAGTAAGCCATTCTATTATCACGGTGGAGCAACATTTGTAGCGCCATCGGATTCCACTCATCAAGTTCTTGGCTATTATTCGCAACAACGCCCTGCGATTATTTATGGCACATTAGGCAAGGGGCATTATTTATTATCTGGCGTGCATTTCGAGCTACAAGCAAGTATTTATCAAGAGTACGTGGTTGCTAATACGAAAAGTTTATCTGAAAAGATCAAAGAACAACAGATTATGCAACAACTAACATTTGATTATGGCGAGACTGTTTGGGAAAAAATAAGAGAGATATTGATGAGAAAATAAAAATAGAGCAAGGTCAGTGCCTTGCTCTATCTCTTTAGTTAAATTTAGGGTGCTGGATAATAAGTGTGTGAACCTGGACCAACAGGTAAACCAAAGACAAAGACCCAAATATAGAACAACATTGTCCAACCAACAATAAAGATGAACGAATAAGGAATCATCATTGCCATTAGTGTTCCGACACCTGTATCTTTCTTATAACGAACCGCCACAGCCATAATTAAGCCAAAATAGCTCATCATTGGTGTAATGATGTTGGTTGTTGAATCGCCGATACGATATGCCGTTTGAATCACTTCTGGTGCATAACCGACTAACATTAACATTGGTACGAAAATAGGTGCAGTTAATGCCCATTGTGCAGATGCTGATGAAATCATCAAGTTAATAAAGGCACATACTAAAATAAAGCCGATAAATAGCGATGGTCCCGTTAAACCAAGTTTAGTCAGTAAATTAGCACCTTCTACCGCCACAATCGATCCTAAGTTTGTCCAACCAAAGAAAGCAACAAATTGTGCAGCAAAGAAAACAAGTACAATGTACATTCCCATTGAACTCATACTTGATGACATTGCTTTAACAACATCATTATTATTTTTCATGGAGCCAGTAACTCGACCATATACATAGCCTGGAATACCGAAGAAAATAAAGATAAAGACAACAATACCGTGTAAGAATGGCGAACCTGCAACTAACCCTGTTTTCGGATTACGCAAAATACCGTCTTCAGGCACAATAGACCAAGCTAACAATAACGAGAAAATAAGAGCGGTAATACCTGCCCAAACTAAGCCTTTTTTCTCTAATGGCGTTAATTTTTCCACTTTATTTTTCAAGATTTCAGCATCCGCTGCACTTGCAGGATCGTATTTGCCCAATTGTGGTTCTACAATTTTTTCTGTAACAAAATAACCTAGGAATGAAACCAAGAAAGTACTGATGAACATAAAATACCAGTTCGCTTCAGGGCCCACGACATAATTTGGATCTACCAATTTCGCAGCTTCTTGAGTAATACCAGAGAGCAATGGATCTACCGTCCCTAAAAGCAAGTTAGCACTATAACCACCAGAAACCCCAGCGAAAGCTGCAGCAAGACCAGCCAATGGGTGACGACCCAAAGCGTGGAAAATCATTGCAGCTAATGGAATGAGTACCACATAGCCTAATTCTGCGGCAGTATTAGAAATTACCCCAGCAAACACAACGGTAAAGGTAACTAATTTTTTCGGTGCACCGATCACTAAACCACGTAATCCAGCAGAAATTAGCCCGGATGCTTCTGCAATACCAACACCAAGCATTGCCACTAATACCGTACCTAAAGGTGCAAATCCTGTGAAGTTTTTCACCAAGCTACTTACCATATAACCAACACCTTCGGCACTTAGTAAGTTTTTCACTGCAATCGTACCGCTAGCATTTGGACGAGGATCTGGCACACTCACTCCCATTGAAGATAAAATGGCAGACACCACAACCAATATGACACACATCATCATAAATAAAATAATCGGATGTGGTAATAAGTTACCAAGCCACTCTACACCACCTAGAAAGCGTTGAATGGCGCTCTTTTTCTGCAAATTGTCTTGCATTAGACATTCTCCTTAGTTATAAAAAATCGGCGAATTATCACACAATATCAGCAAAAACAAAATATATGTAACATTTTTTTCACATCAAATTTATGAAAATTGAACCTTAGCGCCAAAATACGATACACTAACAAGCAAAAATAAAGCCTAGGAGTTTAAAATGAATATCCCATTCTGCTTACCTGAAAACATCAGCCCAGAAGACTTTTTGCAAAACTATTGGCAAAAAAAACCGCTTCTTATCCGTAATGGATTACCACAAATTGTTGGATTATTCGAACCACAAGATATTATTGAACTAGCCCAAGAAGAAGAGGTAACTTCTCGCTTAATTCAAACACAACAAAAAGCAGAAGGTGAAAAGTGGTCGCTTAAACGCAGTCCACTCTCTGCAGAAGATTTTGATAATTTACCAGAACAATGGTCTGTTCTTGTTCAAAATCTAGAACAATGGTCGCCAGAATTAGGGGCATTATGGCAGGCATTCAACTACATTCCGCAATGGCAACGTGATGATATTATGGTCTCCTATGCCCCAGAGGGTGGCTCAGTTGGCAGACATTACGATGAATATGATGTGTTTTTAGTGCAAGGCTACGGACACCGTCGATGGCAATTAGGTAAATGGTGTGATCCAAGTACTGAATTTAAACCTAACCAACCCATTCGTATCTTTGATGATATGGGCGAACTCATTTTTGATGAGATTTTGGCACCTGGCGATGTGCTATATGTACCATCTCGTTTATCTCACTACGGCGTTGCACAAGACGACTGTTTAACTTTCTCATTTGGATTACGCTATCCAAATGCAACCGATTTAATCGAAAATCTCTGTAAAACGATTGAGCATCAAGCAGAAACCTTACCAAGCTCACAATTCGCGATGCCATTCCGCTTATCGCCAAACGTCCAACCGAATGCGTTACTCGATCCAAAAATGGTTGCAACATTAAAAGCACAACTCATTGATTTATTAGCAAACTCAACACAATTCGATGCATTATTTACTCATAGCGTAGCCACTGCGGTAAGCTCACGCCGTTATGAACAACTAACCGAAGATAATGAATTTTATCCTGATGAAGTGCAAGAAGTATTGGAAGCAGGTGGGTTTATTCAACAAGATGCAAATGTAAAAATTCTTTATACCGAAAACCCATTGCGTGTTTATGTTAATGGTGAATGGATTGACGAATTAAATGACGCTGAAGCAAATTTACTGATCCGTATTGCTAACGGTGATGCAATTTCGTGGAATAAACTTGCATCAAAAGTGGAAAATCAAGATCAACTTGAATTATTACTCGATAGCCTATGCGACTGGCTAGACAGTGGTTGGGTGGTATTGGAAGAGAACGAGCAAGGATAATCCCTGTAAGTTCAACGAAAATTGATAGCACCAACCTGAACGTTGGTGCTTAAATTCCATATAGTGTCATGGACAAAAGTGTGGATTTTACTCATTCTTCTATCAAAACACAATGACAACCAAACTATTTGAACCTTCGTTTGAGCAAGTTCTATTGCCTATCATCGATTTACTTAACAGTGCCTTTAATAATTATCTTATGGCAATTTACGATTTCATCGAATAAAACGATTATCAGCACTTGTCAATGATCTAAAATACAATAATATCATCTTGCCTTTACCTTCTTATTTACACATTTAAATGCCTAATTCATTCCAAATTTCATCAATACGTTTAACCACATTCGGATCTTTTTCAATTGGGGTACCCCATTCTCGTTGGGTTTCTCCTGGCCATTTGTTTGTCGCATCTATCCCCATTTTTGAGCCTAGCCCTGCGATAGGGGAGGCAAAATCTAGGTAATCAATCG
Source organism: Ursidibacter maritimus (assembly GCF_009761395.1). Lineage (GTDB taxonomy): Bacteria > Pseudomonadota > Gammaproteobacteria > Enterobacterales > Pasteurellaceae > Ursidibacter > Ursidibacter maritimus. Next base: position 344,760 of record NZ_LEKN01000001.1, on the reverse strand, counting down.
GGGTATTTTCGATAAGCGTTGTATCACGAGCAGGGTCGCAGCGAGTAGTAATTGCCCAAATGACATCTTTCCAATCTCGAGCATTCACATCATCATCGCAGACAATCACAAATTTGGTGTACATAAACTGACGTAAGAAGGACCAAACCCCCATCATTACGCGTTTAGCGTGTCCTGCATATTGCTTTTTAATCGTTACTACCGCTAAACGATATGAACACCCTTCAGGCGGTAAATAGAAATCCACAATTTCTGGGAACTGTTTTTGCAAAATAGGAATAAAGACTTCATTTAATGCTTCACCCAGTACCGCTGGTTCATCAGGTGGACGACCTGTGTAGGTAGAATGATAGATAGCATCACGTCGCATTGTGATATGGGTTACCGTAAATACAGGGAAATACTCTTGTTCATTATAGTAACCTGTATGATCACCATAAGGGCCTTCTAAAGCGGTTTCTTGTAAGTCGATATAACCTTCCAACACAATTTCCGCACTGGCTGGCACTTCCAAATCATTGCTGATGGATTTCACAACTTCGGTTTTATGTCCACGCAATAGCCCTGCAAATGCGTATTCGGAAAGAGTATCTGGAATAGGCGTAACTGCTGCCAAAATAGTTGCAGGATCTGTCCCTAATGCCACAGACACAGGGAACGGTTTATCAGGATTAGCCTCTTTCCATTCTTGAAAATCTAATGCTCCACCACGATGAGAAAGCCAACGCATAATCAATTTATTCTTCGCAATTAACTGTTGGCGGTAAATACCTAAATTAAGGCGTTTTTTATAAGGCCCTTGAGTAATCGTTAGCCCCCAAGTGACTAGAGGAGCAACATCGCCTTTCCAGCAGTGCATAATCGGCAGTTTGTAGAGATCAACATCCTCTCCCGATAACACGATCTGTTGGCAATCAGCTTTACTTAATACTTTACTTGGCATATTAAGTACTTGTTTCCATTGTGGAATTTGCCCGATTAAATCTTTAAATCCTTTTGGTGGCTCAGGTTCTTTCAAAAAGGCTAATAATTTACCTAGCTCTCGCAAAGCAAGTGTGCTTTCTTGCCCCATTCCCATTGCAACACGATCCGCTGTACCAAATAAATTGCATAGCACTGGCATATTAAACCCTTTCGGATTTTCAAACAGTAGTGCTGGACCGCCTTTACGCAGGGTGCGATCGGCAATTTCCGTCATTTCTAAATAAGGGTCAATTTCTTGAGTAATGCGCTTTAACTCGCCTTTTTGCTCAAGTACGGACAAAAATTCACGCAAATTTTTATATTTCATTATGTTGTTCCTGTATATCATCTTCGCCCTAAAATTTTGACTTTTTAGGGCGACAGAAGAGAAGATTTGAAACGCTATATTGTCGGTTTCTTTTATTGAACAAATCTAAAATTTGGAAGAGCGTGCATTCTAAACCTTGTTAATATAACTACACAAGCAGGCTAGCCCTTAAATGTCGGTAGCATATTAAACATTGCGAGGAAATGAAATAAAGCGGTCACAATACCAAATATAATTACCAATAAAATGGTTACAGAACCACCTCCAACAATGAAGCCAGATTTACCTTTTGCTAAGGTGCGAGATTTTCCAGCAAGCAAGGCTGGGATAGCACAAGCCCAAATGGTAGCCACTGCTCCCGCATAACCAATAGCTTTTAAAAAACCTAGCGGAAATAAGACCGATAAAATAAGCGGTGGTAAGAATGTGACAGCCCAAGATTTTGTGCGGCCTAATTTACTGTCATCGAATTTGAATAAGTCTGCCAGGAAGTCAAATACCCCCAGTCCAACACCAATAAAGGAAGAAAGTATCGCCGCAATAGAGAAAGCATTGATCGCTTGTTTTACAGTACTAGATTCAATCACGTTGCCTAACGCTTGCAATAGCACATCTAAGTTACCATCACTGGCAATAACTGGTGCAAATTGATTACGAGGTAAGTTGCCAAAAATAGACCATACCCAAAGTAAATATAGACTTAGTGCAATCATTGTGCCACCAAGAATAGCGAGTTTTGCTTTACGCTCTTCACCATAGTAAGCACGCATTGTTGCAACAGAGTGATGGTAACCAAAAGAGGTTAATGCGACAGGTAAAAGCCCCATTGCATACATTGCATAGTCGGCATCTACTGCTTGAGTGTCAAACAGTGTACCAATATCAATATTGGCGGTTAGCCCAAACACACTAAAGATAAATGACAATGCCATAAAAATAATTAGGATTACCGAAACTCTATCTACAATGCGAGTGGAATGCCATACAAAAAATGAAAAAAACAGCACAAAAATAATTGACCAAATGCGAGAATCTAACACCATAAAATTCCCCATTAGCTCACTTAAGATACCTCCAGATGCTGTGGTATAAGCATAAAGCAGGATGCCACCAACGAAATAAACGGACAAGTTATTAATAACATTGACTGTGTTGCCTAACAAACTTTTAGTTACGGTATTGAATGAGGCTCGTAAATCAAAATGTTTATAAGCTTCAAGCAGTAACCAGCCAGATAAGGTCATAACAACCATTGTTAAACAGATGATCAACGTTGACCAAATAGTCCAAGCGCCAGCACCGGATGTTGGTAAACCAAGCATACCTGCTCCTACGCATACACTCGCGATGATACAAGCACCACCAAAGATAGAGGGACTTTTTTTCATAGTAAATTTCCTTGTAATAAAGTAAAAAAAAGCCACCCATATTATTTTAAGGGTGGCTAATGTTTATTAAACTTCTTTTAAACGAGCGGTGAAGTGACGTAATACTTTTGGCTCATAAGTAAAGGTTAATCCTTTGATATTTTGAGCATTTTCCTTCACTTTTTTAAAGGCCTCAATAATAAAGTCCATATGAGTTTGTGTATAAGTCGCACGAGGAATTGTTAAACGTAATAGCTCCGCAGGGCAAGGTAATTGTTTGCCTGTCTTTGGATCACGACCAAGTAAGAATGAACCAATCTCAACGGCTCTGATCCCTGCAACCTTATATAGCTCACAAGCAAGCGCTTGAGCAGGGAATTGATCTGCTGGGATATGTGGTAATAATTTACCAGCATCAACGAAAGCTGCGTGTCCGCCAGGCTGTTGGCACACAACCCCGATATTTTCTAAACCTTTAACAAGATATTCAATTTGGTTGATACGATAAGCTAGCCAATCTTGGCGCATACCATCGCGTAAACCAACCGCTAAGCGCTCCATTGCACCGCCTTCTAATCCACCATAGGTTGGGAAGCCTTCTTGTACCACACAAATGGTACGACATTCGTTATACACATCTTCCATAGTACTATCTTTAAAGCACAATAATCCGCCCATTGGCACCATAGCATCTTTTTTGGCTGACATTGCTAGTGCATCGGCATATTTGTAGCTTTCGTAAGTGATTTGCTCAATTGTCCAATCTTTATATTCTGCTTCACGTTGCTGAATGAAATAAGCATTTTCTGCAAAACGAGCTGAATCCATAATGACAGGAATGTCATACTTACGAGCAATTTCATACATCGCTTTCATGTTTGCTAATGATACAGGCTGACCACCAGCAGAGTTACAAGTAATCGTACATACAATATAAGGAACGTTATTTGCACCTACTTCTAGGATGCCTTGCTCTAATTTCTCTAAATCAAAGTTACCTTTGAAATCATGATCCACGCCAGTGTCAAAAGCTTCTTTGATGTAGGTATTACGCACAGTTGCACCATTGATTTGGCTATGCCCTTGTGTGGTATCAAAGAAATAGTTAGAAAAAACCACCATTTTGCTACGATCTAAGCCTTTTTCTTGTTCACGTTTTTTAATTAAAACAGGAATGTAGATTTGTTCTGCACCGCGCCCTTGGTGAGTTGGTATTGTATATTCATAGCCAAAAATTTCTTTAACTGCATTAGCAAGAGCATAATAACTACGACTACCGCTGTAAGCTTCATCTCCGCGTAACATTGCTGCTTGCATATCTTGCGTGACTGCACCTGTACCACTATCAGTTAGTAAATCAATGAAAATGTCTTTGCTATCCAATAAAAAAGGGTTCATTCCCGCCTTTAAAATAGCCTCATCACGATATGCACGAGTTGTACGTTTTACAGGTTCAATAACACGAATACGAAATGGTTCTGGTAAATGTTTAAAGTTTTCCATAGTGGGATCCTCAAAAAATAAAAATGGTCAAAAAGCAAAAATAAGCCAAGAAGGCTATTGCTTAATTAAAAAAACAGATAGAGATAAGCAAAAATCAAATGCTTATTAATGGGGAGAGTTAATGCACTATGGGAAAATAAAAGGCAACGACTGGATCAATAATAATCCAAACTTGGTTGGGTGATAAGGTTGAAAACATAAGTAATCCTTCAGTTTATAAATGGAAGAAAACAATCTTTTATTGAGAATGTTTCTCAGCTATGTAAACTAACACCTGTATAAAAATTTGTCATCTATGATTTTTCAAATGTGTGAGAAATATCACAAAAAGATGTACTTTTATAACTCATAGTGTATTGGCTTATCACTTTAGTAATAAATTTAGACTAATATCATGCACATACTATATTTGTGGTTATACACTATTTTGTCTTTTGTGTGTAAGCGGTAAGATTACCGTAAAAATTTACCGCTTAAATAACCATAAAAAAATTATAGAAATATTATGGAATTCTGCTAAGATCTAAAGAATCAATGAACATACGGGAGACAATAAAATGTTTAAGAAAACAACGCTTAGCCTAGCTTTATTAGGTGCCACAACGATTGCAAATGCTGACGTCCTTACCACAGTAAAACCGCTAGGTTTTATCGCAAGTGCCATTACAGATGGCGTAACTAACACTCAAGTGCTATTACCAACCAGTGCTTCACCACACGATTACAGCTTGAAACCATCAGATGTTGAAAAATTACAATCTGCGAATTTAGTGGTGTGGGTTGGTGAAGAAATGGAATCTTTCTTAGAGAAAAGCGTGGATAACTTAGCGAAAGAAAAAGTGCTTACGCTTGAAGATGTTGAAGAAATCAAACATATCGTAGAACACACTAAAGAAGAGAAAGAAGAACATCACGACCACGATCATAAGCACGAACATAAACATGAGCATAAGCATGATCACAAACATGAACATAAGCATAATGGACACGACCATGATCACGATGAAGACTGGCATATTTGGCTCTCACCAGTAGCAAGTGAAAAAATTGCAGAACAGATTGCAATGCGTTTGAGCCAACAAATGCCTGAACAAAAAGCTAAAATTGAAGAAAACTTAGCGAATTTTAAAGTAGCATTAAATACAAAAAGTGCAGAAATTGCGAAACAATTTGAGAATGTGAAAGAAAAAGGTTACTACACTTTCCACGATGCTTATGGTTATTTTGAGAAAACCTACGGTTTAAATTCTTTAGGTTCATTTACTATCAATCCAACCATTGCACCAGGAGCCAAAACGCTAAACGCTATTAAGAAAAATATCGCCAAGAATAAAGCGGTTTGCTTATTTGCAGAACCACAATTTACGCCGAAAGTGATTGAAAGTTTGAGTAAAGGTACATCGGCAAAAGTAGGGCAATTAGATCCGCTTGGTGCAAAAGTTGAATTAGGAAAAGATGCCTACCCACAATTTTTACAATATCTGGCTGATCAATTTAGTGAATGTTTAGCTAAATAAGCTATCTTGAATTTGAAAGCACTTGCTAACAACAAGTGCTTTTTTATTTCCGTATTTTAACTTAACCAACAAAACTTTTCGCTTACTGCAGTTTTCATTAGGAAACACCATTTAAAATAGTAGGTAAATTTGATTCTATTACGAAATCAATATGAAAAATTCATTTTAGGTTTCGATTCACTACTTCTTTTGAACGGTGTGGGATATCTCTATTTTATTCAACTAAATAATTCACAAACTATCTAACGGAAACTCCGCAATATGTTGAGCTAAAAAAGTCTGTAATTGCGATTATATTCGGCTATATGCCAGTCCAAAATGCAACAAGGTTAAATCCGATCAATGCGTTGAGTCCTGGATAACTAGCGAACAAGCGATATATTTCCTTATTTTGTTTGCAAAAAATTCACATTATCACGCCATTTCTTAATACAAAAAAGACGAGATAAGGCGAATAATTCTAAATGGGGAATTGCCAGATTGGCTTTGCTTTTCCATACTTTATTAACATTAATGAGGCTGATGCATATATAAGTATTTGACTGATTAATTTCGTCTGGGCTGAGTAAAATCATTATTCTTTCACCCTCAAATAAGCTAAGATGATTGTAAATATTTGTAAGGTAACAAGTAGTATTTAAATTCCTTGCGAACACATTTTGAAATGTTGCATTTAGATTATAAATTCAATGAGTAAAAAATAATGAAGAATTTTACCGGACTTCAATTACAACTTGAGATATTACGCTTCATACCGAAAACTCGATTTATTACTTCGGATGAAATTTTGCAAAAGTTAAAAGATCTTGGTATTCAACGAGATTTAAGATCTATCCAACGACAAATGCAAAAACTTTGTGAACAATTTGATATTGAATGTGATATGCGAGATCGCCCCTATGGTTATCGTTGGAAACCGAACACTAAGGGGCTAGATTTACCCATTTTAAATGAGCAACAGTCGCTTGTTCTGATGTTGGCAAAACAATATCTCAAAGGTATTTTACCTGTCAGTATTATGAGTTCAATGGACGGCTTTTTTCAACAAGCAGAATATAATCTTGTTTATGATAGCCACAAAAAATCAGGGGCTGAATGGCTAGATAAAGTTGCCATTGCTCCAACCAGCCAGCCGCTTTTGCCTGCTCAAATTGAGCACTCTATTTTTAGGGAAATTAGTATCGCACTTTATAATAATTGCTTGCTTGAAGTACATTATCGCAATCAATCTGGTGTGGAACATTACGCTGAAGTTAAATCACTTGCCCTCGTACAACAAGGAGCAGCACAGTATCTGGTCGTGCAATATGTGGACGATAAAATCAGGCATCTTGCTTTACATCGTTTTATCAGTGCCAAAGCCACCACTTTTGTCTTTAAGCGTCCTGATTTCAATCTGAAACACTACCTTGCCGAACAACATTTTGGCTTTGGTGATGGTAAAAAGATCCGTTTTACTTTCCGCATTGCTAAACCTTCAGGGTTTCATTTAACAGAAACACCTTTGTCTGCCGATCAAAGTATTATTGATGAAGGCGAAACCTATCTTGTGAAAGCTACAGTAGTCGAAAGTGAAATGCTAAATTGGTGGATTGCGAAGTTTGGAGATGATTTGGAAGAAGTTAGTCGGGAAGTTATTTAATACGATACTATAGTTAATTAATGACAAAACATTAATCCGTGTTCAATGCAATCAAACTTATCTAATTTAACTTTGATATTAATTGACTATAATTTGATGGAATTCATATGAGTTTATAATTATCTTAGGGAGTATATGATGAATACACCAAATCTTTTTAGCATAGCAACCAAAGAACTTAGCCAAGATGCATTTTTTACATGGCTAATATCATTTGCTGATGAAAAATATGAAGAGCATTTATTAAATCAATGTGCTAGAGAATTTATTATGGAGATGATTAAAACTAAATATTCGTCTTTTAATGAAACAATAAAAAATGTAGATGCGAAACGACAATGGAAAAATATTGATATTATTGTAACAATTAATAATAAATACTTTGTTGTTATTGAAGATAAAACTTATACAAGGCAACACGATAAACAGTTATATCGATATAAAGTTAATGCAGAAAAACATTGCAAAGAGAGAAACTTATTAGAACCTGTGCTTATTTACTTAAAAACAGGCAATGAGAGCTTATCTAGTCTTAATCATGTAATAAATGAAGAATATGTGGTTTTTGATCGTCCTAAAATTCTCTCAATTATTAATAAATACTCGTCAATCAAAAATGATATTTTTAACGACTTCTTTATTAATTTATCTGATATAAACAATAGATACAATAAGTTTATAGAAAAGAATATTAGAGAATGGAAAGGAAATGATTGGGAAGGTTTTTATATGCTCATTGAGAAAAGCCTGAAATTAGATGATATTAATTGGGGGTTTGCCAATAATCCTAATGGTGGATTTTGGTGGTGCTGCTTTTCTTGGTTAGATTGGAAGTATCATTGCAGTATTTATATGCAGTTAGAACAGTATAAAAATAGATTATGTTTTAAAGTTGAAACTGATTCCAATATGGAAGAGTCAAGGGCAGATGTTAGAAATGAGCTTTATAGGGCTATTGTGAATAAGGCTAGAAAATCAGGATTAATAGGGATTAAAAAGCCTGAACGATTTGGTTCAGGAGCTTATATGACTTTTGCTGTTGTTGAGCAGGAAAATTGGCTTGGTGATGGAATTATTAATGTTGCCAAAGTTATTGAAAATATACATAACTACCAAAATTTCTTTACTGAATTTCATAAAGAGTTAATGTAATCGAATATATGGCGACATAATTTGTCGCTTTAATCTCTAAAATACCTTTCATCAAAAGATGAAAGGTATTTTTTATGGAGGGTAATAAAATGGAAAGAGTAGAAAATGAGCAAATGTATAAACTAACCGCACCAACAGTATCGCTTTATGCTGAAAAAATGATGTTGAAAGTGTTGTTTGAACATAGAGGGCTAGAAGCAATTTTTCAAGAATCCCGTTGGAAAAGCAATGAGGTTGCGAGTGCATTAGGCTTACCGAGTAAGTTAGAGCGAGAAGAAAATTTACCTGAATTAGTTAAGCAGTTATTGCTACCACGTTATAAAAAATTGAAAAAAACGACCGTATTTTCTGATAAAGATTGGCTACAAACGGAAGAAAATTTAGCAAAATTGGCTCAAATTCTATCATTAAATGCTCCTGAAGTTGAAGTATTACGTTTTTCATTACATCTCAAAATTGAAAGTGGTTTTGAAGACGTTTTTAATTATTTTTCACAAAAAAATTTGGCTCAATCGACAGATATTTTAGCGGAATTGCTTAACTTACCGAGAGAAAGTGTGCGTTCTAGCCTAAAAAAGAGTAGCAAACTCTTTCAGTATGGATTGTTAAATCGTGCTTATAACCCTAGTGATATTGATGAATTTATAGAATGGGGCGAGATTTTAGATCCCGAAGATTTTCTCCTTTCCCCTATAAGTGAAGAAAAATTATTAAAAAACAGTGTGATTCTAAGTGATCAACCTAAGCTCTCTTTGGCTCACTTTTACTACCTTGATGAAAATCTCAGTGTGATGCAGCATTATCTTCAACGAGCAGTTGAAAAACAGCAAAAAGGTGTCAATTTTCTGATTTATGGCAGACCTGGTACGGGTAAAACTGAACTGGCGAATGTGTTGGCAAACTCGCTCAATTTAACAGCTTATAATATTGCTTATATGGACGATGATGGTGATGTTATTCGCGCTGAAAATCGCCTCAATCATTGTCGATTGTCGCAAACACTTTTGGAACGAAGCCAATGTAATTTGTTGATTTTTGATGAGATTGAAGATGTATTTGCCAATTCATTCTTTGATCGTTCTATAGCTCAGAAAAACAAAGCATGGTTAAACCAGTTGTTGGAAAATAATGCCGTACCGATTATTTGGCTTTCCAATTCTGTATATGGTATTGATGAGGCATTTCTACGCCGATTTGATTTTATTCTAGAAATGCCTGAATTGCCTATCAAAAACAAAGCTGAATTGATCCGCTCTTTGGTTGGAGATAAGCTATCAGAAGCCTATGTGCAACATTTTGCTCAAGAGCGGTCATTAACACCTGCGATTTTAGAAAGGGCAATTAAGGTAGCAAATCAGGTAAATTTTGTAGATAAAAATTTTGCAGATATTCTGCTTAATCTATTTAATCAAACTTTGCAATCGCAAAGAAAAGTGAAAATTCAACCGCTTGCTGAAAATAAAGTATCGTATGATTTGGATTGGGTTTCTTGTCAAGGGAACATTCACCACATCAGTGAAGGATTAAAACGCAATAAAAAAGGTCGAATTTGTTGCTACGGTCCTGCTGGAACAGGTAAAACTGCTTGGGCAATGTGGCTTGCAGAGCAACTTGATATGCCGCTATTGCTTAAACAGGGATCTGATTTACTTGATCCTTATGTGGGAGGTACGGAGAAAAAAATTGCACAGGCATTTGAGCAAGCTAAATCAGATAATTGTGTATTAGTTTTTGACGAAGTTGATAGCTTTTTGTTTTCGCGAGATGGGGCACAGCGCAGCTGGGAGCGTTCTCAAGTGAATGAAATGTTAACGCAAATTGAAAGATTCGATGGCTTGTTGATCGTTTCTACTAATTTGATAGATTTACTCGATCCTGCAGCATTGCGTCGCTTTGATCTCAAACTGAAATTCGATTACCTTACCCCGAAACAACGCCAAGATTTTGCACAAAATCAGGCTGAAAAATTAGGCTTAGGAAAGTTAAGCGAAAGAGATCTGCATTTTATCGAATGCTTGAATTTACTGACACCTGGGGATTTTGCAGCAGTAGCTCGTCGTCATCAATTTTCCTCATTTGAAGAAACGAAAACGTGGTTAAATGCTTTGCAAGAAGAGTGCCAAATTAAGCCCCAATTCAACCAAACAAGAAGAATTGGCTTCTAGCTAGTTATATGGGGAAGCTTGGGATAATCAAATCTCGCAGAGGAAATAATTGATGAAAAACGATCTTAATTACGCTGTTGAATTAATTAAAAAATCCGATGGTATTTTAATTACTGCTGGTGCAGGTATGAGCGTTGATTCTGGCTTACCCGATTTTCGCAGTGTGGGTGGATTTTGGAATGCTTATCCTGCTTTTCGTGAGCATAATATCAATTTTGAAGATATTGCCACACTGCTTGCGTACGACCAAAATCCCGAACTTGCTTATTGGTTTTACGGACATCGCTTGTTGCAATACCGCAATATTATACCGCACGAGGGGTATCAAATTTTAAAACGCTGGGCAGCTACAAAACCGCAAGGCTACTTTGTTTTTACCAGCAACGTAGATGGACATTTCCAAAAAGCAGGTTTTGAAGAAAGTTGCGTTTATGAAGTACACGGCACGTTGGAACGTCAGCAATGTATTAAAAATTGTCACCATTTGAGTTGGTCTGCGCAGGATTTTCACCCTGAAGTCGATAATACAATGTTACGTTTAACTAGCGAAAAGCCACATTGCCCTAATTGTGGTGGCTTAGCTCGTCAAAATGTGCTGATGTTTAATGATTGGACTTATGTAAGCACTTACCAAAATACCAAAAAAGTGCGGTTGGATATGTGGTTAGAAAAGGTAAAAAATCTTCTCGTGATTGAGCTAGGAGCAGGCAAAGCCATTCCAACGGTAAGACATTTTTCTGAACGCACAGCAAAAATGAAAAAGTGAGGTCTCATTCGTATCAATACGCAAAATAGCGGTGTGCCGAAAATGCACTTTTTGAGCCTAGAAATGACCGCACTTGAGGCATTAAAAGCTATTGATGCGTTGCTTAATGTAGATGAATCAGACTAAAAATAAGCGGTAGAAAAATGGAAAAATTTTGCAAAATTAGTTTTTGTCAGCTAGCAGGAAAAAATAAACGGCGTAATCAAGATGCGTTATTTAATGGCGAATCTGTTTTTCAATATGTTTTCAAGAAATTATACTTCAAGAATGAGATATGCTCTTATTATGCACTGATGGATTAACTGACAGCATTGATTCAGGTAATAGAAAACAGATTTGGGATAGATATGATAATATTTTAGAACGGTTAAATGGCTATCAAAAGTTGGTGAAAGATTTGATGTTTTATGATTATATGTCGGTTATAATTCCTAAAATTTGTTAAATTAAACTTAGGAGATTGTAAAATGACAGATTTGCATATTAGTAAAGAGAGTATTGAAAACCTTTTTAGTAAATTACCAAGAGGAAAAAAATTCATTATTCCAGACTATCAGAGACCATATAGTTGGGATATTGAAAAGTGTGAAACACTATGGAGTGATATTGAGTCTTTTAGCAAAACAGAAGAAGCAGCTAAACATGAAAGTTATTTTCTTGGTACGATTGTTTCCTATGAAAATAATGATAATCAAGAAATTATTGATGGTCAGCAAAGAATAACATCTTTTATGTTGTTATTAAGAGCTTTTTATACTCAACTAGAAAAAATGGATAGCAATAATAAAAATGTAATTGGTCTGAAACAAAGATTAGAGCCTTGTATATGGGAAATTGAAAGAATTTCTCGAGAAGTAGATAATAAGTCTAATATTAAGATTCTTTCCGATGTTGCTACTGAAGCAGATAATGAGACATTTCATAAAATTATTGAGAGTGGGCTATTTGATGAAAAGAAATTAGATAACTATACTCAAAATTATGCTTATTTCCTAAAAACATCACAAGATTACGCAAAAAATCACCCAATGGAATGGGAGAACCTATGTGTAACAATATTGGAACAATGTATTATATTACCTATAAAATGTGATAGCCAAGATACTGCATTGACCATTTTTTCAACATTAAATGATAGAGGACTACCGTTATCCGATTCAGATATTTTCAAAGCTAAGATGTATAAAACTTCTGAAAATAGAAAAGAATTTGTTGAGAAATGGAAAGAGTTTTCAGAAATATGTAAATTATCTGGATTAAACATAGATGATATTTTCAGATATTATTCTCATGTTATTAGAGCTAGAAATGAAAATACAGAAAAAGAAATTGCTTTAAGAAGATTTTATTTAAAAGAACACTTAAAAGATGTAGATCTAGATAGTTTAATTAAGTTGGCAAAATTCTGGTTTGAAATAAGAAACCAAAGCCCAACTCCAGTTAAAGAAGATAACGATTATATCTCTATTGAGTGTAGAAAATATATACAATGTCTTAATCATTATCCAAATGATTATTGGAAATATGTAGTTAGTGTTTTCTTCTTTTCTGAATATAAAGAGTTTAATGAAGAATTTTTGTCTCTTCTTAAAAAGCTAGTGGCATTTTTATTTGCAAAATTCATTGAAAGCCCTACGGTTAATGCAATAAAAACAGATGTTTTCAAGTTCTGTGTTTTTGTTTATTGGAGAGGTAAGAAAGGTTCAATGTTAGAATTGCCAAACAAAGACGAAGTTTTCAAAAATATTCGTTTGTTTAGCAACTCCAAGTTAACTAAGTCTTTAATTCTTTTGCATTCTTATCTTGTTGCAGGAGATGATCAAAAAGAATTGATTTCATCTACTTTTGATATTGAGCATATTTTTCCTAAGAAATGGCAAGATACTAATTATAATAGTTGGGATTTAAAAGAAGCTGAATCTTACTTAGAAAGACTAGGTAATAAAATTCCATTTGAAAGTAGGTTGAATATTCAGGCTGGAAATGGTTATTTCGGTAAGAAAAAAGAAAAGTATGCGTTGTCTAAGATCTATGAAGTTAAAAAACTTAGTAAATATGAGAAATCTGACTGGAATAAAGAAGATATTGAAGTTAGAGAGACACAAATGATTGATTTACTCCAGTCATTCTTTTCTAAAAACTTGTAATTAAATCTGGAGGTTTAGGTTATTTCGATCTAAGCCTTTTTTATATTTCCTAGCCATACTAAATGTCGTCTCACTTATTACAATAATCACATTAAAACAAAAGAGGAAATAACTATGCCTATGTTGATTTACACTATCGGTGATTATTTTGCACTAAATAGAAAAGATGTTCATTTGATTCACTCTAAAAATGCAACAGAAGATAATTGGGAAGATGGGAATGATATGTCGATTGATCCTCGCTTTCAATGCTATCTTTTATCACTTAAGGGCTGCATCAAGCAATTTGGAAAGGATATTTCGATTACGGTATGAGTTAGTGGAGAATTGTTTTAATCTTGCGATCTAGTATAGAAGATCAAACTTAATCTGACAGGCACTACGGTTATAAATGGGAGTCTATCAGATTGGGTTTATTCTTCTGTAAAACCTACCTACTTATTCTTGTTGTATAATAACGTTTTCTGTTTATATCGGTGTATCCTTAATGTCTTTAGAAAACCTATTATTGTGGCGGCGGTTTATTTCTACCCTTGCCTTTTTCTCAATGCAAACCGTCTTTTTTGTGTATCTACAACAAAAAGGCTTATCTAATGCACAAATCGCATTTTCGCTCTCGTTGCTATTCTTTTGTAGCCAAGCATTAGCTATTGTGGCAGGAATACTAGGTGACCGCTACGGCTTAGCTAAAATGATGTTATTAGGTTGCTTACTTGATGTGATTGCCTATATTTTCTTTCTCTCTGCAACACACTATTTCGTACTATTATTAGCAACGATCTGCTTTGGGTTGGGAAGCTGTCTATTTGCGACGAATGCAAGAGCCTGTTTATTGGCGTTAGCCGGAGATGAATACTCCGCTAAAACTCGCTTACAAGGGAAGTTTTTGAAAGTCACTAGTATGTCATCAATGGCAGCACCGTTATTAACGATTCCTTTTATTAAATTTGAACAGATTGAATGGCTTATCTGGTGCTGTTTTTTATTAGAAGCAGTACTTTTTACTTTTATGGCAAGACCATTTTATCAAATGAAAAATGTGAATAGCTTAGTTAAATTTCGTTGGGGACAAATTCGAGAAATTATTACAAAAGAGTTTTTATTCGTCCATTTGATGCTACTCTTGCCGATTAGTGTAGCAATGTCTTTCTTCGTAATTTTCCCTTATCTATTTGATAATAAACTAAGTGTACCTGAGCAGATTCCTGTTGCATTATTTATCAATGGTTTAATGACGGTAGGGTTACAATCAACCTTTTCTAAACATATCAATTTAACCCAAAAGCAACTACTTTGGATTGGGCCATTATTAGCAGTGGGCATGATTTTACCCTGGTTTATTACCTTGAAGTATGCATCACTGGTTTCAGCCTATCTTTATTTGATTGTATTTACTGTCATTGAAGTTTATGTTTTAACCGCAATGGCTAATTTATTAGTGAAATTTGATAATGGAACAAATCGCGGATTTATCTTCGGATCTTCCCGCTTATTACAATCTATTTCCACGATGATCATAATGAACTTAATACCCTATTTATTTTTAATTTAAAGCAGCTCAGGATAATAAATGAAAACCATAATGTTAATTAGCTTAGGTGCGATATTCGGTGCGGTATTCCGTTGGAAAATGGGAGTGTGGATTAATGGATGGTTTCACTCCTTCTTTTTAGGCACATTAACCATCAATATAATAGGGTGCTTTGTTATTGGATTATTATTAGGACTAAATTTGCAAGATAGTACTAGGTTGATCGTCATTACAGGGTTTTTAGGCAGTTTTACTACTTTTTCTGCATTTTCTATGGAAGTCAGTCAAAGTTTATTAGCAGAAAAATGGCTAAATGCTTTCATTATTTTTAGCTGTAATTCATTTGGTGGCATATTCGCGACTATTTGTGGTATCTATATCATAAAAATATTTACCAACTAATATAATTACAAGTCGATTATTCAGACGAATAATCGATAGATAAAATAATCTAACCAATTACTAAATTTACAAAAAACACAATATAACTTACCGCTTATTGAGAACTCAGTCAGTGCTATACACTAAGCCATCAGAGCCATTCAACAAGCGGTAAGTTTATGAAACTTTTTTACAATTTTAATTAACGATCTCTCAAAACTAATAAGCCTTAATTTCAAACTCTTGCTGCAATTTTTCAATACTGTCGATTTTCTCGAAGCCTTTCAAATTAGCAGGTTGATTGATTTTGTCATTCACACCAATCGCTTGGCTAGCAAAAACTAAACCACTTTGTTCTATAACCGCTTTTTGATAAAACGAGATAATATCTTGCTGGGTCAGCTGTTTAATTTGCTCAATAATTTGCGTTTTGCGGTCAAACTTATTATTTCCACGAGCAAAATCTGTAAGATATTCACCAAACTCCTGCCCTAGAGACTCTGGCTTATGCTGTAATAGCTCAATCAAACTGTTGCGATATTTTTCAAACTCAGCTTGTGGCATCTCTTTGAGCTTGGTGAAGGTTTCTGTAAAGAAACGTTCATTATGCTGCATAATGGTTTGAGCTGATGCTGTTGGGCTTTGCACCAAGAATTGTAATCCTGATGTTTTACCTACTGCTGTCGTTGTCGCATAGACTACATAGCCAAGCTGTTTGTCGGTACGTAGATCGTCAAAATACCAGCGAGAAATAATGCTTTTCAGTAACGATGCTCTGCTGATTCCTTCTAACTCTGGATAATTCGTTGGGAAAAAGGCAATAGCAAAAGCATTATCTTGATGAGGGATATGTTTAATATAATTTATTTTACGTTGGCTTTGGTTGATATCCAAATAACGACCAAAATCTAGCGTTTTATTATTATTTTTGAGTAATTTCTCCGTTTCTAATGCGATGTTTTTTACCTGTTCATCAGATAAATTACCCACAGATAATAAACGTAAACTCGTTGCTTGAGTTAAAAGTTTTTCACGAATAAGGGCAATATCTGATAATGTAACTTGAGCAATCATTTCTCGTTTTTTGCTATTTTCAGCATAAGGATAATTTGCAAAATTACCTAAAGCCATATTCGCTTGACGAGCTGCATTATCTTTATCTAAACGATCTAATGCTTCTAAATAACGCTGCTTTGCTTGTGAAAGAAAATGCTCACTTAATTCAAATTGTTTAAAGTTTGAAATGCTATCTTGCAAAAATTTTGCCATATTCTGCGTATAGCCTTCTACGCGAATCGCCAAACCATTTTCGCCTAAAACAGGGGAAAGGGACATTCCAGCTACTGATGCCTGAAAGGCCAATTTAGTACGAGCTAAATCTGCCATATAGCCAAGTAATACTGCACTCACCTCTTGTTTTAAATCCACGACTTCAGGAGAGATTTTTAAACCTAGCAACAAGGCAACTTTTGGCTCATTTGGGAAATAATGACTTGGCATTGCATAAATTTCCGTTCCAGCTTGTTTATCAATAAGTTGTGGTTTTGTACGAGAATTATCCACCTTATTTAGTGAGAAATCCGTCGCAAAATAAGGGTTTAATGCAGGCAATTTGATTTCTGGGTTATCGGCAAAATTAAGCCATTGCTGTTTTTGTTCGACACTAAATTTTGCAACAGCATAAGGTGCTTCGAAATATTTAGTTTTTTTATCTGTTGGTGCTTTATCGTCAATCAACATAATACGAGCATTATCAATATGCATTTCTGCTAGTTTTGCTTGAATAGCTTTTTTATCCATTGTTTCGATGAGATAAGGCTGATCGATAATATGTTCTAATGGGTAATTCAGCATTTGGCTAACCAATTGGGCAACATAATCTCCACTTTTCTCAACTTGTAAATGTTGGAATTCTTGATTGAGGCTCTCTTTTAATTCATTAAAATAGCTTTCTTGAATACCTGATTGTTTTATTTTTTCTATTTGTTGGAAAACCATTGAGATAATTTTATCTTTTTCAGCTAGCCCTTTTTCAGTTAATTGAATATAGAAAGTAAAATCACCACGATTACGGCTTACATCATCAGATGCAGTTGCTTGAATACCACTATCAGATAAACCCTGTTTAACTAAATAATCTGACAATGTGCCATCACTATTATTACTAAAAACATAAGATAGATAATTCCCTGATTTTTCTTTGAATGCAGATTTATCTTCTGGTAAATCAAAAGAAATGGCTAACATTTTATTAGGCTTAACTGGTTTATAAGAAATAAACACCCCTTTATCTTCTGTTCTAAAAAATGGCACAGTAACTTTAGGTTCAGATAATTTTTTATTTTCTACCTTACCTAAGGTCTTCTCAGCTAATATGACCAGTTTTTCGATTGGCTGATTAGAATATAAAACGGCTTTCATTAAATTTGAAGAATAATATTTTTGGTAGAATTTTACTAACTCTTCTTGTAATTTACTGTCTTCTTTATCTGATAAGGTTATATTATTTCCTACTGCAAATTTAGTAATAGGGTGATTAGGATTTGCCGTAGCTAAATTAACATCGTGCATTAAAAAACCGTCATTAGATTTCGCTCTCACCATTTCAGCATTGACTGCATTAACTTCTTTTTTCGCATTACTTTCAGCTAATAGTGGTTGAGCAAAAGCATCACTTAAACGTGCCACTGCTTCATCAAAGGCATTATTATTCACCTCTAGATAATAAACTGTGCGATCTGGTGCGGTATAAGCATTGTTATAGCCACCATTTTTAGTTAAAAAACCATCTAAACTATTGGTTTCAGGGAAAGATTTTGACCCCATTAAGATCATATGTTCAAGGTAGTGGGCAAGCCCTTGCTGTAATACCGGATCTTCCATTGAACCAATCGGTAAACCAATAGACATCAACGATTTATTCGCTTTATCATCAGAAATCAGCAATACTTCCATTCCATTTGCCAATTTAATCCCTTGATAAATGGCTTTATCAGTTGGACTTTTGTTGATGGCGATGTTAATCAGCTCGAAGTCTTTTTGTTGCTGGCTAACGGTGATAGCGGTCGGATTTTGCGTAGAATTTGCAAAAACTTGTGTAGAACTAACCGCTCCCAAAGCAAGAATGGCTTGTAATGTATAGCTTAATACGGATTTTCTCATTATTCCTCTCCTTTTATATGGTCAACCATTGTGGCAAACCAATCGAGTGTACGTTGATGAATGTCAAGATAATTTAATTCATTTTGTTGCATTAAAATACGTTTAATATAATTGTCGTCTAATGCGGATATTGCATTGGCACAATAATTTTCTATATTGATATCCTTTTTATTTAAATCTTTAAAATAACCTATAAGATTATAGTTGATGACAATTTGCAAGATTCTTCCGCTATCTAAATAATCTTCAATATAGCGAGTAAGTAATGCTCTCGCATCTTCTTTGCTAATGGCTGAGAATGTCAATGCTTTTACATCTTTATTATCACGATAATAGAATTTAATTTGTTTTATACCTACATTAGATAATGTTAAGATTAGATGATATATCCATATCTGAATTATGTCTTTATCACGCAGCTTACCTACTCGCCACAAAACGACTTCATCATTAAATCTATTTTTTATATTACCTACTAATCGTAAGTCATTTTCTAACAGTGTAAATTTTTCATCAATTTCGATAATTTTACTTGATTGAGACAAATAGCTATCAATTTTGTCTTTAAGTAGTTCTACATTATCAATTAAATTCTCTTTAGATAATGTCTCAAAATGCTTTATAGGTAAATTACCTTTTAAACGTTCATTCGTGAAAAAATGTTCAAAATTTTCTTTATCTTCTTTAACTAGGTAGTCTAATAAAATAAATCTATCTAAATGAGATAATGAAAAATTCTCGGCATCGGATATTTCATCTTCGTATCGTTCAAAATTAACACCAAGATGAACATTAAAAAAGAATTTCACTGGGGATTGCAAATACTGGATCAAATGTTGAATGTCAATTTCAGTCTGTACTTCAACATTATCAAGAGTAACTGGAGTAATAAAAGATTTAGCATCAGTACTTTGCTTATTATTTTCCAACCATTCTTTATCATAACTAATATGGTTATGTTGAATATTTTTAGGGCTGAACACTGTCATTGGATGATGACTAATTTCAATCTCTTTATAGTAGCTCTGTTCAGGAATAATATTTTTTTGTACAAAATTCAGTAGCTGTGATACCAATACCGAAGGCAATTTTTCCGAGTTATCAGTTAAGGAACGTCCAATATAACTAATATAGAAAATATTTTGAGCCGACAATAAGGCTTCTAAAAATAGATAACGATCATCATCACGTCTTGCTCGATCTCCTTTTTGTGGAGCATATTGCATTAAATCAAAACTATTTAAGGTTTGCTGACGTGGGAAATTACCTTCATTCATTCCAAGTAAGCAAACGACTTTAAAAGGGATTGCTCGCATTGGTAATAAGGTACAGAAATTCACTTTACCCATTAAGAAGTTTAAATTGCTGCGTTCTTGATTTAAATAGCGTTCAAATAATTGTGCTATAACTTCAACATTGAGCTTTTCTGTGAATTTAGCTATTTCAATATAATTAACAATTTTTTCAATAGTTTGCTGCAAGACTAAAATGGTTTCTGCATATTCACTATTATCTGCATAAAATTGATTAATCAACTCTGTTAGTTGTATTTTCCAATCATTAATGTCTTGAGCATCTTGAATAAAATTAAACCAAGCGGTAAGATTTTCAATAAATTTTGCAATTTTTCCCACAAGATCAGCACTTAATCCATAACTTTCATTAAAAGCCAAAATATCTTGCCAGCTATTATTTTGCTCTTTTAAACTCGTTCCGAGTAATAGTCGGTTAATACCATTTTCCCAAGAGTTATAATTTCCCCAGTCTAGATTATCTTTATTAAATCCGTAGCGAACACCTGATGCAATTACCCAGTGTTTAATTATTGAGAATTGTTCTTCAGATAAATTAAATTTATCTCTTATGGCTTTCACATCAAATAAATCTAGTACTTCTTCTGTTGTCATTTTTCTCTCTTTAAAAGAGAGTAATTGCAAGAAACTTGCAATAATTGGATTTACATAGCTAATTTTCTGATCGGATAATGTAAAAGGTATAAAACGGGGATCTTGATAAGCATAGCGTGAAAATACCGCATTGATATAAGGTGCGTAGCTATCAATATCGGCAGACATTACAATAATATCTTTAGGTGATAACTCTGGGTTTTGCTCAAACATAAAGAGAAGTTGGTTATGGAGAACTTCAATTTCTCGCATTTTGCTATGACAAGAATGAATTTGAATAGAGCGATCATTTTCTGCAATAGATAATTCAGGTTTATGCTCGAAATTTAAAATAGATTGTTTTATCTGTGTTAAAAGCACGCTATTTTCTTGCACTATTGGTGTAAATAAATTGACTTCCTGATGCTGTTTTTCAACTAATAAATTTAGAAATTCTTTACCTTGTTTTCCCCAGGTGTTCAGTAAATAATTCCCTTGATATATAGAACCCTCTAATTCTTGAGGTGATAATTTATGTTTCAATAACAGCTTTTCTAATAGTTTTTCTTCTTGATTATCAGCCCAGAAAATTTGGCTAGGATTAGTAAAGAATAAATGTATTTGGCAATGTTCACTTAATTTATGTAATACATTGATTTGTGTTAATGGTAAAGATGAAATACCAAAAATAAAAATACGTTTTGGTAGTTTTTGTTTTTCTATTTCAGTTAAATTGTCTAATTTTTCAAAATAGCGTTGTTGTAAATAGGCTCGATGAGAAGTATTAAAAACAATTTCATCGCTATCCTGTTTTAAATCATTCACTAACACATTCCATAATAGACTTTGCCATTGAATATTTTGCCAAATTTCAGTTTCATCTTTAGAAATAAAAGGGCTTTGTTGCTTAAGATGAGCAAAATGACTTTCGAGATTTCCTTTTTCCCAGTCAATTAGCCAATCTGGGCGGTAAACTAAGTATTGGTCAAATAAATCAGCTATTTTACTGGCGAGTTGAAATAATTTGAGTTGCTCAAAAGGGTTCAAATAGGCTTTGAGTGGTGAAAAGCTAGGATGTTCTAAATAGTTCGGAATTAAGCGCATTAAACGCCATATCATTGCATCACGTTCAAAAATATTCTCTTTTGGGAGTTCAGGAAAAAGCAAGCGATACTGCTGCCATAGAAAACTTGTCGGGTAAGGGAAGTTAATGTTCCCAGCAATGCCGAGCCTATCTGAAATTTGAATTTGTAACCATTGTGCCATTCCAAGACTTTGTACCAAAATGGTTTCAGACTCAAGGGGGTTGGGATTTGGATCTTCTTGTAAAATATGGATAAGGAGTTCTTTTTGTAGATCTAATTGATCTGAGTGATAAACAATAAACATAGCCATTCCTTTTGTGTGATGAGCTATTTTACCTTGTTCACTTTGAATGATCTACCTACTCAGTGGAGCTCAGTTCTATCTTTCCAAGCGGAAAGATAACGGTGATTTTTTGCTCTAAACAACTGATTTCAAAATTAAGATTATTTTGTTTAACTATTTTTTCACAAGGTTCATTGATTGCTTTTAAGTTAAGTTGATTTTCTGCGATCTGTAGGGCTTGTTGCTTTTGGTAAAGATAATTTGCCTGCTTATTTTGTAAAGATTGCCAATTAGCATAGGCTAAAAATAAAATCATAAAGAGAGAAATTGCGATAAGTAGGCTTGTAAGTGTTTCTGCTTTTACTATTTTAATCATTTGCTAATAAATTCCTTGAATAAGGTAAATATTGCCAGTAAGAAAATTGCTCTTCAATGGTATTAACGACCGAGCTTTTATAGCTCAAATTACGCTCTTCACGAAAATTGTCATAAGATGAATAGAGTACACCATAAATTTTTTTACCTTTAATATCAAAATAATGATCAGTGATAATAATTCCATAGAAATCCTGGTTTAAACGCTCATCTATATCATTAGTCATTATGACAATTTGTGGTTCACTTTCACTACTATTTGGTAATTCATCTAATGAAGAAGCATAATGCAGAGAAGATTGATAACGTTCTAAATCTAACCAATCAAGAATGTTATCTACTTGAATATATTTATCTTTGGTAGGTTTAGGTTGAATAAAAATACTCTTAAGAATACAACTGTATTGATATTTTACATCACCACTCTTTTCTATTATATTTTCTCGCTGCTGTTTATGACATTCATTATTTAGTTCTGATAAGGATTTTTTAAACTCAGTCAATAGTTGAAATTTCTGATTGAGATATTGATGATAACTATTCTGTGAATAATGATCTCGATATAATATATCCTGGTAAAATAAAAAAACAACTACCAAAATTCCACTAAACAGCAGTAATGATGTTAATAATGCACTTGCTCGGTATAATTTCATTATTTTTCTTTACCATTTAAAATATAAACATAGCTATTTAACTCATATGTCAATTTCTTATCTTTTGCTGTTGAAGTGATAAGGTGAATGTGCAATAAGCTTCCTTCATTTTTCCAAGAGAAGGTTAGATTCTCCACTGTATAATCCGCCAAATCAGACATTTTTCTCCACTTTCCCGTTTGACAATTAGAGAGATATTCTTGACAATATTCACCAACACAATTATCAATACTTTTATTTTCAAAGACATAAATCATATTATTCTCAAACTTAAATCCAAAAAACTCTTTACTAATTTCTTTAGTTTTATTTGATTTGTGCAGTTTACAACTTTTTGTTTTATTTCTATTACCAATACAACCATCGCCATTAAGATCATAGAAAAAAACAAAGCACCGTTTATTTAAGAAATAATGTTGATCATTATCAGAGAATAACTCAACATTAGATTGTTCTCGATAATCACCTTGATAAGCAAGATGCTGTATGTTTTGTTGTAAATAGTTAATAATTTGATGCGATTGTTTTTGCAAGTTAAATAGTTTCTCTTTTTTATATTGATTAAAATAAAAATTATTTAGTAAGTTAGAAATAGAGAGTAATATAATTGTTCCAATAAAAATCACAACCAGTATTTCGATTAGGGTAAAAGCTTTATAAGTTCTTATTACAGTTTGATCTTTTATTTTTCTGAATAACATTTACTACTCCATTTTGTTCAAAATGTAATGTTTCACTTAATTTGTTAATAGATAAACCTAAACATTTAGATTCTATTCGACCTGATTTACCATCTAAATTGATAAATGTATTTGGATATAGGCTTTTACTTATAAAATTAACACCATAATGTTTCTGTTTATATATTAAATAATTACCTGATATATGGCAGTTAGAGAGATTTAGACAATCACAACTTAGTTTCTTCTTACCATCGACTTTCTCTAATGCAATAATGCACCAGTTTTGTTTATCTGAATGAATTGTAAAGGAATAGTTTTGTTTAGAATAATAGGATTTCGCCTGCACCTGATAGAAAAATGATCTAATTTGGTTAATATGATTGTTTAAAATAAAGTAATCTTGTATTTTAAAAAATATGGGAGAAATGAAATAGATAGCAATAATAGAGATTGCTAGGGTAGTGAATAATTCAATAGTTGTGAATGCTCTATACATAATATCTCCCAAAAGATAGGGAGATATTAAGTCAGAATATTAATTTGTATAGTCAGTTAATCAAATTTTGCGATCGTGATCGAAAAATTAGAATGAGGTAGTATCTTGGAATAAGCCTACTTTGAGATCTGTTGCGGTATAAATAACTTTACCATCTACTTCTACTTCGCCATCCGCAACACCCATGACTAATTTACGATTGATCACTCGTTTCATATTGATGCGATAAATTACTTTTTTCGCTGTTGGTAAAATTTGCCCTGTGAATTTTACTTCACCAACACCTAGTGCACGCCCTTTACCTTTACCACCAATCCAACCGAGATAAAATCCAACAAGTTGCCACATCGCGTCTAAGCCCAAACAGCCTGGCATCACAGGGTCGCCAATGAAATGGCAACCAAAGAAAGGTAAATCTGGATGAATATCTAATTCCGCTTCAATATAACCTTTCTCAAATAAGCCTTCATCTTGTGCCATTTTGGTAATTCTATCCATCATTAGCATTGTTGGTGCAGGTAACTGTGGCCCCTCTGCACCGAATAATTCGCCACGACCTGATGCGAGTAAATCTTGATAATCATAGCTAGATTTGATGTTAGGTGTACAACTGTTCATTATTTTTTCCTGTAATAGATGGGTAAAAGCCTATTATATTAGGCAGTTTATATGCCATCATAGTAACAGAGTTATAAAATAGCGTACAGTTGTAAGCTGACTTGTCGGATCAGTTAGCGAGCCTTAAAAAATAATTTGCAAAGTTTTTGTAGCGTCGAACCGCTTGTTCCTTCACTCTGATTATTTTCAATCTGTTGATGGACTAAAGCATAGATCGATGATTGCTCACTCTCTTCGGGAAGATCTTCGTCATAAAATGCGTGTTGTAGCAAAATTTGAATCGCTTCAGACACATTTTCTACCGTCCATATATGAAACCGCTTTTCTCTAATTGCAGAGAGTACTTCGGGTTTTAAACTCAGATGAGATAAGCAAACACTTGGAATAATCACGCCTTGTTTTCCTGTTAATTCTCTAGCTTGGCAAATGTTGAAAAAGCCTTCAATTTTTTGGTTTACCCCCCCCACGCTGAGAACATTTCCAAATTGATCGATTGCTCCCGTTACTGCAAAAGATTGCGGTAAAGGTAGCTTTGTTAAGGCGCTGATGAGTACGCAAAAGATCGCTAATGATGAGCTATCACCATCGACTTCTCCGTAAGATTGTTCAAATGCAAGAGAGGCAGAAAACGGTAACTGAGTTGGAAATTCAAGTAAATTTGCTAAACAGGATTCTGCAATCATTATCCCTTTAGAATGAATATTGCCCCCAAGCTCAACCTTACGTTCGATATCTTGAATTTCACCATCGCCATACTGAATATTACAGCTAATACGCAATGGCTCGCCGAAAGCGTAAGGTACACCATCAAACTCAACAACGGAGAGTGCATTTATTTGTCCAACAACTTCATCTTCTGTTTCGATATAAAGCTGGTTATCTAAAATATCTTGTAGTACATATTGATTTAAAACTGCCGATTGCTGTTCTAATGTAGTTAAATAATCTTGAATATCAGCAAATTCATTTTGGTTTGGATAAAAAGTAGCGATTGCCAAAATGTGTTTTTTCAACAATGTAGGCGAAATTGAAATGAGTTTCTGATTTTCACTTTCACGAATATAGTGGCGAAGTAATTGGTTAAGTGCTTTATGTGAGAAACTCTTATTCAATAGTTTTTGAGTAAACGTTTGGACATAATTGCCCCATTGTTCGATTTGTATTGGCTCTGAAACGGCGAGATAAGACTCTATTTCTGCATATTGGCAGAATTGATATAGTGAATCATCGTAAGCATAGAGTGTTGCAATATCATCTCGGCTACCCACTAAAATCAGTTTAAATTCCGCTTGAATAGTTGGCTGTGCTTTAGGAACGGCATTAACCATACAGGGTTCATAATGTTTGAACAGCAGTGCTTGCTTTAACTTATCCCATTGAGTGAGATCAAGTAATAGCGTATTGATATTGAGTAGTAAAACATCATTCTCTAGCGTCTGTAAAATCCCTTCTATATTTTCAATACGATTTTCTTTCTCTAAATAAAAATAATATCCAAATAAACTATTACGATTAAATTCATTTTTAATCGTTGCCTGAATATGCTGTTTAACTAAGAAACTATTTATCTCTGTTAAAAATTCAGGAAGTGTTTCTGTTTTTAGAATTAAACAAGAGCCTGTATCAGCTAAGCCAAATTGCTGTATTGCATTTTGAGCATTTTTCTGAAAATCAAAAAAACTGATAGGGCTATACTTATCTGAAAATGAATATTCAATATTTAGTGATTGCCATTTAATCGGAGAGAACTGCACAAGATTGCCTCATTATAGAAATTTGCCCCATTATACCTAGAATTCAGCTATACTTCACAACATAGTCGCTTGATTTTGGAAATTTCATCGACTATCTATTCGGAGGCAAAATGAGATATCAGAAACTAGAAATTCAAGAAGCCAATTGGAAATGGAAATATCTACTTAAAAAGCATCGAGAAGGCGAAAACATTACCAAACATACGGAGCAAACGCTGATCGAATTAAAAGTCCAGCTACTGACCACATTACAAGAACCAGAAGAAATTGAGCAATGGATTAAGGCTGAAATGACTTCCGAACAACGCAAAAAAATGCGTCAATCTATTCGTGCAAGACGTAAACGCTTTTTTAATGCCGAGAAGCAATCAACACGCAAGAAATCCATTGATTTAGACTATGCAAGCTGGCTGAGGTTATCCAAACAGTCCACTGATATGGGAATGACTTTATCAGAAACGATTCATTACTTAATTGATGAGCTTGAAAATAAAGCGATTTATGCCGAACAACTCACTAAAATGAAAGCAAATTTGAAATCGTTGTTGAAGTAAACAAAAGGGCTGACCCGATATATTGGACTCAGCCCTTGAATTTATTAAGCGATCCAATGTTATTAATTGGATCACAATATCAATCACAATCTTACGATTAGTCGCCGAGACGCTCTTTGATACGTGCAGATTTACCTGAACGCTCACGTAAGTAGTAAAGTTTAGCTTTACGTACCGCACCTTTACGTTTAACAGCGATGCTGTCAACTACTGGTGAGTGAGTTTGGAATACACGCTCAACGCCTACGCCATTTGATACTTTGCGTAAGGTGAATGCTGAATGCAAGCCACGGTTACGAATTGCAATAACCACGCCTTCGAACGCTTGCAAACGTCTTTTACTACCTTCTACTACCCATACCTTAACTTCTAATGTGTCACCTGGACGGAAGCTAGGTACATTTTGTTTTAACTGTTCTTGTTCGATTTGTTTGATGATGTTACTCATTTTGTAAACCTTCTAAATCCTAGAATTAACTGATTTTGTGTCGTTGTTTAATCTTCTTCAACAACACCCTTTGTTCGTCAGTCAGAGCTAGGCTATCCAATAGCTCAGGGCGTCTTAACCACGTTCGCTCAAGCGATTGTTCTAATCGCCATTTACGAATTTCTTCGTGATGACCCGACATCAGCACCGTAGGCACAGGTTCGCCATCTAATACTTCGGGGCGTGTATAATGCGGGCAATCCAGTAATCCATCAGCAAAAGAATCTTCTAATGCGGAGGCTTGTTTGCCTAATACACCAGGAATAAACCTTGCAACAGCGTCAATCAACGTCATTGCGGGTAACTCCCCCCCTGTTAGAACATAATCACCGATTGACCATTCCTCATCAATTTCAGCTTGAATCAATCGTTCATCAATGCCTTCGTATCGCCCACAAACTAAAATCAATTTTTGATTTGTTGCTAGCGCTTTTACGCCTGCTTGATCGAGCTTACGTCCTTGTGGCGAGAGATAAATCACTTTAGCCTCTACACCATCTTCCTTACAAGCGGTTGCTTTTGCTTGGTGAATTGCATCACGTAGCGGTTGCACCATCATCAACATTCCTGGTCCACCACCATAAGGGCGGTCATCAACGGTTTTATGTTTATCAAACGTGAAATCTCGAGGATTCCAGCATTCTACTTGTAAGAGGTTTTGTTTTACTGCTCTACCTGTTACCCCGAATTCGGTAATTGCTTTAAACATTTCAGGAAAGAGTGAAATGATACCAATCCACATAGTTATAATTTCCTAATTTGCTACAACTAAAGCTAACCGCATACCTGAGGTTAGAAACCAGCGTCCCAATCCACCGTAATTGTTTTGGTGGCGAGATCTACTCTTTTAACTACTTGTTCATATAAGAACGGAATTAAACGTTCTTGTTTACCAAAAGCATCTTTACTGTTTGCACGTACCACTAAAACATCATTTGAACCCGTTTCCATTAGTTCGGTCACGATACCCATTGTGTAGCCTTCAAGGTTTACCACTTGGCAACCAATTAAATCGTGCCAATAGTAATCACCCTCTTCCAATTCAGGAAAGCAGCTTAAATCTACACCAATTTCTATATTTGTTAAGAGTTGAGCAGATTCTCGGTCATCTGTCCCGACTAATTTCACAATCAAATCATTATTGTGATAACGCCACGTTTCAAGTTCAACTTGTTGCCATTGGCCTTTAATATTTAAGAACCAAGGCTGATAGTCGAAAATGCTTTCAGGAAATTCTGTTGATGAATAAAGACGTAACCAGCCACGGATACCATAGGTAGACCCTAATTTCCCCACAACTTCAATTTTTTGTTCGCTCATATTCACCTACATTTAATAATTTGTGGAAATTAAGCTGTTTGACGAGCTTCTTTCACTAATGTTGCAACACGATCTGAAAGTGATGCACCTTTAGCAACCCACTCATCAACTTTAGCAACATCTAAACGTAAACGTTCAGCGTTACCTGCTGCGATAGGGTTGAAGAAACCGATACGCTCAATAAAGCGACCGTCACGCGGTGAACGGCTGTCCGCTACCACGATTTGATAGAATGGGCGTTTTTTAGCTCCGCCACGAGTTAAACGAATGGTTACCATAACCTTCCTCTAATTTTTGATAGTAAAAAGAAAACCCTCGTTCGAGGTGAGGGTACGAAACTTGTCTTGCTCAATAAAAAGAGAGAAAACAAGCGGTCGGATTATACTGATTTTTTACAAAAAAACAAGGGATATGAGGATATCTGATGAGAGAGTATAGATAAAAGAATTAAGCATTAACAACGGAATAACATTTGAATAAATCAAAATCGGTAAAGATAATTTATCTCTTGTTCTTTACCGATTTTTATTCACTAAGGCTCTTATTTTTTAAGCTTTTTAACAGCTTCTTTCAATGGAGATACTTTTTTCTCCGTTGCTTTTTTCACTGTTTTCTTAGTCGTTGTGGTTTTGCTTTCCTTTTTCTCAGCTGAGGTTTTTTTTACCGCTCTTTTAGCTTTTGCTGGTGAAGATTCTGCCTCTGGTGATGCCAAATTTAGTGTTAAATTATGTGAATCAGCCCATTCAACCAATTTAGCTAAGAAAATATTTCCCATTGGACGAGGATCACCTGTAAATAATGTGGCCAACCCATTATTGTCAATAATATGACGGCGTAGTTCTAAACGCTCTTGATGGTTTTCAGCTAAACGAATTGCACGATCTACATACTCATCAACAGTGTTAGCAATCAGCCATTCTGGTAAGCCTAAGCGTTTAAATAATCCTTCATCAATATGCTCGTGTACTTCAGGACCTGTTTTACAAACACCCACCAAGCCAAGTGTTACCATATCAATAATGCCATTGGTATTACCAAATGGGAATGGGTTTAACATCATATCGCAATTATGCAGAATGGTTAGGTATTGATGATAAGGTGTGTGTGGATATGCTGTAGCACTATCACCTAAATGGCTTTTAATAAAGCGTTCAACATAAGGATGAGTAATGCCTGAGGATTGTCCTAGGGCGAAGTGGAAGTGTACTTTCACATTTGCTCGTTCTTTAATTACGCGTAATGCTTCTAGGAAATAAGGGTTTAGCTTCATTGTGGTTGCAGCAATACCAATATTCACTACTTCAGGATTTTCTCTGAATCGATATTCTACATTGGTTGGAGCTAATGCAGATGGCACATAAGGTAGAGCATCTTTTGGTAAGCGTAATAATGTTTCGCTGAAGCATTCTTCAGCACCGACATAATCATCTTCCACAATAACATATTCGATAAAATCAGAATGTGTTGTCGCTGGGTGCCCCAAAGCTACCGCTTGGATTGGTGCAAGACGAGTATTACTTGCAAAAATGGTGGTTAAATCCATACCAATGCTTGGCATATACAGAATTGCCGCTTGGTTTTCATCACAGACTTTTTTCAATACTAGTAATTTATCAATAACTGTGCTTGGATCTAATAAATGAAATTCATCAAATACAGCTCGTCCAGCTTCATCGACGGCTTCACTTCCTAACCCGATAAGGTAAAATTTCTCACGAGCAGCAATCATTGATGTTGAGTGCGTGCGATAAATTGAATGCGCCGAATGGAAGTGTTCTAATAAGACCACCATTACAGGCTTTCCATTACGGTAACCTATTGTAGATACATCACGATCTTGCCAGTTCAATTCGAGTAAATGACGTCTAAGGACTTGGTTTAACGCTTTTTTCACAATATGCTTATTTTGTGCAATGTCGTAGCTACAATGCATATAAACATCGTGAGAAATATTAGCAGGTAAGCGATTTAGGTTATTAAGCTGAGCCAGTTTATCTGGAAACCACTGTAGAATCGCACCTCTTTTAGCAAATGATGCACTCGTACCAATAAATCTTGGTGATTGTAATGCAAAACATAGTGATGCACATAGCTCGGGTGATAATACCCACAGCGAATCTAAATTTAAGCTGACATTTGATTCAGGTAAATAGAGAATGCAGAATTTAATCACAGCTGCTTCAGTAGGTTCGATATGAATATCTAAAGGATTTTCTGTATTTGGATTGCAGTTATAGTTTTGTAGGATATGATCCGCATTGACATACGGCGATGCAGCAAATATGATCGATAGCCAACGTTGAAGAGTTAAAAAGCGTTGTGCACCATCAAGGGTGATAACTAAATTCGGGTCTTTGAATAACGTGGTAATTGCCACTGCCATTCTAGTGCAGAAATAAATCGCTTTTTCTTTTGGCATATTGTCCAACTGCTGTGGGCAATCAAATTCAATATGATGAAGTTCACCAAAGTTGCTGTCAATTTGACTTAAAATTGATAACAATTCATTACAAGCTGTTTCATAATCCTTATTTTCGACTGCTTGTTCAAACCTAATAACATTTGGTTTTTGTTGTTCTGTCATTCCTATTCTCCTAGAAAAATTAACAAGTTCCCCACAGATCATATTCATCTGCGTGAGTAATTGTTACCGAAATAATTTGTCCAACTTCGACATTTTGCTCGGTTAAATTATCAATATAAACCACACCATCAATTTCAGGTGCATCTGCCATTGTACGACCGATAATGCCTTCATCATCAATCTCATCAATAATAACAGGCAATACTTTTCCAATTTTCTGTTGTAATCGCTCTGCGGATATTTTTTGTTGTAATAACATAAAACGATGGAAGCGATCCTCTTTAACTTCTTCTGGCACTTGATCTTCCATATCAGTAGCCACTGCTCCATCTACTGGGCTAAATTTAAAGCAACCTACACGATCGAGTTGTGCTTCTCGCAAGAAATCCAGTAATAGTTGGAAATCTTCTTCCGTTTCACCAGGGAAACCCACAATAAAAGTAGAACGTAAAGTGAGTTCAGGGCAAATTTCACGCCATTTTTTGATACGCTCTAAGGTTCTTTCAATTGAGCCTGGGCGTTTCATCGCTTTGAGTATTTTTGGACTCGCGTGCTGTAATGGAATATCCAAATACGGCAAAATTTTACCTTCCGCCATCAGTGGAATTAAATTATCCACGTGCGGATAAGGGTAAACATAATGTAAACGTACCCAAGAACCTAATGAGCCAAGTTTTTCACATAGTGTCATTAAATCATTTTTAATCGGCATTCCATTCCAGAAAACGGTTTTAGTCGCATTTTCTTTCTTTTTATCTAAACCGTAGGCAGAAGTATCTTGCGAAACGACTAAAATTTCTTTAACACCTGCATCTACTAAACGTTTTGCCTCGTCTAAAACTTGTACGATAGAGCGACTATCTAAATCTCCACGCATTGACGGAATAATGCAGAATGTACAGCGATGGTCGCAACCTTCCGAAATTTTTAAATAAGCGTAATGTTTCGGCGTTAATTTAACCCCTTGCTTTGGCACAAGGCTCACATAAGGGTTATATTCTGGTTTTGGCACATATTTATGGACGTGTTTCATTACCGCTTCATAACTATGTGGACCTGTAATTTCCAATACTTTCGGGTGAACTTCTCGGATCTGATTTTCTCGTGCACCTAAGCAGCCTGTTACGATCACTTTGCCGTTGGCTTCTAAGGCTTCACCGATAGATTCTAATGATTCTTGAACAGCACTGTCGATAAAACCACAGGTGTTCACAATCACTAACTCCGCCCCTTCATAACTTGGAATAATGTTATAACCATCAGAGCGAAGCTCTGTCAAAATACGTTCCGAATCCACTAAATTTTTCGGGCAACCAAGGCTAATAAAGCCAATGTTTGGTGCTGAATGCATAAATAATCTCGATAAAAATAACTAGGTAATAAAAATTGATCTATTGTATATCAATAGGAAAAGAGGAAAATTGTACAAAAATTATTAAGATAAAGCGATAATAAGCGGGCGGTTTAGCGTAAAAATTTGCAAATTTTTGCAAAGAACCGACCGCTAGGAAGGCATTAATCTATACTATTAAGCATTGCTAATACAATTGCGGAGGATTTTTCAGCTGCAAGTGGTAAAAATTCATCGAAAGAGAGATGAGATTCTTTATCTGCCACATCAGAAATCGCACGCACCACCACAAATGGTACTTGGAAAGCGTGACAAACTTGAGCGATAGACGCAGCTTCCATTTCGACTGCTGCAACGGTTGGGAAATCTTGGTGAATTTGAGCGATTTTGTCCGCACCATTGACGAAGAGATCGCCACTACAAATTAGCCCAACCACTGCATTAAAGCCTGCTTTTTGGCTTTCTTTAGTGGCAAGTTCAACTAACTGAGCATTAGGTGTAAAGCCTGCTGGATTTGCTGGTAATTGTCCTTTTTCATAACCAAATGCTGTTACATCAACATCGTGATGGCGAACATCGCTAGAAATCACAATATCTCCTACATTTAATTTGCTATCTAATCCCCCCGCTGAGCCAGTATTGATAATCACATCGGGCTTAGTCAGTTGAATCAGTAATGTTGTACCAATTGCAGCGGCTGTTTTACCAATGCCCGATTGTAATAAGGCAATATTGGTATTGTTAATTTTACCTTCATAGATTTTACAGCCCGCGATTTCGGTGATTTTAGGTTCTGCAATATAGCTAAGTAAAATCTCAACTTCCTGTGCCATTGCACCAATAATTGCTATTTTCATTGGGGTTTCTCCTGTTGTTCTTGTTGTAGTTTCTCAACTAAAAAATCTAACACTGCATAAGTGTAATCATCGTTATATAAGGTATTACGAATTAAAATATATTTTCCATTTAGCACTGCAATCGGCGTAATAGGTGGTTCATATTGCACATAATGTTTTTCTGCTTGTTCAACGAGTTGTTTTACTGGTTCAGACTCAAAAGTTTGATGAAACTGTGCAATATTCAGTTGATTAGTAGTCAGCCATCGTCTGATTGCCTCATTGTTTTCCACTAATTCTCTTTTATTTTTGGTATGTGCACTATCAAATAAGTATTTATCACTCAAATCTGGACGACCAATCACTGTAAAGGTTGCATTCAGTTGAGCGGTAAAACGAGAGCCTTTCGGAAAAGCAGGGGAGCGAACTAACGCTACTTTATCGCTATTGCGTTTTGCGTAAGCAGTTAAATAGTCATCTGCATCTAAGCAGATCTGACAGCCATATTCATAAAAATACTGTATTAACACTTTGTCTTTCGGTAAAGGAATATCCAATGTTTTTTTATAAGAATAGTAGCCCTTTCCATCTTTAAAAAGCGGTTCGTTTTGCTGACTTTTTCGCAAATTACCCACAAAATCCAACCGCTTATTATTCGCTGACTTATCAAAAATTCGTGAGTTTTCTGCTTTTGATGGTAATGCTAACCATAAGCCCAATAGGCATAATAAAAAGATTTTATATTTCATTTTTGTATCAATAGTGTGGCGGTGGTGTTTCTTCCGATTGGCTTGCGATATTACTTGGTTGCATTCCTTTGAGTTTTTCTGCCAAATGTCGCATCTGATTTTGTAATTTATCAATGGCAAACTGTTGGGTAATTAACGCTTGGTTTAATTCTTCAATCGTTTGTTCTTGAAAAGCCACTTTTGTTTCAAGTTCGGTTAAATAATCCAGCACTTTTTCAAGATTTGTTGTCATATCCATCATAAAAAGGTTGTATTCAAAAAGAATACACTTTACCCTATCCCACTTTGTTTTTACACACTTTTAAAGGAAAACTTATGTTAAAAACTAAACTTTCTGCAGTTGCGGTGCTTGCAACTACGCTTTTTACTGCTCAAACCGCGTTAGCTGAAAAAGCCGACCCTAAATTTGTTGATGATTCCTCTTACGCGTTTGGCGTGTTAATGGGTAAAAATATTGAAGGTATGATTGAATCACAAAAAAATCTTTTCCCATACAACCAAGATCGTATTTTAGCGGGTGTTCAAGATACATTGAAAAAAAGCGGTAAATTAACCGATGACGATCTCAAAAAGCAACTTGAGAATTTAGATAAATATTTACGTGAGCAAGAGAACAAAATTCAAGCAGAAAAAAATAAAGCGACCACAGAATCAGGCAATAAATACCGTGCGGATTATGAGAAAAAATCAGGTGTAAAAAAAACAGCATCGGGCTTGCTCTATAAAATTGAAAACGCAGGCGAAGGTGAGTCACCAAAAGCAACGGATACCGTAAAAGTTCACTATAAAGGGACTTTAACAGACGGGACAGTTTTTGACAGTTCTTACGAGCGTAAAGAGCCGATTGAGTTTCAATTAAATCAACTTATCCCAGGTTGGATTGAAGCTATTCCAATGCTGAAAAAAGGTGGAAAAATGGAAATCGTATTACCACCACAATTAGGTTATGGCGATCGTCAGGCAGGAAAAATTCCAGCAAATTCAACGCTGATTTTTGAAATTGAATTGCTTGATTTTAAAGCAGCAAAATAAATTTATTTCCCCCCTTTAACTAAAGGGGGATTTCATTTTGGATATCTGTAATGAGTGCAACATTTAATCCCCTTTCTGATGAAGATCACGCTATTTTAGCGTCTTATTTCCCTGTCGTTGATGGTATTGCCGCCTTAATTGGAGAGCATTGTGAAATCGTGCTACATTCTCTAGAGTTTCTTGAACATTCGGCAATTTATATCGTCAATGGGCATAATACTGACCGTAAAATTGGTTCACCCATTACCGATAGAGCCTTGTGGTCACTTCATCATATGCAAACGGATAGTGTATCAAAACCCTATTTTACTCGAGCAAAAGGCGGGGTATTGATGAAGTCTATCACTATCGCTATTCGTAATGGCAAACAGCACGTTATTGGGCTAATTTGTATCAACCTAAATTTAGATGTGCCTGTTTCACAATTTTTAAGTACGTTCATCGCACCACAAGAGAGCGATACTAGCGTGAATTTTGCCAGTTCCGTTGAAGACTTGGTGGCACAAACGATAGAAAGCACGATTGATGAAATCCAAAATGATCGAAATGTGGCGAATAACAATAAAAATCGTCAAATCGTGACCACTTTATTTGAAAAAGGGATCTTTGATATTAAAGATGCAATTAACCAAGTTGCAGAACGGTTAGATATCTCTCGCCATACCGTCTATCTCTATATACGCCAGATCAAACAGGATAACGAATAATGCACTATGTTCTTGCCATAAAAGGCGGTGTCTATGGCTCGCAATCTGCCTATTTAGCTTATCAAGTTGCTAATGAATTATTAGCGGCAGGTCATTTCATTTCACAAATTTTCTTTTTTCAAGAAGGGGTCAGCAATGCAAATAAATGGGTTGATCCTGCCAGTGATGAAATCAATTTAGTCGAAGAATGGAAAAATTTAGCCGAAACTTACCGCTTGTCGTTACATCTTTGTATTGCCGCAGCCCAACGTCGCGGTATTGTGGAACATAATCTTGCTGATTGTTTTGTGTTGGCTGGATTAGGTGAATTTAGTCAAGCCGTTTTAACATCCGATCGATTACTGACATTTTAAAATGAAAAAATATAAACTTGCCATTGTTTTTACCCAGCCCCCTTTTGGTTCAAGTACGGGTCGAGAAGGACTAGATGCATTGCTTGCTGTAAGTGCCTTTTGTGATGAAGATGAAATTGCGATTGTATTTATCTATGACGGCGTGTTTAATTTAATCGCTCATCAAGATCCAACTCAGATTTTACAAAAAGATCATATTGCTACATTCAAATTACTTGAACTTTACGAACTGAGTGAATGTTTTATTTGTCAAAATTCCCTTGAAGAACGGCAATTACAGCAAGCAGAATGGATATTAGATGAATTGCATTTTGTCGAACGAGAACAGATATTTTCCTTATTACACCAAGCAGAAAAAATACTGACTTTTTAACTTATAGGTTTAAAAATTATGCTTTATACCTTCTCAAAAGCACAATACGATCTTCATCAACTACAATCCATCCTTTCACAAGTTCAGCCTGAAGATGCCGTTGTTTTATGGCAAGATGGTGTATTACAAGCGGTCAAATACCCTGAATTTTTTGCAACTATCACAAATCTTTTTATATTAGAGAATGATCTACAAGCAAGGGGACTAAAAACTGATTTTAAAGTGATTTCCTTAAGTGAATTTGTTATGGTAAGCGAGCGATATTATCCGCAATTTGCATTATAGGTGGTGAAGATGGATTTACACGCAATTCGAGAAGATTATAGCAAACAAGCACTATGCTCCCTTCTTAACTTTAAGGATGTTCTATGGCAACAATGAAGGATATTGCACGAATTGCGGGAGTATCACTTTCTACCGTCTCACACGTTGTCAATCGTTCTCGTTTTGTGAGCGAAGAAATCACACAGCGTGTACAGAAAGTAATTGATGAATTGCATTACAAGCCCTCCCTTGTCGCCCGTAGCCTGAAAGTAAAAGAAACGAATACGATAGGAATGATTGTAACTGCAAGCAATAATCCTTTCTTTGCTGAAGTTGTTCACCACGTTGAGCGTTACTGCGAACGACACAATTACCATCTTATTCTAGTCAATACAGAAGCTAACCATCAAAGTTTACAGAAACACTTAGAACGCTTGTTATTAAAACAAGTTGATGGATTACTACTCATGTGTGCCGAGCCACAGGATATCAACGTTGAGTTTATTACCGAGATTCACTTGCCTATGGTGGTTATTGATTGGTGGCAACAACCTTTAAAAGCGGATATTATTCACGAAAATTCAGAAC
This sequence comes from Ursidibacter maritimus, assembly GCF_009761395.1. Classification (GTDB taxonomy): domain Bacteria; phylum Pseudomonadota; class Gammaproteobacteria; order Enterobacterales; family Pasteurellaceae; genus Ursidibacter; species Ursidibacter maritimus. Next base: position 307,102 of record NZ_LEKN01000001.1, on the reverse strand, counting down.
TTGGCGGCTATCTTGCGACAAAAGCACTTATTGATGCAGGTTATACCGATATTGCAGTGATTACTGGGGAATCATCAAAACCTTTAACCGTTAATCGTTTACAAGGTTATAAGCGGGCAATTTCAGAATATCATTTACAATATCGTCCAGAATGGATTATTGAAAGTCATTTCCATTTTGAAGGTGGAATTGAGGCAACTCAACAATTATTGGCTTTGTCAAAACGCCCAAGAGCAATTTTTGCAATGAGTGATAGTATTGCTATCGGGGTCTATCAAGCTCTTTGGCAAGCAGGATTACAGATCCCACAAGATATTGCAGTGATTGGCTATGACAACATTGAATTAGCTCAGTATTTATCGCCACCACTTTCTACGATTCACCAACCGAAAGCTCGTTTAGCCAAAAATGCCGTTGAACAATTAGTTAAACGTATCAGAGATCCTAAAATTCCATTAAATATTGTACAACTCACACCAGAGTTGGTTAAAAGAAGCTCCTTTTAAATAAAACTCATTTTTAGGGGCTGTCCTAGATAACTAACAAAAATTCGATTTACGATAAAAATATTTGAATGAGAAAAAAATCGTCTAAGTCAGCACAAACAAGCCAAACTAAGATTGCATTAGGTGCTGATGCCTGTATGCTAGAGAGTGCGTTTGTATATGCTCTGGCGGATTCTGGGCAAGCAGGCGTAGAAAATATGCTCGATATTTTCAAAAAAGAAAGGTGTAATGGACAAAATAGTTGGCACAAAGTGGCTTAAATTCTTATATTACGGTGCTATATAGCAGTTGCAGAAAGATTTAACTAATTGAAAACATTAGAAGATAATCTGCTTGAGCCACTTACTATAAATATTCTTAGCAACTATTTTGCCCATTTCCTTTTAATAACGATCAAGCTATCAAGGAATTAGCTGCTCTAAACGCCATAAATCCGCAAAACTGGCTCGTTGTTTGATTAAATGAGCTTGGTTGCCATCAACCATTACTTCTACGGCTTGAGGGCGAGAGTTATAGGTCGAAGACATTGTTGCACCATAAGCTCCCGCCGAACGAACTGCAATTAAATCACCTTCTGCAACGGCTAATTCACGCTGTTTACCTAAAAAGTCCGAGGTTTCACAAATTGGACCAACAACATCATAAACTGCTTTTTCACGCACTAAACTCTGGTCAATTTCTATAATTTGCATATAGGCTTCATACAGTGCTGGGCGAATCATATCGTTCATTCCTGTATCCACAATCGCAAAATTACGGTCTTCATTCTGTTTGATATATTCGACTTTAGTGACCAAAATCCCTGCATTTGCAGTAATAGCTCGTCCTGGTTCTAAAATTATTTCTAAATTCGGATAGGCTTTAAGTTTATTTAACAATGCTGCTGCATATTCTGTTGGGTGCGGAGGCGTTTCATCTGTGTAAGTTACACCCAATCCACCACCTAAATCTAAGTGATGTAATTCAATACCATCTTGTTTAAGCTGCTCCATTAGCACAACCAAGCGATCTGTCGCATCTAAGAATGGTTGTAATTCAGTTAATTGCGAACCGATATGGCAATCCATTCCTGTAATTTTTACGTTCGGTAATGTTTTGGCAAAACGATAAACTTCACGAGCTTCGCTAACGCTTACGCCGAATTTATTCTCTTTTAAGCCTGTTGAAATATACGGGTGAGTATGAGCATCAACATCTGGATTAACGCGTAAAGAGATCGGGGCAATTTTACCAAGTTGCCCAGCCACGTCGTTAATTCGTTTTAACTCAGGAATAGATTCAATATTAAAGCAACGAATACCCACTTCTAATGCTCGTGTAATTTCTTGACGTGATTTTGCCACACCAGAAAAAACCACCTTACTTGCCTCTCCGCCAGCAGCAAGGACACGCTCAAGTTCGCCTTGAGAAACAATATCAAAGCCTGAACCTAACCGAGCCATTACATTTAATAATGCGATATTTGAATTGGATTTCACCGCAAAGCAGATTAAATGTGGGTGTTCGCCAAAGGCATCATTAAACGCGTGCCAGTGGCGTTCAAGAGTTGCTCGAGAATAAATATAAGCGGGTGTACCAAATTGTTGAATAATATCTGTCACGGCAATTTCTTCAGCAAACAGTTGCTGATGTCGATAATTAAAATGATCCATAATCTTCCGAGTATATAAATATATGTGTAAATAATTGAGATAATCACACCGCTTATATTACGGCTGTTGCTCTTGCGGTGTATTTTCTGGGAAGTAAAGCGGACCTTTTACCCCACAAGCCGTTAATGTGATACCGCTGAACAATGCAATAATCAGTAATTTTTTCATAGCACCTACTTTAGAACTAGCGACAAGCGAACTTCGCTCAAAGAATGGCGATTGTACCGAAGATATGCAATACACGCAAAGAAAAAGCCAAGCTAGCTTCATAAGTGGTCAGATAAGCTGGCTTTCCAAGTCTCCATAAAAGCATACTTGATCCAATGTATGCTAGACTGCGAAGAGAAAAATGACATTATAGAAAGCCTATTTATTCTAGCGTTATAAGCCTAAGTAATCCTTGATGAAAATCTAAGGCTCTATATTATTTTAGGGGCTGAAGTAGATTAGCAAGAATGTTAGTCTATAAAAATGAAGATAACTCATTGTAAATTAAAGAAATATATACAAAAAAGACTGCTTGAATTTTTTGTGCTTGAAGTGACCGCTCGTTCAGCTGCTGATATTCTTGGTATTCAACCTAACTCAGCGATTTTGTTTTACCATAAAATTCGTCAAATCATCGACTACCATTTATCCCTTGAAGCCAATGATATTTTTGAGGGAAAAATCGAGTTAGATGCGAGCCATATTGGCTGCTCATTAATGTCAGCCTCTTTGTTACTGAGGCTCAGAGAATATATAAAAAACAGAAAATAGTAATTTAACTTTAGAATTGACTGATATCATTTAATAAATCATCCTTTTGATAACATTGTTTAGGAGAAAAAATGGAGAATTTTGTAAAAGATTACCAGCTAAATATTAATCTAGCGATTATCATAGTATTAATCCTTACCGTTCCAAATGTTGCCATGACTGAGTTTCAGATAAATATTTCTCAGTTTATTGATGACTATTTATTTGGTGATATAGGTTTAGTTTCATTAGATAGACCTTTTATGTCTAAGGTCATTGCAAATTATATTATTATATCTGCGATTTTATCTGGAGTATTATGCTCTTTCATTAATAATTTCTTTGAAGGAGAATTCTCCTTTGGAGGAGTTTTAATACTCTTAGTTTTTTTTATCATCGCTTTATATTGGTCTGTACTTTCTAATCATATTGTAATACCGCCTGAAAAACCTTATATACGGATAGCTAAGAACTCTTTAGTTTTTTATGGAATATGTGTGGCTGGCTGTTTTTGCTTTTTATCAATAGGAATTACAACAATCATTTATCTTCTGAAAAAAACCAAATCATTTATTGAATTAATCAAATAAATATAAGGAGATTTGAGTGGAATTAAATAATGATCTTGCCCTTAATACTTAGGAGTTTTCTATGATTGCCTTAATGATTTTAACTTTCTTTATTTTCGTGATACTCATCACCATTGGCTTGGCTTATGTGGTTAAAAGAAAATGGCTTAAATGCTGCATTATTATTTTCCTGCCAATGATTGCTTACTTTAGTGTATTCTTTGGGCATTTTATTAAGTTATTTATTCACCCTGTTTATTGCTATGTTCATCGTAATGAAGGGATTATCATTCACACATCACCAGATAAATGGCGAGAAATCAAAGGAAAGGATTTTGCTATAAAACCTATTGTTGGATATGACGCAGATGGATATTTATGGGATTCAGGAAGATATTTTGATTTTAACTATGAAACAGATAAATTTTTCGGTAAAACAAAATATAAACTACACTCAGTAAATACAAATAATCCAAATTTAACGCTGTATGTTGATTATGATGGAATTAATTACATATCTTCTAAAACCACCTATATTTCTTATGATATTAGTAAGGAGAGTGTTTTGGCTTCATTTTCAGAATATTCTAATCCCTATATTTTTCTCTTGGGGCTTTTTGACGGATTTTATGAATGTAAACAGCCAGATTCTCTTGATGAATTAAAAGATTATATAAATAAAAACTACACTTCATCAGAGTAATTAAGATTTTACATGATTGTTCTAGTTCTTATACGCTCAAAAGAAAATGGCTGAGGGTTTACAGCTTACATAAAAGCACTCATCGCATTATTGGATTTATGCTAAACTCTCGCCCAACAATTTCCAGCTTGAGAAACGCAATGAGCCAGCCACAGCCGTTAATCCGAATTTTACCCCCTCAGTTAGCTAACCAAATTGCCGCAGGTGAAGTGGTTGAGCGTCCTGCATCCGTAGTGAAAGAGCTGATCGAAAATAGCCTTGATGCGGGGGCTAATCAAATTCAAATTGATATCGAAAAAGGCGGTTCACAGTTAATTCGTATTCGAGATAATGGCTGTGGGATCGGTAAGCAAGACTTAACCCTTGCCCTTGCCCGTCACGCAACAAGCAAAATTTCCACCCTTGAAGATTTAGAAGCCATTTTAAGTTTAGGCTTTCGTGGCGAAGCGTTAGCCAGTATTAGTTCGGTATCTCGTTTAACGCTCACTTCTCGCCCTGAATATCAGGCAGAAGCGTGGCAAGCCTATGCTCAAGGCAGAGAAATGGAAGTTGAAATTCAGCCTGCTTCCCACCCTATTGGCACAACCATTGAAGTAGCAAATCTCTTTTTTAATACCCCTGCACGCCGCAAATTCTTGCGTACAGATAAAACGGAATTTGCCCATATTGATGAAGTTGTTCGCCGCATCGCACTAGCCAAACCTAATGTAACTTTTGTGCTAACCCATAATGAGAAAAAAGTACGCCATTATAAAGCGGTGGAAGATCGTAGCCTTGAACAACAACAGAAACGAGTAGCTACAATTTGTGGCGATGAATTTATCCAACAGGCGACACATATTGACTGGCAACACGATGATTTACATCTCTATGGCTGGGTCGGTTCTCCTACGCTTGCTCGCCCACAAAATGATGTCAGTTACAGTTATGTAAACGGACGAATGATGCGAGATAAAACCATTAACCACGCCATTCGCCAAGCCTATGGCGATCTATTGCCGAAAGAAACCTATCCTGCATTTGTATTATTCTTGGATATTGATCCGAGTTATGTAGATGTTAATGTCCACCCAGCTAAACACGAAGTCCGTTTTCATCAAGGCAGATTGGTTCACGATTTTATCTATCAAGGCGTGCTGAATGCTTTACAAGCTCAACCACACTTACCTTTATCGGAAAGTGAACTCGGCGAACCTCTGCCAACTTATGTGCCAGATACAAATACGGGAGCATCAGGGCGAAATATCTTTGCAACCTCTACGGTTTCACCAATGCCATCATTCTCATCATCAGAAAGAGACAGCAAAGAACGCTTTAGTCGTTCAGCATCGACTTATTTTTCTGAACACCAACGTGAAAACGTCAATAAAGGGGCACAAAAATGGTATGGGGAATTATTAAAAACGGAAACAAACCCAACAAAACACCAAGAAGATCCTGCGGATAAGCGGGTAGATCCTACTGATATTTTGCAAAAAACTCCGCTAATCTCACCGCTTAACAATATTGCTCCGCCATCAGCCACCGATTATAGTCAAGTGCTTGCGGTTGTAAAAAATCAAGCACTGTTATTAAAACAGCGTGATGAGTTCTTTCTCTTGCCTTTAAATCAACTGACACAACTTCACTTACAGCATCAGCTAGAAAAACAGCAGAGACAAAGTTTACTTATTCCACTAAATTTAACGCTTGATCAGCCACAAGCAGAACATTGGAAAAAAATTGCTCAACCGCTTGCAGAATACGGTTTTGTGATCCAACCCAAGCAATTTCAAGGGCAAATACGTTTAAGTATATTGCAAGTGCCAACTTGTTTACGCGAGCAAAATTTACAGCAATTATTGCTCAAGCTACTGCAACAACAAGCGGTGGATTTAGCCGATTTTTTTGCAAAAAATATTGAGCATCCAACCGCTTATAGCCTAGCCGATGGCATTAGTTTAATGGCGGAATTAGAACAGCACGCTCACACTCAACAACGGTTAGAAACACTCAAAATCCGAATAGATTTTGCTCACTATTTAGCCCCATTAGCTAATTAACATCATAAACGAAAAAAATTATCGAAAAAAATGTGCAGTACTCCACATTTTTGAACATTGCTTACTGACAATGAGTATTAAATCAGTAGAGTATCGCTCTAGATTATTTTTTTAGAGTTTACCCAAAATGAAAGACGCTTATCGATTCCCCGATTTAGCGTCCATTGTACGAATTGTGCAGATTACTGATCCCCATTTATTTGCTTCGGACGATGGACGATTGCTTGGTGTTCCGACCATTCAAAGTTTTCAAGCCGTACTAGATGCTATACAACAGGAGCCTTTTGACTATGATTTTATTCTCGCCACTGGCGATTTAGTCCAAGATCATAATCGAGAAGGCTATCATCGCTTTGCTCAGATGGTAAAGCCCTTGAAAAAGCCGATCTTCTGGTTAGAGGGTAATCACGACTTACAGACACAAATGCACAATGCCCTGGCTCTTTACGCACAAATTCAACCACATAAACAAATTTTAGTCGGCGATAAATGGCAGGTACTAATGCTAGATAGTCATATTGAAGGCATTCCCAAGGGTGCATTAAGCGATGCTCAACTTTCGTGGTTGGCTGAAAAATTAGCTGAATATCCTGAACGCAATGTGTTAATTGCTTTACATCACAATATTCTTCCAACTAATTCAGCTTGGTTAGATCAACATAGCCTTGCAAACCCCTATCAGCTTGCGACTGTACTAGAGCCTTTTCGCCATAATATTAAAGGGATTATACACGGGCATATTCACCAAGAAGTGGATAGTGAATGGCTAGGCTATCGTATTCTTGCAACCCCTTCTACCTGTATTCAATTTAAACCAAATTGTGATCAATTTACCCTAGATCCATTGCCACAAGGCTGGCGAGAACTTGAATTATTTCCTAACGGCACGATTCACTCACGTGTAAAACGCCTCATGCATAATACTTTCTTACCTGATTTTAATGGCTGGGGCTATTAGATTTTACCCAATAAAAAATGGGAGCCCCTCAAATCACTCCCATTTCCTATTTGCCTTATTCAATCTAGCGGATTACTCCACCGTTACCGCTTTAGCAAGATTGCGTGGTTGATCAACATCAGTGCCTTTGATTAGGGCAATGTGGTATGAAAGAAGTTGAAGTGGCACTGTATAAAAAATTGGTGCGGTAACTTCATCAACTTTTGGCATAACTATGGTTTTAAATCCTTCTGAATCACTAAATCCAGCATCATGATCCGCAAAGACATAAAGCTGTCCGCCACGAGCACGTACTTCTTCAATATTTGATTTCACTTTTTCGAGTAAGTCATTTTCTGGTGCCACCACGATCACTGGCATATCACTATCAATCAGTGCGAGTGGACCATGCTTTAATTCCCCAGCCGCATAAGCTTCAGCGTGAATATAAGAAATTTCTTTTAATTTCAAAGCGGATTCCATTGCGATTGGATAAAACTCACCACGTCCTAAAAAGAGTGTGTGATGTTTATCCGCAAAGTCTTCCGATAATTTTTCAATTGCTTTATCAAAAACTAGTGTACTCTCAATTTGTGCTGGTAAGCGTTGTAGAGATTGAACAATATGTTTCTCTTGTTCTTCACTTAAATTGCCTTTTAAACGACCGATTGCAACATTTAATAGTAACAAACAGGTGAGTTGCGTTGTAAAGGCCTTAGTTGATGCCACGCCAATTTCAACCCCTGCTTTTGTCATAAAGGCAAAGTCAGATTCACGCACTAATGAAGAACTTGCTACATTACAAATCGTCATTGCTGCCATAAAGCCTGATTCTTTTGCTAGACGCAATGCGGCTAAGGTATCTGCCGTTTCACCAGATTGAGAAAGTGTGATCAATAAACTATTTGGACGAGTCACAAATTTACGGTAGCGGAATTCAGAGGCAATTTCCACATCACAGCTCACGCCTGCAATAGATTCAAACCAATAACGAGCAACCATTCCCGCGTTATAAGATGTCCCACAAGCAACAATTTGAATATGTTGAGCATCTTTGAGAATTTGTGCAGCATTAGCCCCAATTGCATCAACCACAACTTTATCATTGGTAATACGCCCTTCTAAAGTGTTACGAATTGCCACTGGTTGTTCAAAAATCTCTTTCTGCATATAGTGGCGATATTGTCCTTTATCCGCAGCATCTTGTTCAAAGTTACCTTCGTGGATTTCACGCACTACTTTTACACCACTACGATCAAAAATATCGACTGAGCGACGAGTAATTTCTGCGACATCACCTTCTTCTAAATAAATAAAACGGCGAGTAACATTCAATAGTGCAAGCGGATCTGATGCAAGAAAATTCTCTCCCATACCTAATCCGATGACTAATGGGCTACCAGAGCGAGCAACAATTAAATGTTCAGGCTCTGCTTGGTTCATCACCACTGTGCCATAAGCACCACGCAGTTGCACCACTGCTTTTTGGACCGCTTCTAGCAAACTCTTAGCACTGCGTAATTCCCATTCGACTAAATGAGCAATAACTTCAGTATCCGTCTGTGATTGGAATGGGTAGCCACGAGCTTGTAATTCGCTACGTAATTCTTCATAGTTTTCAATAATGCCATTATGTACAACCGCGATATTCCCCGAGCGATGTGGGTGAGCATTCGTTTCAGATGGTTCACCGTGAGTTGCCCAACGGGTGTGAGCGATCCCTGTTCCACCTAATAATGGGTTGGCGTCCAGAGCTTCGTCTAATGCTTTAACTTTGCCGACTCGGCGAACAATTTGCATCTGTTTGTCGAGATTTAATACAGCAATCCCTGCTGAGTCATAACCGCGATATTCTAAACGATGTAAACCATCGACTAAAATTTCCGCGATATCACGTTGTGCCACTGCACCTACGATTCCACACATATTTTGCTTTCCTTTTGTAAATATTTGAGAAAATGTAACCGCTTATAAGCGGTCAGAAACCACTAATTTTTTGCAAGAATGACTTCAACGCCCTGTTGCTCAATCTGTAATTGAATCTCTGGTGCAAGTTGGTCATCTGTAATCAATTTATCAATTTGTTGCCATTGCAATTCTAAATTAGGCATTTTCCGCCCAATTTTTTGCGATTCAATCAACACAATCACTTCTCGAGCTACTTCTGCCATTACTTGACTTAAGCCGATAAGTTCATTAAAGGTTGTTGTTCCACGTAAAAGATCTAAGCCGTCAGCACCGATAAAAAGTTGATCAAAGTCGTAAGAACGTAATACTTGCTCGGCAACCTTCCCTTGAAAAGATTCAGAACGAGAATCCCAAGTTCCCCCTGTCATCAATACCGTAGGTTCGCATTCTAAGGTGGTTAATTCATTGGCCAAGGCTAAAGAATTGGTCATAATCACCAAACCTGTTTGGTTTAAGACTTTGACTAACGCACCTGTTGTGCTTCCGCTATCAATAATAATGCGATTATGTTCTCTAATCTGCTGAACAGCGACTTGAGCAATAGCTAACTTTTGTTTCGAAAGTTGTTCGTGAGATTCTTCAATCAACTCGGTTGGAATTTTTATTGCTCCACCATAGCGACGCAATAAAAAACCGCTTTCTTCCAAAGCGGTTAAATCCTTGCGAATTGTAACTTCTGAGGTTTCAAACAAAGTTGCCAGATTCTCAACACTGACTTCACCTTGTTCTTGTACCATATTAGCGATAATTTGACGACGTTGCTGCGTATTTCGTTTTGACATATCTATTTCATTTATCTTTCGAACCGAAACTTATATCGCATTATATCGCAAAAATACCAAATGAAAAGTAAAGAAAAATGGTTAGCTTAAAATTCACTCGCTATTTACTTAACGGTGAGAAGGTAAAATATATCGGCTAAGGTATCGCCAAACGACAATCAAAGTAATGATGGCACCAATGATGATTGGCTCAAGCGTAATACTTTTTACCGACCAATAATAGTGAATACCTGCACTGATAATAGCTAAATAAGCAAACTGATGAATCGTAAACCATTTTTTACCCAGAGCATTTTTAATTGAAGGCAGGGACGTTATAGCCATTATGAGCAAGATAATAAATGCGATACCACCAAAGATTAAGTAGGGACGCTCCACTAATTCCTCGAAGAATAAGGTGAAATCAAAATTCAGCTCTAAAGCTAGATAACTAGCAACGTGAAGTAACGCATAAAAGAATGCCCATAATCCCAGTGGACGACGTAAAATCTGATATTGGTTTTTATTGACTAACTGTAAAACAATCCCTAATAAAAACATAATACAGAAAATAACAATGGCGGTATAACCAAGAAAATGCTCAATTTCTTTTATAGGATCTGCACCTAAAGCGGTTTCATTTTCAGATAACAATACTGAAGCCAGCCAAACAAATGGGGCAAAACACCCCAAATGGATTATCACTCTATATAGTGTCAGCATTAGTAATTTACCCTTAAATCTAAACCTTTATATAGATGAGCGACTTCTTGCTCATAACCATTAAACATTAACGTAGGTTGACGTTTAACGCTTAATAAACCACCAGAGCCGATCACTCGTTCAGACGCTTGTGACCAACGTGGGTGATCAACATTCGGATTAACATTGGCATAAAAACCATATTCTTGTGGTGCTAATTTTTCCCACGTAGTTTGTGGGCGAGTTTCTGAAAGCGTAATTTTTACAATGGATTTAATGTTCTTAAAGCCATACTTCCAAGGCACCACTAAACGAATTGGAGCACCGTTTTGTGGCGGTAAGGCTTTTCCGTATAAGCCAACGGACATTAAGGTTAATGGATGCATAGCTTCTGCAAGCGTTAAGCCTTCCACATACGGATAATCAATACCACCACCAAAGAAACGGTTTTTTTGCCCTGGCATTTGTTCAGGATCGTACAAGGTATGAAATACGACATATTTAGCTCGGCTCATTGGCTTTGCTTTAGCAAGCAGTTTATTCAATTCGAAGCCAATCCAAGGCACAACCATTGACCAGGCTTCAACACAACGAAAACGATAAATACGTTCTTCTAACGGAAATTGTGTGAATAGCTGGTTATAATCTAAGGTAAATGGATTTTCTACTTCACCACCGATTTCAACTGTCCAAGGATCAACCTTAAAATCTTTCGCATACTGTGCAGGCGAGCCTTTATCAACGCCAAACTCATAAAAATTATTATAGCCCGTCACTTTATTCTCTGGAGTTAGGATCAAATCACTTTTACCAGCTGCTTTAAAATCTAATTTTTTCAACGTGTTATTACTCTCCGCTAAGCTGATATTAGGTAACATCGTTGTAGCCGCACCCAGCCCCATTGCAGTAATAATTTTACGGCGTTGATAAAAAATATCTTCAGGGGTAACATCATTTTCAGTTAATTTTTTCATTATGATCTCCTCATCGCAGTATAATCTATCTATTGGACGTACCTAGTCCCCAAAAATTACAACAAAATACCGATTATTGACAAAAATTATCCTTTATTTGTTAGATTATATCGCTCTAGAATAAAAATAACTTATTGTAAATCAAGAGATTCCATAAACTTTTTGAATTATTGTTCCTATTTTACTTGGTCTAAATCCAGCCTATTCATCTATGTTTTACAACCCTAAAAAATATTTTGGCACGAGAGGGTTACTCTCGTGCCATTAGAATATACGTATAAAAAATTTTATCTCATCTAGTAGGGGCACACTGCTTGGGTCTGTTTATTAAATATAACCAATTAAGAATCGCCAGAAATCTGAAAGTTTAAGCGATACATACTCCATAAACCGCAAAACTTTGCTAAAATCCTGCCGCTTATGGATAGGAGAACAGGATGCAAATTGTTACTAAGTTAATTCCAACAAAACTAATATCAAGTCAGTCGCCACCGATTTTGCAATCTCAATTACAAGGAGTTGAACGAGTTGCATTGTTGCGTCTATTAGATCAAGCGAAATCCTATCCACTTACCTTAATTACTGCCCCAGCAGGCTATGGCAAAACAACTTTACTTTCCCAATGGAAAAATCGTTTATTAGCCAAAAATATTCCGTTGGCGTGGTTTACTCTAGACGAAAGTGATAATAAAGCGGAGCAATTCTCACATTATTTCGCATCTGCGTTAGCCAAAGCAACGGGGATTTCGTTACAAGATATTGGCTATCAAAACAGTTTAATCGATTATTTTGGTCGATTATTAGCACAATTAGATCAAGTGCAATCCCATTTTTATCTGATTATTGATGACTATCATCTCATTGAAAATAGTGAAATTCACGATGCCTTGCGTTTTTGGTTAAAGCATCAACCAAATACCATGAGCTTGATTTTGCTCTCTCGTCTTACGCCGCCACTGAGTATTACTAATTTGCGTATTCACGATAAATTATTGGAAATTGATGTTCATCAGTTGGCATTTACGCCTAATGAAACTCGTCAGTTTTTTGAGCAAAAATTAAATGAAACTTTAAGTGATGAGATTGTATTTTCGCTGTGTGAACGTGTAGAAGGTTGGGCAACCGCCTTACAGTTAATGATTTTAGCGATTAAGCAAAATAGTGAGTTAATTCATTTTCCTGAAAAATTATTAAGTAAACTCAATCAGTTACATATTGCCGATTATTTAAATGAAGAAGTTTTCCATTATGTTGAACCTGAAGTGAAACAGTTTATGCAACGCTGTGCCATTTTACGTTCAATGAATGAAAAATTGGTCTTAGCACTGACGAAAGATGAAAATGGTGTTAAAAAACTTGATGATTTGGAGAAACAAGGCTTATTTATTCAGCGTTTAATCCAAGATGATGGCGAAATCTGGTGGAAATTTCACCCGATTTTAGCCTCCTATTTAGCTCAAAGTTGCCGTTTAGAATTACCGAATGAGTGGCAACAACTTCATCAAACGGCATCAATGGTTTGGTTAAAATTGGGCTATGGCTCGGAAGCCTTATATCACGCTCAAATGCTAGATAACCCTGAAACGCTTTACCGTATTTTACAAGAAAATGGTTGGTCTCTGTTTCATCAAGGGCAATTAAAATTACTGGAAGATTGTTTAACCCATTTACCTTCAGAATTTTTATGGCGTGATGAGAATTTGGTGTTGTTAAAAGCGTGGTTGGCACAGAGTCAGCATCGTTATCAAGACGTATTGGGTATTTTGCAAAAATTTCAGCCAAAAGCACCGCTTACAGAGAGTTTTCAAGGGCGATTTGATGCGTTGCGGGCTCAGGTTGCTATCAATAATGGTGATGAAGAACAAGCCTATTTATTGGCAACTCAAGCATTAAATAATTTGCCATCAGAATTTAACTATGCACAAATTGTAGCGAAGTCTGTTATTGGTGAGGCACAACATTGTCGTGGTTATTTAAAAGATGGCTTGCAGATAATGCAACAAGTAGAAAAATTAGCCACTCAACAACGGGCTTATCACCATTGGCTGTGGTCGAGATTACAACAGTCTGAAATTCTTTCTGCACAAGGTTTTTGGCAATCTGCTTATGATTTATTGAAAGAAACCACGCAACAGACTAACGATTTTCATCAAATTCCGATGAATGAATTTTTGCTCCGTTTAAAAGGGCAAATTTTATGGGAATGGCATCATTTGGACCAAACAGAAGCGATGGCAAATGCGGGGATTGAATTACTTGAGAATGAAGAAGAGCAAGTTCAATGTTTGGCGTTATTAGCTAAAAGTTCTTTAACTAAAGGCGATCTCAATAATGCAGAGCGTTTAATCGAGCATTGTCGTAGTTTACTTGCTCGAAGCTCGCCCCATAAAGATTGGGTTACCGCCATTGATGAAGTGCAGCTGATTTATTGGCAAATGAAAGGTGATACGCAACATTTGGAAAGTTGGTTGGCTCAGGCACATTTCCCTGCTCAAGAACATAATCACTTTACTCAACGTCAATGGCGTAACATTGCTCGTTGCTATTTATTGCGGGAAGATTATGAGCAAGCATTACGAATTTTAAATAGTTTGTTAAAAACCACGGCTATTTTTAATTTAGTCAGCGATAGCCAACGTGCGTTAATTTTGCGCAATCGCTTGTATTACTTGCAAGGTAAGCCAGATTTAGCCCAACGAGATCTTATTCAAGCACTTAATTTGAGCCAGCAAACTAACTTTATTAGTGCGTTTGTGATTGAAGGGGATTTAGTTGCACAACAAATTCGTCAATTATTACAGCTTAATGTACTTGATGAGCTTTCGACCCATAAAGCACAATTTATTTTACGCAGTATCAACCAACATAATCGCCACAAAACCGCTCATTTTGATGAAGCCTTTGTGAAGAGCTTGTTGGAAAACCCACAAGTGCCAGAATTATTGAAGATCAGCCCGCTTACCCAACGGGAATGGCAAGTGTTAGGGCTGATTTATTCGGGATATAGCAACGAGCAAATTTGCCAAGAATTAGTGGTGGCGATCACCACTATTAAAACCCACATTCGTAATCTATACCAAAAAATTGGCGTGAGTAATCGTAGTGAGGCGATTGAATACACCCGTAGTTTGTTGCGAATGATGGGGTATTAGGACGGAGTTTTCAGAATTATGTAACCGTTACACAATCTCCCCTCGCCCGCTTGCGGGAGAGGGAAGATTTGACGTTCGTTCAGAACGGCAAATCAGGGAGAGGGCAAAGGATGGTAAATTTGTGAAAAAGTGGTAAAAAGTTACCGCTTGTTTGCCCTCTCTCTGCTCAAAATTGCTGAACGCATTTTTGAGCTGTCTCTCTCCCGTAAACGGGAGAGAGTATCTTTTATTTTGTGCAATGACTACATAATATCGGATTTACAGCAACTCCGCCTGTTCTAAAATTTTCTGTTGCTCTAACGCCAACTTCGCTTGGCGTTTTTCTTCTTTACGAATTTCATCTTCCGCCTCCCATTTGTCGTAGGCTTGGACAATTTTGGCGACAACAGGGTGGCGAACAATATCGTGGCTATCAAAATAGTTAAAACTTAACTCCTCAACATTGCCAAGCACTTCCATTGCGTGCTTTAAGCCTGATTTTTGGCTACGGGGTAAATCCACCTGAGTTACATCCCCTGTGATCACTGCTTTAGAATTAAAACCGATACGGGTTAAAAACATTTTCATCTGTTCAATGGTGGTATTTTGGCTTTCATCTAAAATGATAAAAGCATCGTTGAGCGTTCGACCACGCATATAGGCAAGCGGTGCGATTTCGATAACATTTCGCTCCATTAGTTTTTGTGCACGTTCAAAGCCTAGCATTTCAAATAGGGCATCGTACAGTGGGCGTAAATAAGGCTCAATTTTTTGTCCGAGATCGCCCGGTAAAAAGCCAAGTTTTTCACCTGCTTCAACCGCTGGGCGAGTGAGCAGAATACGGCGAATTTCTTGGCGTTCCAACGATTCTACCGCCGCAGCAACCGCCAAAAATGTTTTCCCCGTTCCTGCAGGCCCAATACCAAAGCTAATATCGTGGTTTAAAATATTGCGTAAATAGGCTTGTTGGTGTTCGCCTCTAGGTTTAATGACTCCCCTTTTGGTTTTAATCGCAATTTCATAACCCGATGATTGCCACTGACCTTGTAACAACATTCGACTTTCTTGAATTGCCATATGTACATCTTCTAAGTCCAACTCTTTAATTTTTCCTTTTAGTGGTGCGGTTTCTGCATAGAGCTGCTGAATAAGTTTGGCACTATTTTGCAATAGTGACGGAGAGTAGTGATTTTCTTCTTGAGGTTGTAAGGTAAAGGTAAATGCGTGGCGAGCAATAATAAGATTAAAACTTTTTTCGATTAGTGCGAGGTTTTCATCAAAAGCACCGCAGAGTGATTGTAAGCGAGCGTTATCTTCGGGTTCTAAGGTAAAGATCAATTCGTTCAAAATGTTTCCTTTAGTTACTGTTATTTGCCGTTTTTTTGTATGGTACAATGTCTGCATTGTCGCCGCAACCATTGTTTATTTTGCTGCTTTAACCTATGGTATTGGCAACTGTGGAAGATTACTCTGTATGATGGATAGGCGTTATCGTTTAAAAGTTAAAACGCATTAGGAACAGGAAAATGACAACAGAAAACAAAAATTTCTTTCGGAAATTACTCGATAAATATAACCAACTTTGCAAAGATTTAGGCGTTGATGCTGGGGCTTGTCGTGGTTGCGTACCTGTTGTCAAATTTGACCCTGAACCTGAAAAAAAGAACGAGCCTAAAGATGTAAAAGAAGATAAATAGGCAAAAAATATAAAACCATAGCATCGTAATTACTCAGCGGTGCTATGGTTTTTTCCTACTCTGACTTCATACTCCAGTGACAGCCAAAAGGATGATTTATCTCAATGGAGAGTAAAGAATAATAGTGAAAATAATTTTATTTGGAGATCTGAAATGACGAACTTAACTTCCTTTCAAACAATGGCAGAGCAAGCATTACACGAATATTGTGAACGCCTTTCTTTACAGCCTAAAGATCTTTCCACAACGATGTGGTATCAATTTATTGCACAAATTAGCCAACAAGCTATTTTGCAAAATTTCCCTAAAAACGCACCGCTTACAAATACTCGTAAGGTTAATTATCTCTCAATGGAATTTTTAATCGGTCGCTTACTGGGTAATAACTTAATGAGCTTGGGCGTTTATCAAGACGCTGAGAGCTTATTAGCCAAATATGGTCAAAATTTGGTGGACGTACTAGAACAAGAACGCGATCCATCATTAGGTAATGGTGGTTTAGGACGTTTAGCCGCTTGTTATTTAGATTCAATGGCGAGCCTTGCTCAACCTGCGGTTGGCTACGGTTTACATTATCAATACGGTTTATTTAAACAGGGTTTTGGTTCAACGGGCGAACAACGAGAAACAGGTGATGGGTGGAATCGAGATTTCTATTTACAACAACATCATCGCCCTGAATTACAGCAAACGGTTGGATTTGCTGGGGAAGTTTTACATTGTGGCGATGATCGCTATGAATGGCAGCCTGCGTGGACTATCTGCGGTGAAGCATTTGATTTACCTGTTGTTGGCTATAAAGGCGTACAACAGCCGTTGCGTTTATGGCAAGGATATAGTGAAACCGCTTTTGATTTAGCCCAATTTAATGATGGCGACTATTTACTGGCGGAAAGTAAAGTGGTCGATGCGTCCAAATTAACTAAAGTGCTCTACCCGAACGATAATCACCAAGAAGGTAAAGAACTTCGTTTAATGCAACAATATTTCCATTGTGCTTGCTCAATTGCTGATATTTTACGAGAGCATTTAGCGAAAGGTCGTAGCTTACAACAGCTCCCTGAATTTGAAGTCATTCAGCTGAATGATACTCACCCAGCTATTGCGATTCCTGAGTTAATGCGTGTATTACTCGATCAACATCAACTCCATTGGGAAGATGCATGGGCGATCTGTTCAAAAACCTTTGCTTATACCAACCACACATTATTGCCTGAAGCCCTTGAGCAGTGGGATCAGCCTTTGTTAGCTAAAATGCTACCACGCCATTTAATTATCATTGATCGTATCAATAACGAGCTTTATCAACAGGTTAAAGCCGAATTTAGTGAAGATGAATTTAGCCAAGCGTGGCAAGAAACCGCCGTTTTAATGAATAATAAAGTCAGAATGGCAAATTTATGTGTTGTTGGCTCTTTTGCAGTAAATGGAGTGGCACAAATTCACTCTGATTTGGTGGTAAGCGATCTTTTCCCTGCCTATGCTCGTTTATTTAAAGGACGTTTCCACAATGTGACTAATGGTATTACCCCTCGCCGTTGGATTCGTCAATCTAACCCTGCGTTAAGTCAGTTATTAGATCAACATATTCAAGGGGATTGGACAAAAGATCTTGAATTACTACGCCAAATTGAGCCACTTGCAAAAGATCCGCAATTCCAGACCGCTTATCGCCAAATCAAACAGCAAAATAAACAAGTGTTAGCTCAAGTTATTCAAGAAACTATCGGCTTAAAAGTGAATGAAAATGCGATATTTGACGTTCAAATTAAACGTTTCCACGAATATAAACGTCAGCATTTAAACTTACTCAATATTATTGCGACTTATCAAGAATTAAAGGCAAATCCTGCTCAGGAATGTGTACCGAGAGTCTTTATTTTTGCAGGAAAAGCTGCACCCGGCTATTTTATGGCAAAACAGATTATCCAAGCGATAAACGGTGTTGCTAAGGTTATCAATAGTGATCCTGATATGCAGGGTAAGCTGCAAGTTGCTTTCTTACCTGATTACCGAGTGAGCTTGGCAGAAAAAATTATCCCGGCTGCAGATGTTTCCGAGCAAATTTCCCTTGCAGGTAAAGAAGCATCGGGTACAGGGAATATGAAATTGGCACTAAACGGTGCAATTACATTGGGGACATTAGATGGTGCTAATGTAGAAATTGCAGAATACGCAGGGGAAGAAAATGTGGTTATTTTCGGCCATACCGTTGATTCTGTTCGCCAATTACGCACAGAAGGATATGTCTCTAAACGCTATTACGAGCAAGATGAAACCTTGCGTAAAGCGATTGATGCACTTGCAGATGGTACTTTCTCTGATGGCGAAACAGAGCGTTTTGAAGCCTTAGTGAACGATATGCTTCATCACGATTATTTCTGCGTATTGGCGGATTTTGCAAGCTACCGCCAAGCACAGCAAGAAATTGCAAAACGTTACCAAAATCAGACCGCTTGGGTAGAATCCACCATTCTCAATACTGCTCGTCTAGGTACTTTCAGCTCTGACCGCTCAATTCGTGATTATCAAACACGCATTTGGTATAAGGCATAGTATTAGGCAAAAATAACTGTAAATGGAAAAGTCGTTGCTAATAATATTTTTCTTATGTTATTAGCAACTCTTTTTATTTAAAAAAATCCAGTATAAACAATATATTACTCTTTCTCATTAAGCTGCTATGAGAGCATCATTTATCCTCGGTTCTTTAAATAAGCATTCTAGCCTATTTGTCGTTTTTTCTACATCTAGGTCAGCGTATATCTCATAGGTAAATAACTAAATACCATTAAATACTTGGTAAAGCACGTTTAACAGCAGCTAGTTGTCTGATGAGTTTATAGGGGAATTTTTATTTGGTGTGAATGTTGAAAAATGGGCAACATACACTGTTGCCCTGAATTGATTAACGAATTACCACTACATCAATCGCAGATGGTCCACGATCTGAATCTTGAACAGTATATTCTACTTTATCGCCTTCATTTAAAGTTCTAAAGTTAGTGCCTACGATACCAGAAAAATGTACAAATAAATCTTTACCATTATCCGCAGGAGTAATAAAACCGAACCCTTTATCTGAGTTAAACCATTTAACTGTGCCTTGTAATTTAGACATTTTGTCTTCCTTTATGTATGAAATTAAATTTGTGCTTGAAACAAGCGGTAACGCTAAGAAATTGAATTTAGATAGAGATAGATATTAAAGGACTTTCAGGAACAAATTTAAAACTTGTAGTACAGGAAGTGCAATAAATAACGAACTTATATAACCCGCTTTTTAGCTTGAGAGGCATTAGAACACGTTACACCATTTAAAGCAAACGTTTTCTCAGTAAAAAAATAGTAATAGTAAAAGGTGAGAGAACTCTTTTCTAATAAATGATCTCACCAAGAAAAGCTATTTAGTAGGAAAAGCAGTAGTGATTAAATGTCCCGTTTTGCTGTTCCAATCCACTTCTGCAATAACAGCAGGATAAAAATGGACACTTTGTTGATGTTGGGTCAAATGTTGAACCAAATCAAAGACTAAAGGAAGGTGAGAAACAATTAAGATATGCTTTGCACCTTCTTCATTTAGAAAGGAGAGATAATCCAATACATTATCAGGATCGCCCGAAGGGGTAATTCCCTGCCAAGTTTCGATAATATTTGCAAAACTTTGCATATATCCTACCGCTTGCATTCCTTGACAAAGATGTTCTGCAGTTTGTTGTGTGCGCACATAGGGGCTAACGATAATCTTATCAAAAATAATTGATTGATCTAAAAGCCTTTTTCCTAACCATTGGCCTTGTGTATATGCCATCATTTCACCATTTTCGGTCAATGTTCTTTGGCTATCGGATGTAGCATTGAAGCCAGCTTCTCCATGCCGCATTACCCAAATCTTCATTATTCTTCCCGTCCTTATATTTAAACTAAGCAGATTTATGCGTATAATGCCCCCCGTTTTTTATGGTTGCAAGCAATTTCTATAGAACCGCAACCGACTGAAAAGATTTCAATTATTTTTAACTATCATGAATGGAGTAACTCAATAATGTCTCGTAAACTCAGAAGAACCAAAATTGTTTGTACAATGGGTCCTGCAACAGACCGTGGCAATACGTTAGAAAAAATTATTGCCGCTGGTGCAAATATGGTTCGTATGAACTTCTCTCACGGTGTACCTGAAGACCATATTGGTCGTGCGGAAAAAGTGCGTGAAATATCTAAACGCTTAGGTAAACACGTTGCGATTCTTGGCGACTTACAAGGTCCAAAAATTCGTGTATCAACGTTCAAAGAAGGGAAAATTTTCTTAAATATCGGTGATAAATTTACCCTTGATGCAGATTTACCAAGAGGCGAAGGTACACAAGAATCAGTGGGTTTAGATTATAAAAATCTACCAAATGACGTTGTACCGGGTGATATTCTATTATTAGATGATGGTAACGTTCAATTAAAAGTGATTTCTATTGATGGTAAAAAAGTCTTTACTGAAGTGACTGTTGGTGGCCCATTATCAAACAATAAAGGGATTAACAAATTAGGCGGTGGTCTATCTGCTCCAGCCTTAACAGAAAAAGATAAAGAAGATATTAAATTAGCCGCAAAAATTGGTGTTGATTATCTTGCGGTATCTTTCCCACAATCAAGTGCAGACTTACACTACGCACGCCAATTAGCTCACGAAGCTGGTTTAGATACTAAAATTGTTGCGAAAGTAGAACGTGCTGAAACTGTTGCGACTGAAGAAGCGATGAATGACATCATCTTAGGTGCTGATGTGATTATGGTGGCTCGTGGTGACTTAGGTGTTGAGATCGGTGATGCAGCGTTAGTTGGCGTTCAGAAAAAATTAATTCGTCGTTCACGCCGTTTAAATCGTGTTGTGATTACTGCAACGCAAATGATGGAATCAATGATCAAAAAACCAATGCCAACTCGTGCGGAAGTAATGGACGTTGCAAATGCGGTATTAGATGGTACTGATGCGGTAATGCTTTCAGGTGAAACAGCAAATGGTGATTACCCTGTTGAAACAGTAAAATCAATGGCAGAAGTTTGTTTAGGTGCAGAAACAATGCCAAGCATCAATGTGTCTCGTCATCGTATGGAAGATAAATTTAATGCGGTAGAAGAAGCGGTTGCAATGTCAGCAATGTACACAGCAAACCATATGGACGGCGTGAGAGCAATTATTGCATTAACACATTCAGGTGAAACAGCAAAATTGATGAGTCGTATCAGTTCAGGTTTACCAATTTATGCTCTTTCTCGTAATGAGAAAGCGTTAAATCGTGCCGCACTTTATCGTGGTGTAACACCAGTCTTCTACGATTTAGATAGCCGTACTATTGAAGGTGCGAAAAAAGCATTAGCCTTATTAAAAGAACAAGGTTAT
Source organism: Ursidibacter maritimus (assembly GCF_009761395.1). GTDB lineage: Bacteria > Pseudomonadota > Gammaproteobacteria > Enterobacterales > Pasteurellaceae > Ursidibacter > Ursidibacter maritimus. Next base: position 285,327 of record NZ_LEKN01000001.1, on the reverse strand, counting down.
TTAATGAGCGGTGATTTAGTGCTTCTCACTCACGGTGATGAATTAAAAGAAGGCGGTACAAATACCAGCCGTTTATTACGTGTTGAATAATTAGTCATCAAGAAAAAATCCACGCAAATGCGTGGATTTTTATCATCAACCTATTTACTCTCTTACCTATTATGCTAACACTACTCGCGTATCTTAAATCGGAAAAACTGATCTCAGAATTAAATTATCAATTTGCTAAATTGATCGATAATAAACAGCAAAACCAGGGCTATTCAAAGTTACAACAGGATTTAGCGATTTTGGTTAGTGCTTTGGTTTCTTTTAATGTAATGCAAGGTCATAGTTGTATTCGACTAGACTCGGCTTTGGCAAGTAATCCTTTTGGCTTAAATCGGGAATTGAGTGATGCAATTTTGCAAAAAATTGAGCATATCTCACCGCTTGAATGGCAAAGTGTGTTAGCCAATCACATTGCGTTTAGCGCTGATCCAAATAAAGTAACGCCGATGTTATTCCAACATCAACGAGTTTATTTCTATCGCTATTGGCAAGCTGAAAACCAAATTGCACAATATCTTCAACAAGCGGTCAGTTTACCGACACAAAATACAAATTTTACCCTTGAACAGCAGATTATCACTCAATTTTTCCCAGAAAAATCAGAAAATATTGACTGGCAGAAAATAGCTGTGGCAACGGCACTAAAACAGTCATTTAGTATTATTTCAGGTGGTCCAGGAACAGGCAAAACTCGCACTGTTGCCATTTTATTAGCCGCATTACAACTCAAGCAACTCAAGCTTGGGCTACCGTTACTGAACATTGCACTTGTTGCTCCAACAGGAAAAGCGGCGGCTCGTTTAAAAGAATCTATCCACCAAAATTTACAGGGGCTATCTTTGCCCGATAACTTAAAAAATGAAGTGCCGACGAAAGCCTCGACAATTCATAGCTTGATTGGGATTTACCCCCATAGCGATACGCCACGTTACCATTCACAAAATCCACTGCATATTGATTTAATTGTGGTCGATGAAGCCTCAATGATTGACTTATTTGTGATGGATAAATTACTCAATGCGTTAAAACCAAATACTCGGGTTATTTTACTGGGTGATAAAGATCAGCTTGCGTCCGTAGAAGCAGGCAGTATGATGAGTGAGCTTGGGCAATTTTTAACTTTGGGATACAGCCCTGCTCATAGCCATTATTTAAGTGAAACTACTGGGGAAATGATTCCAGCTAAGAGTGATAATCCACCTTTTATTTGTGACTCTCTTTGCCACTTACGGCATAGTTATCGCTTCGATGATCGGTCTGGCATCGGGCAACTGGCAAAAGAAATTAACGCTCAACAAGCGATCAGTTCCTGGGATATTTTTGCTGATTCACAATTTACTGATCTGAGTTTATGTGCTTATCCGAATGCTAGTGAGTTTGCTACACAGCCACTTTGGACACAGCATTGTGTTGAAATGGTCGTCAAAAAAGCGGTCATGCTTTATCGTGATTATCTGCAAGAAGTCAAACATTATAGAAGTGAACCTACAAAAGAAAATATTCAGGCTATTTTTACCGCTTTCCAACAAGTGCGTTTCCTTTCCGCCCTACGAGTTAGTGAACTAGGCGTTGAGAAGCTGAACCATACAATCGCAGAAGCGTTGCTACAACACCATTTGGTTCACTTCCGCAACAGTCGCGAAAACTACATTGGCAAGCCTATTTTGGTGACTGAAAATGCCCCACAACTCAATATTTACAGTGGCGATATTGGAATTATCCTACCCGATGAGCAAGGTAAATTGCGTGTTTATTTTGAAACACAAACAGAAAAAGGTGATTATTTAAGTATCTCTGTAAATCGTTTACCGAGTAATGAACCTGCTTATGTGATGACAGTTCATAAATCACAAGGCTCTGAATTTGCTCATACGTTGTTAATAATGCCTCTTACGTTCTCTCCTGTAATCAGCAAAGAGCTACTGTACACAGCAGTGACACGAGCCAAATCACAATTTACCCTATTTAGTAATGAAAAAATCTGGAAACAAGGGGTAAATATGAAAATTCAACGTCAAAGTGGTTTAACAGAACAGTTAGCAAGTTTCCATTAGCAATAAAGCGGTATTTTTCTGCTGTAAAACTACCGCTTTCCCACTTTTAATTTCAATTTCTCACTCAATTTATGATGTAAGCCAAATATTTTCTTATTTAAAAGGCGTAGAATGATATCCATTTCTTATGGTTTGGATTCAGCAGTTATGAGCCTCATTCAAAATAATGGACGTTTACTTAAACAAAACTTCGCATCAGGATTAGTTGTTTTTCTCATTGCCTTACCGCTCTGCTTAGGGATTGCATTAGCATCAGGCGCTCCGCCATTATCAGGTATTGTGTCTGGTATCGTGGGCGGTATTGTCATTGGTTGGCTAAGTACATCGCATATTAGTGTATCAGGGCCCGCTGCAGGGTTAGCTGCAATAGTGTTAAGTGCGATTAGTGAATTAGGTTCTTTTGAACTCTTTCTATGTGCAGGTTTAATTGCTGGGGCTATTCAGCTCTTACTTGGGCTTATCAAGGCAGGAAGTATTACAAACTATATTCCTTTTGCGGTAATTGAAGGTATGTTAGCAGGTATTGGGGTTATCATTATTATTAAAGAGCTACCTTATGCCTTAGGGAGCGATAAATTATTATCGGTATTTTCTGATCCAATTATTCACGTTCATTTAGGTTCATTGATTGTCGCTTTTACCGCTTTACTGATTGTGATTGGCTGGGATTTTATTCCACAACTGCGAAAAATTAAAATTCTGCCATCAGCACTAATTGCAGTGATTGTAGGAATTCTTATCAACGAATGTTTCATCTATTTTAATAGTCCATTGGCTATTCCGACCAGCCAATTAGTGCAACTTCCCGTACCAGAAAATTTAGAACAAGCAGAAAGATTGATCCGTTTTCCCGACTTTTCAGGCTTCAGTAACCAAATTGTTTGGGTAACAGGGATTACCATTGCGATTGTTGCCTCTATTGAAACATTGCTCTCAATTGAAGCAGCGGATCGTTTAGATAAACATCGTCGCATTACTGATACAAATCGAGAATTACGCACGCAAGGCATTGGGAATGTAATAGCCTCCTTATTGGGCGGTTTACCGATGACTTCTGTGATTGTTCGATCTTCTGCGAATGCGAATGCAGGGGCAAGCCATAAAATTTCTGCTATTTTCCACGGGCTACTATTACTTATTTGTGTACTGTCTATTCCAAGCCTACTGAATAAAATTCCCCTTGCTAGTTTAGCCGCTATTCTGATTATTATTGGTTACAAACTTACTAAACCAAGCATCTATTTGCACTTTTGGCAGAAAGGTATCTATCAATTTATTCCTTTTGTTGCCACTATGATTGCAGTGGTCTTTTTAGATTTGTTAAAAGGAGTAGGAATTGGCTTAATTATTAGTATTTTGTTTATTTTATACGGTAATATGAAACGTTCTTATTATTTAAGTCGAGAAGAATTGGTGGATGCAGATAATATTGTGTTAGAGCTAGGTGAAGAAGTGTCTTTTTTAAATAAAGCCGCATTAAAGAGAACATTAAAAAATATTCAACCTAATTCTAAAATCACTATCAATGCAGAACGAGCCATTTATATTGCGAGCGATATTTTAGAATTACTTGAAGATTTCACGAATGTCTATGCTCAAGAAAATAATATTCAAGTTAAATTGAAAGGTTTTAAATATGATTATGAGCATCAAGAAGGCGTTGAACATACTCACGTCAGAGTAGAGCATAGGAGTAGAATATAAATACACAAGCGGTTGCTTTAATCGAATTATTTGCGAAATATCATATTAAAGTAACCGCTTGATTAACTGTTATATCTCAATTAGTTTGTCACAAAACTATCAAATGTTAATTCATAGTTATCGCCATCTCGGCTATATGAAATATAGCGTGGGAATTTTTCACCTACATATTTCTTCACCGTAATATATTTATCACCGGTTTTAAATCGATAGGTAATTTCTTCAACGGAATTTCCTTTTACTTGGAGACTTTTTTGCGATTTATTGAGTGCTACATTTTCTGAAGGATATAATTTTTTACCATTGGTTGTTTGGAAACTATTTGGTAACTTATCGTAGTAACTTAATTGGAAAGCTAGCGTAAATAAATCAAATGTTGGTAATGTTAGCGATTCTTTTTTCAGTGGTTCTTTTACCTTACCATATTGAATGGTACTTGAATCCAATTCAGCCATCGCATAAGTTTTACCGTTACGAGAATCTCGATAACTTAACATATTAAACTGTTTATTGCTTTCATAACCTTTGGCTGTAAAGACAATATTGTATAAAGGCACATTTATTTTTGACTGAATTGAATAATTTTTGCCATCATTTTTGAAATGAACGTAAGCGGGCATTAAATAATTCGAGCTATACTTCAGATTAAAATTTTCTGCGACAAGATTGGCACTTAAGCCCAAAAAGCTGAACGCTAATACCACAAACTTATTTAATAATTTCATTATTTTTCCTCTAAATTGGTGCTTTCAAACAAGCGTAAAATCGCATTGTTATCCCGCAACTGCTCAGCTTCCTCCACCTTCATTTTAGTTAAATGTGGTGAAAAATAGCTAATAAAATCATACATATAATTACGCAAGAACATTCCGCGTTTAAATGCAATTTGCGTCATACTTGATTGGAAAAGATGGCTTGCATCAATTGCAACCAAATCTTTATCATACTGCGTATATGCCATCGATGCCATTATACCAACCCCTAGCCCTAAGCGAACATAAGTTTTGATTACGTCAGCATCCGTTGCGGTAAATACAATATTTGGCAATATACCTACTTTATTAAAAGCGTGATCGAGATCGGAGCGACCTGTAAATCCAAAGGTATAGGTAATTAAATCATATTTACCAAGCTCTTCGACCGTTAATTTCTGATTTTGTTTCGCTAATTGTGCTAAAGGGTGATCAGGTTTGACAATAACTGAACGATTCCATAAATAACAAGGTAATAATATCGCATTTTCAAAGAGATATTGTGCTTCTGTGGTAATTGCAAGATCGACTTCCCCTGCAATCAAGGCATCGTAAATTTGATTTGGAGAGCCTTGATGTAAATGTAAGCTAACTTCAGGATATTTTGCTTTAAATTTTTCAATCACATCAGGTAACATATAACGAGCCTGTGTATTGGTTGTAGCAATACGCAAGACCCCACGATTTGGACGAGTTTGTTCTTCCGCTACCGATTTAATACTTTGAGCCTTCACTAATAACTCACGAGAAATTGCTACAATTTTTTCGCCCGCCGGCGTTAGTCCTTTAATATGCTTGCCATTTCGCTCAAAAATGTTGATCCCAAGCTCACTTTCAAGTAAGCGGACTTGTTTACTGATCCCTGGCTGAGACGTATAAAGCACTTCCGCCGCTTCAGTAATATTGAGATTTTGGTTCACAATTTCGACAATATAACGTAGTTGTTGTAGTTTCATAATCAGCTCACTTCTGTAAAATTTTCATTAAATCTAACCGCTTACAATCTTCACTAAGTCAAGAATCTCAGCAATTTCATAAGTTGGTTGAATTGTTGTGCTATTTGGTTGTTTTGTTGGATTAAACCAACAAGTATCGATTCCGACATTAATTCCACCTTGCACATCAGAAGATAACGTATCGCCAACCATTAGAATAGCGTGTTTATCAACATGTCTCATTTGTGCAAAAGCTGATTCAAAGATTTGTGGTGCAGGTTTAGCTGCTCCAACAGTTTCAGATACAACGACCACATCAAAATATTTATTTAATCTCGTATTCTCTAAGCGTTTTTGTTGTAAAGCTTGAAAGCCATTGGTAATGATCGCCATTTTTACTTTACCGAATAAGCTATCTAGCATTTCCCTTACATTTTCTAATGGCTGGCTTAACAATGCCATTTCTGCCATTAACTCGTGATTTAACGCCAAAGGCTCTTGCCCTGTCTGTTGTGCTATTTTTTCAAAGCGAATTCTTTGTAAATCTTGTGCTGTGATCTCTTTATTTTGATAAGCGACCCAAAGCGGTTTATTAACCGCTTGAAATTGCTCATAATCTTGTTCATTAAATGGCACGCCATAACGTTCCATCATTACTTTTAACCCTAAAAATGAGTTGAACGAAAACAGCGTTTCATCCGCATCAAATAAAATCCACTGATATTTCAATTTTCCACCTTATGAGCATCGTGTTGAGATCGATTCTTCAAGTGCCATCCATAAAATATTTACTTATTTTAAATAGCTTTTGTTACTTTTAGTTATAAAAAGTAAATTAATATTTAGAACGAATCGGAATGTTATAAAACCAAATGAGATAATAAAGGAATATCGTAGATAAGTTAAGTTTACTGCTCGCAAGAAGATTAGTTCGTTTTGATAATAAACAAGCGGTTTGATTGGTAAATAGTTTTGCAAAACATATCTAAAATCAAACCGCTTTCTATTGTTTAGTAATGAAGGACTGCTTGATGAGCTAGCTCCCTAGCAAGTTTATCTATATGTAACACATCTGCTATTTGTTTCACTTTTATCGGAGCAATATTTTCCACCACGCTACGATTGATATCGACAATATCAGTAAAACGAATCTGCTCATTTAAAAACGCTTCAACTGCAATTTCATTTGCTGCATTCATTGCTGTTGTTGCATATTGTCCTTCGGCAAAAGCATCAATGGCTAATTTTAAATTAGGATAACGTTGGAAATCAGGCTCAATAAAGGTTAATTCTTTAATTTTAAAGAAATCTAAAGGCTCTACTCCAGCGTAAATACGGTTTGGATACGCCATTGTGTGTGCAATCGGCGTTCGCATATCGGGGTTTCCCATTTGAGCAATTACGCTACCATCGACATAGCGAACCATTGAATGAATAATCGATTGCGGGTGGATAATAATTTCCATTTCATCTGCTGTGGCATTAAATAACCAACGTGCTTCAATATACTCCAATCCTTTATTCATCATTGTGGCGGAATCAACGGAGATTTTTCTCCCCATAGACCAATTTGGGTGAGCAACCGCTTGAGCAGGTGTAATCGTTGAAAATTCTGTTAAAGACTTCGTACGGAATGGACCACCGGAACCCGTTAAAATAATTTTGCTAATGCCTAATTCTGCTAATGGACAAAAACCAATTTGTTGCTGAGCTTCTGGCGGTAGTGATTGAAAAATTGCATTATGTTCGCTATCCACAGGAAGTAATTTTGCCCCAGATTTTTTCGCCTCATCAATAAATATTTGCCCACAAGTTACTAACGATTCTTTGTTTGCGAGCAGTACCTGTTTCCCTGCTTGTACTGCAGATAAAGTGGGTAATAACCCCGCTGCACCAACGATAGCTGCCATTACCATATCAACATCAGTGTGAGCAGCTAATTCACAAATGGCTTTTTGCCCCGCGAAAACTTCCGTTTTACAATTTCTTTGTTTTAAATTATCGGTTAATTGCTTTGCGGCATTTTCATCATCAAGAGCAGCAAAGCGAGGTTGATATTTCTCACATTGTTCAGTCATTAAGGTAACATTACGCCCACCCACTAAAGCAAATACCTGATATTGTTCTGGGTTATGATCTACGACAGATAAGGTACTTAAACCAATTGATCCCGTAGAACCTAAAATTACGAGTTGTTTCATTTTTATCCTATTTTTATCTCATTTTATATATGAATTGAGTATATCACTTTACGCCAATAAACTCAGTCTTTGACTCTGCTGATCTCAAAATCATATATTATTTTAGATGTAATCCTCGTACCTAAGAAATCAGTCGAAATTAGATAATCCCACAGCAATGCTTGAATTTCTTACCTGAACCACAGATACAAGGTTGTTTCTGTGTGGGTAATGGAACGGTGGGATCAACAAAAAACCAGCGATTATTGATCTTCACAAAGAGAGAAATTTCGTGATGAGCTTCTATACCCGATTCAGTTTGGAATAAGGCGTTAAACTCTACGGTACTGTGCTGTTTTGAAATAGCAGGCTTATGTTCCAAAATTTCTAATCCTGCCCAACGAGTTGATTTGCCCCATTGTTCCATCGCTTGTCTATCAAGTAGAGCTTGTTGGCTTGGCACTGTGGTTGCCACAATATAATCAATGTTTACTTGAGTATAAGCAGAATAACGTGAACGCATTAGCTGTTCTGCTGTACTAGGATATTGTTGTGTAAGATGAAATGGCTGACAACATTCCTGATAGGTTTTTCCAGATTGGCAAGGGCATAATTGTGTCATAACTTGTAAAAAATCGGCGGTAACTGACCGCTTGTTAAGGTTGAATGCTTATATGAATTTGAAATAAAAAACCTGTGCTCAAGAACACAGGTTTTTCAACTAAATAGAATTATTTTTTCACACGAGTGTGTAAACCTTTCTTCTCTAAGTTACGATAAATCAACCATTGTTGTGCAATCGTAATTAGGTTAGACGTTAGCCAGTAAAGTACTAAGCCTGACGGGAACCATAAGAAGAATACTGTAAAGAGTACAGGCATAAAGTTCATTACTTTCTGTTGTACTGGATCTGCAACTGGTGTTGGCGACATTTTTTGTAATAAGAACATTGAGCCACCCATTAGTAATGGCAGAATGTAATATGGGTCTTGTGCCGATAAGTCTTGAATCCAGCCAAAGAATGGAGCGTGGCGAAGTTCTACCGCTTCCATAAATGTCCAATAAAGTGCGATGAAAATTGGCATTTGTAACAGAATTGGTAAACAACCACCCATTGGGTTTACTTTTTCTTCTTTATACAATTTCATCATTTCTTGGCTCATACGTTGGCGGTCATCACCGAAACGCTCACGCATTTCTTGAATACGTGGTTGTAACATACGCATTTTTGCCATTGAGGTATATTGAGCTTTGGTGAGCGGGTACAGAATTGTTTTTACTACAATTGTTACCCCAATAATTGCAATACCCCAGTTAGTTACAAGGCTTTGGATAAAGGTTAAAAGCATAAATAGTGGTTTTGCAATAAACCAAGCCCAACCATAATCTACGGTTAAATCAAAGTTATTTGCTGCTGCCGCCATTGCATCTTGGTCTTTCGGGCCAGTCCATAAATTGCTCTTAATGGTTGCTTCGCTATTTGGAGCAACTTGAGTAATAGGGCCACGATAGCCGATAGTGCCTACACCGTTTGCTGTGCGAGTGTAAAGGTTATTTTCCGCATCTTGATTTGGGATCCAAGCAGACACAAAGTAGTGTTGCAAAATTGCGGCCCAACCAGCTTTGGTATCAATAGATAGGTTTGCTTTTGCCATCTCATCAAAGCTATATTTTTTATAGTTTGCTTCTGAAGATGAATAAGCGCCGCCAGTATAAGTAGGCATTGCGAAGTTACCTGAGCTTTCAATTAAAGTATGTTTAATTTGCCCGTAAGGTTGAACTTCCACAGTTTCAGCACTGTTATTTTTAATCGTGTAATTTACCGCAATATCATAACTACCACGTTTTAATGTGAAGGTTTTGGTATAAGTTACACCATCTTTTTCTAATACTAACGGCACAGTAAGTTCATTTTGATCATCGGCTAGACGGAAATTATCCGCTGTTACTTGATACTGAGCACGACCAGAGTTGGTATCAATACCGTTTTTACCAACTAAACCACTTTGGGCGATATACTGGATTTTTTCATTGTCTTGTAATAATTCAAATGGATTTTGAGAATTCAGCTCCGCATTAAATTTTAATAGATCCGAATCAACAACATCACCACCTAATGTATCAACGGTTAAACGTAATACATCACTCTCAATCGTGATTGTTTTGCCTTTAGTTGATTGTTCAGTAAGAGGTGAACTTGCATTAGACGATGCAGGTACATCACTCGATTGGGCAACTTGTTGTGGGGCCTGTGCTTGTGCCTGTTTTTGTGCTTGGATTTCAGGATTATAGTCCTGTTGCCATTGCGTAAAAATCAAGAACGACACAAGCAGTAAGCCCATAATCAGTAAACTACGGTTTGAGTTCATTTTAAGCTCTCTGTGGTTAAAGGGATATCCCTAGGTTAAAAAAGGGCTATTCTAATATAGGTTGTTAAACGATCCAACCAACTTTTGAACAACAAGCGGTATTTTCTGATAAGTTTTTATAGATGATGTCTTACTTTTGACATTAATTGATATAAAACCTAGCTTTTTATCTTGCTATACATCCGATTTAACAACCTTAAATACTAAAAGAAGAACCACAGCCACAAGTTGAACTTGCATTAGGATTGTTCACAACAAAACGAGAGCCTTCTAACCCTTCTACATAATCGACAGTACCACCGATTAAATATTGTAAGCTCATCGGATCAACCACTAGTCCCACACTTAGATTTTCGATAGTCAAATCACCATCATTGATTTCATCATCAAAAGTAAATCCATATTGAAATCCGCTACATCCCCCACCAGTGATGTACACGCGTAAACGCAGATTTGGATTTTCTTCCCCTTCAATTAAACTTTTCACCTTTTTCGCTGCCGCGTCAGTGAATGTCAGTGGGACAACGATATCACTCATTTGTAAACCTATTAAATTTTTATAATACTTGTCTATTATCTAACAAGTATAAGGTTCAATCAAGATTTGATCTAACGCAAAATTTAGTTGATTTTCTTTTTGTGAAGAACATTTTAGAATAGCGCTCTATTAATTTTCCTAAAAATATAAGCAAAATGATGAAAACCATTTTCGTAACAGGCGGTGCGGGCTTTATTGGTTCTGCGTTAATTCGCTATTTAATTGAGCATACTGAGCACAACGTAGTAAACATTGATAAACTCACTTATGCAGGGAATTTATCCTCTCTTGAAACAGTTAGCCATAGCTCACGTTACTATTTTGAACAGGTTGATATTGCTGATAGCGGTCAGATTTCTGCACCTTTTGGCAAATATCAGCCTGATGCCATTTTTCATCTTGCGGCAGAAAGCCACGTTGATCGTTCAATTGACAGTGCAAAAGCCTTTATTGATAGCAATATTGTAGGGACTTTCACACTATTAGAATGTAGCCGTCATTATTTACAACAGCTAAATGAAGCGAAAAGAAACCAATTTCGGTTCATTCATATCTCAACCGATGAAGTGTTTGGCGATTTGGATGATAAACAAACACTTTTTACCGAAAAAACGCCTTATGCCCCAAGTAGCCCATACTCTGCATCAAAAGCAGCGAGCGATCATTTAGTTCGTGCGTGGTATCGAACTTACGGCTTGCCTACCATTATTACTAACTGTTCCAATAATTACGGTTATTATCATTATCCTGAAAAGTTAATTCCATTAGTGATTTTAAATGCGTTACACGCCAAGCCTTTGCCGATTTATGGTAATGGTGATCAAATTCGAGATTGGTTATTTGTTGATGATCACGTTAAAGCCCTTTACCAAGTGTTTATCTCAGGAAAAGTTGGGGAAAGCTACAATATTGGTGGCAACAATGAGAAACGAAATATTGATGTCGTACAAGCGGTCTGTTCGTTGCTCAATTTTGCAAAAAAACAAGGGAAACTAACCGCTTACCAAGAACACATTGCCGACATTGATGATTTTAATCAGTTGGTCACGTTTGTTGCAGATCGAGCAGGGCACGATAAGCGTTATGCAATAGATGCAAGTAAAATTCAACAGGAACTAGGCTGGAAGCCAGAAGAAACCTTTGAAACAGGCTTAACAAAAACAGTGGATTGGTATATTAAAAACCCACAGTGGTGGCAGCCATTGTGGGATAGGTGATATAGTTAATCCGCATTCTTCATTAAATTTTGAAAATTTTTTTACCTTAGCCCTTGAAACTCTCAAATTTATCTCTATTTATTGTTCCGTCTGAGCGGGAACGTCAAATTACTTCCCGTTTATTTTTGAAAAAATCTTTTAAGTTGGCTTGAAATGTAGCGAAGTAACCCTATTTTGTAGCTAACTTTAACGAACATACAAATTTATTTGGAGAATTAAAAATGGGAAAAATTATTGGTATTGACTTAGGTACAACCAACTCTTGTGTAGCCGTAATGGACGGCGATAAACCACGCGTGCTTGAAAATGCAGAAGGTGCACGCACAACACCATCAATTATTGCTTATACCGACAAAGAAACCCTAGTTGGTCAGCCTGCAAAACGTCAGGCAATCACAAATCCGAAAAATACCTTATTTGCAATCAAACGTTTAATCGGTCGTCGTTTTGAAGATGCTGAAGTACAACGTGATATTGAAATTATGCCATTTGAAATCAGCAAAGCTGACAATGGCGATGCGTGGGTAACGGTAAAAGGCGAAAAAATGGCACCGCCACAAATTTCTGCGGAAGTATTGAAAAAAATGAAGAAGACTGCGGAAGATTTCTTGGGCGAGTCAGTAACTGAAGCGGTAATTACAGTACCAGCATATTTTAACGATGCACAGCGTCAAGCAACTAAAGATGCAGGTCGTATCGCAGGTTTAGAAGTAAAACGTATTATAAACGAACCAACAGCAGCAGCATTAGCTTACGGTTTAGACTCTAAAAAAGAGAACCAAATCATCGCAGTTTACGACTTGGGTGGTGGTACATTCGACTTATCTATTATCGAAATTGATAACTTTGATGGCGAGCAAACCTTTGAAGTGCGTGCAACCAATGGTGATACTCACTTAGGTGGTGAAGACTTTGATAACCGTTTAATCAACTACTTAGTAGAAGAGTTCAAAAAAGAACAAGCTGTTGATTTACGCAACGACTCAATGGCAATGCAACGTGTGAAAGAAGCGGCAGAAAAAGCGAAAATTGAGCTTTCATCAGCACAATCTACGGAAGTAAACTTACCGTACATTACAGCGGATGCAACTGGCCCTAAACACTTGGTTTTAACCGTAACGCGTGCAAAATTAGAAGCGCTTGTTGAAGATTTAGTTGCTCGTTCATTAGAGCCAGTAAAAGTCGCATTAGCAGACGCAGGATTGTCAGTATCTGAAATCAATGATGTGATTTTAGTGGGTGGTCAAACTCGTATGCCATTAGTGCAACAAAAAGTGGCTGAATTCTTCGGTAAAGAACCACGTAAAGATGTAAACCCAGATGAAGCGGTTGCAATCGGTGCGGCTGTACAAGGTGGTGTTTTAGCGGGTGATGTAACAGACGTTCTTTTATTAGACGTAACACCGTTATCATTAGGTATTGAAACAATGGGTAGCGTAATGACAAAACTTATTGAGAAAAATACCACAATCCCAACGAAACATAGCCAAGTGTTCTCAACAGCGGAAGATAACCAAAGCGCAGTAACTATCCATGTATTACAAGGTGAACGTAAGCGTGCAAGTGATAACAAATCGCTAGGTCAATTTAACCTAGACGGTATCCAACCTGCACCACGCGGAATGCCACAAATTGAAGTAACGTTCGATATTGATGCAGACGGTATCTTACACGTGTCAGCGAAAGATAAGAACACAGGTAAAGAACAAAAAATCACCATCAAAGCCTCTTCTGGTTTAAGTGATGCTGAAGTTGAGCAAATGGTGCGTGATGCAGAAGCAAACGCAGAAGCAGACCGTAAATTTGAAGAGTTAGTCCAAACTCGTAACCAAGCTGACGCGATTGTTCACTCAACGCGTAAACAAATCACTGAAGCTGGTGATGCGTTAAATGCAGATGATAAAGCGAAGATCGAAGAAGCCGTTGCAGAGCTTGAGAAAGCAGCAAAAGGCGAAGATAAAGCAGACATTGAAGCGAAAATCGAAGCTTTAGTGAAAGTGTCTGAGCCACTTATCCAAGCAGGTCAAGCACAAGCTCAACAAGGTCAGCAACAAGCCCAACAAAGCCACAAAGATGACAGCGTAGTGGATGCTGAGTTTGAAGAAGTGAAGGATAATAAGTAGTCTTTCTGTGTGAAAATGTAGGGGCGTATTGCATACGCCCTTTTAACGTATAAAATTTGGAGGAAATATTATGGTTGTAAAAGATATTCTAAAAAATATTTCTTTATGGATAAAACGTAATTTAATAGCTACTGTATTAGTTGGCATTATTATTCCAGTAGGGCTTTTTGTATATGAATACAATGATAGTAAAAATAAAGACTATTTATTAGAACTTGATAGTGCTAGAAAAGAAGTTGACAAAATACAAAATACAAATGCTTGGTTAATAAAATGTTTAACTAAAGATTCTTATCCTGAGAAAATCTGTATTAGCCATTTGTCATACAATAAATACGATAGTAAAGAAAAATATATAGCTCAAATAAAGAGAGTATTTGTTGCAAATAAAAACATACTTAGCGATCTTTTTAAATATGAAAAGAGAGAAAATATTTATATCATATTAGAGAAATTACTTACTGAAAGTGATATCAATAAATTTAGTTTATTATTAGATGAGTTTAATACTGAACTGGATTTGTTACAAGAATTTATAGCTACTGAATACCACAAAAAGACAAAGTAATTTTTATAGAATTTATACTTTATCATTTCTGCAATTGAAATCCCCCTATAGCGCCCCTTTTTAACGGGTGCTGAAATGTATAAAAGGCACTCGTGTGGACACGAGCGCCATCAGGGATATTTGGTAGCCTAGACTTAAACTCGTACTTAACAAGCGGTTAGATTTCACCAAAACTTTGCAAAGAAACCGAAATGAAACTTTACCCAATCATCACAAAAACATTAGACAACACAGCAATTAGCCAAGATTTTCAACAACTTTGGCAATCGGTTGAATTACCTAAAAATAGTCAGTGTTATGGAGTTTATTTCAACTATACCGAACAAGGTTATGATTTTGCGATTGCAACAGAAACACCAAATCAAAATATGCCAATTATGATTGAAGATTTAACTTGGTATGAAAAATTTAGTACTAAAGTTGAGTTACTTGGCGAAACGTGGGAAAGCATCAATCGCAAAGGAAAACAAGGTTTGTTAAGACGTGCCTTTACGGTTGATTTTGAACAGTATCAGCCAGATGGAAAGGTTGATGTGTTTGTCTCGATTGTGGCACATTGTTAAAAAGCTCTCTCTTTGCTAAAGAGGGGAAATATTACAAGCGGTCAAATTCCAGCAAATTTTTACAAATTTAAAACGGAAGATTTATGTCAAAACGTGATTATTATGAAGTCCTTGGATTAAGCAAAGGGGCAAGTGAGCAAGAGATCAAACGTGCTTATAAGCGTTTGGCGGCGAAACATCACCCTGATAAAAACCAAGGCAGTAAAGAAGCAGAAGAAAAATTTAAAGAGATCAAAGAAGCCTACGAAGTGTTAGGCGACAGCGAAAAACGTGCAATGTACGACCAATACGGTCATCAAGCCTTTGAGCAAGGTGGATTTGGCGGAGGCGGTGGCTTCGGCGGATTTGGTGGTGGCGGTTTCGGTGGCTTTGAAGATATTTTCAGCGAAATGTTTGGCGGTGGTTTTGGTGGCGGACGTGGTCGTCAGCGTGTTGTGCGTGGCGATGACTTACAATACAACCTTGAAATCACTCTTGAAGAAGCCGTTCGTGGCGTGAAAAAAGATATTCGTATTCAAACACTTGCGGAATGTGATACTTGCCACGGTAGCGGTGCAGAATCTGGCAGTAAAGTTGATACTTGCCCAAGCTGTCACGGTTCAGGACGCATTCGCCGTCAGCAAGGTTTCTTTATGACAGAACAAGCCTGTCCAACTTGCCACGGTACAGGTAAAAAAATAGAGAAACCTTGTAAATCGTGTCACGGTGATGGACGTGTGCATAAGACCAAAAATCTCTCTGTTACTATTCCACCAGGTGTTGATACTGGCAATCAATTACGCTTATCAGGCGAAGGGGCTGCTGGGGAAAATGGCGCACCAGCTGGCGATTTATATGTGGTTATCCACGTTAAAGAACACGATATTTTTGTGCGTGATGGCTCAAATCTCTATTGCGAAGTACCGATTAGTTTCACAATGGCTGCATTAGGTGGCGAGATCGAAGTACCAACCCTAGATGGCAGAGTGAAATTAAAAATCCCAGCTGAAACGCAAACAGGCAAACTTTTCCGAGTGCGTGGCAAAGGCGTGTCTTCTCCAAGAGGTGGCTATGCAGGAGATTTAATCTGCAAAGTTATTATTGAAACGCCAGTTTCACTCAATGAAGATCAGAAAGAATTACTGCGTAAATTAGAAGAAAGTTTAGAAGGAACCGGTAAAAATCGTCCGAAACATCAAGGTTTTTTTGATGGCGTGAAAAATTTCTTCGATAACTTAGGTAAATAGTAAGTTAAATAACAGAGAACGGTAGGGAAACCTACCGTTTTTTATGAATATCAAAACCAACAATATTTGTTGTCTATTTAAAATCGTTGTATGATTTCCGTCAAATTCTCGCAAAACAAAGAGCAAAATATGAGCGAAACATTTTCTTTAATTACCACATTCCAACCTGATTTATGCGTCAAGCTTGAACAATATCGCATTATTGATATTGAAGGTGCAGACGCTGAAAAATATTTACAAGGTCAATTAACTTGCGATGTAACAAAACTTGCAGAAGGCGAACAAACCTTAACTTGCCATTGTGATCCTAGGGGTAAAATGAGTGCTCTGTTCCGCTTATTCCGTCAATCTGCAACAAAATTTGTGGCGATAATGCCAGTCGATTTGTTACCTGAAGCCTTGGTGCAATTAAAAAAATATGCTGTATTTTCTAAAGTGACTTTTACGGAAACAGGGGACGCGATTTATGGCACAACAAGCGGTGAGATTTTTGCAAAATTTCACGAAAATGTAACCGCTTGTCGCATATCAACTGAGCCTACTCGCTATCTGTTATGGGGTAATTTAACCTTAGAAACCACAGGGAAAGGTAGCGATTGGGATTTGCTTGATATTCAACAAGGTATTCCTTTATTGTATAAAGCAAATCAGTTTGAATTGATACCACAAGCCACAAATTTACAGCAACTTGATCAAGCAATTTCCTTTACAAAAGGCTGCTATATCGGGCAAGAAACAGTCGCAAGAGCAAAATATCGTGGGGCAAATAAACGAGCATTATTCACGTTAGTGGGTAATGTTCAAGGTGAAATCACGTTGCCAGAGGTTAGCTCAAGTGTTGAGATGCAAATTGAACAAAACTGGAAATCCACAGGCACAATTTTAGCCGTTCAGCAATATCAAGGGCAACTTTGGGTGCAAGTTGTAATGAATAAAGAGGTTGAAGCAGAAAGCGTATTCCGTCTTGGTAATGTAATGCTTTCAATCGCTCCGTTGCCATACTCTTTGGAAGAAAAATGATGAGTGATTTTGTCTATCCACAAGCGACACTTATTGCTGGTGTTGATGAAGTAGGGCGAGGACCTTTGGTTGGAGCGGTCGTTACTGCTGCGGTAATTCTCGACCCCAATAATCCTATTACAGGGTTAGCCGATTCTAAGAAATTATCTGAAAAACGCCGAATAGCCTTAGCCGAAGAAATTAAACAAAAAGCACGCTGTTGGTCATTAGGACGTGCGGAACCTGATGAAATCGACCAACTCAATATTTTGCACGCAACAATGTTAGC
This sequence comes from Ursidibacter maritimus, assembly GCF_009761395.1. GTDB lineage: Bacteria > Pseudomonadota > Gammaproteobacteria > Enterobacterales > Pasteurellaceae > Ursidibacter > Ursidibacter maritimus. The sequence goes on along the minus strand of NZ_LEKN01000001.1, from coordinate 267,759 downwards.
AATGCAACGGGCGGTAGCAGGATTGGCGATTCAGCCTGATTTTGTATTGGTTGATGGCAATCGTATTCCGAAATTAACAATGCCTGCTCAAGCGGTAGTAAAAGGCGATAGCTTGGTGGCTGAAATTAGTGCTGCATCTATTCTTGCGAAAGTAGCAAGAGATCTTGAAATGGCAGAACTCGACCAACGTTATCCGGAATATGGATTTGCTAAACACAAAGGTTACCCAACCAAATTGCATTTTGAAAAACTTGCGGAATTGGGCGCAACGCCTTTCCATCGTAAAAGTTTTGCTCCTGTTGCCAAAGCCCTAATGAAATGAAAAAAGAAGAACACTACTTACAACGTTGCTTAGAATGCGATACGGTTGTGAATATTGCAAAAGATCTGCATAATCAGACCGCTTGTTGCCCAAATTGTGATGAGGTCTTACAGTCAGGCAATCGCTGGGGATTAAGACGTTGTACGATTATTGCCCTTTCTATTTTGATTTTATTACCCTTTGCACTATGGTTTCCATTGATGAGCATTGACCTATTAGGTGTGCCGATTGACGCTTCGGTTTGGGGTGGAGTATGGAAGATGGCAACTGCAGGTTTCCCTTACACTGCTTTTATGATTTTAATTTGCTCGGTCATAATGCCTATCTCTTTTGCATTATTAGTGATTTCCTTGCGTTTACAACGTTTATTAGGCTATCGTCCTCGATACACTCTGATTTTTCTCAAAAAAGCAAAACAGTGGGTGATGCTTGATGTTTATTTAGTGGCTCTAGCGGTTGCCGCTTTCAAGGTACGTGAATATGCCCCGCTTTCTTTTGATATTTATTTGCTTCCTTTTGTATTAACCACCATTCTGACGATTTTGTTGTTTATCAAAATTGATCCGAACCGATTGTGGAATGAGTTTTACCCTGAATATCATTCGCTTTCCCCCGATTACCCATCACAGCCAACACTTTGCCCTGAATGTGATTACACTTTCGATGAAAATATTGTCGATAAAAAAGGGCGACAACGTTGCCCACGTTGTGAAACCAACTTGGCAATTCCTGATAGTGCTAAATTACAACGTGTTTGGGCAACCCTTGTTGCTGGGGTGATTATGATGATCCCTGCGAATATTTTACCGATCTCATCAACGGAATTTGCAGGCTCAACTTCCGCAGACTCACTAATGAGCGGAGTGTTACTCTTTATCTCAATGGGAAGCTATACGGTGGCCGCAATCGTATTTATTGCGAGTATTGCTGTGCCGTTTAGCAAAGTAGGTGTGATTTTATATTTATTACTTGCTATCCATTTTCGTTGGAAACACCCAATCCATTGGCAGATGAAATTGTTACATTATGTCCATTTTGTTGGACGTTGGTCTATGTTGGATTTATTCGTGTTAGCACTGATGATGTCATTGGTAGAACGTGGGCAAATTATTAGCTTCTCAGTGGGCGATGCAGCGTTCTATTTCGGTGCCGCGGTCTTTTTAACGATGATCTCTTCATCTAATTTAGATGCAAGAATGTTATGGCGAATCCACCGAGAACATCAAGATACAAAAACAAGCGGTTAGATTTGCTCAATTTTTTGCAAAGGTTTATACTTCAACCCCGATATTCATAATAAAAAGGAGGACGCTATGCGTGTCGATACCTCTCAACTCTGTGATATTTATTCCGATCAAGTCGATGTAGTCGAACCTATTTTTTCGAGCTTCGGAGGAAATTCTACCTTTCACGGAAAAATTACCACAGTAAAATGTTTTGAAAGTAATGGCTTGATTGCCGAAGTTTTAGAGGAAGACGGACAAGGCAGAGTTTTATTAATTGATGGTGGTGGTGCAGTTCGCCGAGCATTGATTGATGCGGAATTGGCTCAACTTGCCGTAGATAACGGCTGGGAAGGCATTATTGTTAATGGTGCTGTACGCCAAATTGATGTGTTAGAAAGCTTAGATATTGGTATTCAAGCGCTGGCACCGATTCCAGTGGGGGCAGAAGATACGTCTGTTGGTGAAATTGATACCCCAGTCAATTTTGGTGGCGTCACATTCCTACCTGAAGATTATGTCTATGCTGACCTTACAGGCATTATTCTTTCACCAGAATTGTTAGATTTTGAAGAGATGACAGAATAGTCTTTAGTCATAAGATAGTAGAGAATAAAGGACGCTTGTTAAGCGTTCTTACAGACCATAGCGCAAAAGTGGATTTATTTTTAGCGGCTGAAATAGATTAGCTCTAAATTTCACTGTATTATCCCAATGTTTTGAGTGCATTTTAGGCATCCAAACATTAGACTGCCAAAAGGATGAATTTAGGCAGAAAAGAATTTAAGCTCAAATTAATCTGACAGACACTGTGATTTTAAACATGGGCTGTCAGATTGAGTTTGAACATTTATAACTTAACATCATCCACATAACGTTTAATAAATTTTGCTTGATGCTTTTGCATCACTTCTTCAATCGAAATATTGTACTTATCCGCCAAAATAAATAAGTTGTCAAATACATCACCAAGTTCTTCAATCAGATTTTCACGTTTTTGTGTTTGATCTTGTTCAATCTGATCTGGACGCTCACGTCCAATTTCAATGGCTCGTACAGCACACGCGACTTCCCCGACTTCTTCAGATAAATAAGCCAAACGTCTAAAAACATCGTGACGATACCAATTTTGTTGTTGATAGAACTCACTCACCCATTGTTGATACTCTGAAAACTGCATTTGGTTTACCTTAAAAGTTTGTTATGATTTCGGTACACTTTACTGAAAATAGGAAGAAAAAGAAATGAATATTACCGTTTATTGTGGGGCAAGTCTTGGTAATAACTCAAAACATCAACAAGCTACTATCCAATTAGGGCAATGGATTGCTCAAAACGGGCATACTCTCATTTATGGTGGCGGAAATGCAGGACTAATGGGTTTAATTGCCAACACTGTCTTAGAAAACGGAGGTAAAGTAATCGGCATTATGCCAACCTTTTTACAAGAACGAGAACTTGCTCATACAGGCTTAACAGAAATGATCAGCGTTGATTCAATGTCTGTACGTAAACAAAAAATGATTGAACTTGGAGACGTCTATATTGCTCTACCCGGTGGTCCAGGAACTTTAGAAGAAATCAGCGAGGTGATTTCGTGGGCAAGAATCGGGCAAAATAATAACCCTTGTATCCTATTTAACAGCGACAATTACTACCAACATCTTCAACAATTTTTTTATAAGATGGTCGAGCAAGGCTTTTTAACCGCAACCGACCGCCAAAAAACACTATTCTCCGATGATTTGAATGAAATCACCCATTTTATTGCCCATTATACGCCACCTGAAGTTAGGCGTTATTAATTGGTAATTAACACTGTTTTATAAAAAATCTGCACCTTAATCAGTTAGCTATTTTCGAACTTTTGGGATGCAGATCATATTTCTTATAAAATTAGGTCGCTTTTAAATTTACTGAATAATTAAGGCACAATCACTGTGAAAACGTATGCGGCTAAATTTACTAATAACACGATACCGTAGAGCATATTAGAACGTCCGTGGTTGAGTGAAACCATTACCACAAAGGTGGATAATGCAAGTAAAACCATTGATTTCCAGTCTAAGCCTAAAACCATATTGATGTCGTACATTAGACATACAATAACAACCGATGGAATGGTTAAACCGATACTAGCTAATGCCGAACCTAATGCTAAGTTTACGCTCGTTTGAAGACGGTTACGGCTGGCAGCAGTTAAAGCAGCTAACCCTTCTGGCATTAGCACTACCGCAGCAATAATAACCCCAACTAGTGCAAGTGGTGCACCTGCACTTACTACCATACTCTCAATTGTTGGTGATAATGCTTTTGCAAGTAAGACAACTATGCCTAAACAAACGACTAACAGCAACAAGCTGATTAACGCTACTTTGGTCGATGGTGGTTCGGCGTGATGCTCTGGGTTATCATCATCCGCTAAGAAATAATCACGATGACGAACGGTTTGCACCATAATAAATGCTCCATAAAGCACTAACGATGCGAACGCAACAAAGACTAACTGTGATGGGCTATATGTTGGGCCTTCGGTTGTGGTGGTAAAGTTCGGCAAAATTAGGGTAAACGCTAAAATTGAAATAAGCGTAACTAATGCCGTACTAACAGATTTTTTACTAAAAAATTGTTCGTGGTGTTTAAGTCCACCAATCAATAAACAGCCACCTAAAATACCATTTAAGATCAGCATAATTGCTGCAAATACGGTATCTCGTGCAAGATATGCTGCGTTATCACCGCCTGCGATCATGAGCGATACAATAAGTGCCACTTCAATGACAGTAATCGCTAAGGCTAAAATAATGGTACCGAATGGCTCTCCCACTTTGTGAGCCACTACTTCAGCGTGGTGAACGGCAGAAAGAACACTACCAATTAACAATGCACCGCCACCAATTTGTAGCCATAAACTATCTTTTACCCCAACAAAATAAATAACCCACGCCAAAATAGGTAAAATAACTGACCATAACGGTAAAGGAGAATGTGTGTTGTTTGCCATAAAACCTCTCTGTTATTAAAATTAGCAATCTTGATCTTTTGTGCTCATTATTTCAATGATCTGCCTATCCATATGCACCATACTTTTCGTAGCAATCGCACAAAGATTATTGATTGATTTATCTACGCTATGCTCCACAATACCTTCATTGCCTGTTACTCGGCTATTATCTAACGCCATTAGTACCGCTTTATAAGCAGATGAAACACCCGTAGAAACTTTCATTGCACAGCTATTTGCTGCACCATCACATAACACACCGCTAATATCACCAATCATACTACAAATCGCCATACTAATGGCATTAAAACGTCCACCTAGTAAATATGCCATTCCCGCCGCACTTCCCATTGCAGCGGTTGTCACCGCACACAATGCGGAGAGTTTTGGTAATTTACTGTGGATATAAATTGCAATTGTATGTGATAGAAATAATGCTCTGATCAGTTGTTCATCATTTGCATTAACAAAGCGAGCAACAATGACCGATGGCATTGTGGCAGCAATTCCTTGATTGCCTGAGCCTGAATTACTCATCGCAGGGAGTAACGCACCTCCCATTCGAGCATCTGATGCGGCTGTCGTTTCAATTACGATTCGATTAAGTAAGTCATTTGAAAGTAACCCAAGTTCAATCTGTTTTCTTAACGTCCTACCAATATGTAAGCCATACTCTTTCTCTAAACCTTCTTTAGACAAGGCACTATTGAGCTTGGCTGCCTCAGCAATAAACGCAATTTCCTCAAGGGGAGTTTGCATTGCAAAGTCATAAATATCTTGTGCAGTAAGTTGTTCAAAAAATTGATAGTCATCGACTACCTCAAGCACTTCTGCTTGCTTTTGAAATAAAATCTCGCCATTTTTCTCAATCAGTACAACATTCGTATGAGAATCTTGAATACAGACTTTAACCCAACCTTGTTCACCTAATACAAGAGCTTCGGAATAAAGGGGAAAATCCACATTGGCAATATCAACTCTGACTTGATTGGCATTAAGCATTGCTTTTGCGAGTTCGACATCTTTTGGTTGAATATTTTTCAACACTTCCAATCCTGCATTAGCATCGCCTGCAATCGCACCTACTGCGGCGGCTATCGGCAATCCCACCATACCTGTTCCAGGCACAGTTACCCCCATCCCATTCTTCATTAAGTTTGGGGAAACTTTTGCTTGAATCTGCAATAAATCTGAACCTAAATATGAGACTGCAATAGCAGATGCCAACGCGAGCGAAATTGGTTCAGTACAGCCTAATGCTGGGGCTACATCTCGTTTTACAATTGCGATCAACTGATCGCCAAATTCTATCTTTTTCATCCAACTCTCAACTTTTGTAAAAAACGCAACATTCTAACCGCTTGTATCTCTTGATAAAAATAAAATTTGAGATTAGTTGTTTACACTTGCATAAAAATGCAATTTGTGTGAATTAAAAATAAAATTTGTGCTTATATTGGCACTTTTCAAAAGTTTAACTTGAATGCAATCGTTTGCTCTATTAAACTTAGTCGCCTACTTCTAGCAAAGGTTAATGGCGACTCGAAAGTACCAACCAACAGACTTTATTATTAGGAGTAAAATAATGTCGAAACCAGCAATTCTTGTTCTTGCAGATGGTTCAGTTTTTCACGGAAAATCCATTGGTTATGATGGCTTCACTATTGGTGAAGTGGTCTTTAATACTGCAATGACAGGTTATCAAGAAATTCTTACCGATCCTTCTTATCATCATCAAATTGTTACTTTAACGTATCCCCATATAGGTAACACCGGGGCAAATGATGAGGACACAGAATCCCGTTCCGTTTATGCCGCAGGTTTAATTATTCGTGATCTTCCTCTTTTACACAGCAACTTCCGCTCTAATATTTCCCTCCAAGATTACCTTATAAAAAATAAAACTGTTGCGATTGCTGATATTGATACTCGTCGTTTAACGCGTATCCTGCGTGATAAAGGTGCTCAAGCAGGCTGTATTTATGTGGGTACAGATGAAGCCAAAGCTTTGGAATTAGCAAAAAGCTTCGGCTCAATGGCAGGTCAAGATCTTGCTCAACGCGTAACGTGCAACGAGCTTTATCAATGGACGGAAGGTGAATGGCATTTACCTGTATCAAATAATGGCAAAGCTTACGAAACACAAAATCAACCTGAATTTCACGTCGTTGCCTACGATTTTGGGGTAAAACATAACATTTTAAGAATGTTAGCAGAACGTGGTTGCCGCTTAACCGTAGTACCAGCAAAAACATCAGCAGAGGCGGTATTAGCGTTAAATCCAGATGGTATTTTCTTATCCAATGGGCCAGGCGACCCAGAACCTTGTGATTATGCAATTTCCGCTATTCAAAAATTATTAGCCACGAAAAAACCAATTTTTGGCATCTGTTTAGGGCATCAGCTACTAGGTTTAGCCGCAGGCGGTAAAACCAAAAAAATGACATTCGGACACCACGGTGCCAACCACCCAGTACAAGATCTCGATAGCCAAAAAGTGCTAATTACGAGCCAAAACCACGGTTTTGAAGTGGATGAAGCTAGCCTACCAGCAAATGTACGAGTGACTCACCGATCTTTATTTGATGGAACCGTACAAGGTATTGAATTAACTGATCAATCAGCATTTTCATTCCAAGGGCATCCAGAAGCCAGCCCAGGCCCAAATGATGTTGCCTACTTATTTGACCGTTTTATCACTGAATTGAGAAAGGCGAAAACAGCTTAGTAGCTGATAGACATTTGGAGTAGAAGACTGATGCGAACTTACCCATTCAAACTGGTTAACGTCTTTGCCGAAAGCCATTTTGGTGGTAATCCACTGGCGGTATTTCCCCAAGCGGATAGCTTGGGTGATGAGGAAATGTAGCAGACCAAACGGCCTTTCTTTAAGGCTTGATGAACAACAGACAATTTATGTTGGTGGGAATGTGATTGAAGTTGGAGAAGGGAATTTTACATTACCCTGACAAGCGGTGGAATTTTAAGAGAAATTTGCAAAATGTTGTGAAGAAGTGACCGCTTGTATAAAGATGAAATACAGATAATTTATCAGATTAACCAAAGAGAACCACAAAATGCCAAAACGTACAGACATACAAACAATTTTAATTATTGGAGCAGGTCCGATTGTCATCGGGCAGGCGTGTGAATTTGACTATTCGGGAGCGCAGGCGTGTAAAGCGTTGCGTGAAGAAGGTTATAAAGTGGTGTTAGTCAATTCTAACCCTGCAACGATTATGACCGATCCGAATATGGCGGACGTAACTTATATTGAGCCGATTGAGTGGCGAACTGTTGCGAAAATCATCGAAAAAGAGCGTCCAGATGCCATTTTGCCAACAATGGGCGGACAAACCGCATTAAACTGTGCGTTAGATTTATCTCGCAATGGTGTATTGAAAAAATACAATGTCGAGTTAATCGGTGCAACAGAAGATGCGATTGATAAAGCGGAAGATCGTGGTCGCTTTAAAGATGCGATGACCAAAATCGGTTTAAATACCCCGAAATCCTTTGTTTGTCATAGCTTTGAAGAAGCACTAACTGCACAAGAACAAGTAGGCTATCCAACCTTAATCCGTCCTTCTTTCACAATGGGTGGTTCAGGTGGCGGTATTGCTTATAACCGCGATGAATTTATGGCAATTTGTGAACGTGGTTTTGAAGCCTCACCCACTCACGAATTACTGATTGAGCAATCTGTATTAGGTTGGAAAGAGTATGAAATGGAAGTGGTGCGTGATAAAACCGACAACTGCATTATCATCTGCTCTATTGAAAACTTTGACCCAATGGGCGTACATACAGGCGATTCTATTACCGTTGCTCCAGCTCAAACCTTAACAGATAAAGAGTACCAAATTATGCGTAATGCCAGCCTTGCGGTATTGCGTGAGATTGGGGTAGATACAGGCGGTTCTAACGTTCAATTTGCGATTAACCCTGCAAATGGTGAGATGATCGTCATTGAGATGAACCCTCGTGTAAGCCGTTCTTCAGCCCTTGCATCAAAAGCAACAGGTTTCCCGATTGCAAAAGTCGCTGCTAAATTAGCGGTAGGTTATACCTTAAATGAGTTACGTAATGATATTACGGGTGGTTTAATTCCTGCGTCTTTTGAACCAACACTTGACTATGTCGTAACCAAAATCCCACGTTTTGCCTTTGAAAAATTTGCAAATGCCGATGATCGCTTAACCACGCAAATGAAGTCGGTTGGCGAAGTAATGGCAATGGGACGCACATTCCAAGAGAGCTTGCAAAAAGCCTTGCGTGGCTTAGAAACAGGTATCTGTGGTTTCAATTTACTTTCGGAAGAACCTGAAAAAATCCGTCGTGAATTAGCTAACCCGGGTCCTGAGCGTATTCTTTACGTTGCTGATGCTTTCGGTGCGGGTTTCTCATTAGACGAAGTTCACCACTATTCTAAAATCGACCCTTGGTTCTTAATTCAAATTAAAGATCTTATTGATGAAGAACTGGCTTTGGAGAAAAAACAGTTCAGCGATTTAGACTATGATGAATTACGCCGTTTAAAACGCAAAGGTTTCTCAGATAAACGCATCTCTCAATTAACCAAAGTAAGTGAGAAAACAGTGCGTGATTACCGCCGCAGTTTAAATATTCTACCTGTATATAAACGTGTCGATACCTGTGCTGCAGAATTTGCTTCAGATACTGCATATCTCTACTCAACTTATGAAGAAGAGTGCGAATCTAATCCATCAGATCGTAAGAAAGTCATGATTTTAGGTGGTGGTCCGAACCGTATTGGACAAGGGATTGAGTTCGACTACTGCTGTGTTCACGCATCATTAGCATTGCGTGAAGCAGGTTTTGAAACCATTATGGTGAACTGTAACCCTGAAACGGTTTCAACGGATTTTGATACATCAGACCGCTTATATTTTGAGCCATTAACGCTTGAAGATGTGCTTGAAATTGTACGAGTAGAAAACCCTTGGGGTGTAATCGTACATTATGGTGGTCAAACGCCATTAAAATTAGCGAATGCGTTACACGAAGCAGGAGTGAATATTATCGGGACATCCGCAGATAGCATTGATGCTGCAGAAGATCGTGAGCGTTTCCAACGTATTTTAAATGACCTAAATTTAAAACAACCCGCAAACCGTACCGCTCGCAACGCATCTGAAGCAGTAGGACTAGCAAATGAAGTGGGTTATCCGCTTGTCGTTCGTCCTTCTTATGTCTTGGGTGGACGCGCAATGCAGATTGTTTATAACGATGATGAGCTCAACAAATATATGCGTGAGGCGGTATCTGTTTCAAATGATAGCCCGATCTTACTCGACCATTTCTTAAATAATGCGATTGAAGTGGATGTGGACTGTATTTGTGATGGCGAAAATGTTGTTATTGGTGGCATTATGCAACACGTTGAGCAAGCAGGTATTCACAGTGGTGACTCAGCTTGTTCATTACCTGCATACTCCCTAAGCGGTGAGATCCTTGATGAAATTCGCAGACAAACTAAAGAAATGGCATTTGCACTTAAAGTACGTGGTTTAATGAATGTTCAATTTGCAGTACAAAATGATGTTATTTATGTGCTTGAAGTCAATCCACGTGCAAGCCGTACTGTGCCTTTCGTGAGTAAAGCAACAGGACAATCGCTGGCTAAAATTGCTGCTCGAGTAATGGCTGGAGAAACTTTAGCGGAACTGAATGCGTTAGAAGAGGTTATTCCACACAAATATTTTGTGAAAGAAGCGGTATTCCCATTCATTAAATTCCCAGGAGTAGATACTATCCTAGGGCCTGAAATGCGTTCAACAGGTGAAGTAATGGGCGTTGGTGAAACCTTTGCAGAAGCCTTCTTTAAAGCTCAACTTGGGGCGGGAGAACGTATTCCAAAAGTCGGTAAAGTCTTTATGTCTGTGATTGATCAAGATAAAGATACCTTACTGAAAATTGCCAAACGTTTCCAAGAACAAGGCTATGGCTTATGCGCAACCTTCGGGTCGGCTAAATTCTTACGTGAAAATGGCATTGCTGTCCAAACCATCAACAAAGTGCGTGAAGGTCGCCCACATATTGTCGATGCACTGAAAAATGGTGAAATCGCTCTGGTCATCAATACCGTAAGTGGCGATCCAGAAGTCATTGTCGACAGCCACTCAATCCGCCGTACTGCGTTACAACAACGAGTACCAATTTACACTACGATTGCTGGTGCAGATGCGGTGTCAGTGGGCGTACATCATATTAATGAATTTGATGTCTATTCTGTCCAAGAGCTCCATAACGAGATCAAACACTAACTAATAAAAGCGGTGAGATTTGGTAAATTTTTTACTTAATCTCACCGCTTTAGTTAAGGTGTAATGGAAAAAATCTAATACAGTCCCTTAAATTTTACTCAATTCTTTTCGCATTTGATCAATAACAGCTTTATAGTCGGCTTGGTCAAAAATCGCAGAACCTGCAACAAACATATCTGCTCCTGCTTGTGCAATTTCTGCGATGTTATTGATTTTTACTCCACCATCAACTTCAAGGCGAATATTACGTCCACTTTGAACAATACGGCGACGAACTTCTCGTAATTTATCTAGAGTCGAAGGAATAAAGGCTTGTCCGCCAAAGCCAGGGTTTACCGACATTAATAAAATCACATCAATCTTATCCATTACATAGTCTAAATAATGTAGTGGTGTTGCAGGGTTAAACACTAAGCCAGCTTGACAGCCATTATCTCGAATAAGCTGTAATGAGCGGTCGATATGTTCGCTGGCTTCGGGGTGGAAAGTAATAATATTAGCACCTGCTTTGGCAAAATCGGGAATAATTCTATCAACAGGCTTTACCATTAAATGCACGTCAATTGGGCATTGAATACCGTAATCACGCAATGCTTTACAAATTGCAGGCCCAAAAGTTAAATTCGGCACATAATGGTTATCCATTACATCAAAATGAATTAAGTCAGCTCCTGCGTTCAGCACATCATTTACATCATCGCCTAGGCGAGCTAAATCCGCAGAAAGAATAGAAGGTGCAATAAGAAATGGTTGCTGAACCATTGTAGTTCCCCTTAATTGAAAAGTAACAATGTAATAATGAACGTTAGCCTAGTATATTTTAGCTCAATAAACGTTGAGAAACCAAATTTTTAAAAGCCATAAAAAAATTATAGCTATTTTTCAAAATATCAGGCAAAATAAATCCACTTTTTATTTATGGTTTTATTTGGAGTTTATATGAAAAAAGGAATCCACCCTGAAAATTATCGTGAAGTCTTGTTTTATGACAGCAGTGTACAACAAGGCTGGGTTATTCGTTCTTGTGCGAGTACCAGTAAAACAATGGTTTGGGAAGATGGCAAAGAGTATCCGCTTTATCCGTTAGATACTTCTTCAGCATCACATCCTGTTTATACGGGTAAACGTCGTGAAGCCAATACTGAAGGGCGTGCAAGTAAATTTAATGAACGCTTTAAAGGTATTTCAAGCTTAACGAGTAAAAAATAAGGAAACACAATGAAAATTTTAAATTCACTGAAAACAGCAAAATCTCGTCACCCAGATTGCCAAATTGTTCGCCGTAAAGGTAAACTTTATGTGATCTGCAAAACGAACCCACGCTTTAAAGCTCGCCAACGTTAGTAAAAATAATTTATCTATCAAAGCGGTTGTTTTAGATGAGCAATTTGCAAGCTTTTGCTAAAATCTTACCGCTTATTTCCTACTTCTTAAAACAGATCTTCGACTCTCTTTTCAAATAGGCAGAAATTTTTGTAAGATCGTGAGATCTTAACCAATTTTTCAGGTATCATAACAAACCCTTTTCATTACTATTTTGGAGCAAATCGTGTCTTCCCTTTGGTCTGATTGTTTAAGCCATTTACAAACAAAAGTTTCCGCAACAGATTACAGTACTTGGCTACGTCCACTTCAAGCAGATCTTGTGAATGGGGAGCTGGTTCTTTATGCTCAAAATCAGTTTGTGGCAAATTGGGTACAAGATAAATTTATTACGGAGATTACAGGCTTAGCTCGTTTTTTGGCTAAAAGTGATGAGCTACAAGTTTCTCTCAGGGTTGGTTCCAAGCCGACTGAGCCGCAGGCTACACCTGTGGTAGAGAAGGTTGAGAGTGAGCTTGTATCCCCAAATCTACGCACAGGCATTACCGAAACACTCACTTTTGGCAACTTTGTGCAAGGTAAATCCAACCAACTGGCGAAAGCCGTTGCTCAACAAGTTGCCGCAAACCCTGGAGAGAATCACTGCAATCCATTTTCATTGTATGGTGGAACAGGCTTGGGTAAAACTCACTTATTGCACGCTATTGGTAATGAAATTTTGAGTCATAAGCCGAATGCCCGAGTGGTTTATATTCATTCGGAGCGTTTTGTGCAAGATATGGTAAAAGCAATTAAAGCAAATACCATTGAAAATTTTAAGAAATTTTATCGCTCGTTAGATGTATTAATGATTGATGATATTCAGTTTTTTGCCAACAAAGAAGTTACACAGGAAGAATTTTTCCATACCTTTAATTCACTCTTTGAACGTAGTAAACAAATCATTGTAACGTCTGATGTATTTCCTAAAAACATTGAAAATATTGAAGAGCGTATTCGCTCCCGTTTAAGTTGGGGCGTAAATGCAGCTATTGAGCCGCCAGAGCTTGAAACCCGAGTTGCAATTTTAATGAAAAAAGCCGAAGAACGTGGCGTATATTTAGAAGAAGATGTTGCTTTTTTCCTTGCACAAAAATTACGAACTAACGTAAGAGAATTGGAAGGGGCATTGAATCGTGCGATTGCGTGGAGCAACTTTACTCATCGTCCGATTACTGTTGATGCGGTGCGTGAAGCCTTAAAGGATCTTATTGCATCTTACGATCATTTAATTACGATCGAGAATATTCAGAAAATCGTTGCGGAATATTACAATATAAAAATGGCGGATCTAAAATCAAAAAGTAGAACTCGATCCGTTGCTCGCCCACGCCAAATGGCGATGGCACTAGCGAAAGAACTGACTAACCATAGCTTGCCTGAAATTGGGCGAGAATTTGGTGGTAGAGATCACACTACTGTAATGCACGCTTGTAAAACAATCAGCGAAATGCGTGATACAGATAGCAGTATTCAAGAAGATTATACTAACTTAACCCGTAAATTATCGTCTTAAGGAATGGTTATGCAATTTACAATTACTCGTGAACAATTACTAAAACCTTTACAACAGGTTTGTGGGGTATTGAATAGCCGCCCAAGCCTTCCTGTCATCAATAATGTTCTACTCGAAATTGAAGGTAATCGCCTTGCATTAACAGGGACAGATTTAGAAGTAGAATTAACCACCCAAGCAGAGCTGGCACAAGCGGTTAAATCCGCAGGAAAATTTACCATTCCTGCAAAGAAATTCTTAGATATTTGCCGAGCTTTACCAGAAGATAGCGTGATTTCGGTACAGTTTGAAGAAGATCGAGCTTTAATTCGTGCAGATCGAAGCAAATTCAATTTAGCAACTTTACCTGCATCAGATTATCCAAATTTAATGGATTGGAAACCTGAAGTAGATTTTACTATCGATCAAGCAACGCTTGCTCGCTTAATTGATGCGACTCAATTTTCAATGGCAAACCAAGATGCCCGTTACTTTTTAAATGGAATGAAGTTTGAAACGGAAGGAAATTTATTAAGAACCATCGCGACTGATGGTCATCGCCTTGCAGTTTGTACCATTCCACTCAACCAAGAGCTTTTAACTCATTCAGTGATTGTGCCACGCAAAGCGGTACTTGAGTTAGCTCGTTTAGTCGGACATAGCGATAATGCGGTACGTTTAGAAATTGGCACGAATAATTTGCGTGTATCAATGGACGGTATCGTCTTTACCTCAAAATTGATTGATGGGCGTTTCCCTGATTATCGCCGAGTATTCCCGCGTAATGCAGATCGTGTATTGGAAGCCGATGCTGAAAGCTTAAAACGCTCTTTGGTACGTGTCGCGATTTTATCTAATGAACGTTTCCGTGGAGTGCGTTTAGCATTAAGCCAAAATTTATTGAAATTAACAGCCAATAACCCAGAGCAAGAAGAAGCAGAAGAAATTGTTGATGTTTCGTACGAAAATGTGGAAATGGAAATTGGCTTTAACATCAGCTACTTATTAGATGTATTAAATACGTTAAAATGCCAACGTGTTCGCATTAACTTAGTTGATGCAAACTCAAGTTGTTTAATTGAAGATTGTGATAATTCAACGGCGGAATATGTCATAATGCCAATGCGTTTATAATCAAAAATCACACCGCTTGTAATGTCATTATCTCGTTTAATTATCAATAATTTTCGTAATTTAACTGCCGTGGATCTCGAATTGAGCCACGGCTTTAACTTTTTAATTGGTGAAAATGGGAGTGGCAAAACTAGCCTGTTGGAAGCCATTTTTTATTTAGGACATGGCAGATCCTTTAAAAGCCATATTAGTAATCGGGTAATTAACTACGAACGCGATCATTTTGTGTTATTCGGTAGAGTAGAAGAAGCGAAACACGAATGGTCAGTCGGGTTACAAAAAACTAGGCAGGGCGATACTACACTCAAAATCAATGGTGAAGATGGAAAAAAGATTTCCGATCTCGCTCATTTATTGCCAATGCAAGTAATTACACCAGAAGGGCTGACTTTGTTAAATGGTGGGCCAACCTATCGCCGAGCTTTTTTGGATTGGGGATTATTTCATCAGCATAATGAATTTTATAACCATTGGGCAAACCTCAAACGCTTGCTTAAACAGCGAAATGCAGCTTTAGCTCAAGTCCGAAATTATGCAGAATTACGTCCTTGGGATATCGAATTAGCAAAATTAGCTCATCTTGTGAGTGATATGCGAGCTGTATATGCGGAAGCTCTCCGCCCTGAAATTGAAAAAACCTGCCAATTTTTCTTACCTGAATTAGAAATTACAGTCAGCTTTCATCAAGGTTGGGAAAAAGAGAGTGAATATAGTGAGATTTTAATGCAAGGTTTTGAGCGAGATCGCACTGTGGGGTACACAATGGTTGGGCCACAAAAAGCAGATTTCCGCTTCAGAGCCAACGGATTACCTGTGGAAGATGTTCTCTCTCGTGGGCAGCTAAAATTACTGATGTGTGCATTACGTTTGGCACAAGGGGAATATTTAATTACCCAAAAATCCCGTCAATGTCTATTTTTAATTGATGATTTTGCATCAGAGCTAGACCCAACCAAAAGAGCTTTATTAGCAGAACGCTTACGTCAAAGCGGTTCACAAGTTTTCGTTACCGCTATTACTCAAGATCAGCTTAACCAAATGCACTGGCAAGGACAACAGTCAGATAAACGTTTTAGCGTAACACAAGGTAAAATAGTACTTTTGTAATTTAATAAGATTAAGAAAAACTATGAAAAACATTTCTTAAATCAGCACTTCTAATAAATTTACCACGTTATACTCAACGCCTTTGAACGAGCCCACGACTTCCAATATCATTTACCACTACATAATGATCAGTTCCAAATTTACTACATTTTACTCGGTTTTAGCCTTGAAGAACTGGCACTCAAGTGGTTGAGCGAATTATAAAAGCCTTTAGAATATAAATTATAAAAATAAGCGGTTGGATTTTGGGGATATTTTGCAACTCAACTTTATAGCGAGTAAACTACATTCATTTTACAGAATTTTCTTAAAATCAAACCGCTTATGTCATTACTTCAATTTACTTTACCCAAAAGCGACAGCACCCATCAAGATCACCAAACGTTAGGTAATCTTGTGGGGCATTCCGATACGCTTGCCATTGCGGAAGCGAGCCAGCAATTTAATGGCTTGAGTGTGGTTGTTACGCCCGATACTCGCACTGCATTACGTTTAGAAAAAAGTTTATCGCAATTTACGCCATTGCCAGTGCAGCTTTTCCCTGATTGGGAAACTTTGCCTTATGATAATTTTTCGCCCCATCAAGATATTATTTCAGCTCGTCTTTCTGCACTTTTCCAATTACAACAAGGCAGAAAACAGATTTTATTGTTGCCGATAAGTACGTTATTGCAAAAGGTATGTCCACCGAGTTATTTAGCGAATAATGTTCTATTGATCAAAAAAGGCGATACATTTTCGATTGAGAAATTACGCTTACAACTTGAAAATGCGGGGTATCGAGCTGTTGAGCAAGTTTTAGAATATGGTGAATATGCGGTGCGTGGGGCATTGCTTGATCTCTATCCTATGGGGGCAGAGCAACCGTATCGCTTAGATTTTTTTGATGATGAAATTGATTCAATTCGTACTTTTGATGTGGATAATCAACGCACTATTGCCGAGATTGCAGAAATCAATTTATTGCCTGCTCACGAATTTCCAACTGACAGTAAAGGCATTGAGTTTTTCCGTGGTCAATTTCGTGAGCAGTTTGGCGAAATTCGCCGAGAGCCAGAGCATATTTATCAGCAGGTAAGTAAAGGCATTTTGAACGCTGGTATTGAGTATTGGCAGCCGCTCTTTTTTGAGCAAATGGCGAGTTTATTCGACTATTTGCCTGAAAATACGTTGTTCATCACTTTCAATGATATTCAAGCTAAGGCAGAGCAGTTTCATCGAGATACTGAACAGCGTTATGAAAGCCGTAGAGTTGATCCAATGCGTCCATTGCTTGCACCAAATAAGTTATGGTTTGCAATTGATGAAATAAATCAACAACTTAAACGTTATGCACGCTTGAGTTTAACCAGCGAGAAAGTCAGAAAATCTGCGGCAAAACAGAATGCCAATTTACAACCTTTGCCTGATATTGCGATTCAATCAAGCAGTAAAGAGCCTTTTGCTCAATTCCAGCAATTTTGCCAAAAGCTGACGGGGCAGATACTCTTTTCGGTAGAAACGGAAGGCAGGCGGGAAACGTTATTAGAGCTACTTTCGCCACTGGGTATTAAACCTAAGCAAATCAAAAAACTAGAGCAAGTGTCAGATCCATTTAATTTGATGATTGGGAATTTAGATCAAGGGTTTATGATCGAGCAAGCAAGCGGTGAGATTCTTGCAATCATTTGCGAAACGGATCTGCTTGGCGAAAAAGTTCAACAGAACCGTAGCCGAGAGAAGCAACGAAAAACCGTTAATCCCGATACTTTAATTCGGAATCTAGCAGAACTGAAAATAGGGCAAGCCGTTGTACATTTAGAAAATGGAGTTGGGCGTTATGCAGGGCTAACAACCTTAGATGCAGGCGGTATTAAAGCAGAATATTTAGTTTTAAATTATGCTAATGATGCCAAATTATATGTGCCTGTTGCCTCATTACACCTGATTAGCCGTTATATTGGTGGGGCTGATGAAACTGCTCCTTTACATAAATTAGGCAGTGAAGCGTGGGCGAAAACACGTCAGAAAGCGGCTGAGAAAATTCGTGATGTCGCTGCCGAATTACTTGATGTGTATGCTAAACGTGAATCTCAAAAAGGCTTTGCATTTCAATATGATCGAGAGGCTTTCCAGCAATTTAGTGCAACTTTCCCGTTTGAAGAAACTGAAGATCAGAAAATAGCGATCAATGCGGTAATTAGTGATATGTGTTTACCGAAAGCAATGGATCGCCTGGTGTGCGGTGATGTTGGTTTCGGTAAAACGGAAGTAGCAATGCGAGCGACTTTTTTGGCAGTAATGAACCAAAAACAAGTTGCTATTCTTGCCCCTACTACGTTGTTAGCACAGCAACATTATGAAAATTTTAAAGATCGCTTTGCAAATCAGCCTGTTAATGTTGAAGTATTATCTCGTTTTAAAACAGCAAAAGAACAAAAAGAGATTTTAGAGCGAACAGCCGAAGGTAAAGTCGATATTTTGGTTGGTACGCATAAATTATTACAAGGTGATGTGCAGTTCCGAGATTTAGGCTTGTTGGTGATTGATGAAGAGCATCGCTTTGGGGTTCGACAAAAAGAGCGAATTAAACAGCTAAGAGCGAATGTGGATATTTTAACGCTCACTGCGACACCTATCCCTAGAACCTTAAATATGGCACTAAATGGAATGCGTGATCTCTCTATCATTGCCAGCCCACCTGCCCGCCGTTTGTCGATTAAAACCTTTGTTAGACAAAGTGATGATCTGCTTATTCGAGAAGCTATTTTGCGTGAAATTCTGCGTGGCGGACAAGTTTATTATCTACATAATGACGTTGCGACTATCGAAAATACAGCTCAAAAATTATCAGAGCTTGTGCCTGAAGCCCGTATTGTGATTGGACACGGGCAAATGCGAGAGCGTGATTTAGAGCGAGTAATGTCCGATTTCTATCATCAGCGTTTTAATCTGTTGGTTTGCTCAACCATTATTGAGACAGGGATTGATGTCCCAACAGCGAATACCATTATTATTGAACGAGCAGATAAGTTCGGACTTGCACAGTTACACCAGTTGCGTGGACGTGTTGGGCGTTCTCATCATCAAGCCTATGCTTATATGCTAACGCCACACCCGAAAACATTAACCAAAGATGCACAGCAACGCTTGGAAGCAATGAGTAGTATTGATAATCTTGGGGCAGGTTTTGTGTTGGCGACCCACGATTTAGAAATTCGTGGTGCAGGCGAATTACTCGGAAGTGAACAGAGCGGACAGATTGAATCTATCGGCTTCTCACTTTATATGGATCTGCTTGAAAGTGCCGTAAAAGCCCTACAAGAAGGGCGTGAACCGACTTTAGATGAAATTACTCAGCAACAAGTTGAGATCGAGCTACGAGTGCCCGCATTATTGCCTGATGATTATGTACCTGATGTCAATATGCGTTTGTCTTTCTATAAACGTATTGCCAGTTGTGAAAATGTGGAAGGGTTGAAAGATCTTAAAATTGAGTTGATCGATCGTTTTGGTTTATTGCCAGAAGCTACGAAAAATCTATTTCAAATCACACAATTACGCCATTTGGCGAAAGGGTTAGGGTTGAAAAAAGTTGATGCAGGCATCAATGGTGGATATTTAGAATTTAAACCCACCGCTCAACCTGACCCGATGAAGTTCTTAAAACTTATTCAATCGGATAAACAAACCTATAAATTTGATGGACCACATAAGTTCCGTTTTAGTAAACCAATGGAAAATTCGGTAGAGCGATTAGCATTTGTTAGTAGCTTGATTGAAGATCTTAGTCAAGATCAGATGTAGTATAGGTTAAGCGGTTAGATTTTAATAAAATCTTGCAAAAATTCAGCAAAAAGCGTGAATTTTAAACTAACGAAAAAGATTTTTAAAATTCCGTTTGACACACTCTAATAAATCGCTAAAATGCACGCCATTGAGACGCTACAGCCACGTAGCGTTTTTTGCGGGAATAGCTCAGTTGGTAGAGCACGACCTTGCCAAGGTCGGGGTCGCGAGTTCGAGCCTCGTTTCCCGCTCCAATTATTTAAAGCGTTGTGCCCGAGTGGCGGAATCGGTAGACGCAAGGGATTTAAAATCCCTCGCCTTTCGGGGCGTGCCAGTTCAAGTCTGGCCTCGGGCACCATTTAAATTCATACCAAACAATTCAATGCGGGAATAGCTCAGTTGGTAGAGCACGACCTTGCCAAGGTCGGGGTCGCGAGTTCGAGCCTCGTTTCCCGCTCCAATTATTTAAAGCGTTGTGCCCGAGTGGCGGAATCGGTAGACGCAAGGGATTTAAAATCCCTCGCCTTTCGGGGCGTGCCAGTTCAACTCTGCTCTCGGACACAATTTAATTGTTTTTAGATGTATTAGATTACCCCTAAATTTCGCAATGTTTTAAGCCGTATTTTAGGTGTAACAACGTTAAAAGATATTCATATTCCTTCAAGCATAAAGGAAAATTTTTTCGGTTTATTGCACTATATTTTCGAAGAAGTTACTTTATTTGACTCCAAATCTCGGATTTTCACGACAGTGCGCTCTGTTGCTTTATTTTACCACCTAAATTTAATAAACCCATCTTGTGATTGTTAGAATAAAATATGATAGTTTACTCTCTTGTTTAGGTTGAATTTTAACATTCATATTCTAAACGGAAAAAAATGCTCACTTTTTATAGTGAATTGTCATCTGTCTAATTCTCTAGATTTTATGTTAATTAACTATAAATGCACACTATTGCCTAGTTAAAAATAAAAAACCCAGCATAAGCTGGGTTTCTTAAATCTAAAACAAAAATTATTTGATTTTTGCTTCTTTATAAACAACGTGTTTACGCACAACAGGATCAAATTTTTTGATTTCCATTTTTTCTGGCATATTACGTTTGTTTTTAGTTGTTGTGTAGAAGTGACCAGTTTCAGCAGTTGAAACTAATTTGATCTTCTCGCGATTACCTTTAGCTGCCATTGGTTACTCCTTAGATTTTTTCGCCACGAGCACGGATCTCAGCTAATACTGCATCAATGCCTTTTTTATCAATAATACGCATGCCTTTCGCTGTTAAGCGTAAAGTCACGAAACGATTTTCGCTCTCAACCCAGAAACGGTGAGTGTGAAGGTTTGGTAGAAAACGACGTTTTGTCGCATTCATTGCGTGCGAACGGTTGTTACCAACTGCTGGACGCTTGCCTGTTACTTGACAGACTCTAGACATTTTTAATTCTCCGATATTACTTAAGCTTAAGCTAAATGGTTCGGGCTACCAGAAGGGCTCAACACCATCTGACGACCTCGTCAGGCACATAACCCGACCCACAGACTATTTTAAAGAGTGCGGATTATACTTGTTTTGCCCCTTTCATTCAAGGGGAAATTTGCTCATTTTCTGCATTGGACTTCTCTTCTTCGAATGAAAAATAATCACCTTTTCCCACAATAATATGATCCACAAAGCGAATATCCACCAGATCGCAAGCCATTTCGATCTTTCGAGTTAAATAACGATCTGCTTCGCTTGGCTTGCAATTACCTGATGGGTGGTTATGTGCCACAATAATCGCAGCGGCATTATATTTTAGTGCGGCTTTGATTATCTCTCGTGGATGCACCGATGCTTGATTGATCGTACCAAAAAATAACTTTTCTTGTTTAATCAAACGGTGTTGATTATCTAAAAAGAGTACCATAAAAACTTCACGTTCATCGTCTTCAAGCTCCGATTGGAAATACATTACCGCTAAGTAGGGAGCGCTGATTGTTTCATTAACTTCCATCTGCTGTGATAAATAACGCTTGGTCATCTCCTTTGTTGCTTGTAGTTGAATATATTGAGTTTTCCCTAAACCTTTTACTTGGCAAAAATCATCTAAGTTTGCAGTCAGCAAGCCACGCAATGAACCAAAGGTATTCAATACTTGATTAGAGAGTTCCATCACTGGCAATCCTTTTACCCCTGTGCGTAGAAAAATGGCGAGTAGCTCTTCATCAGTTAAAGATTTTGCACCGAATTGTAATAATTTTTCTCTCGGCATTAGGTTATTGGATATTTGTTTCATATTTTTTACTCAATTAAATTTTGGCGGAAAAAGCATAAAAGAAGGCAAGCCTTATACCAAAAGACTTTAGTTGGTTTTTCGATCGAGATCGCAAAAATAGGGCGTTGTGAGCAAGTGCCTATTTGCGTAAAATAGCCTTTTATTTCTAAAAGCGATCTTACTATGCTCAAAAACAAAAAAATTGTTGTTGGAATTACTGGCGGTATCGCAGCGTATAAAACAATTGAACTGATTCGTCTGCTAAAAAAAGCGAATGCAGAGGTTCGAGTAGTACTTACACCTGCGGCAGAAGCCTTTGTAACACCACTGACTTTACAAGCGATTTCAGGTAATGCGGTTTCACAATCTTTGCTCGATCCGCAAGCGGAGCTGGCTATGGGGCATATTGAGTTAGCAAAATGGGCGGATTTAATTGTTATCGCTCCTGCGACAGCAGATTTTATTGCAAGACTAGCAATTGGAATGGGCAATGACTTACTTTCAACCCTCTGTTTAGTGACAGCAGCTCCGATAATGTTAGCTCCAGCGATGAATCAACAGATGTACAAGCGGTCGGTTGTACAGCAAAATTTGCAAAATCTGCGTACACAAGGTGTATTGACCGTTGGGCCAAATAGCGGATTTCAAGCTTGTGGCGATATGGGGGAAGGACGAATGTCTGAACCTGCAGAAATTTTCCAACATATAGTACAGCATTTTTCAGCAACACAAGATCTGCAAGGATTAACGGTTGCGATTACCGCAGGGCCAACTCGTGAAGCGATTGATCCCGTTCGTTATATCAGCAATCATAGCTCAGGAAAAATGGGATTTGCGATTGCAGAAGCCTTTGCTAAACGGGGGGCAACAGTAACCTTAATTAGTGGCCCAGTAAATTTATCGACCCCAAATAATGTTGAACGAGTCGATGTGATTTCAGCACAAGAAATGGCGCAACAAGCGGTAAGATTTGCACAACAATCTGCCATTTTTATCGGTTGTGCTGCAGTGGCGGATTATCGTGTTGAAAAGATTGCTGAACAAAAAATCAAGAAAACCGCCGATAACGCTCATTTAACGCTTAAATTAGTTAAAAACCCCGATATTATTGCCACTGTGTCAAATTTGACTGAGAATCGTCCTTTCACAGTGGGTTTTGCCGCAGAAACGGAAAATGTGGCGGCATATGCTAAAAGTAAACTACAGCGTAAAAATTTAGATTTAATTTGTGCCAATGATGTATCCGAAGGGCAGGTTTTTGGTTCAGAACAAAATAGCCTTCAGCTCTTTTGGCAAAATGGCGAGAAAATCTTACCGCTTACCGACAAAAGCCAGCTTGCTACACATTTAGTCAATGAGATTATTGATTTGTATGAAAAGGTGCAATGAAGTTAGAAGTTATTCAAGATCACTTAGGTGAAGGAACTTTTCCAACTTTTGCCAAAGGTTCTTTAGTTAATTTATTATCAGCTTGAAATTCCGATTAAAGATTTACAAGGAAATAAAATGAAACAGATCGATTTAAAAATTTTAGATAGCCGTATTGGCAACGAATTTCCACTTCCAACTTACGCCACAGAAGGATCGGCAGGGTTAGATTTAAGAGCGTTAATCAATGAGCCATTAACGATTGGAGCGGGGCAAACGGTGCTAATTCCAACGGGCATCTCTATTTATATTGCAGATCCAAGTTTGGCGGCGGTAATTTTACCACGATCGGGATTAGGGCATAAAAACGGGATCGTATTGGGTAATTTAGTTGGCTTAATAGACAGTGATTACCAAGGTCCATTGATGGTTTCATTATGGAACAGAAGCCAAGAAGCCTTTACAGTGAATGTGGGAGATCGCATTGCTCAGCTTGTTTTTGTGCCAGTGGTGCAAGCTCAATTTAATATAGTAGAAGATTTTACGGCTACCGAACGTGGTGAAGGTGGTTTTGGCCATTCAGGTAAGCAGTAATAAGCGGTGAGTTTCTGCTAAAAATTTGTAAAAAGGGGATAAAATGACAGAAATTGTCGTGAAAATGCCAAAAAAATCTATTAAAGAGCGTCAGCAACAAGTGTTGGAAGTATTGATTAGTTTACTCAATTCTGAAACAGGGATGCAGCGTATTACAACGGAGCGTTTGGCAGCTGCAGTTGGGGTGTCAGAAGGGGCGTTATATCGCTATTTTCCAAGCAAAACCAAAATGTTTGAAGCTCTAATTGAGCGAATTGAATTTACTTTAACCAGTTATATCAATGCGAGTAAGCGAAAAGAAAACACTGAATCGGCAGTTAAAGCAATCTTACAAACTATTTTAGAATTTGCTCAAAAAAACCCTGGGGTGACACGCATTCTAACAGGGCACGCTTTGATGTTTGAAGATAAAGAGCTTAAAGCTCGTGTTGCTAAATTTTTTGATGGGTTAGAGCTACAGTTCGTTAATATTCTTCAGATGCGTAAGCTAAAAGAAGGGCGAGCCTTTGCCGATGAGCGGGCATTGGCAGGTTATTTAGTTAATTTCTGTGAAGGGCAATTTTTACGCCTTGTTCGCTCAAACTTTACGTTTAATCAGCACCAACACTTTGAAAAACAGTGGGCGTTGATTAAGCCACTTTTCTATTAGTTTTCTACATAGGATAGATAATGATTATTCCTTGGCAATCTTTGGAAGAAACAACGTTAAACAACATTCTCGACTCTTTTATTTTACGAGAAGGGACGGATTACGGTGTGAGAGAGCTTTCACTCTCTGAAAAACGAGAGAGATTACTTGCTCAGTTAAAATCTGAGCAAGTAGTGATTGTATGGTCTGAATTACACGAAAGCCTTGATATCAAAGATAAAAAATCTTTCTTAGGGAATTACTGAATTTGTGCTAAAATCACTCGGAGCAATTACGCTATAAATGGATTAAAAGGCTTATTATATGCAAGATGTTTCTATTTCTACTGCTCAACTTGAAAATGTGTCCCCTTTACCATCAATTCATGATCCAGCAGTAGAGTGGTTTTTAACCCACTGCCATATCCACCGCTATCCTGCTAAATATACGCTTATTCACGCAGGGGAAGATGCTGAATCGCTGTTTTACATTGTAAATGGTTCAGTTTCGGTGTTTATTAAAGATGATGACGGTAAAGAGATGCTCTTAACTAATCTTGGGCAGGGGGAGTTTGTTGGTGAGATTAGCTTATTTGAAGAGCGAACACAGCCTCGCACTGCTTGGGTTAGAACCAAAGGGAATTGTGAAATAGCGGAAATTTCTTATAAAAAATTTAAACAGCTTGTGCATTTAAATCCTGATATTTTGATGTATTTATCTGCTCAAATGGCTCGCCGTTTACGGATGACATCTCGCCAAGTAAGTAATCTTGCTTTTTTAGATGTAACAGGGCGTATTGCTCAAACTCTAATGAACCTAGCCAAAATGCCAGATGCGATGACCCACCCACAAGGTATGCAAATTAAAATTACTCGCCAAGAAATTGGACAAATGGTTGGGTGCTCTCGTGAAACAGTTGGACGCATTTTAAAAATGCTTGAAGATGATGGGCTAATTTCCGCTCATGGTAAAACAATAGTGGTATTTGGGACGAGATAGTCTAACTATACTCTAATATGATATTAAATGCCTTGATATATAAATGTAAAGGTATTTTGGGGTACTCACAAATCTCTAGACATTGTGCTAGAGGTTTGATTAATAGGGGATACCCCAAAGGTGTAAAGGTGTAATGGCACAATAGTGGTTATAGGATATGATTTTCTACAACTTATTTTGTGAAAATACTATAAAAAGACTAGCTATTTTGGTCTATTACAACCTATTTAATCCTTTCCAAACGCTGAATTAACGTCTCTTCGGGGACAGCTTGAATTTTTCGCATTTGATAGAATAGTAATGCAGCTGCAATACTCAAACTAATGCAGAACATAATCCAGAAACCGCTTGCTGCCATTGGTTGGCCTAGCCAGTCAGTCATCGACAAAATATATCCAAAGGGCATTCCCACTAGCCAATAGCAGAAAATCGTAATGGCTAGAGTGGGATTGGTATATTTATAACCGCGTAAAATACCATTACACACCACTTGTAAAGCATCAGGAATTTGATAAATCGCTGCAAAAATCAGTAGGCTTGATGCAATTGCAATAGAAGTTGGATCACTTGTAAATGCGTGTGGGAGTAAATTTCGACAAAGAAAAATCACCGCAGCAAAGAAAATCGCTAATATTACTCCCGTAAAGAGTGCGTGATAGCTGAGATGTTTTGCTCCTTCAATATTTTTTTGTCCAAGTGTCTGCCCAACAAGAATTGTCGTCGCAATCCCAAAAGAGAGTGGGATCATAAAAAAGAGAGAACTTGTCTGTAACGCAATTTGATGGCTTGCAACCACTTGTGCCCCTAAAGGTGAAATAATGAGAGATGATGTAGCAAATAACATTACTTCCGTAAAAAGAGCAAAACCAATAGGAGTGCCCAATTTAAATAGCTTGAGCAAAGTTTCTCGGTTTGGCATTTCGATCCACTTATCGAATAACTTAATATCTTTTTGGGGTTGGTTGGTATAGCAGTAATGTAGCATCAAGCCAAACATTATCCAATTCACAATAGCCGTTGCGACACCACAGCCAACTGCTCCCATTTCGGGTAAGCCGAATTTTCCAAAGATAAAAATATAATTCAGTGGAATGTTAAGTAATAAACCAATGAAAGTAATGATCATCGCAGGCTTAGGGTTAGATAAACCATCATTCATACAGCGTAAATTTACGGATAACAATGCAGGGATAAGCCCGACACTTAATGCAACTAAATATTGTGCAGTTTTACCAGAAAACTCCGCAGGTGTTTGCATAAATTCAAGAATAAGATTGCTATTCAAATAAATGGTAATAAGTGGAATACTTAAACCAATTACAATCCAAAAACCTTGACGAATCTGGTGGACAATTAAATGGCGTTGACCTGAACCATTTAGGTAAGAAACTGTTGGGGTAATGGCATTTAAGATCCCTAAAACAAATAGAAACAGAGGAAAGTAAATAGAATTGCTAACCGCAATTGCTGAAACATCAGCATCACTGACTAATCCAGCCATAATAATATCTGCCAATCCCATTCCTGAAACTGCTAGCTGAGAAATAAAAATAGGCGTTGTCAGTTTTAACAGCCGTTTCATATTTTCAGGATATTGTTGCCATTGAAAGTTCATCTTATTTCTCCCTTTTCATTTTTTAGTTTCTTGTTCGCCAGTTTAATTTATTGTGTTTCTAAAAATCAGGGTCAACATTAAAAGTCATTGGTTCACCTGTAATCGGGTGAGTAATAGATAGCGATTGTGCGTGTAAACAAAGCCTTGGAGCCAAACTTCTTGCCAGTGGATTTGCATAAAATTTATCGCCTAAAATAGGGTGTCCTAACGCCAAACTATGCACTCTTAATTGATGTGAACGCCCTGTATATGGAGTTAATTTTACCCTTGTAATGTTATTCGGATAATGTGCAAGAATTTCATAGAATGTTACCGCTTGTTTACCTCGCTCAAAACAGATTTTCTGACGAGGGCGATTTTCCCAATCACAAATTAACGGAAAATTGATTGTGCCAGTATCGCCAACGCTCTCGCCTAATTTACCCCATAGTAACGCTTGATAATGCTTTTTCGGCTCACGTTCACGAAATTGACGCTTTAACTCTTTTTCTGCCTGTTTACTTAATGCAAACAGTAAGATCCCACTTGTTGCCATATCTAAACGATGAGCAGGCTCTGTAAAGCCATATTTCTGTTGAACTCGAACCATTGCACTATCCTGATATTCAGGCCGATTTCCTGGAACAGAAAGTAATCCACTCGGTTTATTGATTACCAAAATATGATTATCTCGATAAACTTCATCTAGCCAAGGGTCTGTTGGAGGGTAATATTCGATAAGTGCCATAATGCTTGTTATAAATTACGTCATATAAATTTCGTCATTCTAACAGAGATTAAGACTAATCCCTAAAAGAATGGAAAATATTATCTGACCGATCTTTTGACTGCACTAGGGAAAAATATATTTCCTAGATGAGTTAAAGCAATATAACTTTAAATAACTGAATTATTTTGAGTTTTAGCGGTCTAGTCTATCGACCAATTTTTTAATCAACGTTAAGGAAAGAATATGAATTTTAATCAAATTTTAAATACCGTATTAGGCACCGTGAAACAATCTGCGGGCAAAATCAATAAACCAAGTGAAAATACAGCAGATACAATCACTAAAATTGGTGGTGGTGCTGCTTTAGCGGGTATTTTATCAATGGTATTAGGCAGAAATGGTGGAGCAAGCCTAACAAAACTTGGCTCACTCGCTGCATTGGGCAGTATTGCTTACCAAGCCTATCAAAATTATCAAAAAGATCAGGCAAATACTCAGCAACAAGTGTCTGAAGCTGCATTTACTTCAACATATCATAGCGAAGAAGAACGTAGTAATGTAATTTTGCGCACAATGATTGCAGCAGCACTGTCTGATGGCATACTTGATGAACACGAAAAAGCATTAATTGAGCAAGAAGGGGGTAATGACCCTGAATTACAACAATGGCTATCACAAGAAATCGCAAACCCTATTCGAGTTTCCGAGATCGCTAGCATTGTCGGTAACGATGTTGCATTAGCAAGCCAGGTTTATTTAGCCGCTCGTGTTGTTTGTAAAGAACTTTCTCGTAAAGAGATTGTATTCTTATCACAACTCGCCACAGCGTTAAATCTTGATGACGCTTTAGTTGAACAACTTGAAAAACAAGCGGGCTTTTAATTATATTTTTTACAAAAAATGGCAAGGCTAATTCCTTGCCATTTTGATTTAAGCGGAAAATAGGACAGATTGCATCTACTCATATGTAGAAGATCAGGGCGGTGACCATTGATTAGAAATAGACTTAGACTTAAGTAGTGAGTTCTGCAAAATTTTTTGCCTATCCGACCGCTTGTTAATTAACGGCGTTCATCCTCGAAATCGTCATCTTCATCATCGAAGAATTCACCGTCTTCACCATATTCATCTTCATCGCTGTTTGGATCTTCAAAATAGGTTCCCCAACCTTCGTATTCTGCTCCTGCTTTTTCAATCAAGGGCAGTAACTCTTTTTGCTGTGCGGTGATCAAGTCAGCATTTAATTCAATTTCACTGACAATGTCACACACGAAAATAACTTTACCATTTTCTTCTTCAAGTTCTTCAGCTTCAGAAATTTCGTAGCCAAGTTTATAGGCATCAACCACTAATTTTTCTAGTTTATCAAAATCGTGGTGGGCTACGTGGTGCTCAATAATATAAAGTGCTTCAGGATCTGAACCATCAGCGAGTAAGTCTTCGATAATTTCATCGGTGGTTTGGCGTAATTCGGTTAAATCGTACATTGTTTATTCCTCTATTGTGGCAAATACTTCTGCAAACCAAGTATCAAGTTTGTTAGCTAATTTATCAATACCAATACGGTTTAGGGCGGAATAGGCTTCTACTTGAACATCACCTTGGAAAGGTAAAATAGCTTCTCTGACCATTTTCACTTGCTTACTTCTCGCACTTTGGCTCAATTTATCCGCTTTGGTTAAAAGTAATAGCACTGGAAGTTCTGATGCGACTGCCCATTCGATCATCTGTTGATCGAGATCTTTTAATGGGTGGCGAATATCCATTAAAATCACCACGCCACGCAAACAATTTCGTTTCTGCAAATACTCGCCTAAAGCATCTTGCCACTGGCGTTTCATCTGTTCAGGTACAGCGGCGTAGCCATAACCAGGTAAATCAACGAGCTTACAGTTTGGCTCAACTTCAAATAGGTTGATAAGCTGAGTTCGACCTGGGGTTTTTGATGTGCGAGCAAGGCTTTTTTGGTTAGTGAGTGCATTTAATGCGGTTGATTTTCCTGCATTAGAACGCCCTGCAAAAGCAATTTCTACGCCATTATCTTCAGGTAAATGACGAATATCAGGGGCAGAAGTTAAAAAATGGGTTTTATGATAGTTAAGTTTAATCTCTGTCATTTTTTTCTATAAAATTAGTCTGTTTATTTCAGTATTGTGTGACTATTCTAATTTATCTCGTCGCAAATGTATCCCTAAAAATTTTTTAACGATGGAAATTCATTATTAAACATACTTAATTGCTAGAATTTTTTCATCTTTGAAATAGGTTTTTGCCAGTGATTTGGACGTTGTAAACTGGGGGCGCGTGAGAGTTTGCAATCAATACTCACAAATCAAATGATCCGGATGGGAGAAACGATATACTGACAACGGTTGTATTGTTTATTTTAACTCATTTAAGATATAGGTGGGGATAAACCCGACCCGTATTATATAATTTCTTAGCTTATATATACGTATTGGTTTGCACAGATTGGATTATAATCTAACAATAGTTAGTCCTAATTCTCCACTTCTTATTTTATTTTTGAGGCTGAAGCAGATTAACAGGAATACTGTACTGCTTCAACTTTAAAGTATTTATTAACAGCAATCTTAGCTATGAAGCTACTCTTTTAAGAACAACTAAAAACTTTTGTTTACATTTAAGAAAATCTGTTTCTTATCATAAGAATATATAGCAATATTACTATCTGTTTTAGAGTAATTAAATGTTAATCTTGGTGTTAAGCCCCAGAAATGTAGATTTTTATTCCATAGCGAAATAGATGCAGAATATTCCTTATTTTTTTGTTTCATACCAAAGAAAGTTTTTTCTTTGTAGTTACGTTTACCTACTCCTAAGGTAGTAGAAGTCGCAAAACCTTTACCCCATTCCTGCCCCCAGGTTAGTCTTGTGCCAATTCGCTCGTAAGAGTTAGTATCATCTTTAGCTGATTTTTTAGCTGTATCAAGAGCCAATGACCAGTATTGTGTAGCACTTGGTAAATACATTACGCTATTAGACAGACTATGAGATGCACCATTATATTGTTTGCTATAACTCAATCTATCATACATTTCATAACCAAAGTCATAAGAGGACGTATATTTCCAGTTCTGATTTAGCCAATACGATAAATTAAATACTGCACCATAGGTGTTAGAATATTTTTTTAGAGACTTGGTTGAATTAGCTCCACCAGCATACCAGCGTTTATCAATATAAGGAGTTAAAGACAAATCTAATCTCGCATTAGAATAGCCGATACCTAGTCCAACATGAGCATTGACATCATTATAGTATTTATTATCCCAATAATATTTAGTGGATAAATTGCTATCAAAGGCAATATATTTACCGTTACTCAGATTCCATTGCTTATTTGCGCCAACCCATGCAGAAACACCTTTTCCGGATTGTCTTGGAGACGAATACGTAATTGAATGACCATTTGGTAATGTAACTTTTGTTCCTTGTTTAGCTGCATTTGATAAATTTTTATCATTTAAAAAGGTACCACCAAAAGAAAAGTCCCATTCTTCTTTACGGTTGATTGCATTAATATAGTTATCAAATACCACAATATCTTGTTGTGATACGCCTCTTGAGGCTTTTAAGTGTTCAAATTGTTTTTTTGCAGCTTCAAATTCTTGGTTATAAAATAGTGTCTCAGCCAATTGAAAACGAATAAAATTGTTATCTGGAAATTTGGTATATAATGTTCGATAGGCTAATATAGAATCACTTAAATTCTTATCTCTTAATAAAATAGCATTTGCCCAATCAATTAAAGATGTATCCGCATTTGGTACTAAAGCATATAACTTAATATATCCTGGTAGAATACCAACATTTTTACTTATCAATGCTTTTACAAGTAAATCTTCTAATATATCTGGATTTTCAACTAATTCACGCCCTGTATATTGTACAACTACTTTATCACTTTCTTGCGAAATGTTGTCATGTCCAATCTGATTATTTCTTAGTAACTCCTTTTCAATTTTATCAGAATTAACAACTGGTTTCATATCTACACTCGTTTGGTTTGGGTCTTTATTTAGTTCCCAGGCAGCACCAGATATAGGAATAAGAGTTGAAAAAAGCGCAAGGTATAAAGGTTTTATATTCATTTTAAAATTCCTTAATAGTTATATAGTCATTTCTATAATGTACCTATAAATACATCATAGAAATGACTACAAACTCCTAAAAAAACAGTCCATATTAGATATGGACTGTTTACAATAAAGCTAAGTTAAACTAAAACTATTTGTTTTCGTCAGTTTTAACACCCCAAGCAGATCCTTCAGCAGGAGCTGAACCTGGTACATTTTGTACTTTAGCACCGAATACTGCACCCCAGCTATTTGCTGGATCGGTAGCTTTACTTGCTAATGAACCACCTAACTCTTGAGCTTGCTCACCAAATAAGTTCGCATTGAATGTACCTTCGCCACCACTTGAACGCATAGAAGTACCAGAAATACTTCCGTTATTTTCTAATTTACCATCAAATTTAGCGATTGTACTTGCACCATTGCTCCATACATCATATAAAGAACCAGCAACATTCTTAGTTGCTAAATCAATTTTAGCTGTAACGTGAGTACCACTTACTAAATTTGGCTGTGGGATTTTTGGCTCTGCACTTAAAGCATTAGGAACTTCTTTGCTTGGTGCTTTTTTCTCTAATACAGGTGAATGTTTGAAACCATAAGTTACTGCATGACCTTGGTAAGTTAGGCTACCAGCATTAACTTTTTGACCTTTGCCATTATATGTTGCATAATCACCCGCTAATTTAGCCGCTAGGTCTGCATTATAAGCAGTATCACCAACACCACGATAGAAATAGCTATCCTCAGTACCATTTACACCATATTCACCGTAGCTAACAACTTTAGTTTTATATGCACCTGTATCTAAGCCATTTTTAGTATCTTCACGCTTAACCTGATCTAATTTCGATGTTACACGACCATATTGAACATGACTTAACTTAGTACCTTCAGTATATGCACCTCTTTGGTCTTTCTTACCGAAAGGAGCGTTTGCTAATGCACTTTCACTACCAATTACCTTACCATTTGCATCTTTACCTACTAAAGAATTACCATCAACAAAGGTTCTGTGTCCATAAACTTCAGCAACAGTTTTAGTACGATCACGTAAATCAGCAGCTGTATGAACACCACCTACAACTTGATCATTAGAGATATATACTTTACGACCTTCTTGGTAAACCAAAGCTAAGCCAGAATCTGTACCAGCAGTAGATGTTTTAGTTTCGTTTGCTGTTCTTACAACACCGCCTTTAGTATTACCAGCAGTTTTGTAAATATGGTTTAATTTGTGTTGACCACTAGTATTGACTGTGTTACCACGGAAATCAAAATCTTCTAAGTAACCAATAGGTGCTGTTGGATCTGTAACATATGTATCACCTTGTTTTTTCAATGGTACCGATACAACGATAGTATCTAAACTTGGATATAGCTCAATACTCATATTGTCTGAACGACCAGTAGAGCTAGATGCCAAATCATTCTCGATATTTAAAACAAAATTAGATTTGTTCTTTTTAACTAATTTGTGACCTACAGATGTAGTAGCTTTAACTTTTTCTTCTGCTGCTTTAGCTGCTGCTGCTTTAGCTGCTGCTGCTTTAGCTGCTTTATCTGCTGCCTCTTGTGCTGCTTTAGCTGCTGCTGCTTTAGCTGCTGCATCTTTTGCTGCTGTATCGTCACCACCTTTGCTACCACCAGAGCTACAAGCTGCTAATACTGCAGCTGAGATTAACGTTAAGCTAAATTTAACAAATTTGTTTTTGTTCATAATTTTTTAACCTTTATATAAAGTTATTGAGTAAAGACACTCATAATATCTTGAACTATTATTAAAATACAATAGTTCCCCTTTTGTATACAAAAGACCGATTAGTCTTTCAGACGTAATTTACACCAAAGAATAAGAATGAGATCAATCGTTATTTCCACTTTAAGGTTAAAATGCAACCAAATAAAGTATGTATAATACACAAAATAAGCTCTCTAAAGCCTCAACTTATTTTTCAGTTTTAGGCTCTTCATTGCTCTCCACAGCATTCGGGGCTTCTTTCGTTCCACTTTTAAGATCAGAAGCTACATTTTGAATTACTTTTCCTGCACTGTCCATTTTATCTGCAATGACTTCTTTGGCATCTTTTAATGTTGAGCTTAAAGACTCTTTCACTTCACCTAACGCTTCAGATAACTTACTTTTCTTTTCTGATGTAGTTTTTTTCACCTCTTCAACTACTTCTGCAACCGCTTGTTTTGGCTGACTTAACTTAGCTTCAATAGCTTGCTTCACTTCTTGCCATTTATCGTCTGAAATTTTTCTTGCTTCTGCCACTTGGCTTTCTACTGAATTTTTCATTTCTGTCAGCTGTTTTTCTGTTTCTTGCTTAATTTTTGCAATTCTTTCTTCTGCAGATTTGTTTGCTTCTGCAACTTTTTCATCTGCTTGTTGTTTTACTTGAGCTACTTTTGCATCAGCTTCTTCATATGCTTTAGCTATATGTTCTTCAGCAATTTTCTGGATTTCGACTAACTTCTCATTTGCAACTTTTTCTAATTGAGCAAATTTTTCTTGAGATACCTTTAAATCTGCTTCGAGTTTACTTTTTCCATTATCACAAGCAGTTAAAGTAAAAACAGTTCCCAATGCAATCGCTAATAATGATTTCTTCATTTTAAATTCCCCTATGTTTTCAATAAAATAAAGGCACAGAAAACTGTGCCTAAATATAAACTAAAATTATTTGGTTTCAGTTGAAGGTTTTATTTCTTCTACTTTTTCACCAACAGCCTTCATAGCATCTTTTGCTTCAGAAACTGCATTTTTCATTGCATCTTTAGCTTCTGCCATTTTTGTTGCCGCTGCATCTTTCATTTCAGTTGCTTTTGTCGCTGCCGCATCTTTAGCTTCAACTACAGCTGCTTTAACTTCTTCTGTTTTTGCTGCCGCTGCATCTTTCATTTCAGTTGCTTTTGCTGCTGCCGAATCTTTAGCTTCAACTACAGCTGCTTTAACTTCTTCTGTTTTTGCTGCCGCTGCATCTTTCATTTCAGTTGCTTTTGCTGCTGCCGAATCTTTAGCTTCAACCGCAGTTGCTTTAACTTCTTCTGTTTTTGCTGCCGCTGCATCTTTCATTTCTGTTGCTTTTGCTGCTACCGCATCTTTAGCTTCAACCGCAGCTGCTTTAACTTCTTCTGTTTTTGCTGCCGCTGCATCCTTCATTTCAGTTGCTTTTGCTGCCGCCGCATCTTTAGCTTCAACCACAGCTGCTTTCACTTCTTCTGTTTTTGCTGCCGCTGCATCCTTCATTTCAGTTGCTTTATCTGCTGCCGCATCTTTGGCTTCAACAACCGCTGCTTTCGCTTGCTCTACTTTAGTTTCTGTTGCCTGTTTAACTTCTGCGGCTTTCTCTTTTGCTTGGTCACAAGCTGCTAACGTTAAAGTTGAGCCTAATACTAATAATGCTAATAATGATTTTTTCATAATCAATTCCTTAAATTGAAGGGTTAAACGATGCAATTAGAGAGCCTTTTTTGAAAAAAGTTCACAATGACTCTCTATTTATCATCATTTGATTATTCTTGCACCGAATTGGTTGTTCTTGATGCTGAATAAACGTGACTTACTGCGCTACTATGCCCACCAAATCCTTTTCCGTAGAAATAGTATTTAGAACCTTGCCACTCTGTAATTGGGAATGGTTCGGTCTGCTCATCAGAAGATGCAGCAATCACCGTATCCGCTTTAGTATGGCTAACTCGAGAGAACGTGCCTAATTTACCTTCAAATTGATAATTGCTTTGGTAAATTCCAATTACTTGCTCCGTTTGCTCCACATTTGCTACATCAACATTTGATTGAATCTTATCGCTTTCAACTAACTCAATATGGCGACGTTCGTGATTTTCTTTTACTAGATCGCGATTTGTAGGTTGAGAAACTACTAAGCCAAATGGCTCAATGGTTGTAACATCTGATGTTAATTGAACATTCTCACTAGCTACAGACTCTTTTGGATACTGGTGCTCTTTTACCAAATCACGATCTGTTTCTTGGGTAACAACAGTACCGAAAGGCGTGCTACTTTCAACTACGGGTTGAACACTTTTCTCTTGTTGTTGCAACATTTCATCAACAGATAAGAATGTTGGTTTTTCTTCTTGTCTTACTGTTTCGCAAACTTTTACCCAGATCTTACCGCTTGCAAATTCAGGCGAGGCAACAGCTGAAGTCAATGGCATTGGTGCTTTAACTTCATCTTTACGTTCACGACGACGTTGATTACCCACTCGTAAATGACGCGGTAAACGACGCTGACGAGATTCTCGTCCTTCACTCCGTTCTTCAGTTTCGGCTGTTGTAATGACAGGTTCAACATTATCTACTTTTGGTTCAACAAATTGCTGAATGCTAGCAGCTTTCGTTGCTTTCACGTCATTGGTTGGTGCTTCTGCTTTTGCAGTTTCAACTTTTGCTACTTCTTGGGTATTGTCAGCCACATTTTCAACTCGTACTTTTTTGCGTAAATCGCGACGTTGGCGACGCTCTGCAATTTTGGTATCTCGCTCTTTTTCTTGAACTGCAACCACTTCTTCCACAACTTCTCGGCGCTTTTTCGACTCCGTTGATTTCGCTTCTTCTTGTGGTGCTTTACGCTCTTGTCGCTCGTTACGAGTAGGACGTTCACGGCGTTGCTGACGGCGATCTCTTGAATTACGCGTTTTACCTTTTGTTTTCTTCTCTGGCTCTTTCGGCGCTTCGCTAAACCACCCTTTAATTGTTGCCAATAAACGACTAATCAATGATGGTTTTGCTGGCTCAGTTGGCGTTGGTGCAGGTTGAAGATTTAACTCTGTACTCTGTAATACAGACTCTACTGTTAATACAGGCTCATTACGGCTCACTAAAGCATCTTCAGAATGATGATGTGTTTCACAATTATCTTCAGATTTTTCTTGATAACGTTTCGCTAAATCATAACTCAACGTTGGAACAACTTCATTTTCACGCAAACGATACACACTAAAGTGTGGTGTTTGCATACTTTCTGTTGGTACAACAATCACTTGAACATTATGACGTTTCTCAATATCACTGATAGCTTTACGTTTTTCGTTCAACAAGTAAGAGGCAATTTCAACTGGAACAATGGTATGTACCTGAACAGAGTTCTCTTTAATTGCTTCTTCTTCCACTAAACGCAGAATAGATAAAGCGATAGATTCATTATCACGAATTTTTCCAGTGCCTTGGCAACGTGGGCAAACGTGTGATGAAGCTTCACTCAATGATGGGCTTAAACGCTGGCGAGACATTTCCAATAAGCCAAAACGAGAAATACGACCAAATTGAATTCTTGCTCGGTCTTGGCGAGTGGCTTCACGAATACGATTTTCTACTTCACGTTGATGACGAACTGGCGTCATATCAATAAAGTCAATGACAATTAAGCCCCCTAAGTCACGTAAACGGAGTTGGCGAGCAATTTCATCAGCAGCTTCTAAGTTAGTATTTAATGCTGTTTCTTCAATATCACCACCACGAGTTGCTCGTGATGAGTTAATATCAATTGCCGTTAAGGCTTCAGTGACATCAATAACAATTGAGCCACCAGAAGGTAAACGCACCTCACGTTGGAAGGCGGATTCAATTTGTGATTCAATTTGATAATGACTGAATAGCGGTACTTCACCTTCGTATAAGCGCACACGATTGATAAAATCAGGACGCACTAAACGAATATGATTTTTTGCTTTTTCAAAGACTTTTTTGTTATCAATTAAAATTTCACCAATGTCACGACGCAAATAATCACGAATTGCACGTACAATCACATCGCTTTCTTGGTGAATTAAGAATGGTGCCGGGCGAGACTCTGCTGCTTTTTTGATCGCCTCCCAATGGTGAAGAAGAACTTTTAAGTCCCATTGTAACTCTTCTGGTGATTTTCCAACGCCAGCAGTGCGGACAATTAGACCCACATCATCAGGAACTGTCAAGCTATCTAATG
Organism: Ursidibacter maritimus; assembly: GCF_009761395.1. Lineage (GTDB taxonomy): Bacteria > Pseudomonadota > Gammaproteobacteria > Enterobacterales > Pasteurellaceae > Ursidibacter > Ursidibacter maritimus. The sequence continues at coordinate 229,838 of NZ_LEKN01000001.1, read as the reverse complement.
CTTCTTTCAGTTCTAAACGTTCATCGCCTTCAATACGGCGAGAAATCCCACCAGCTCTCGGGTTGTTTGGCATTAAAACCAAGTAACTACCCGCTAATGAGATAAAAGTAGTGAGTGCCGCACCTTTGTTACCACGTTCTTCTTTACCCACTTGGACAATCACTTCTTGTCCTTCTTGGATAATGTCTTTGATATTTGGGCGACCTTGGAAAACATAACCTTCAGGGAAATATTCGCGTGAAATTTCTTTTAACGGTAAGAAACCATGACGCTCTGCTCCGTAATCAACAAAAGCGGCTTCAAGACTGGGTTCTACTCGGGTAATTTTCCCTTTGTAAATATTGGCTTTTTTCTGTTCATGACCTGGACTTTCAATATCCAAATCGAATAAACGTTGCCCATCAACAAGAGCAACTCGCAACTCTTCTTTTTGAGTTGCATTGATTAACATTCTTTTCATTGTGTTTTCTCATTATTGTTTTATTTTGTAATACACACTTGTCTTTTTCGTACTAAGCCGATAGTGGCAATCTCCCGATTGTCTTAATAATGTAATATCAGACAAGCTGTGCCTATGATGATATTTTTTATGTCTTACACTCAAAAACTTTTGGCTGCATAATCAATCAGTTATGCCTGTTTAATTGAAATAACAAGCGGTGTTTTCTTCCCTATTTTTTGTAAAACTGCCGAGCAGTCCGCATAGCGAGAAAAACGTGCCATTATGGCATTTAACGCAGAAAATAGAAAGGTAAAACAGAGCGATTTTTTGACAAATACCCGGGTAAGATCATACTTTCCATAATTTTATGATCTAATAGCGATTTATATGCAATCTCAGTACGAGTCATAAAATGAATGTTTTCAGTTTTTTCGACAATTTATTGGTTTCTCGAACATATAAAAAAATACTTTTATATCAGTAATTTAGATGTTGATGCAGAGACATTAGTGATAGGCGAGAGCAAAAAATCTAGCCATGTTACATCAATTATCCTTGCCGCCTTAAACTTGGAATGATTACAGTGGAGTATGCCGAGAAAGATAACGAGAGCAAATTGATGTAATGAGTTTAGATATCGCCTGTTGCTCGGGCATGGCTTGAAAAATGGGCAACATATACTATTTCCCCTTGATAAAATCAAAATTCGCTGTAACTAGTTCTTTACTTAATGATTATACTGCGGTAAAATGGCACACCTTTTTTAGTTCTATGCTGCTGACGATTATGGCTAAAACAGACTAATCGAAATAGATTGCAGCTTATTTTAAACATATATTTCCTTGAGGTGATGGCATATGCCAGTAATTAAAGTTCGTGAAAATGAATCATTTGACGTTGCATTACGTCGTTTCAAACGCTCTTGCGAAAAAGCGGGTATTTTAGCAGAAGTTCGCGCTCGTGAATTCTACGAAAAACCAGCTGCTGTACGTAAACGTGAGAATGCATCTTTAGCAAAACGTCACGCTAAACGTAATGCTCGTGAGAACGCACGTAACACACGTTTATACTAATTTAACGTTTTAACGTTATTCAAGAAACCGTGAAACCAATTGGAATCACGGTTTCGGCATTTATAAATATCCCATTTTATAAGCATTTATATTTTGCAAAATTTTTATAAAATCTAACCGCTTATTATTCTCTCGCAAGGATATTCAATGAAAGGCACAATTCCACGTTCATTTATTGATGATCTTATTGCTCGAACCGATATTGTTGAGCTTATCAACAGTCGTGTTAAATTGAAAAAGGCTGGACGTGATTATCAAGCCTGCTGTCCGTTTCATCACGAAAAATCTCCATCATTTACCGTTAGCCAATCCAAGCAGTTTTACCACTGTTTCGGCTGTGGGGTACATGGTAATGTGATTAGCTTTTTAATGGAATATGACAAACTTGAATTTCCTGAAGCGATAGAAGAACTTGCTGCATTACACGGACTAGAAGTTCCACGTGAGAATGTGTTAAATAGGGATGGAAAGCCACAAACGAGTTTACAAACCAGACGTAATCTATACGAATTACTTAATGCGGTTGCCCAATTTTACCAACAACAGCTAAAGCAAGACCAAGCCAGTCAAGCATATTTGGACTATCGTGGCTTATCTACCGAAATTATTCAACGTTTTGAAATCGGATTTGCACCTAATGCAATGGATTCTGTCTTGCGAAAATTTGGGACAAGTCAAGATGAAGTCCAGAAATTATTAGATACAGGAATGCTTTCTAAAAACGATCGTGGAAATGTTTACGACCGTTTTCGTAACCGAGTAATGTTCCCGATTCGAGATAGACGTGGACGAGTAATTGCATTTGGTGGGCGAGTGATGGGCGATGAAAAACCGAAGTATTTAAACTCACCTGAATCGACAACTTACCACAAGGGTAACGAACTCTACGGTTTATACCAAGCCTTACAACATAATGAGAAACCCGATTTTCTATTTGTAGTGGAAGGCTATATGGATGTCGTTGCGCTTGCTCAATATGGTATCAATAATGCCGTGGCATCTTTGGGTACAGCCACGACAGGCGAACAAATTCAGCAGATGTTCCGTTGCACAGAGCAAGTAATTTGCTGCTATGATGGCGATAGAGCGGGTCGAGATGCGGCTTGGCGAGCATTAGAAAATTCCCTACCTTATTTACACGATGGTCGCCAGTTAAAGTTTATTTTCTTACCTGATGGGGAAGATCCTGATACTTTTGTTCGTCAGCAAGGAAAAGAAAGGTTTGAAACCTATTTACAACAAGCACAAACATTAAGCGATTTCTTATTTAACTCACTATTAGCAGAAGTCGATCTTTCAAACAAAGAAGGGAAATCTAAACTCGCATCACTAGCGATCCCATTGATTAAGCGTATTCCAGGTCAAATGTTGCAAGTCTATTTACGCAATATTTTAGGACAAAAATTAGGAATTTTAGATCCTGCTCAAATTGAAGCGCTTCTACCGCAACAAGTAAATAGCACAAATGCTGGTCTTAAAACACCTAAAATTGAACGAACACCAATGCGGTTGTTAATCGGCTTATTATTACAAAACCCATCCCTAGTGAGCTTTGTTACTGAAGAAATTATTTTATTAGAGCAACTAGATGAAAAAGGAACACCACTCTTCTTAGAATTAGTGGATATTTGCCGACAGCATCCGGGAATGACCATGGGCGGATTACTTGAACATTTACGAGAAAGTGAGCATTATCGCGCCCTTGAAATGCTAGCAAATTGGGATCATTTAGTTGCACCTGATAATATTGAAGAAACGTTCAAAGAAACCCTCAGATTTTTTTATAAAAAGTTTGTGAACCAAGAAATTGAACGATTACAAGCTAAAGATCGCCAATCTTCCTTAACACTAGAAGAAAAACAGGCACTGATTACTTTGCTTTCTATGAAAAATTAAGCGGTTACTTCCAAGGAATTTTTTACAAAGCTACATATCAAGGGTAAAGAGTGGTATAATCCATCACTATTTTGTCCTCGTAAAATGCAAAAACGGATACAACTATGGAACAACAGTCTCAATTAGAAGAACAACAATCTCAGTTAGAACTGCTTATCGCTCAAGGGCGTGAGCAAGGCTACTTAACGTTATCAGAAGTTCACGACCATCTTCCTGAAGAGCTTGTCGATGCCGATCAAATCGAAGACATTATCCAAATGATCAACGATATGGGGATCAAAGTATTAGAAAGAGCACCTGATGCGGATGATTTAATGCTAGCAGGTGGTATACCAGATGAAGATGTCGTAGAAGAAGCCACAAAAGTGCTTTCTACTGTGGAATCGGAATTAGGGCGAACAACCGATCCTGTGCGTATGTATATGCGTGAAATGGGGACAGTTGAACTTCTAACTCGTGAAGGTGAAATTGATATTGCTAAACGTATTGAAGATGGTATCAATGCGGTTCAATGTGCAGTTGCTGAATATCCAGAAGCATTAAGCGAATTTATCGGACGCTATATCGAAGTAGAAGCTGGTACAATGCGTCTATCTGATTTAGTGACCGCTTTTGTTGATCCAAATGTAGAAGAAAACGTTGTTTTAGAAGAGATTGATGTCAATTTAGATGACGAAGAAAATTCAGAAACTGTTGCCGATGTAGATGATGAAAATGAAGAAGATGAAAGCGATGGCAGTTCTGATTCTGGTGATGATAATAGTATCGATCCAGAATTAGCTCGCGAAAAATTCAATGCATTGCGTGAACAACACGAGAAAGCATTACAAACCATCCAAAAATATGGACGTTCAAGCAAACGCTCACGAGATCAAATTCAAGCCTTGTCTGATATTTTCAGAGAGTTCCGTTTAGTGCCAAAACAGTTCGACTTATTAGTTGAATTTATGCAAAAAATGATGAAACAAGTGCGTGTGGAAGAACGTCAGATTCAACGTTATGCCGTTGAATATGCACAAATGAAGAAAGCAGATTTCTTAAAAGCATTCCAAGGCAATGAAACATCAGACGAATGGATCGAGAAAGCAATCAATGCGAAAAAAGGTGCGGTTCCAAAACTTGCCGATTATGCAGAACAAATCCGCATTAACATTGTGAATCTACGACAATTAGAAGAACGCTCAGGACTAACGATTACTCAAATTCGTGAAATTGGCGGACGTATTTCTGAAGGCGAATTAAAAGCTCGCAAAGCGAAAAAAGAGATGGTTGAAGCAAACTTACGTTTGGTTATTTCTATTGCCAAGAAATACACAAATCGTGGTTTGCAATTCCTTGATTTAATCCAAGAAGGAAATATCGGCTTAATGAAAGCGGTCGATAAATTTGAATATCGCCGTGGTTATAAATTCTCAACTTATGCAACTTGGTGGATCCGCCAAGCAATTACACGTTCGATTGCCGACCAAGCTCGTACAATCCGTATTCCAGTGCATATGATTGAAACAATCAATAAACTGAACCGAATTTCTCGTCAATGTTTACAAGAAATGGGACGAGAAGCAACGCCTGAAGAACTCGCAGAGAAAATGGGAATGCCTGAAGATAAAATTCGCAAGGTGTTAAAAATTGCTAAAGAGCCAATCTCGATGGAAACACCAGTCGGTGATGATGACGATTCACATTTAGGTGATTTCATTGAAGATAGTACATTAGAATTACCATTAGATTCAGCAACAGCAGAAAGCTTGCGTATTGCAACTAATGAAGTTTTAGAAGGTCTAACACCGCGTGAGGCGAAAGTACTGCGTATGCGTTTTGGTATTGATATGAATACCGACCATACTCTTGAAGAAGTGGGTAAACAGTTTGATGTAACTCGTGAGCGTATTCGTCAGATTGAAGCGAAAGCATTACGCAAACTAAGACACCCAAGCCGTTCGGAAACATTGCGCAGTTTCTTAGATGACTAATTCTTTTCCCTTGCCTCATTGGCAAGGGATTTTTTTATCTTTCGCAAAATAATTTTGGAAAGCAACCGCTTATATATCATTAAGGAGAACATTATGAAAAAATCATTAATTGCGATGCTGATTTCTTCAGTGTTAATACTAACAGCGTGTGAAGATACTAACCTTCCACAAAAAGTATTTGAGGCAGAGAAAAAAATTGTTCAACTAGAAACAGACTTCAAAAAATCACAAGCAGATTTAAGTGCGACAACAGAAGAGCTTAATAAACTGAAAAGTGAATATGAAACACTGAAAGGCGAATATTTTACGGCTAAAACTGAATTAGATAAGAAATCAGTTGGTTTTCCTACATTACAAGTAGAAATTAACCCGATCTTTAATAAATCTGAAACCGTTAAGCACCCGAAAGATCCAACAGATGAATACTATCGTGAAGAAACTGGCGTCAGTGTTTTTGCTTCTCTAGCGACTACAAAAGTTGATTGGTTAGATCAGCTCCTTTTAAAAGAGGCGTTTAAATATGTACAGGCAGAAAATGAGACTGTACCGACAGAGCTTACGCAAGAAATTATCAAAGAACGCTTAGAAAAAGATTACAATGAGTTAGTTGCAGAAGCGAAAGAGGATAAACCGATTGGCTTAAGTTATAGTCTTGAAAGTAGTTATCTTGGGCAACGTAACAACATTGCTACATTTTCAATGGTTCAGCACACTTATTCGGGTGGAGCTCACGGAATGTATTTTACTCGATACATCAATGTGGATGCCAATAAAAAAGCCGTCATTCAAGTCGATGATCTAGTTTCTCCTAAAAATCAGGCTCAGGTTAAAGAAATGTTATGGCAAAACTACCGTAGTGATCGCTTAAATGAACAAGGGCAATATGACGGCTATGCAAAAAAAGAAGATATTGAAATTTCAGAAAACTTCTATTTTGCCCCAGAGGGAATCTATTTTGTGTATTCACCTTACCATTTAGGGCCTTTTGCGGAAGGAGAAGTTGAAATTGTGCTAGATTGGTATTCTGCAAATAAACTGATCAATATCTCTTATCAACGTACAGAAAAAGATGGCTATGGTTTGAACCCAAACGAAATGTAATTAGGTTATAAGTATTAGAAGCGGTTGGATTTGCAAAGAAATTTACAAATCCAACCGCTTTTTATATTTAATGATTAGCGAGATGTGATAAATAAACATCAAAACGATGGTTCTTAGTCTCTTGGCTAAAATCAGGTTTCTGCTCGGCAAGGAACGGAGCATAGTCTGGGCGTTTAACCACAACACGTTTACGAGCTAATTGCTTCGCTGGAGAGAAAAAATCATCGGAATCTAAGTCCGCCCCCACTAAATGTTGGAAAACCCGCATCTCTTTTTTAACTAATGCACTTTTTTGCTTGTGGGGATACATTGGGTCAAGATAAACCACATCAGTGTAATCTAGGCTAGGATTTAACTCATAAATAGAACGAGCAGTAGAAAGTTTCATCCGTTGCTGCATAAATTGCCCAATCTCAGCATCAAGGTAAGCTCGCTCTAATCCATCTTCAAGCAAAGCACATACAATTGGGTTACGCTCCACTAAAGTCACTTGGCAACCAACACAAGCCAAGACAAAGGCATCTCGTCCTAGTCCTGCAGTTGCATCAATTACAGTCGGTAGATAATCGCCTTTAATACCCACCGCTTTTGCTACAGCTTCGCCACGTCCGCCACCAAATTTTCGGCGGTGTGCGAGAGTACCATCGACAAAATTGACTGCAATCGCACCTAATTTATGCTCATCTACTTTGCGTAGTTCTAAACGTTCATTGGTGAGAACCAAGGCTAAAATAGCATTGTTGTCGTGAACCAGTTGCCATTTGTCGCAAATAGACTGAAATTTGCTGTGATAATCGCTTTCGTTAATCAGTTGGATCATAAAATAAAATGTTCAAAGAGTTCATCGATATGGGCATTCAAGCAATCTTTTCCTGCAACGTTTTCATTTTGCCACGCTTGTTGCAAAATTTGTGGCGAAACTAACCGCTCATAGTGGTCAGCAAGCGGAAAATAACTGATATGCCAAGGCTCTATCCCTATTTTTTTATCTTCTCTATCCATAAACGGAAAATAAAAACCAAATTGTTCCGCATTAGCCAAGAGCCAATTAGCCAAGCGTTGAAAATATCCACCTGTCTGATACTCCCAAGGTTCTAACTGCAATTTTTGCCCTTGTGGCAATAAATCAGGGTCGAAAATATCAATTTCTGTTCCCCAATGATGACGACTTGCTCCAGGAATTGCAGACCAACGCAGAATGGCCTGACATTTTTGCCACTCATTGAGTGAACTTAGATCAATCGCATTGCCATCATCATCGTGGACTTTACGTTCACCATTAAATTTTGCATTCCAAATTTGCTGTTGTCGTTCAAAATCACGAAAGGTACTGGCTGGTTGCAAATTAAACCCTACATTTTTTGCTGCTTGCTGTAATTGTACAAAGGCAGTAGCAACATCTGCTTGCAAGTAATGGTTTGAGGATAACTCATTTACCAAAGGAATAAGATGCTGCCTTGTTTTCCCTGTGAGTACATCATTTAAATTGTGAACACTCATTTAATTTGACTCGGCTAAAACGTCTTCAAGAATTGCATAATAAACTTCACCGCAAGTTGCTAAATCGTCTATATCAACGCATTCATTCACTTTATGAATGGTGGCGTTTAATGGGCCAAACTCAATCACTTCAGCACCCATTGGTGCGATAAAGCGAGCATCAGAAGTACCGCCCCCGGTATCAAGACGCGGTGTGATTTGGGTAATTTTTTGCAATACTTTGACTGCTGTATCAACGAGTTTTCCTTTAGCAGTTAAAAAAGGTTTGCCTGATAAGTGCCAACTAATACGATATTTTAAGCCATGTTTTTCAAGCATTTCTGCGACTTTTTGTTTAATCAATTCATCGTTTACTTCCGTACAATAGCGTAAGTTAAACTGCACAAATAACTCCCCGGGTATCACGTTGTTGCTCCCTGTTCCTGCTTTTACATTAGCAACTTGTAAACTGGTCGGTGGGAAGAATTCGTTACCTTGATCCCATTGATAGCTGGTTAATTCAGCCAAGAATGGTAAGGCTTTATGTACGGGATTTTCAGCAAGATGAGGATATGCAACGTGTCCTTGAATACCTTCAATATAGAGATCGGCAGTAATGGATCCTCTACGCCCGTTTTTAATCACATCACCTAATTGCTTGCTACTCGATGGTTCACCCACAACGCAGTAATGGATAGGCTCTTGACGCTGAATAAGCGTTTCAACCACTTTCACTGTGCCATCTTTGGCGGAGGCCTCTTCATCAGACGTAATGAGTAATCCGATTTTACCTTTATGATTAGGATTATGTCTTACAAAATTTTCTGCAGCGACAACCATTGCCGCTAATGAACCTTTCATATCTGCAGCACCACGCCCGTAAAGCATATTATCGACGATACGGCCTTCAAAAGGTGGATAAATCCACTGTTTCTCATCCCCAACAGGCACCACATCAGTATGACCCGCAAAAGCAAAACACTGCCCTTCACCGTGAGTTGCCCATAAATTTAATGTATCACCAAAAGGTAACCATTCCAATTTAAATCCTACCGCTTCTAAACGTTCTGCAATGAGTTGCTGACAGCATTGATCATCGGGGCTAATAGATGGACGTTGAATTAGCCCTTGTGCTAAGTTAATAATTTGGTTCTTCATATTATTTACCAAAAGCCTGTTCATATTCTGTTTCATTAAAACCAATTAACGCAATATTCTCGGTTAAAACGATAGGGCGTTTAATCAGTGTGGGTTGTTCATTAAGTACTTTTAACGCTAGCTCTTTACTTAAATTATTTTTAATCTCATCATCTAGTCCACGCCAAGTAGTACTGCGTTTATTAACTAAATTTTCCCAACCAAATTTATCTGCCATTTGTGCCAACCAATTTGCATCTAAACCATCTACTCGATAATCGTGTAACTGTGGCGATAAAGCGTTATCTGCTAACCATTTAATTGCTTTTTTGACGGTATCGCAGTTTTTAATACCATAGACTTTTGTCATTTTATTTCCCTTTAAACAATGAGATACTAATTTACATTATTGTTTGTTATTTTTCGTTTGGCTACTAATTCCGTAAATAAAAATTCGTAGCAGATCTTGGAAGAGCTGTTGTTCATTACCTATATAGTGATTAGTGATCTCTTTTTTTCGAGAAAATATATCAAGAGCTTTAATCAGCATATCTATTAAAACAATAGGAATATCTCTCGCAATAATATCTTTCTCCTGTAATTGTGTAAAAAAATAGTGCATAAAATCGTGTTTTTCTTGCTCCATTTCTCGGAAAAACATTGTTAATTCAAGATCTAAGGAATGTAAATCAGATAGTATTGCTTGACTATACAAGCCATCTAGAGCTTTTTTCTGTAAAGAAAAAATAGTTTCAATGATTTCTTCTAGACTTGCTTGCTGTTCCAGTAATTGTAAAAAAGCCTGACGAGTTGTATTTTTTTGCTCGGTAAATAGTTCTTTTATCAATGCTTTTTTATTTTTGAAATGCTTATAAAAAGTGACCCGGCTTACCTTGGATTGTTGGCAAATTTCGTCAATAGAAACCCTTTTCAAACCTTGTGCTGAAAATAGTTGTTCGGCAATCAGTTTGAGTTTATCAATCTTTTTCATCTTATTCCCCCAACATTGCGGATCTTAACGGTATATTTTTAAAATGCAAGTTTATAACAATTCTCATTTACAATTATGATTTGCTTTAGTAAAATTTACAAAAATATTTTTTGTTTTAATATTTTGTAAACCAAGGAGTGTTTATGCGGAAATATATGATGACTTCTCTATCGATATGTAGTGCTATTTATACAAGCAATACGTTAGCAACAGAAGGAAAACCAGAAAAATTAGACGAGATTACGGTTATAGGTGAAAAATTTGAACGTAGTCGGTCTACAACAAGTTCTAGTTTAGAGCTATTTAGCTATAAAGAGATGGTTAGGAAGCCTAATTATTCGGCACTAAACCAGTTAATTAGAAATAACACGAATATTTTAGAAACCGGCTTAGGGAATGATTTACCTACCATTCGTGGTATTGAGGGAGCTGGACCTGGGGCAGTCGCTTTCTTTGCTGGAGCAAGACCAAGATTAAATACTCAAATTGATGGGAGAACCTCCAATTATAATGAATTAGCGTATGGTACAAAATCTTTGTGGGATATAAAACAGGTAGAAGTATATAAAGGTCCACAAAGTTATGCTCAAGGTCGAAATGCCATTGCGGGATCAATTATTATGCAGAGTAATGATCCTACTTCTGAGTGGGAAGGCGCCACAAAGATAACTGTAGGCAATCAAAGTCGCTATCAAGTAGCAGCAATGCTATCAGGTCCTATTATACGAGATGAAGTATTATTCCGTCTTAGTGTGGATAGACAAGGAAGAAAATCGTTTGAAAATTTAGCAACGTATTCTCCTGCTGGAAATTCTCGCCAATTTGAAACAACAACGACAAGAGCCAAATTACTTTGGTTACCATCTAACTTACCTGATTTTTACAGTCGCTTAACTTTTAATCATATAAAGTCAAAATCTCCGCAGGGAGAAAATACTCCAAATGCAGTGAGTAATCAGTATCGTCCAGTATTTCAAACTCGTTCAGGTTCTTCTATTTGGGAAATCGGTTATCAGTTATCTCCAGAGTGGAAGCTAGAAAATAGAGCTATTTATACGAATTACATTCATGATCGCTTATCTTTAAACTTTCCTAAAGGTGCTCCAGCTCGTGTGGATGGTAGGGAATGGCAAGTTGAACCTACTTTGAAATATGATTATGGAAACCATCGTGGCTTACTCGGTATTTTTTATTTTGAAGGAAACCAAGATGACTCCGTTTCAATGAATGTTCTGAATGCTTACAAAGATACAACAAAAACCAAAGCTATTTTTGGTGAACTGACATTTAATCCAACTACAAACTTAGAAATAAGTATATTTGGTCGTTATGAGCAGGAAAAACACAAACGCGTTGGTGGGCTAGGTCGTTTTGCACTAGATCATCAAGACAAAAAGAATGTCTTTTTACCAAAGTTAGATATTGCTTATTTGGTGGATGAGTATCAGCGTATAGGTATGAAAGTAGGACGAGGATATAATCCTGGTGGTGCAGGAATTACATTTGCACCACCATTTAAAACTTATACTTATAAGGCTGAGTTTGTTTGGAATTATGAACTCTATCATCGTTGGAAATCTCAAGATAAACGTTGGTTAGTGACAAGTAACGTTTTCTATAACGACTACAAAGATATGCAAATTCCATACACTGAAGGGCGAGCAGTTTACATTCATAATGCGGATAAAGTTCATACTTACGGTGCTGAGCTTAATGCAAATTGGGAGGTTGCAGATCGCTTTCACTTATTTGGAGGTGTAGGATTGCTAAAAACGAAGCTGAAATCCTATCCGATTGCTAGCTATCAAGGAAATGAACTTGCGAGATCACCTCGTTATACCTTAAATTTGGGCGGTTATTATCAATTCCCTATAGGAGTTGAAATCGGAGGTGATATTCGTTGGACAGATGGTTATTTCTCTAATCAAGCGAATAGTCAAGAATCTCGTATAAGTGCTTATTCACAAGCAAATGCACATATTGCCTATAACTTTAAATATGGTCGTGTGGCTCTAAATATAGATAATATCTTTAATTCTCGTAAGAAAGTTGTGACAACTGCTTTAGGAACTACTTATCAGCAACCACTACAACTTAGCTTATCTACGGAACTGAGATTTTAATTATGGCAATATCTCAACATTCAGATATTTGTTCTCCAGTAGCTAAACAATTACGTTTGGCTACTGGCCTAGCAATATTATCACAAGGTTTAAAGCTAATTATTTGGGTGCTAATGGTCAAAATAGTTTTGCTTGCAGAGCAAACTAAGGAATTTCCACTTATACAAATTATACTATTACTAGTAATCTCAATTAGTTATTACACTTGTAAAATCAAGGCTCACGATCAATCGCATTATGCCGCTTTTGAATTAGAAAAAATATTACGTCAGCGTTTAGTGAGTAAAATTAGTCAGCTACCGTTGGGAAAAATTAGACAAATTGGTTCGGGAGCGATGGCTAAAGTAATATGTGATGATGTACACGAACTACACAGTTTTGTTGCAGACGCCCCTCCGCTTAGAGCAGAAGCATACTCGACACCATTATTTGTCTTCCTTGCACTCTTTCTTATAGACTGGCAACTTGCTTTTGCAACCTTAATATTTACTGTGTCCATATTTGTATTGATGAAATGGTTATTGCGCCACAGTAAATTATCGCGCAATGAATATGCAAAAGCTGTAGCAAATATAAATAGCTCTCTTATTGAATATGTACAAGGCATGAGTACTATCAGGACATTTGATGCTGGTGAAGGGTCTTATAGTCGTTTCAATACAGCACTAAATGAATTTAATAAGGTAATGCTTGCCTGGTTGAAAAGGGTAGGATTAGCTACTCGTTTGGCAAGGAGCTTATTTAGCCCGTTACCAATGATGCTTTTCCTTGTTGTTGCTGGAGTGATTTTACAGAAATACCATTCTATAGCATCTGAAACACTCTTTTTCTTTTTAGTTTTAGCTGCTGGATTAATTGAAACGATGCTTCCCTATATGAGTTTATTTCATTTATTGGAGAAATCTAGAGCTGCAATTGAACGGATTTATCAGATTGAAGCTGAGCATAACATTGTTACTCAACAACCATATCAGTTTCCAACCGACTACTCTATCTCTTTTCAACAAGTAGATTTTGGTTATGATAAACAGCAAAAGCTTGCATTGAATGAGGTTAGTTTTACAGTACCAACCAATACTTTTACAGCAATTGTCGGAGAATCTGGGTCTGGGAAGAGCACTATTATCAATCTTTTATTACGTTTTTGGGATACTACAAGCGGTCAGATTCTTCTGGGGAATTGCAATATTCGTCATATTCCAACAGAGAATTTGATGTCATTATGCTCAGTTGTGTTTCAAGATAATTTTCTATTTTCTTGCACAATTGCAGAGAATATTTCCTATGGACTTAATGATGTAAGTCAAGAGCAGATTGAAAACGCAGCTAAGAAAGCCCAAATCCACGATTTTATTATGAGTTTGCCCGAAAAATACAATACAAAGGTTGGTGAAAGAGGGCAATTATTGTCTGGTGGACAGAAACAGCGTTTAACTATTGCGAGAGCATTTCTACAAGATAGACCAATATTATTACTAGATGAACCGACTTCTTTCTCTGATGCAAAAAATGAAGCCAGCTTAGTTGAAATATTCCAAACATTGATGAAGAATAAAACGGTAATTATGATTGCTCATCGATTATCAAGTATTGTAAAAGCAGATCAAATTATATATTTATCTCAAGGAAAAATTATCGCTAAAGGTAATCATAATGATCTGTTAAAAGAGTCTCCAGCATACCAACAGCTATGGATGGATTATCAGCAAGCACACCAGTGGAAAATGAGATAGTAGGAATGAAGATACAAGATTATTTTAATGAGCAAACGCAAAAGATCAAACCGATTTATTACATATATTATTATTTAATAAATTCATCAGGATCACAAAAACCTAAGTTATTGAGAAGTTTATTTTTTTCAGTTCTTTCTTCAATATTATTTGGTGTGGCGATTGTATCAATGTATCCTTTTTTAATGGCTTTGGAATTAAATGATAATTATCAATTAACATTAATATTTATCATCTGTTCTTTAGTTATGGCTATTGTCTGTCGGGTTATTGCGGAGCAATATGATACAAAAGGCTATTCTCATTATGCTGCTTTTGAATTACGTAAATTATTAGGGGAAAAATTAAGAAAGGTTTCTTTATGTACTTTAACTAGCTTTCGTTCAGGTGAATTAAATTCTATTCTCGTTCAAAGTGTAAATGAAGCAGCTGGTTTTGCATTTACATTAATTAGTATGTTAATTTATGGTTCTGTAATTCCTATTTCGGTTTCTTTCTTTTTGTTATTTATAGATTATCGTTTTTCTATTCTTATTCTATTTATCTTGATTGTTATTATTCCACTATATTTATGGAGAAGAAAAGCATTTAGAAGAGGATTTAGCCTATTGGCTGAAGCACAGCAACATCTAAAGGGAGAATCAATAGAATTTATTCAAGGGCTAGATATCCTTAAGTTAACAGGACAAACTCAAAATCAGCAACAGAAATTTCAACGTGTGATTAATGATGTTGCAACTATTCAAAATATAGGAACTAAAAAAGGAGAACGCCCTAATTTTATTATTACATCAACTACACAGTTGAGTTTAATACTAATTCTTATTTTTGGTGTATCTTGGTTAGTTTCTGGTAGTGTAGATTGGGCCTTATTAGCGATGCTAGTTATTTTAATGGCGAGAATTGCAGACATACTCAATTTTTTTGTGCAAATGTCATCTTTATTAGAAATATTTGTAATTAGTTGTGAAAAACTAGAAAAAATAATGGCATTACCAGAATTAGTTGAAAATCAGCTCGATAAAATGCCAACGAATTACAATATTGAATATAAAAATTTGCATTTTTCCTATTCAGATAAGGAAGTTTTGCGAAATATTAATTTATATATTCCTGAAAATACATTAAATGCTTTTGTGGGAGAGAGTGGCTGTGGAAAAACAACATTAGTAAGAATGTTGCTACGTTATGCAGATCCACAGAAAGGAACTGTTTTAATTGGCGGTATTGATATTAGAGAATTTAGTCAAGAGCAGCTAATGAGTTTAATTTCGGTTGTTTTCCAAGATGTTTATTTATTTCAAGATAGCGTAATAAATAATATTAGAATGGCAAAGCCATCTGCTACAGATGAAGAAGTCATATCAGCTTGCAAGCAAGCTCAATGTCATCAATTTATACAAGATCTACCAATGGGGTACCAAACAATATTGAATGATATGGGAAGTAATTTTTCTGGAGGGGAAAAACAGCGTCTGGCCATTGCTAGAGCTATTCTGAAGAATGCTCCTATCTTGATCTTAGATGAACCGACCGCTTCGCTTGATACAAAAAATGAGCTTGCTGTGCAGAAAGCATTAGATTTATTGGTTAAGAATAGGACTATCCTAGTCATTGCTCACAGATTATCGACTATTGTATCGGCTAATCAGATTTTTGTGTTATCCAATGGAAGTATTGTTGAAAAAGGAGAACATCAGACGCTGTTAGCAGATAATCGAAATTATGCACAATATTGGAGTTATCAGCAAAATGGAAAGTAAGATACCTTATCAATTACGCTATCAAGATTGGGCGTTGTTATTAACCAGTACATTTTTCAAATTTAGTATTGTTGCATTTTATATGATTGCCTTATTTGCGATGTTGAAAGATATAGGGTTTGATTTAACACAATTGAGTTGGATTTACTTATTAGGCATATTTGAAATCGGAAAGTTTATTATTTCACCTGTGATTGAATATTTCCGTTTCGAGAAATTTGGAAAATTCCGAACTTGGTTATTTATTTCAAATTTTTTTGTGATATTTAGTATATCTTTACTCTACTTTATCGATCCTATTCAACAATATACCTTACTACTTTTAATTTGTTTGTTACTTAATTTTAGTAGCTTGATTTTTGGGTGTGCTACTCTAGGATTAATGTGTGCTTTCTCAAGTAAAAAACAGTACGGAATTGGTAGTGCTGTACAAGTCATCGCAGGTAGATTAGGGAAGATCATAGGGGGAGCGTTAGTACTCTTTATATATCAGTACTATGGTTGGAATGCTGCAGTTTCCGTAATGTTTATTAGTTCACTATTACTAGCAATACAAATTTTATTGTATGCTGAACCTAAGTCGCTAATACAGGAAAAAGTGACTTTTGGTCAATTATATAAGAGATTTGTTTTATTCTGGAGACAGCAGAATAATGGATATCAATGGTTTCTAATACTATTTCTTATATTCATTCCCAGTGGTGCATTGGTAAGTACATTCGTACCTAGTTTAAGCTCATTGGGGTGGAAAAGTAACGAAATAGGTGTCTTACTTTCAGTTGTAGAACCTATCCTAACTGTATTTTTTGCGCCACTAAGTGTATTGCTATTACGCAGATACTCATACTTTAATGTTATTTTTTATATTCTCTTATCTCAAGTATTAATTTTTGGACTATTTTCTATATCATCTCATTTTAGTAAAGAAAATTATCTATTTATAGCATTCCCGATATTGCTACTAAGTATTAGCTATGCTCTATTAGTACCTTGTTTACTAACCCTTGTTTTAGATAAATCCGACAAAAATTACCCGACACTAGATAGTTCTTTACAATTCTCAATTGCATTATTAGGTGGGTATTTATCTGGATTCTTCTCTCTCAGATTTGCTAATATATTTAATTTTGATGTGGTTTATTATTTTTCCAATACAATATCTCTTATTATCCTAATTTTATTTTTTTATAGTCGAAAGAATTTATTTAACTAAAACTAATTCGAATTGTTATGAATATGAGAAATCACTCACATTCCGCCATCGCTTGCCAAATCTTTAACGCATCTGCAGTTTCGGCGACATCGTGAACACGCACAATTTTTGCACCGTTTTGTACGGCTAACAATGCTCCAGCAACACTGCCGATTGTACGTTGTTCAACAGGTTTGTTTAGCACATTGCCAATCATTGATTTACGAGATAATCCAGCTAATACAGGGTAACCAGACTGCACAAAAGCATTGATATGTTTGAGTAGTTGATAATTGTGCTGTACAGTTTTGCCAAAGCCAAAACCAACATCTAAAATAATATGCTCTTTCGGAATACCTGCGGTTAAACAGGCAAAGATACGTTGGTTAAGAAAGTCGGCAACTTCTTCAACCACATCATCATATTCGGGATTTTGTTGCATATTTTGTGGCGTGCCTTGCATATGCATTAGACAAACAGGTAAACCTAATTGTGCGGCGGTTTCTAGTGCATTCGGTTCTTGTAAAGCACGAATATCATTCAGAATATCAGCGCCAACTTTTGCTGCTTGGCGGAAAACTTCTGCTTTAGAACTATCTACGGAAATTAAGCAATCAAAACGTTGGCGAACCGCTTCTACAAGTGGAACAACACGTTCTAACTCGTCAGCTAAATCCACAATAGGTGCATTCGGGCGAGTGGACTCACCACCAATATCAATAATATTGGCCCCATCATTGAGCATTTTCTCAACTTGGTAAAGGGCTTTATCCAGTGTGAAAAATTTACCTGAGTCAGAAAATGAATCAGGGGTAAAATTCAAAATTCCCATAATCTTTGGAGAAGTGAGATCTAACAAGCGGTCAGATCCTTGTTGGTTTTTGAAATGGATTTGCATAATTGTTCTACACGTGAAATTTATCGAGAAATGACTTCAATATCATCATATTTAATATAGCTACCTACCGCAGATATAACCTTTTTCACTTTGATATGAGAGCCAATATCTACGCGTCGATATGTTTCAGTATCATCAATTTCTTCTGTACCAAAATCAGAATAAAACCTTACATAATGATAAGAACTTCGCCTTTTGGATGTATATTCCTTATCCAAAACAGTAGCAGGGTATATATATTCCTCTCCCAAAAGCAATGTATAGTGAAAAGAAATTGCATTCATAAATAGTAAACCTATAAATATTGGAGCTAATAAAGTTGCACCAATATTTTTTAATATCTCTAACAATTCGCTATTTTGCTCTGTGTTCTTATCTAAAAAAATCCATTTCACAGATAAGGGTAAGAAGATGATGAATGACGTAATCATATAATAAGTCACATTTTCCGTTGTGACCTCAAAATTCATATAAATATAGAGCGAATAACCTATTGAGAGTAACATAATTAGGCTAAACAAATAGCTTTTGCCATTTTCCATCTGCAAATTTCCTTTCAAATTTGACCGCTTGTCACTACTCCGTCCTGAGTTTTGCCAATACACCTTTCAAGGTTTTATCAAGCGGAGCGGTAATCACCATCTCTTCACCTGTTTTAGGGTGTTCAAAACGGATCGCATAAGCGTGAAGGAATAAGCGATTTAGCCCAACAGTTTGCATTTTCTGATCAAACTCACGATCACCATATTTATCATCTAAGGCAATAGGGTGTCCTGCATATTGGGTATGCACACGAATTTGATGAGTTCTTCCTGTTACTGGAGATGCTTTTACGAGTGTTGCAGTAGGGTAACGCTCTTCAATCACAAAACGTGTTTCAGATGGTTTGCCTTCTTCGCTCACTCGCACAATTCGCTCACCACTAGAAAGCTCATTTTTTAATAGCGGAGCTTTAATCACTTTAACGTGAGATTGCCACTGACCACGCACAAGGGCGAGATAATCTTTTTGTACGATTTTTTCTCGTAGTTGTTCGTGCAAATTACGCAGAGCAGAACGTTTTTTTGCCACAAGCAAAATGCCAGAAGTATCTCGGTCAATACGATGTACTAATTCTAAAAAGCGAGCTTCCGGACGTAATGCTCGTAACGCTTCGATAACCCCAAAACTTAAACCGCTACCTCCGTGAACTGCAATCCCTGATGGTTTATTGATGACAAGCATTACTTCATCTTCATATAAAATGTGCTGTTCTAATTCTGCAACCTTATTTAATTTGGTTGAAATCGGTGCTTCATTTTTTTCAGCGACTCGTACAGGTGGAACACGCACAATATCTTCGGCTTGCAACTTATATTCAGGTTTAATTCGCCCTTTATTAACACGTACTTCGCCTTTACGCACAATACGATAAATTAAGCTTTTGGGTACGCCTTTTAATTTAGCAAGTAAGAAGTTGTCCAGACGCTGTCCAGCCTCATCTTCGCTAATGGTAAAAAATTGCACTGTGGCACTAATGATTTTTTCTGTTGTCATTACGATCACTTATAAAACAAAATTGCATAAATCCTACCACAAATTTACCCTTTGCGGAAAAATGGATTATGCTAGAATTCCATTTTATTTTACTGTTGTAAATATAGGAGAGAGAATGACAGCACAAGCAAATAATGCCAATAATGATGGGGTATCAGAAGTCGTACAAAATTTGAATGTACAAGAAGCCACCAAAGTGATTAAAAAAGTGAGTTCAATGGATGTCCAAATGATTTTAGATCAATGGATTATTCCATACGGCACTAAAATTTTGGTTGCTATTGTAATTTATATTGTAGGTAAATTCCTTGCTCGAGTATTAAGTCGAGTATTGGGACGCATTGTATTGGCATCAAGCCGAGATGAAATGCTCCAAAGCTTTGTATCATCAATGAGTTACTTTTTATTCTTACTTATTGTGGTTATTGCTTCACTCTCTCAACTAGGCATTAATACCAGCTCTTTAGTTGCCTTAATCGGTGCTGCAGGTTTGGCGATTGGTTTGGCTTTACAAAATTCACTGCAAAATTTTGCTGCTGGAGTGATGATTTTAATCTTTAAGCCATTTAGACGTGGCGATTTTATTGAAGCGGCAGGGACTAGCGGCAAAGTTGAGCAAATGGGTTTACTGGTGCTTGAATTGCGTACTGGTGATAATAAAACCGTATTAGTGCCGAATGGTAAAGTCTTTGCAGATAGCATTACTAACTACTCTCGCAATGAAACTCGTCGAATCGATATGATTTTTGATATTAGTTACGATGCCGATATTGAGAAAGCCAAAAGTATTATTGCTCAAGTGTTATTTGATGATGAGCGAGTGCTTAATCACCCAGAGCCAACCATTGCGGTAGGAAATTTGGCCGCAAATAGTGTGCAATTATTTGTTCGCCCTTGGGTTCAAACCTCACAATATATGAACACGCAATTTGATTTATTGGAAAAAGTGAAAATAGAATTTGATAAAGCGAATATCTCAATTCCATACAATCAATTGGATCTTCATTTCCCTGATGATGGTGTCATTACACTAGGTAAACCAAAATCATAATTACGGAAAGCGGTTAGATAAGCGGAATTTTTTGCAAATTCCGCTTTTTTGTATCAATAAAACCATAAAAAAATTATTGATTTAGATTTCGGGAGTGTTTATCATGGAATAACCATTATTTTTTTAAGGTTTATTATGAAAATAAATAAAATTAGTTTAGCTATTATGTTGAGTTGTCATTCTGTATATGCTTCAGAGCAATTAGAACAGGTTAATGTTTTAGCTCAAGATTCTGTAGGTTATCATTTAGGTAGAGCAGCATTAGAAAAAATATCAGTAACAGATAAATCCATCAACCATATTCTACTTAAATCACCGTTAGTCAGGGGAGCAAGTGAAGCAAATAATAGTCTCACTCAAGGTGAAATCTCACCACCGAATATCACGTTTTATGGTGAAAAGTACTACAACAACAACTTTCTTATCAATGGGATCTCGACCAATGATAATGTAAACCCAATTGGGTTAGGTAACCAAAGTGTTTTACCAAGAGCAAGGACGCTCACGGTTGATCCTGAAAGTATCCCAACAGGACACCCACAGTTATTTTGGGTAAGCCCTGATCTTATTCAATCTGTGGAGGTCCTTGACAGTAATATTCCAAGCCGTTATGGTCAATTTACTGGAGGTGTTGTTGAAGCTGAATTATTAGAACCAGATTTTAAACGACATTCAGGTAAGATTTCATATAGAACCACGCGAGACAGCTGGACCAAATTTCATATTGATGGGCAATTAAGAGAAAGTTTTAACAAAGCAGAATACCCATTATTTCAACCTAAATTCACTAAACATCAGTATCATATTCAAGTAAATCAACCTCTATCTAACAGTTCGGCACTACTTTTTGCTTATGATAGACAAGATTCGTTTATTCCACAGCACCAACGTTATTTGAAACAAACAAATAAACAAAAACGCCGTAATGAAACATTTTTGTTGAGTTATAAAAATGAATTAAATGGCAATAACGTATTGCTCACGAACCTAATGTATTCGCCACATATTGGAGATTACTATCTTGATAATGTGAAAAACGGTGCGTTCAGAGAAAGTGGAGGTGGTTGGCTAGCTTCATTACGCTGGAAGAACTACAACCAATTAGGATTATTAACAACAGATTTATCTTATCGTACCACTAAAAACCAGACAGCTTATGATGCTCAACATTTATCTAACTATTATGTAACTCCGAGTATCAACTGGCTATCTGAACCTGATCCTGATAACGATGAATTTAATACAGCAAGAGAAGGTGGAATCGGTAAGAAATTTACCCAGCAAAAGCAAATTCAATTTAAGCAATCACTAGATTTACACAAATGGCAAACAGCACAGCTTGAACATAATTTGAGTTTAGGCTGGGAATACCAATATAACCAATCGCAACTTAGACAACCGAATCTATCTGTTCAAAGAACATATAGTCATTATTTAATGGGAGAGCGATTTACACAAAAACAATGTGATGAATGTATTCCAGGCGAACAATATGTAGTCAGTCGTACATTTTATTATCCAGTAACAGGAAAAGTTGATCATAATCGAGTAGCACTTTATTTACAAAATAGAATGAAATGGCACAATTTTACTTTAACGCCCGGCGTTAGAGCAGAATACGGGCAATTTATGGAAAAGTGGAATATTGCACCTCGCATCGCTTTAAATTATGACGTGTTAGGGTTAGGCAAAACATATATTTCCACAGGATTTAACCGCTATTATGCAGATGATTTATTGGACTACCAACTACGTTCTAGCTTTAAGTTTAAAGGTGAAGAAGAGCGACGACTAGACTTTAGTGGTTGGGATTACAAAACAAATCAATTTACAACCAATTATCGTGGTAGCACATTAAAAACGCCTTACAGTGATGAAGTAAATGTGGGAATTACTCATCGGTTTAATAATGCTATTTTAGAAGCAAAATGGGTTCAACGTAGTAGTAAAAAACAGTTTGTAACTAAACGAGAAGACAATTTACTCTTACTTACTAATTCAGGTTATGGGAAAACAAATAATATCAGTTTACAAGTAAGTAATCCTGAAGTAATTAAATTACCAAGCGTTGAGTTAGGTTGGAAGATTGGGGTGAGTTATCAAAAGACCAAATCTAATCAAACGATTGATTATACCCAAAGTGATTGGAGCAATTTTGGTATTACGAAAATGATTTACAAAGGTAAATTAAGAGACATTGATCAAATGCCAAGTCAATCTTTTAATGATCCTTGGCGAGCATCGCTTCAACTCAATAGTTATTTCCCCGCACTTAATTTATCATGGTTACAACAACTTAACTATGAATCTGGTTCTCGATATTACGAACGTAAGGGAGCTAGATGTTCAGCTGTTAATAGCGAGTGTGCAGGCTACGAAGGATTAGTTGTCAAGCTATCAGAGATTAAGCAGTCACGTAATATTACTCTCGATTGGACGTTCTCATGGAAAAAAGCAATGTCACAACATCAGGCAATCTCTATGGATTTAAGTGTATTCAACGTATTAAATCGAGTTTCTAAAGCGAATATCGTTGATGATGGTAGTGGCGGTAGCTATCAAACATATAAACCAGGCAGACAATTTTGGTTAGGTGCGAAATATGAATGGTAATATTTAATAGTAGCTCACTATGTAATTAACTCAAAAAGCGGAATTTTTACAACTTCCGCTTTTTAGTTGTCAACAACGCTAGATACACCTACAGTTACAACAAGAAATAAAATATTTAAAAAATGGTGCTTTTTATTATATGCTCCAAAGTTAGATAAATTCTCGACAAAAAGAAAATGCGATCTTGTCCTGGAAATTCTCGCATGTTCACCTTGTTCTTCCCTTCCCATTTCCTAAGCTTTCTCGTATAATCAAATACTATTTTTATTAAAAAAGTTAATAATTACAAGTCAATGCAATTAATTCGTGGTGTTCATAATCTTGGCTATTATCCAGCGTTGCAAGGTGGGTGTGTGCTGACGATTGGTAATTTTGATGGTGTACATTTGGGGCATCAGAAAATTATTCATCGTCTTTTGAGCAAAGCTCATTTATTAAATTTGCCTTCAGTTATAATGATTTTTGAGCCACAACCTCGAGAATTTTTTGCAAAAAAACAACAAAATCTAACCGCTCCCGCACGTTTAATGCGATTACGCGATAAAGTTAGTGCATTAAAACCATTAGGAATTGACTACCTTTTATGTGTCAAATTTGATAAGCACTTCGCAGAACAAGAGCCTCTAACATTTATTCAAGATTTATTGATTGATAAATTACAAGTGAAGTATCTTAGTATTGGTGATGATTTCCGTTTTGGCCAAAAGCGAAAGGGAGATTTTGCAATGCTACGAAGTGCAGGTAAAAAATATGGTTTTGAGGTAGAAGATCATCATAGCTATTGCTTGGGGAAAGATCGTATTAGTAGCTCATTAGTGCGTAACGCTTTGGAACAAGATAACTTGTCTCTTGCTCAAGAGTTGTTAGGTAGACCTTATACTATTAGTGGGCGAGTGGCTCACGGTAATAAGTTAGGAAGAACGATTGGTTTTCCTACCGCAAATATTATGCTAAACCGCCTTGTTACCCCTATTCAAGGGGTCTATGCAGTAGAAATCGAAACACCTAGTGGTTGTTTTAATGGTATTGCGAATGTCGGAAACCGCCCGACTATCAATGGAACTAAGCCTTTATTAGAAGTTCATCTTTTTGATTTTAGTGAGCAAATTTACGGCCAGGCAATACAAGTCAGCTTTTTGAAGAAAATTCGTTCAGAGATTAAATTTGCAAATTTTGAAGCTTTAAAGCAGCAAATTGAACAAGATGTGGTAGCAGTGAAAGAATTTTTTACAAGCGGTAAGATTTGCTAGATTTTTTGTAAAAAATAGCAAGAACAGACCGCTTATCTTATTTATATTTTTGATTGATTGGAAAATAATATGACAGACTACAAAAACACTTTAAACCTGCCTGAAACAGGTTTCCCAATGCGTGGGGATCTGGCAAAACGTGAGCCAGATATGTTGAAAAATTGGTATGATAAAAATCTTTACCAAAAAATTCGTGAAGCATCAAAAGGCAAGAAAACCTTTATTTTGCACGATGGTCCTCCGTATGCAAACGGTACACTTCACTTAGGACACGCAGTTAATAAAATCCTCAAAGATATAATTATGAAGTCTAAAACGGCATTGGGCTATGATACACCTTATGTACCGGGTTGGGACTGCCATGGTTTACCGATTGAATTGAAAGTAGAAGGTATTGTGGGTAAGCCGAACGAGAAAATTTCTGCTGCCCAGTTCCGTCAAGCTTGTCGTGATTATGCAAAAGAGCAAGTAGAAGGTCAGAAAGCGGATTTTATCCGTATGGGTGTATTTGGTGATTGGGATAACCCTTATCTCACAATGAATTTTAATACCGAAGCAAACATTATTCGTACCTTAGGCCGTGTGATTGCTAACGGTCATCTTTATAAAGGTTCTAAACCTGTTCATTGGTGTTTAGATTGTGGTTCTTCTTTAGCTGAAGCTGAAGTAGAGTATGAAGATAAAGTATCCCCTTCTATTTATGTACGTTTCGCTGCTACAAATAGCGCCGAAGTCGAAACTAAATTCAATGCTCAAGGGAAAGGAAGCGGACAGATTTCTGCGGTAATTTGGACAACAACCCCTTGGACATTACCCTCTAACAGAGCAATTTCATTAAATCCTGAATTAGATTATCAACTACTTCAATTTGGTGATGAGCGTGTGATTTTAGCCTCTGCATTAGTTGAAAGCGTGCAGAAAGCAGCAGGTGTTGAACAAGTTGAAGTGTTAGGTTCTGCAAAAGGATCTGACTTAGAACTGCTCCGCTTTAACCACCCATTTTATGATTTTAGCGTACCATTTATTTTAGGTGATCACGTTACCACAGATGGTGGAACAGGTTTAGTTCATACTGCACCAGACCATGGTCAAGATGACTTTATCGTCTCGAAAAAATATGGTTTAGAGATGGCTGGCTTAGTGGCCAATGACGGTAAATTTATCTCAACTACGCCATTCTTCGCAGGAAAAGGGGTCTTTGAAACAAATGATCTTGTGTTAGAAAAATTAAAAGAAACAGGCTCATTACTTAAATTAGAACGTATTAAACATAGTTATCCACATTGTTGGCGTCATAAAACCCCGATTATTTTCCGTGCAACACCACAATGGTTTATCGGAATGGAAACGCAAGGCTTACGCCAACAGGCATTAAGTGAAATTAAACAAGTACGCTGGATTCCAAGTTGGGGCGAAGCTCGTATTGATAATATGGTGGCAAATCGCCCTGACTGGTGTATCTCGCGTCAACGTACTTGGGGTGTGCCGATGACGATGTTTGTCCACAATGAAACGGAAGAGCTACACCCACGCACTTTAGAATTATTAGAAGAAGTTGCAAAACGTGTAGAACAATCAGGTATTCAGGCTTGGTGGGATCTTGATCCAGCTGAGCTATTGGGCGAAGATGCAAAAACCTACCGTAAAGTACCAGATACCTTAGATGTTTGGTTCGATTCAGGATCAACTTATGCATCGGTGGTTGAGCAACGTCCAGAATTTAACGGTAAATCTGCTGATATGTATTTGGAAGGTTCAGACCAGCATCGAGGTTGGTTTATGTCTTCTTTAATGCTCTCTACCGCAACAAATGGCAAAGCACCTTATCGCCAAGTCTTAACGCATGGTTTTACCGTAGATGAGAAAGGCCGCAAAATGTCTAAATCACTAGGCAATGTAATTGTTCCAAGTGAAGTTTGGAATAAAAATGGTGCGGATATTTTACGTTTGTGGGTTGCATCAACAGACTATACAGGCGAGATTGCTGTTTCACATAAAATCTTAAATAGTGCAGGTGATACTTATCGCCGTATTCGTAATACCGCTCGTTTCTTATTAGCGAACTTGAATGGCTTTGATCCACAACGTGATCTTGTTAAGCCTGAAGAAATGATCTCATTAGATCGTTGGGCGGTAAGCTGTGCGTTAGAAGCACAGAAAGAGATTAAAGATGCTTACGATAATTATCAATTCCATACAGTAGTGCAACGCTTAATGCGTTTCTGCTCGATTGAAATGGGATCGTTTTATTTAGATATTATCAAAGACCGTCAATACACAACGAAAGCAGACAGCCTTGCTCGCCGTAGTTGCCAAACTGCGTTATGGCATATTTCAGAAGCCTTAGTTCGTTGGATAGCTCCTATTCTATCATTCACCGCTGATGAAATTTGGGGGTATTTACCAAAAGTAGAAGGGCGTTCAGAGTTTGTCTTTACTGAAGAATTTTATGAAGGTTTATTCGGCTTAGGTGAAAATGAACAGCTTGATGATGCTTACTGGCAACAGCTACTCAAAGTGCGTGCCGAAGTAAACCGAGTACTAGAGCAGGCTCGTAACGATAAACTGATCGGTGCAGGTTTAGAAGCGAAAGTCACCGTTTATGCTAACGATCAAATCCGTCCATTATTAGAACAGCTTGGCAATGAGTTACGTTTTGTGTTGATTACATCACAAACAGTGGTCAAGCCATTAGCAGAAGCGGATATTGCAGAAGGTGAATTAGCGGGGCTTGCGGTGAAAGTTGAACGTGCGGACGGTGAAAAATGTCCACGTTGCTGGCATTATTCAACAGATATTGGTGCAAATGCAGAGCACCAACATATCTGCGGACGCTGTGTTGAAAATGTGGTAGGTGCAGGCGAAAAACGCCAATTCGCTTAAAACGTAAAATATATGTAGGGTGGGCTTTAGCCCACCATTGACTACTTAAACTCTAATTTTTGTTATTGAGCTTATCTTCAAGACCTTTTCAATAGAAACTATAATACAAATAAGCGGTCTATTTTAGTAAATTTTTTACCAAATCTTACCGCTTAGGCTTTATGGAGCAATTCAATGCTGAGTTTAAACAAACTAACTCGTGCAAGAAACTATTTGGATAAATTGCAATATCTACCGCAATCAGCTAATCAAATTCATTTTCTGCGTAATAGTGCCGAATTTAAACAACAAATTCTAGCCTTAATTGCACAAGCAAAATCTCGAATTTATATTACAGCACTTTATTTTGAGAAAGATGAAGCAGGACAAGAAATTCTTGATGCCCTTTATCAAGCAAAGTTAGCTCGTCCTGGATTAGACATTAAAATTTTAGTCGATTGGCATCGAGCACAACGTGGACGTATTGGTGAAGATGCCCACAGTTCAAATGCAGATTGGTATGCTAAAGTTCGTCAGCAATATAACTTAGCCACAGAGAATGATATTGCCTTTTATGGTGTCCCTATCAATGGACGTGAAGTTTTTGGGGTATTACATTTAAAAGGTTTTGTATTTGATAATACCCTGTTATATAGCGGTGCAAGCATCAATAATGTTTATTTACATCAATTTGAACGCTATCGCTACGATCGCTATCATCAAATTGAAAATAAAGCCTTAGCAGACAGCTTTGTGAAGTTGATTGATGAACATATTTTGCCTAATGTTGCGGTTAATCGTTTAGATGAAACTCGTCCTAAAACCACAGAAATTCGACCGCAAATTAAAGCGTTTCGTAAGTATTTAAGCCAGCAACAGTATCATTTTAGTGGAGAGAAAAAGCGTGATGATGCTTTGATGCTTTCTGCATTATTAGGGCTTGGGCGAAAAAATAGCTTGAATAAAACGATAGAAGCCTTGTTTTATCAAGTTGAACAGAAATTAACGATTTGCACCCCTTATTTTAATTTCCCTCGTTCTCTGCAACAGCGAATTAAATGGCTGTTGAGTAAAGGGAAAAGTGTTGAAATCATTGTGGGAGATAAAACCGCAAATGATTTCTATACACCGCCAGAAGAGAAATTTACTATGGCATCGGCATTGCCATATTTATATGAAAAGAATTTGAGAGCGTTTACAAGACGTTTTGATCCTTATATTCAAAATGGTCAGCTTAACGTTCGTTTATGGAAACACGATGCAAATACTTACCACTTAAAAGGTGTTTGGATCGATAACCGTTATATTTTATTAACGGGTAACAATCTGAATCCGAGAGCTTGGGGGTTAGATGCAGAAAATGCAGTATTGATTTCTGATCCTAAAGCCGAATTAGCGGAACAATCTACACAAGAACTTGAACAAATTCGTACTCACACAACATTACTAAGTCATTATAGTGATTTAGAAATCCAGCGAGATTATCCTGAGAAAGTGCGTAAATTATTGAAGAAATTTGGTAGAGTGAAGTTAGATAAAATAGTCAAAATGTTGTTATAAAACAAGCGGTCAGTTCCTAGTGAAATTTTGCAAATTTTCATTCGAAACTGACCGCTTTCTCATTACAGAATGTTATTTTTTATTTTTAAGATCTGCCACTTTTTGTGAACGATAGATTGCGTTGATTGCGTGAACTAACGCTCTTGCAGATGACTCGACAATATCAGTGGCTAAACCAACACCGTGGAATCGGCGCCCTTGATGTTCTACCACAATATCAACTTGTCCTAATGCTTCAGCCCCTTCACCTTTTGCGGTTAAATGGTAGTTGAGCATTTTAATTTCCATTCCGGTAATTTTGAGAATGGCATTAAATGTGGCATCAACAGGACCATTCCCACCTTGTGATACTTCGCTTAAGCGTTGTCCATCTAATTCAACTTGTACAAAGGCAGACGCTGGTAAACCACTGATAAGCTGTGAGGTAATCACGTCTAATTTCAAACGATCTTCATCGCCTTGTTGCATATCAATAAAGGCAAGGGCTTCTAAGTCGTAATCGAAAACTTGTCCTTTCTTATCAGCAAGTTTTAAGAAAGCCCCGTATAATTTATCTAAATCGTAGTCGCTTTCTTGATAACCCATTTCTTCCATATGGTTTTTAACCGCAGCACGCCCAGAACGAGCAGTCAAATTGAGTTTTTCTTTTTTCAAACCAATTGTTTCTGGTGACATAATCTCATAGGTATTTTTGTTCTTCACCATTCCGTCTTGATGAATACCTGATGAGTGAGCAAAAGCATTTGAGCCGACAATTGCTTTATTCGGTTGAATAGGCATATTACAAAGTTGGCTAACCATTTGGCTGACACGATGGATTTCTTGCGTATTAATGCGAGTATCTAAGCCGTTAAACATATCTTGGCGGGTTTTAATAGCCATTACCACTTCTTCTAATGCGGTATTGCCCGCTCGTTCACCAATACCGTTAATGGTACACTCAATTTGTCTTGCACCGTTTTGTACTGCGGTAAGTGAGTTAGCGGTTGCCATACCTAAATCATTATGACAGTGAACAGAAATCACCGCTTTATCAATATTTGGAACACGATTCATTACGTTAGCAATAATATCTCCATACTGGTAAGGTAAGCAGTATCCAACGGTATCAGGAATATTAACGGTGGTTGCCCCTGCGTTAATCGCTGCTTCAACTATTCGACAAATGTTATCTACCCCAGTACGCCCCGCATCTTCACAAGAAAATTCAACATCATCAGTATAGCGTCTTGCTCGTTTAACAGCATTAACCGCCATTTCCAATACATCATCAAAAGTGCGGCGAAGTTTGGCTTCTACGTGCAATGCAGAGGTTGCAATAAAGGTGTGAATACGGAAGGCTTCAGCTACTTTTAAGGCTTCGGCAGCTACGTCAATATCTTTATCCACTGCACGAGATAATGCACAGACTCGGCTATTCTTAATATGGCGAGCAATGGTTTGTACCGATTCAAAATCACCCGATGAAGACACAGGGAAACCCACTTCCATTACATCGACTCCTAAACGCTCTAGAGCAAGGGCAATTTGTAGTTTTTCTTTTACGGTTAAACTTGCTTTTAATGATTGCTCACCATCACGTAAGGTCGTATCAAATATAATAATATTGTTGCTCATCAGGTAACCCTCTCTCTGAATTAAATCTCTTTTATGTATAAAAAAGCCCGCATTTTAACGTGCGGGCTAAGTGTGGATAGTGAACTTTTTCTCCTACCGAATCTCATCCTCGCACAGAATGCGTGAGAAGCAGTGTTAGGTTAAGAGAAAGAAGTTTCATCATTGTGTGTTTTATGTTTGCATTAGTTATTCGTAAATTGGTCGGTATATTAACCTTATATAGAATGAAGTCAATAGCATTTTATGCTATAAGCAAACGATTGACTGTAGAGTAATTGTGCTTTATTTAGTTTAAAATCTTATATTTGTTTTATTTATTAGTTTTTTATACCTTTTTACTCTATTGTTACCAAAATAAAAAAGGAGTTATGGAGTAAAATTCAATCTTTAATATAAATAGCTTGATTTACTATTTTTTATACACTTTATCTCTTTTAGAGATTTTATTTTGATGTTAAACCATAAATTTGTTAGCCTTTTACCATTATTTTTTGAGCTAAGGATATTCTATGTATAAACCATTTCGTGCAATTATTTCCGATTTAGATGGAACATTACTTAATCGACATCATAAGATTGGACAATTTACGATTGAAACACTGGAAAAACTGGCTAAGCAGGGGATAGATATTTATCTAGCAACAGGACGAAATTACCCCGATGTTAAACACATTATTAGTAAAGTAAATGTCCAAGATGCAATGCTTGTTACCTCAAACGGTGCAAGAGCAAATAATTTAGCTGGTGAACAATTAGCTAGCTATTATTTACCTGAAGCTTTAGCATTCGAAATAATGACGCAGACACCTTTTGATAAAAAAATGGTATGTTTGAATAGCTATCAAGGTGATGAATGGTTTATTAACGTAGATGTTGAACAGTTACGAGAATATCATCAAGACTCAGGATTTATGTATCAGGTTGTTGATTTTACTCACCACCACGCAAAGCAGACAGAAAAGATTTTCTTTATTGGTAGAAATCCAGAATGCTTACTTCCCGTTGAACAGTATATTCAGCAAACCTATGGTGAGTTAGTTCAAATGACTTATTCCACACCACAATGCCTAGAAATTATGGCAAAAGGTGTATGTAAAGCTAATACATTGCAAGATCTAGTAAAATTAAGAGGATATGAACTCTCTGATTGTATTTCTTTTGGTGATGGAATGAATGATGTTGAAATGCTTTCACTGGCAGGAAAAGGCTGTGTGATGGGGAATGCTGACTTTCGTTTAAAACAATGCTTACCCAATAATGAAGTGATTGGTAGCAATAAAGACGAAGCAGTGGCAAGTTACATTCGAGCTATTTTTGGTTTACTTTAGTATTTCCAAGGAAAACGGGCTTACAAAGAATAGGTTATTAAATATGAATGTTCAGTTAAAACGTTTCGAAACTCTTGTAGAATTTAGTCTTAATCTGAGACAGCTCATTGTTTTTATATTTTAGGATAAATAAAGAAATTTGGGGCAATAGCCCCAAAATAAATCGGAATGTTTGCTCAAAACCTAAGGATTGTATTATTGAGCTAGGAGTTTTTTAGTTAAATCAATTACTTGTTGAATTTGATCTGGGGATAATTTACCCTCTGACACAAACTGGACTTTACCAGATTTATCTAAAACTGCGATAAAACTCTCTTTTTCTTTGAGTTGCCACGCTTTTTTAACAGTGCTGTTTTGATCCAAGATAACTTGGCTATGCGAGTTTTCTAATTTTCCATCTTCTGCACTGCTTTTCACAAAAGCACCCGTAGCAACTATGGCATCGTCAGCATTGATAATTGTGGTAGTTTGGTATTTTGCACGATCAAAGCCTGCACTTTTAATGGCGTTGATCAAACCTTGGTTTTTCTCTTTTACGCTACTTCTACCCGCTAGGTGATGAACAACTCTCACTTTTCCAGATAAACTTGCTGAAGACCACGCTTTGTAGTTGATCTTTTGACCTTGAGCAACTAACTCCCCATCCTCTGCTACCGTAACAGGAGGTAAGGTTGCATTTAACTGTATGTTATGTGCCATAGCACTATTTACAAAAAATAGTGCTGAAATAACCGCTAGTGATGATAATTTTTTCATTTTTTACCTTTTTCTATTGAATTGTTAAGTAATAGGAACAATTATGGCCATTCTACACTGAAAAAGAGAATGCAAGAGAACCGATCAGTCTCTTTATTGATTTTCTTCTCGTTTAATAGGTAATTTTATGCTATTTTACACAGCGTTTTTCTCTTGGTAGAAAAGAATTTTATTATTATTTTTTGAATTTTAAGGAGCTTAATATGCAGCAAGGTGGCGGATTAGAAATGATCTTTATTTTGGTAATCTTTGGTGTAATCTTCTATTTTATGATTTACCGTCCACAAGCAAAACGCCAAAAACAACAACGTGAACTTCTCGCTAGTTTAGCAAAAGGTAATGAAGTGCTAACAAGCGGTGGTTTAGTGGGTAAAATTACCAAAGTATCAGCAGAAGATGAAAATATCGTGATTGCGTTAAATGATACAACAGAAGTTACTATCCAACGTGCATTCGTGGTTGCAGTGTTACCAAAAGGTTCATTGAAATCTCTTTAATTATTTCTTTTAAATACGGGGATATATTGTGTTAAACCGTTTCCCTCTTTGGAAGAACCTGATGGTGATCTTTGTGATCGCCATTGGTGCTTTATACGCCCTTCCAAATTTATATGGCGAAGATCCTTCCGTACAGATTTCTGGTACAAGGGGTCAACAAGCGTCTGGTGAAACTCTCACCAAAGTTCAATCTGTTCTTCAATCAATGAATATCACACCAAAAGCAATGAGTTTAGAAAACGGCTCTATTTTGGTACGCCTAAGTAAAGATGAAGAGCAACTTCCTGCTAAAGAAAAAATTTCTGAAGCACTTGGCAATAATTATTCTGTAGCATTAAATCTTGCACCTGCGACACCTCAATGGCTTACCGCTATCGGTGGTGAACCGATGAAACGTGGTTTGGATTTACGTGGTGGTGTCCGTTTCTTGATGGAAGTGGATATGAAAACCGCTTTGGCTAAACAACAGGATCAGTTGCAAGAAACATTACGAACAGAATTTCGTAAGGAAAAATTACAATATAAAGCGGTTAAAAAAGCCGATAATTTTGTAAATGAAGTAGAGTTTGCGGATAGTGATTTTGCTGATAAAGCGATGCGTTATATTCGTAGAATGCATACTAATTTAGAAGCAACCCGCCTATCTCCCACTGAAGTCACAATTAGCCCATCAGCTCAAGGTTTAGCAACAGCTCGTGATACAGCAATCGAGCAAAATCTTTCGATTTTGCGTAAACGTGTTGAAGAGCTAGGTGTTTCTGAACCGACTATTCAGCGTCAAGGTGCAGATCGTATTGTGGTTGAGTTACCTGGTGTTCAAGATACCGCTCGTGCAAAAGAAATTTTAGGTGCAACAGCGACGCTTGAGTTTCGCTTAGTCAATACCACTGCAAATCCTGAATCTGCGGCTCGTGGTATTATTCCTGCAGACTCTGAAATTAAACATACCAAAGATGGTGCACCAACAATTCTTTTCCGCAAGGCAGTATTAGGTGGTGAGCATATCATCAATGCCAATTCAGGTGTCGATGATAAAGGTTTACCACAAGTGAGCATCAATCTTGACAGTGAAGGTGGTGAGCTAATGGCAACCGCCACAAAAACTGCCGTAGGTAAGCCGATGGCAACCCTTTATAGTGAGTTTAAAGACTCAGGTCGCCGAGATGAAAAAGGCAAAGTGATTTTAGAAAAACACGAAGAAGTCATCAATATTGCCACCATCAACTCTCGCTTGGGTAGCCAGTTCCAAATTACAGGGATTGATAGCCCTGCTGAAGCACAAAACTTAGCGGTTCTTCTGCGTTCTGGTGCGTTAATTGCTCCAATTGTGATTGTTGAAGAACGTACTATCGGTGCGTCTTTAGGGGCGGATAACGTCGCACAAGGTATGGAGGCTGGGCTGTTAGGTTTAGCTTTAACTATCTTATTCTGTGTAGTTTACTATAAAGTCTTTGGTTTATTTGCTACAGGTGCTTTATTAGCAAACCTTGTTTTAACCATTGGTTTAATGTCACTCATTGGTGCAACTCTCACAATGCCAGGTATCGCAGGGATTGTGTTAGCAGTTGGTATGTCAGTAGATGCTAACGTATTGATTTATGAGCGTATAAAGGAAGAAATTCGTAATGGACGTTCCATTCAACAAGCGATTCACGAAGGTTATAATGGAGCGTTTACCAGTATCTTTGACTCAAACTTAACAACGGTATTAACGTCATTGATTCTTTATGCAGTGGGTACTGGGCCAGTGAAAGGCTTTGCGGTTACCTTAGCATTAGGGGTAATGATCTCAATGTTTACCGCTATTACAGGAACTCGTATGTTAGTGAACTGGGTTTACGGCGGTAAACGTGTTAAAAAACTTTGGATTTAGGGGAATCAAATGACTGCACAAACAGAAAAAGAGGTAGAAATTAAACTACCATATCGATTGGTTCCTTTTATGAAATACCGAATGGCTGCATTCCTGTTCTCTATTATTGTAACGGGGTTATGTATTTTTACGGTAGTAACAAAAGGGTTTAACTGGGGGCTTGATTTTACTGGCGGAACAGTTATTGAAACCAATTTTTCTCAACCTGCGGACTTAGCTAAAGTGCGTGATGTGTTGGATAAAAATGGTTATCCAAGTGCATTGGTACAAACGTTTGGTGGGCAAAAAGATGTAATGATCCGTCTGCCTGCCTCTGCTGGCGATATGACATTAGGTAATAAAGTAATGGATTTAATCCATCACGAACTGGATGCTGGAGCAAAAATCCAAAGTATTGAGTTTGTCGGTCCAAATGTAGGGGAAGAGCTAACGCAAGGGGCGATTTATGCGACTTTAGCTACGCTTGCAATGTTATTACTTTATGTCGGTATTCGTTTTGAATGGCGTTTAGCAGTGGGCGGGATTTTAGCCCTTTTCCACGATGTAATGGTGACTATCGGGGTATTTTCATTCTTACAAATTGAGATTGACTTAACCTTTGTTGCTGCGATCTTATCGGTGGTTGGTTACTCATTAAACGATAGTATCGTGGTATTTGACCGCGTGCGTGAAAACTTCCCGAAAATTCGCCGTTCAACTTCAATAGAAGTGGTCGATATATCGTTAAGCCAGACACTTTCTCGTACATTGATGACATCGATCACAACGTTATTTGTTGTGCTCGCACTCTACTGGCTAGGTGGTCCAACATTGCATAGTTTCTCACTTGCATTACTGATCGGTATTGGTTTTGGTACTTACTCATCGATCTACATTGCGATTGGTGTTGCGTTGCAACTTGGCTTGAAACGTGAACATATGATTCAACCAGTTGTAGAAAAAGAAGGTGCTGATCAACAATCACTAGTCGATTACTAAATAACGATTAAATAGATATAAAGCGGTATGATTTGTGAAAAATTTTGCGAATCTTACCGCTTTTCTATTTCCATTTTTAGTTAATTTATTTTAAGGGACTGTATTGGATTAGCCCTAAATTTCACACCATTTCCGCAATGGTTTTAAGCTGCATTTTAGGTGTTCCAACATTAAACCGAAATTCACATACCTTCAAGAATAAAGGAAAGTTTTTTCGGTTTATTCCATTATATTTTCGAAGTACTCGCTTGGCTTGACTCCAAAAATTTTCAATTCCGTTAATGTGATTTTCTCGCTCGGCAAATATCTCAGAATGGTTAATTCTTTCGTGATGAAATTCACTCACATCTAGGGATAAAATAGTGCTGCAGAATTGGGGGGGTATCCCAAATACATAGGCGACGGATCGAGCGGTTACTTTTAATACAAAAAATTCAAGTGCTCATCTTCATCTGACTAGACTAGCATACTTGCTAATCTAATATAGTTCTCTAAGATTTAAAACAAAGCATCAATATTCCTTGCTATAAAATAGCAAACGTTTGCTTAAATTGATATAATTCGCCAGTTTTCTATTTATCTTACAGGATTCTCCTATGCAAATTAGTCTTAAAAAAATCTATTCAGGAAAAGTACGTGATCTATATGAGATTGATGATAAACGTATGTTAATGGTAGCAACAGACCGCTTATCTGCGTTTGACGTTATTCTTGATGATCCGATTCCAGGTAAAGGCGAAATTCTTACCCAGATTTCAAATTTCTGGTTTAATAAACTTTCACATATTATGCCAAATCATTTTACTGGTGATTCTGTTTTTGATGTGCTCCCAAAAGAAGAAGCGGAAGCAATTCAACATAGAGCAGTAGTATGCAAGCGTTTAACACCTGTAAAAATTGAATCAATCGTACGTGGTTATTTAACGGGAAGTGGCTTAAAAGACTATAAAAAAACAGGTACTATTTGTGGATTGCCTCTACCTGAAGGGCTAGTTGAAGCAAGCAAATTACCACAACCAATTTTTACGCCATCGAGCAAAGCAGAAGTTGGCGACCACGATATCAATATCAGCTATGAAGAATGTGAGCGTCAAATCGGTGCTAAACTTGCCGAGCAAGTAAAAAAAGCAGCATTGGCACTTTATACTGAGGCAGCAGAATATGCTTTAACGAAAGGTATCATTATTTGTGATACCAAATTTGAATTTGGCTTAGATGAAAATGGGACTTTAACGTTAATGGATGAGGTATTAACGCCAGATTCTAGCCGTTTTTGGTCTGTAGATACTTACCAAGAAGGTACAAATCCGCCATCATTTGACAAACAATTTGTGCGTGATTGGTTAGAGAATAGTGGCTGGAACAAACAAGCACCAGCTCCAAAAGTGCCTGCTGATGTGATTGAAAAGACAGTAGCAAAATACCAAGAAGCGTTGGATTTATTGACTAAATAAATCAATAAAGTTAGGGCATAACAGCTATACTGTTATGCCTTTAATTTTTACTTACTTGATAGCCCGACAAAAACCAACACTTTCTTACATTTTCGGCACAAATACTGGCGATTTTGCCGCAAGATTGCATTATGTCGGCGGACAGATAGTTGATGTGTTTGGCACTCACAACGATAGTTAAATCGTTCTCCTTGTACGCTAGCCGTATCAAAGCAATGGTAGGTTTCTGCTGGGACGCCTAATACGGTTTCCATTACCATTTTCCACTCTTTTCCGTGAGGCTGAACACGCCCGAATTGTTGATAAACCACTAAATGTGCCAGTTCGTGTGGTACAACTTGTTGTATAAATGTTTCGCCATTTTCTTGAAGCAAAATCGGATTTAGACGGATCTCATTTTGTTGTAGATAGGCAACGCCTGCTTTCATTCCTTTGACATCATAATTGACAGTTGGTAGTAGGAAATTTTTATTGAAGTAGCAACTAGCCTTATCCAAATCTCGCTTTATCTGGCGTTGGACTTGCATTTTTAAATGGCGAATCGAGATCATTAACGTGGGCAATCCATTACCGACCATTGCTTATCATAACAAATATATAGCTCATTTTTACTTGCCCCTAAATAAGCATTTTTAAGCTGAGGGTTATATTTTTTGACCCATTGGAATAATTCTTTACGTGATAAATCTTGTGCAGGCAAGTTTAAGCTACGGAATAATTCACGTTGTTTCGCAAAATAGCTTTCTGCATCATTAAAAGCGCAAGCACCGTGCTTTTCCCATTGCCCCTGTAAAAGAGATGCGCCTGGAGATTCTGGTAAATACTGTTTAATCAATGTTTCAGGTAATTGAGCTAAGTCACCTTTACAAAAACGAGGGTGGTCGGCAGGTGATTTGGCTTGTGCATTTTGTGGCCATAAACCGTGGATAACCCAGCCAAATTGAGCTTTATCATTACATTGATATTGCAAATGTTTTGGAACATTCCCGCTATTTTTCTGTTTTTGTAGATCGCAAAATTCAGGCGACCAAGATAGAGCAAGCATATAGTAATCAACAGGTGAGTTACGATTTTGCCCTAAATTATCATTTGCCATTAAGGTATCATATTGCCCCAAATCGTTAGGTAATGGTTGTTGGGATTGTGTTTGCGTATTGGGGCTAGGCGTTACAGATTTCTTCTCATTATTTCGCCAAGTAAAGATGGCAAAAATGACAATAATGATTAAAAAAATCAACTGATTAAGTTTACGATTCTTATTGGTTTGTGTTTTTTTCATTTGAAGTAAATTAGGCGTAATAAAATGCCTACTATACCGAAAAGATACCGCCTTGCAAGCGGTAAGATTAGCCTAATATTTTGCAAAGTACGTCTGATTTTTAAGTTATTATTATCTTTGGTTATATAAAATGCATAATGTTTCCTTAACTTTTCATAAGAAATCCGTATTCTGTGTCAAAATTAACATCACTTTAATAAAGAAGGAAATGACCATGACTATTTATGCAGATAACTCAGAAACTATTGGCAATACTCCCCTTGTTCGCTTAAAAAATTTCGGACATAACGGTAACCTTTTAGCAAAAGTGGAAGCTCGTAATCCAAGTTTTAGCGTGAAATGCCGTATCGGTGCGAATATGGTGTGGCAAGCAGAAAAAGATGGAATTTTAACTAAAGATAAAGAAATTATTGATGCGACAAGTGGTAATACGGGGATTGCATTAGCCTATGTAGCTGCTGCTCGTGGGTATAAATTAACGCTAACAATGCCTGAAACAATGAGTATTGAACGCCGCCGTTTATTACGTGGTCTAGGAGCAACCTTAGTACTAACTGAAGGTGCAAAAGGAATGAAAGGCGCGATTGCTAAAGCAGAAGAGATTTTAGCAAGCGAACCAAACCGTTATGTGATGCTAAAACAATTTGAGAACCCTGCAAACCCTGCTATTCACGAACAGACAACAGGCCCTGAAATTTGGGATGCAACTGAAGGGAATATTGATGTATTTGTCGCTGGTGTTGGTACAGGTGGTACTATTACAGGGGTTAGCCGTTATATTAAACAACAAAAAGGTAAACAAATTGTGAGTGTTGCTGTTGAGCCGAAAGAATCTCCAGTAATTACACAAACTTTAAATGGCGAAGAAGTTAAACCAGGCCCACATAAAATTCAAGGTATCGGCGCAGGCTTTATTCCTAAGAACTTGGATTTAAGCTTAATTGACCGAGTTGAGCAAGTGGATAGTGAAACTGCGATTGAAACTGCTCGCCGAGTTCTTTCAGAAGAAGGGATCTTAGTTGGTATCTCATCAGGTGCGGCAGTAGCGGCAGCAGATCGTTTAGCGAAATCACCTGAATTTGCAGATAAAACTGTTGTGGTGATCTTGCCATCAGCTTCTGAGCGTTATCTCAGTACCTTATTGTTTGAAGGCATTGATGCCTAACTTGAGGATAATTTTGAAAATTTATACCTCCCTGGCATTTAATTAAGGGCTGAAGTAGATTAGCAGTTATGTTAGTCTACTT
The DNA here is from genome assembly GCF_009761395.1 of Ursidibacter maritimus. Classification (GTDB taxonomy): domain Bacteria; phylum Pseudomonadota; class Gammaproteobacteria; order Enterobacterales; family Pasteurellaceae; genus Ursidibacter; species Ursidibacter maritimus. Next base: position 190,136 of record NZ_LEKN01000001.1, on the reverse strand, counting down.
CAGCACCAAAGAAAAAAATGACCAGGCAAAGCAGAATAAGCCTCTCTTTTTCGTATTTAAAACGATAAGGAAAAATATTTACTGTCGTTGTTGAAAATACCAAGATTAAACGTTTCTCCTTGTTATTAAAATGAAACTGAATAGTTGGAGATTCTACGTATACTTATCACAGTGATGATGCCCAAAATGTGGTTGAATTTCATCACGAGCAAATTAACCATTCAGAGACACTTATAGAGAAGAACATCATATCAATGGAATATGAGAATTTTAATTTTTGGAGTAAGGCCAAGCGAGTACTTCGAAAATATAATGGAATAAACCGAGAAACCTTTCATTTATTCTTGAAGGAATGTAAATTTTAGTCTAACGTTGGCCCACTAATATCCAAAAAATGGTGTGAAATTTAGCACTAATCTACTCCATCCTTATATTTTTTCGTAAACCTACAGAAAAACCTTATACATTTTCAGTTACAATATAAGTAATTTCTACATTATTACCCCAATCCATGCCTTATGGTAGTTCACTCAAATTTAAGGAATAACTATGACTTCATCTCTCTCTCTCTTTGAAAAAGCCCAAAAAGTAATCCCAGGTGGTGTAAATTCGCCTGTTCGAGCCTTTAAAGGCGTCGGCGGAACACCTGTTTTTATCGAAAAAGCACAAGGTGCTTACATTACCGATAGCGAAGGTAAACGTTATATTGATTATGTGGGATCTTGGGGCCCAATGGTGTTAGGACACAATCACCCTGCAATCATCAATGCGGTACTTGAAGCTGTGCCAAATGGGCTAAGTTTCGGCGCACCAACCGCTATTGAAATTGAATTAGCCGAATTAGTATGTAAACTTGTTCCATCTATTGAAATGGTTAGAATGGTCAGCTCTGGTACAGAAGCCACCATGTCCGCAATCCGTCTTGCTCGTGGTTATACCAAACGCGATAAAATTATTAAATTTGAAGGCTGTTATCACGGTCATTCTGACTCTCTACTAGTAAAAGCTGGCTCTGGTGCATTAACACTCGGTCAGCCAAGCTCTCCTGGTGTTCCTGAAGATTTCGCCAAACATACCATTACTTGCGAATACAACAATTTAAACTCCGTCAAACAAGCCTTTGAACAATACCCAAATGAGATTGCCTGTTTAATTATTGAGCCTGTGGCTGGTAATATGAACTGTATTCCACCAAAAGATGGTTTTTTACAAGGTTTGCGTGAGCTATGCACTGAATACGGTACTGTCTTTATTATTGATGAAGTAATGACAGGGTTTCGTGTGGCATTAGGTGGTGCTCAAGCACACTATGGTGTAACGCCTGACTTAACTACTTTAGGTAAAATTATCGGTGGCGGTATGCCTGTCGGTGCATTTGGTGGCAAAAAAGAAATTATGGAGTATATTGCACCAACCGGTCCAGTGTACCAAGCGGGGACACTTTCAGGCAACCCGATAGCAATGTCAGCAGGTTTAGCCTGTTTAACCGAGCTATCAAAAGCAGGTAATGAAGCCAAACTAGCCGAAAAAACCAAAACGCTTGCGGAAAGTTTCAAAACGCTTGCAGACAAGCACAATATTCCACTAACAGTGCAATATGTTGGCGGTATGTTCGGTTTATTCTTTACAGAACAGCAAACTATCGAAAGCTATCAAGATGTAATGAAATGTGATGTTAATGCTTTCAACACCTTCTTCCACAAAATGTTAGAAAAAGGTGTTTATCTTGCACCAAGTGCATTTGAAGCTGGCTTTATGTCACTTGCTCACAGTGATGAAGACATCGCCTACACATTAGCAATGGCAGATCAAGCCTTTGCAGAAATGAAATAACGACAGCAAGCGGGGAGATTTTGAGAAATTTTTGCAAAATCTCCTTCTTTTTATAACATAGCGATAGAAATCGACAGTGAAGTGCCTTGTTACATATTACGTAGCCACTACATAACATTGCAAAATTTTGCTACAATCTGAGCGCTTATTTATCATCAAAGAGAAGAAGAATGACGATCAACACCAGTACTTTTAATCGCTCTTGGGCGAGAGTGGTGCTTAATGCACTACTACGTTATGGCGTAAAACATTTTTGTATTGCCCCTGGCTCTCGCTCTACTCCGCTGACACTTGAAGCGGTAAGATTACAGCAACAAAATGCAGCCGAATGCCATACGCATTTTGATGAGCGTGGTTTAGGCTTTTTTGCGTTAGGGGTGGCGAAAGCAACTCAAGCACCTGTGGCGATTATTGTCACTTCTGGTACTGCGGTGGCAAACCTTTACCCAGCAGTGATTGAAGCGAGCCTTACTCATCATAAATTGATCGTCTTATCGGCAGATCGTCCGCCTGAATCAATTGGTTGTGGTGTAAATCAGGCAATTCAACAGCAACATATTTTCGGGCAATATCCTGTGGCAAGTTTGAATTTGCCAAAACCTTCTTCTCATTTTAGCCCAAATTGGTTAATTGCAACGGTTGAACAGGCTTGCACACAACAAGTAGAAAAAGGGGGCGTTGTGCATATCAATGCACCGTTTGCAGAGCCTTTATATGATGCTGATGAAAATGCGATTGGGCAAGATCCTTGGTTAGCACCTATTCAACGTTGGTTAAACCAACCCCAAACAAAATGGATCGACCAACAGGCGACTCAACAAGACGTGTTAATGCACGAAAATTGGGATTATTGGCGAACCAAACGTGGTGTGGTTGTTGTAGGTAAATTACCTTTAGAGCAAGGAATGGGCTTGAAACTTTGGGCGGAAACGCTCGGTTGGTGTTTAATCAGCGATGTGCAATCAGGTATTGAAGCAAGTCTGCCATTTGCTGATATTTGGCTATCAAATAAAACTGTCGAACAGCGTTTATTACAAGCCGATATTGTAATCCAATTTGGCTCGCAAATTGTGAGTAAACGAGTAAACCAATTTCTCAATGCGTTTAAAGGCGAATTTTGGTTAGTTGAAAACTCCCAAGATTACCTAAACCCTTATGCACATCAGCAAACTCGTTTTGTTGCCAAAGCTCATCATTTTACACGAGTACATCCACCGCTTCGCCAAAAACCTTGGTTACTTGAGCCATTGGCATTATCACAATTCTGTGCCGGTTTTATTGAGCAACAAGTGGGCGGTAATTTGAATGAGGCTTCATTAGCACACCATATTGAACGAGTAATGCCGCCAAATGGCAACCTATTTTTAGGGAATAGTTTATTTGTACGATTAGTTGATGCACTGTGCAAATTACCTGAGGGCTATCCTGTTTACACTAATCGTGGAGCAAGTGGCATTGATGGCTTAATTGCGACCATTGCAGGTATTGCAAAAGGTAGCAATGCTCCAACTGTTGGGGTTATTGGTGATATTTCTTGCCTACACGATCTAAACTCTATCGCATTGCTACGCAATATTACGCAACCAACACTCTTATTTGTGATTAACAATAACGGTGGGGCAATTTTTGATATGCTACCTGTTGATGCTCAAGCAAAAGAAAAATACTACCGTTTATCGCACAATTTAGAATTCTCACAAATTGCCACAATGTTTGGTTTAGAATATCTACGCCCTTACACTTGGGCAGATCTCGCCACCAAACTCAAACAAGCATACGCTCGCAAAGGTGTAACGATTGTCGAAATCAAAGTGAACGATCAGGAAGGTAGCTCATTATATAAAGCCTTACTCGAACAAATCTCACGAGCTTCTATTGACTAATGTTAGCTTACCAATGGCATCGTGATTCGGGCATTCCTTTGGTTTTCCTACACGGATTGCTCGGCTCTCAACAAGATTGGCAACAGGTCATTTGCCTGTTGCAAAAAAATCCACAAATCCGACCGCTTACGCTTGATCTTCCTTGCCATAATCAAAGCCAACATATTGATTGCCGTAGTTTCAGCGATGTTCGTCAACAACTTTATTCCACGTTAAATACCCTTATTCAAGAGCCGTTTTACTTAGTGGGTTACTCATTAGGCGGGCGTATTGCATTAGATTATCTACATCATCAAGAGCAGGCTAACTTGCTAGGTGTGGTGTTAGAAGGTGCTAACATAGGGCTACAAAGTGAACAGGAACGTCAGACTCGTTGGCTGAATGATCAACATTGGGCAAAACGATTTCGTACCGAGCCACTTCGCAATGTGCTAGAAGATTGGTATCAACAAACTGTTTTTGCCGATTTAGATATTCAGACGCGGGCTGATTTTATCCAAAAAAGGCAAGATAATTGCGGAGAAAAAATTGCACAAATGCTTGAAGCGACGAGCCTTGCCAAACAACCCTTTTTTGATTGCAAAACGAGAAATGATCTGACCTTTTTTATTGGAGAAAAAGATCAAAAATTTCGACAAATGGTTGAAAAGCATCATTTGCCTTATCAACTGATATTAAATGCAGGGCATAATGCACATCAGCAATCCCCTGATCTCTTTGTGAAAAATTTATTAGCTTTTATCGAAAGGAAATAATATGGCTTTACGTCGTTGCCCAGAATGTCATAAAAAAATTAGTGATAGTGTGGAACATTGTATTCATTGTGGTTTTTCGTTCAAAGAGGCTGATTTAGAAATTTATAAGCAAAAACTTGAACAACGCCGTTTAGAAAACCAAGAAATCAATCGCCAAAGTGTCAAGATCCATCTCATCTGGTTAGCAATATTCATTGCAGTGATTGTCACTGCAACGGTGCTACAAAATTAAACGGCCACAAAATGTAGCCGCCATTATTATTTAGAAACTAACATAACCATTTAATTTTTCTAAAGTGCTTTCACCAATTCCTGATACTTTTGAAAGCTCGGCTATATTTTTGATTTTCCCATACTTTTTACGGTATTCAATAATCGCTTTTGCTTTAACTTCACCAATTCCATCTAATGTTTGTAATGTTTTTTCATCAGCGGTATTAATATTTACTTTAGCTACTTTTTTTGCACTATTTTTAGCTGAAGTTAGTGTTTCTTTCGCATTAGCTACTTTTGTTTCAGCACCTTGTTTTACCACTGAAGCTTTTTCTGTTGCTACTGATTTTGCAGAATCTTTCGCTGATGTTACCACTTCTTTTGCGTTAGCTACTTTTGTTTCAGCACCTTGTTTTACCGCTGAAGCTTTTTCTGTTACTGCTGATTTTGCAGAATCTTTCGCTGATGTTACCGCTTCTTTTGCGTTAGTTACTTTTGTTTCAGCACCTTGTTTTACCGCTGAAACTTTTTCTGTTACTGCTGATTTTGCAGAATCTTTTGCTGATGTTACCGCTTGGTTGGTTACACTTTCTTTGATTGTAGCCATTGGATTGGTTGTTTCTGCAAATGTAGTAGAAGAAACTGCCATAGCAATACCAAGTGCAACTAACGATTTTAATGATTTCATTGAAGAATCCTTATAAAAATAAATAATGTTTATTCTAGGAAAGCCTAGAGCCAAGCATAAGACATATAGTTAAAGTTAAAGTTCCATAAAATAAAAAGGCTATTCTCCATCACAAGAATAGCCTTTACACTTTTATTTAACAGAAACTATAAGTTGATTACAGCAAAGAATACAAGTACGCTATAAAGGGCTGATAATCCGTAGAAAATCCAAGCACCAGCAGGAATGTGTACTTTAAAATCATGTAATCCTAAATGGATACGGTGCATACCACACCACATCGGGAAAATTAAAAATGCTAAGATAGCTAATTTTCCGATCCAAGTATGCGCAAATGCAATAATATTATCTGGAGTGATAATCCCAAATGGTAATAAAAAACCGAGAATTAACACTAACACAGGGAAAAAGATCGCACTAATTGCACCACCAGCACCGAATAACAACCATACTGCTGGTTCATTCGAACGTTTTGGGTTAAGTTTATCCATTTTATTCCCCTTATACTAAAATTAAAGCAAGTAAGCTCACAAATGCGGTAATTCCCCAAAAAGCTCGAGAAACTAAAGTCACGTTGATGCGTTCATTTTTGACAATAATATTCATCATTTGTGGCGCCATGCCAAAGAAAGTAAAGCTATTTAATAATACCGCCCCTAAGGTAATAATATTTAGAATAACTACCACTGGGTTTTGTAAGAATCCCACGAAATCAGTTTCAAAAGTGCCTTTACCTAAAGAAACTAATCCATAGAGTAAAACTAAGCAGAACCAAACAGTTGGTACTGATGTACTTTCACGCAAGACATAGAATTTGTAAAAATCTAACTTTTTCCACCATGTTGGTTTAATCTCACGCACATATTTTTTGCGTTTACTGGCTGTTGTTGTCATCTTACTCTCCTTACTTCTGCGGTTTTAACATTGCAAATACATAGTCTTTCGCACTTTCAATCTTGCCTTGGTTTACAGCAGATGCTGGTCCAACGTGTTTTGGACAAACTTCTGAACAATAACCAACGAAAGTACAACTCCAAACACCATTTTTGCCGTTTAGAATTTTCATACGTTCCGCTTTACCATTATCACGGTTATCTAAATTATAACGGTGAGCAAGGGTTAATGCGGCAGGACCAACAAATTCAGGATTTAAACCAAATTGTGGACAAGCTGCGTAACATAAACCACAGTTAATACACATTGAGAATGTACGATATTTCTCTAGTTGTGCTGGAGTTTGTTTTGTACGACTTTTCGCTAATTCTGCTGATGGGTGAGGTTTGCCATCTAATTCTGGTGCTTTATTATCAATGATATATGGCTTGATAGATTCCAAACTTTCAATAAAGTGGCTTAAATCAACTACTAAATCACGTTCAATCGGGAAGTTTGCAAGCGGTTCAATTCGCATATAACCACTGTAATCACGTAAGAAGGTCTTACAAGCCAATTTTGGCTTGCCATTTACCATCATCCCGCAAGATCCACAAATCGCCATACGGCAAGACCAACGATAAGATAACTCTGGCTCTAATTCATCTTTAATATAGCCAAGTGCATCAAGTAGTGAAGTTTGGCTATCGTAAGGTACTTCATATTTAGCTAAGAATGGCTCGTTATCTTGTTCAGGGTTATAACGAAGCACTTCGACTGTCATTTTACTTTGGTTAGTCATCTTCTGTTACTCCTTTTTTGCTGCCGCTTTTTCTTGTGCTTCCGCTTCTGCACCATAAACACGTTTTGCAGGTTGTGATTTAGTAATTTTCACATCGCTATATTTAATCGTTGGTGCACCATCTGCATTGTAGAATGCTTGAGTGTGTTTTAAATAATTTACATCATCACGCTCTACATAGTCTAAACGTTGGTGAGCACCACGAGATTCTTTACGTTCAACTGCTGATGATGAAATAGATTGAGCAACATCAAGGATATATCCAAGCTCAATTTTGTAGAGTAAGTCCGTGTTAAATACGCTTGAGCTATCTTTTACTTTGATACGTTTATAACGTTCTTTTAACTCTGCAATTTTAGCGACTGTTTTTTCCATACTTTCTTGTGTACGATAAATACCACAGCCTTCTTCCATTGAGTCACCCATTTCATTACGAATTTGTGACCAAGATTCTTCGCCCTCTTGACGAGCTAACGCATAAACACGTTCTAATACATCTTGAGCCTGTGCATCAATTACTGCTTGATTACGTGGACTAGCTTCGACTGCACGTTGAGCTGCCATCTCACCTGCTACTTTACCGAACACGACTAATTCAGCTAGTGAGTTTGAACCTAAACGGTTAGCGCCGTGTAATCCTGATGATGCACACTCACCGACTGCAAATAAGCCTTTAATGCAAGTTTCGGCTTGTTGATCAACTTCAATACCCCCCATCGTATAGTGAACAACTGGACGAACAGGAATTGGTGCTTTAGCGGGATCTACACCCTCATAAGCTTTTGCTAATTCACAAATAAACGGTAAACGTTCGTGTAAGTATTTTTCACCTAAATGACGTAAGTCTAAATGTACGACATCAACACCTTTTGCTGTTTTTAATGTGTTGCCTTTACGCCATTCTTGCCAGAATGCTTGAGAAACTTTGTCACGCGGACCTAATTCCATATATTTATTTTCTGGTTTACCGATTGGAGTTTCTGGTCCTAGACCATAATCTTGTAAATAACGATAGCCATCTTTATTCACTAAAATACCGCCTTCCCCACGACAACCTTCAGTCATCAAAATACCGGTATTTGGTAAACCTGTTGGGTGATACTGTACAAATTCCATATCACGCAATGGCACACCATGACGATAAGCCATTGATAAACCATCACCTGTTACGATACCACCATTGGTATTGAAACGATATGCACGACAGCCACCGCCTGTTGCAATAACAACTGCATTTGCATTGATTTGGACGAAAGTTCCTTCCATCATATTCATTGCGACACAGCCACGAGCGTGACCATCATCAACTAAAATATCTACAACAAAATGTTCATCAAAACGAATAATCTGCGGGTATTTAATTGATGTTTGGAAAAGGGTATGTAATAAGTGGAAACCTGTTTTATCGGCTGCAAACCAAGTACGTTCGATTTTCATCCCACCGAAACGACGTACGTTTACATCACCATCTTCTTTACGGCTCCAAGGGCAGCCCCAACGTTCAAGTTGAGTCATTTCAACTGGAGAGTGCTCTACGAAGTACTCTACCACGTCTTGTTCGCACAACCAGTCACCACCACCAACGGTATCGTGGAAGTGTTTATCATAAGAGTCAGTTTCTTTAACTACCGCAGCAGCTCCCCCTTCTGCCGCAACAGTATGGCTACGCATTGGATAAACTTTTGAAATTAAAGCTATTTTTAGATTTGGATTTGCTTCCGCAGCTGCAATTGCAGCTCGTAAACCGCCACCACCAGCGCCCACAATGGCAACATCAACATTGATAGTTTGCACAATTTCCTCCTTGGGAATATAAATACATCAACTAAAATTTGCAGATATTTTGCCATTATTTCTTATGGTTTATAACCACTTTTTACAATTTCTTAACATAAAAAAAGCAGTTTTGTGATCTATCTCAAAAAACAGATCAAGCCATTCCAAGGTATTGATAATCGCTCTTATTAAGTATGTGATTTAATAAGAAATTTTACTAAATAAGCTAGTCATATTTATATAAACACTATAATAATTTATCCACAATAATGAATAAAAACAATGTTACAATATTCCCCATGTCATATTAAGTAACGCTCAGACAAAAAGCCCTACATTATCTTCATCTGTGTTACAAAATTATGCCATAGCCCTTAGCGTAACCATAAACTAAAGAAGCTGTAGCCTCATCAAGATTATGAACTTGTTTATATTGATGAGCAGGGAGTGATTCTTTATTTTTATGTTAATTGACTATACTATGCCAATGAAATCTCTTTTTTTGTTTTTTATTCTCTTACTGAGCTTTACTGCTCAAGCAAACTCATCTTGCATTGAAAATCGTAGCGAAAATGGTGTTATTCATATCAGTAAGATCAATCTGAATTGTCCTCATCTTGAAATGATTACGACATTACCAAAAGATCAGGGATTAACTGTTTCTGAATTTGCTGAAAAATATCAAACTAATGTGGCAATTAATGGGAGCTTTTTCCGTAAAGATCTATCGCCTCTTGGCTTAAATATCTCTCAATTTAAAAAATGGCAAAAAAGCAATGACACCTTAGCTCGCTCTTTTTTGGCTTGTACCGCCAATAATCGTTGCCATATTGATCCAATAAATCGTATTACTTCTGCTAAGCCTAACTGGAAATTAGCACTCGCAGGGTGGCATTATTACAGTGAAAAATCAGGTAAATTTGAATGTTCCACACGTGACAAAATTGGTTGTTCGCAAGATATTTTTACGGGTAAGCATCCAAGAACAATGATTGGGTTAGATGAAAAGCATAACTGGCTCTATTTAGTTGTAGTTGAGGGGCGACAGCTTACCTATCGTGGAATGACAATGGATGAATTAGCACAATTAGCGACCCAGCTAAATCTAACTTACGCATTGAATTTAGATGGCGGGGGAAGTTCGACAATGGTGATTGATAATAAACGTATCTCCGCGCTACCTTTGTTACAAGGTTCAGAAAGAAAAGTTGCTAATCATTTTGGCGTGAGATTACAGCGGTAACAAACTTATTATTTCTATATAGGAAAGAGTCTATTGCTTTTTAATGCCTTTATCTAGCATAGGTGAAATTATAGAATAGTCCCTAAGTTGATACAAAATGAAGGACTTACAATGAAATATCTTTATCACTCAGCTGACTCTCGTGGCAATGCTGATCATGGTTGGCTAAAAAGCCGTCATACTTTTAGTTTTGCAAATTATTACGATCCTGAACGCTTAGGTTTTGGGGCGTTGCGTGTTATCAACGATGATTTTGTCGAAGGTGGAATGGGGTTTGGTACTCATCCCCATAATAATATGGAAATTATCTCAATTCCTTTGTCTGGCGATTTGGCTCACAAAGATAGTATGGGAAATGGTAGTATTATTCGCAATGGCGATATTCAAGTAATGTCCGCAGGCACTGGTATTACCCATAGCGAAATGAATGCAAATCGTGATCAAGCGGTTACATTTTTACAAATTTGGGTAATTCCGAATAAACGCAATGTTGAACCTCGTTATCAACAAATTACCATTGCTGACCAAGCTAAACCGAATGATTTCCAGCAAATTCTTTCACCCAATCCTGATGATGAAGGCGTTTGGATTCACCAAGATGCTTGGTTCTCACTAGCAAAATTTGAGCTTAACCACAGTAAAACGTATCAATTACATAAAGAAAATAACGGTGTTTATGTATTTGTTATTAAAGGAAATGCGAAAATCGGCAACAAAGAACTCAATGAACGAGATGGTTTAGCTGTATGGGACACACAATCTTTTGATGTCACTGCATTATCTGAAAATGCAGAAATTTTGCTGATGGAAGTGCCTGTGGCTTAAACATAATAAGTGTCATATTTTATAACGCCCGAATCTGTCGGGTGCTTAACATTGATAGTGTGTAAGGGATTTCCTAAATCATTTACGCTCTTCTACTTGTCGTAAAATATCCAAAAACTCTTGAGGTAAATAAGTTACCGCTTTGGCTTTGATTTCTTCTGGCACGCCTTGATAAAAGGTTTCTGCAATTGAGCCTGTAATTGCAGCAATAGTGTCAGAATCTCCACCTAAAGATACTGCAAGACGTATTGAATCTTCAAAATCTCGGCTTTCTAAAAAAGCAATAATAGCCTGTGGCACACTTCCTTGACAGCTGACATCAAACTCATAAACAGGGCGAATTTCATCGCAAGTCTGATTTAAGTTATAGGCAAAAAGCTGTTCAATAAAGTCTTTAATAAACGCCTTATCTTTACCTGCTCTTGCAAAATAAATTGCCGAAGCCACCGCTTGTGCCCCCTTAATGCCTTCTGGGTGATTATGCGTAATCTCAGCAGATTGTTTTGCTCGCTCTAATACCGTATCAATATCATTGCAAAGCCAGCCCACTGAAGAAACTCGCATTGCCGAACCATTCCCCCAGCTGTTATAAGGTACAGGAATAACATTCGGGTTTAACCAACGAACAAAAGTACCACCGTAGCCAGCATAAGGATATTTATTTCCCCATTTACGCACTATCGCAACAAGATCATCTTGGTAATTGTTCAACGCCCATTCTGCAATAGCGATAGTACAAACCGTATCATCAGTAAAACAGCATTCAGATGTAAATAATTCAAAATCGACACCCTTATAATTATTAAATTCAAAACGTGAACCAATAATATCGCCTGTAATTGCTCCAAACATATTTTTCTCCTAACTTAATATATTCTTGTAGATATAGCCACCTAAATAAATAATTATCAATAGAAATAATGATAATGACTTTATCCTCTCTAGTAATAATATTATAGGTGATACTTTATAATCACACCTAATTACAATATTAAAATTTCTTTGATACACAAATAACTCAGAATCGTCATCCTTGTAGTCATTAAATTCAACATCTGAACCAATAATATCACCTGCAGTAGCTCCCAATATATGTTTTATCCTATTTAATGAAAATGATTCTTGCTCTGCTAAATTTACCGTTTCACCTGTATTTTCAATAGTTTGAACAAATTGATTTAAACAATTTTCAAATTCTATTCCCCAATTAGTATTTTCAACAGAAGGATTCAATTGAAATTCCGTATCAGGAAGCATATTTTCAAATGGAATTTGAGATACCCCAAGTGATAAATAGATACCATTTATTTGATCGAGTATGGATATAAATTTCTCTAATTCTTTTTGGGCTTCTTTTTTTAATTTGTTTAGCTTTTTTAAACAACCTTTTCTCTGCCATTCAATCGCTTTTCGGGCAATCCAATTTTCATCACCAAAAGTCATTTCACATTTAACTGCTTTTAGTTTCAACGGTGATGTATCTGGCAAATCTTGAGATAATTTAATACTAGATAACAAGAGCTCTATTTTAAGATTGTCTAGCTCTTTTTCTTTCTCTGTTTTATCTGATAGAGATGGGGTTATATCTGTCATATAGCATTCCTCTGTGGTAAAAGTACTGTTTTGTAATAAGCCTATTGTTACCTAAGAGAAATGTTTATGCACGTCAGGTTGTGTCGTGGGGAAAAATTTTTTATAAATGTGAATAAATCCTCCCTTTTAAGCTACTAGCAACCTATAGCTTGGGGTATTTAATGAATGGACACACGCAGTGTGTCCGAAACATCGTCAATAATCTATATGTGCATATCTTGCACCATTAGATCTTTGGAAATTTTTTTAGAAATGGTGAGAATTGAATTTTTTCAACAAAAGATAATTTTCGAGTTACTGTTTCTTCGCCACATTTCGGACAATTACCATAAAATACATATACAACATCAGAAGTCATCAATACATCACTTTTCCAATCACATTTAGGGCAACATTCTCTTAATGGTTCATTAAATGGCATCATAATTCGGGTTTCCTTATATTTTATGTAATGTTATTTGCATTCACTACGGGATAAAACGGCTTACCCCAATCAATTTCAGAATGATTTTCCATCATAATTTGTAACATTGCTGGAATGAGCAGTTTTAAAACATTACAACCATCGCGTAATTGTTCTCGATTAACTCGACTATTGTAAGTTGCACCACCGTGAATAATTTGGTTTCGTAATGTATAAAGGCGACCAAACATCACATCTAAAATACGTTCTGTTTTTTGATTTTCTAAAGCGGAGAAAAAACGTTCACGCTCTTTTATCTCTAATTTTAGGTACTCTTTTTCTGGGATTTTTCCGTTATGAAAATCCCAAAAAGGTTGGAAAACAAAAGGGTTATCCAACAACAAGCGGATATATTGAGGAAATTTTTTCCAAACTAAGTGATAGATCGTTTTCTCATTATCAAATGAGCAAATTCGTAATAAAAACTCATTAAATGTTGCTCTATCTCTTTGCTCGTCTAGCTCACGAGCATAAGCGGCATTAAAAGCAATCCATAATGAAATAAACTGACTATCTAAATCTGCATCTTGTTCAGCTTTCTTTAACCAGCTTAGAGAACGATAAACTCGTAAGCGGAAATTGTCATTAAAAGATTCTTTGTGGAATTTGAAGGTTGATTCTAGTTCTAATAGCATAACGGCAACTGATTATTTAAATTTATGGATAGGGTTTAAGATAGTATTCTAGTTGATAAATCATAGAGCCAATCTGATTGATTGGCTCAACTTAAATATAGTTTGAATTTATCAGTGAATAGAATCTAATTCATAAAAATTAAATTTTCAATTAATTTATTTAGAGAATCAGGAATTTCTTTATCTTCTGGGAATTTAAACTCATTAAAATACAAAATATTGGAATGCTTGTTATCGTATAAATAATATTGGTGTCCATCCCCAAATGAATAAAGCACAACACACTCTATAGGTAGTTCAGGAAATTCACGTCTCAATGCCAATGTTGCACTGATTACATTGAGATAGCTATTTTCAGGAATACCTAAGCCATAGAATTCTTCTCCATTAGCTGAGATTGCCCCTATATTAACCAAAAAAGTTTTGTATTCTACAGAAAAAGAACAGCCTAGTTTTTGCTCAGCACTATCGATCTCAGCTTGGTTTGCAGTGTGAAGACTAATACCTTCAGTCAATAATTTATTTTTTAAATCACACATTTTTTTCTCCTATTACCCATTATTAGACATCATTATTAGCTTGTTGTTCTTTTACTGCTTCAGCCATTGCTTTCCAATGTTCTTTACGCTCTTGATTAAAATTAGGACGAGCAATTTCTGATTCAATAGCTTTATCGTGAAGAATAGCATCGTTTCCATCTCCTCTATGTTCTTTCTGGGTTAGCTGTGCTAACGGAGCATCACTACTTTGACCAACATGGTGTAGTTCAATTGGTTTTCCATTTTTATCCAATGGAGCTAATCCCTGCTCCATTCTTTCAAGATTTGTTCTTCCAAGCTCATCTTTTTGGTCATAATCAATGTCTGTTCGAACCAAACACCATTTACCATTGATTTCCATTGGTTTTAGCCCTGCTTTTTCATAAATCTCAACTTCTTCTTCACTGGTTAAGTTTTCAATGATCTCCTCAGGCCACCCATTTTCTCTTAATCGTTCCTTTGTTTCATCAGTAATCGGAGTTAAGTCTCGATTTTCTAATGATTCGAGTAATTTTTCTGAATCCATATTTGTGGGAGCAATATAACATATACGAGGATCATCTTCAGCGATATCAAGAGGTTCTACCTGAGGAGAAGGGTATAAATCGCCACCATTCAAATCACCGCTTATATCGTCAGTATCTGGCAACTCTACTTTGGGAAAAGGATGCAGATCCCCACTATCCAAATCACCGCTTATATCGTCAGTATCTGGCAACTCTACTTTGGGAAAAGGATGTAAATCTTTATCATCTGAATTATCTTTTAAATCCTTAATCTCAGAAGAAATATCTATTTTATTAAAATTACCTAGTTCATTCATAATACAATTCCTTATTTAAAAATATATTATCCTAATAGTTTGAAAAACTCTTCTTTTGATGAAATATATTCATCTGTTATGGAAGAATAAAATCCTATTAATTCTTTATCTGAATAATCCAATATATTTGCATCAGGATCTTTTTCTAATGTATTTAACATATTTAATAACTTATTTTTATGTTTGGGAAGGATAGTTGAGTCCTGAAATACATTTCTTATTTTTTCAAAGTCTAACTTATCTCGCTTTTCTAATTTTTTACTAAATAAAAACTTAGCTAAACATTCATTGAATATTTTTCTTTGTTCTTGTTTCTTTTCTTGCCTTTTATCTGGTTGTTCAAAATACTGCTCATTAGTTTCAAAATAAGCAACCTTACACAAAATCGGCTCTAACCAATCATTTTGATACACAACAGCTACGCCTTTTGGTAGTTTAGCAATTTCTTCTAGTTGCTCATCCGTTACACCGGATGCCTTAGCAGCCAAGCGACGATCTGTTTCTTCAGGTAAACGCATAATAATTTTGGTGTTGGTATTACGAATAGCTGAAATATCTACCGCACCAGGTGATTGGTCTGCAATAATAAAACCTTCTCCATAAGTACGCATTTCTGCAATTGCATTAGATAGCATTTCAACGGCTTTACCTGCCACATTTGAACCTTCGCTACTTTGCTCGCTTGATGTACGTTTTAAAATGTTATGCGCTTCTTCTAAAACCGTAACGTGTTTTAGCTTCACATTCATTCCATTGCTTTCGCTAGTACGATGTTCGCTTAAACGCATAACTAAAATACCCATAATGAGAGATTTCGTTTCTTGCGAACCTATACGGCTTAAATCTACGATCACATTTTCATCAAATAAAATATGATTATCGACTTCATCAGCACTGAAAATTTGCCCATTTAATCCGTTTGTTAAAGATTTTACTCGGGTTACTAAAGAACCTTCATAGTTACTTTTTACCTCTTGCGAGAATTTAGATTCGTTAATCACTTTTTCTAGCTGTTGGAGCAAATCTTTAAAACTTGGGAAAAGGTTTTTATGTCTATTTTCAGAAGTTTCTAAATTCCAACCACTTACTCGATAGGCTTCAAGCATTGCATCTTTCAACACAGCTGGCATTGCAGCATACATCGGCCAGCAGACGTTAAAAATCTCAACCAAGCGATCAATATGCTCTAAAACGTGAATATCTTCAGGGAATTTGAATGGATTGATACGTAAAAGTGATGTTTTTTGAGGATTAGTCCCAAAAACCTTCACATCAGATCGGAAGCCAAACACATTTTTATACTCCCCTTTAGCAGGCTCAATTACCATAAATTTCACATCATTTTGGTTGAGCTGATCCAGTAGTTGGTAAACCGTATTACTTTTCCCTGAGCCTGTTGAACCTGTGATAAAAATATGGCTAGAGAGTTTTTCTACATCAAGTTCTACTTTTTGTGGTAAATCCTGCCATAAATGACGAACTTGCCCTAAATTGACCACTCTTTCTGCTTTTTCATTTTGTCCGTTTACATTTTGGATACGGCGACCAAATGGCATCGCTTCCACTACCGTAACAGTCGAAGTAGAACGACGTGGTAGCGAAAGTTGAATTGCCATTTCTTTGCCTGATACCAACGTTGATGGGGTCAAATAACCAACACCTAAACCTTGAGAAAACTCTGCGGTTAAACGAGGGTGAGATAAATTTGCCAACCACGTTAATACATCTTTTGCCAAGGCTTTGTTTGGGCGTCCTTTTACTTCGGTGTTATCCCAAGTTGTAAGAGAAAAATCTTCACTATTGGAATTTGCCCCACGCATTAACCCTAAGAACATACTAGCAAGCGATTGTGATGCAGCAGTGTTATCACTGATAAAATATGCCGCACTGTTCCAACCACCATAACGGCGAGCCTCATTAACACGCTCTAATTGTTGATCCACCTTTTTCAACATCTGTTCAATATTTTTATCCGTCATTTCTAAAGTAATTTGACGGCTAGAACCGATAGTTTGATTAGTACTATGGGCTTTATTTTTATTTATCGCAGTATTTTCGTTTTTTGTTTCGGATTTTGCTGTGCTTTCTGAAGAGCCCTCGGTTTCATTTTCGGATGTTCCAGTGGTTGTAGAAGAACTGCTCCCTTCTGTTGTACTGCTGCCTAGTACGGTACTTAGCACAGCACCGCCTACGCTGATACCAATACCAATAAGTGGATTAGATAAACCTGCCAATGCAGCGATTTGAATTGCACCATTTGCTACTGTTGAACCAACGGCGATTGCTTTTTGAGCAGCACCTGCTGTGGATGTGCTGCTAGATGTACCATTGGTTTGACTAATATTTTTACCACGAGAGATGCTATAACTTGTTCCCTTAGTTTCAGTCAGACCAATACTTGTTCCAAAAGAGTGGCTGATGCCTTCACTGATACTTAACCCCACACTATCACTTTCATTTTCACCAAAAGAAAGTGTTTGTTTGAGTAATGGGGAAGCTGAGTGGCAACGCCTTCATAACCTGCTTGAATCCTATCTAACTGATGAGCAGAGACTGGTTCAGCTAAAATCAATGCTTGATATTCACGCCCTTCTGCTGCATCAATAAAATGCTCCAGCCCTTGCATAAAATGCTCACGTTCTTCTACGGAGAGAGAAGGCACACCTGTTACTGCTGTGATCGATAATGAGCGTTCAGATGCAAAATCTTTAATTAGCTCTTCACTCTCTTTACCTTTCAATCGATTAAGTTGGCTACCAGCAAAGTGCCCTTTAAAGGTTTCATCGAGTAATTGTCCAGCAGTACCGCCTTGCATTTTATTCGCTGCTCCTCTTGTACCAAGATAGAGCATCGTTTCAGAACCATTACTTTGTAGTAATAAGAACACAGAATAACCAGCTGTACCCAGTGCCGTGTAAGCTGCTG
The DNA here is from genome assembly GCF_009761395.1 of Ursidibacter maritimus. GTDB lineage: Bacteria > Pseudomonadota > Gammaproteobacteria > Enterobacterales > Pasteurellaceae > Ursidibacter > Ursidibacter maritimus. Next base: position 172,267 of record NZ_LEKN01000001.1, on the reverse strand, counting down.
TCATACTTTCTAGCATTGATTGTTTATTTTCCAATACTACTCGTTCAACCTTGAAAATGCGTACATCGGTAGCAAAATTGATTTTGATTTCCTCTGATGGGAACTTCTCTAGTGTTTGTAAATCAAATTGCCCTAATTCAGATAAATAACTTTTATTGAGTAATTCACGCCCATTAACCAATGCGGATAACGCTTTTCGACGAATTTGTTGCTCTTCAATTTTTAACATTTCTTGATTAGCCACTGATATTTCTCCTTAGTGAAAAAGTTTCCATAATGCCAACGCGACTAACCCACCTACGGCAAGAATGGCTGCTAATACTTTGGAATTACTGTTATTTGTTGATTGTTCCTTTGTTTGTCGTGCGGGTTGCCCCGTTTGACTACGCGGTGTAGATTGTGATGCAGTACGTTGCGAGCCAGCTTGAGTTTGCACTTGTGGCTCTTTACGCTCCACTTTAATTTGTTGGAAATCAGGATCGCCTTTCTTCATCAAAGTTTCACGCACATTTACCAAATGGAAAAAACGCACCAAAGCAAAGTTCAGGTTCAAATCACCTTGCTGTAAGTTAAAATAACGCCCATTCCATTTGCTCTCATCTTGCTCAATTTCCGCAATAAAAGCACTGGTTTTATACTCTTCAAATACGCCTTTTGCATTTTTTTCCACATAAAAGACCGCTTGTATAAGCTCTTCAATGGTTAAGCGGAAGTCTGATAATTCTGCAAATAAAAATGCACGAATTGCGGATACATCTTGTGCGTCTATATAGCCTTTTAGTTTGCTATTTGGTATATAACGGCTTAAATCTGGCTCAACATACTGATTAGCTTTTGGTGTTTCTTGGGTAAAATTAGTTGTCGTGTTTACTGTTTCAGTCATATTTTCTACGGCAAATCCTTGTTCTGGGATTTGTTGTAGCCGTTCTTTTACCTGAATTAGATGCTCGCACAATTCCTGAGAAAAATTATTTGCAAGTAAATTGACCTTACTAAAGAAATAATGGCTTACCCAATGGTGCTGGAGTTTTAAATCGGCTTTAATATGCTCGGCTAATGGGGAGAAAATCCCCCCTTGTTTTACTAGTTCTGCTAATTCTTTGCGATTTTGTGCAGCAGAAATTTTTCCGTTCTTTAAATTAGTAATAAATTGCTGTTTCATCTTAGTTCTCCTTAAAGGGAAATGACTTGTTCTAATTTTTCCTTAAACTTATTGATCTGATCTAATTTTTGTTCAGCGTCCTTAATTTGCTGATCTAATTTCTCTTCATTTTCCATTTTTACTTGCAATTCTTCGGTAATTTTATTCATTGCAGCAGTATATTCTTCATCAATGAATGTCTTAAATTGGTTAAGATAAGTTTTAGTATCTTCTTCAATTTTATTATAGGCATTCTCTACTATTCCATTTAAGTGTTGATAAATGTTATCGTCTTTAGTTTTGTAGAATTTATTCAGGTCTACAACAAAATATTCATCTCCATAAATATCATCTCCCCAAGTCCAAAACTTGAATGTAGAGAAATACTTAACTTTCCCAATTACATCTCTAGTTGAAAAAGTGTCATTATCTCCCACTGATAATTCTAAGTTGCTCATTGTCTGTTTTAAACTTTCCAATACTGGTAATGGTAGTTTGCTAAAATCCTCGCCATTAAATAAGCTATTATTAAACTTATCAAAAATCTGTTTCAATTTGCTCTTTGCTTTCTCTTGTGCTTCTTCTACTAAAGTAGGGAAATAGGAAAGCAATTCCATTGCTTTATTTCTCACGTCTTCTTCCAAGCTTGCCACTCGGCGTTTTGCCTCTTCTACAGTAGCTTCCCCCTTAAAATCACGCCCAAATTTAGACATCATTTCTCGTATATCGGCTTCTTTATCTCTAATTTGACTTATAATCTCCTTAGAGAGTATGTTACTGCCATTGACTGAAGAATAAGAAGAGCTAGAAGAGAGAGAATAGCTAGAAGAATGAGAAGAACTATCAACCAACAATCCATCAATCTTAGCTTTGGCATCCGCTTTTAGTTGTTCACTATTTCGTAGATTTCCTAAAATTTCTTTGACGCGTTCTAATTCATCCTTCTTTAGTTTCAATGATCTAACTAATTCTTGCTCATCACTGCTGATTTGGATTGTGGTTTTTAACGCGTCATAGGCACGATTAACACGGTTTGGCAAATTATATTTATCAATATATTCATCAATCATCGCCTCAATTGCTGGAATACCTGTACGGTATTCAGCTGGAGCAACCTCACGACTTGCTAAAATCTGTTTGGCACTGCTGCTTAATGGCATATGTTCAACAAAATCAATGCCAGGGTAATCGCCATCAGGTAAACATTTTCGTTTCCATTTATATATTGAATCTTGTTCATCACGAGTTAATTGTTCGTTAGCAATTTCTCTTCTAATCAATCCTGTATTTAATGCTGAGACGGGATAAACAAGTGGGTCATCAATCCCATAACTTCTCAAAATATCGCGAGCATCTTCTAAGAATTTTTCAACAGTGGTTTCTTTCTCAATATCAATGCAATCCATTTTATTAATTACAAAAATAAAACGATCTTTACTCTGCTTACCGCCTTTTCTCATAATATCGGAAATCATTGATAATACTGATTTATCGTCATCTATCCCCAAGTGCTGAGCGTTTAATACATATAAGATCAGTGGATTACGTAGGGAATCTTGAATATAAGCTTGGGTGGTTTTCCAGTGGCTTCTATCTTGGCTGTTGTTAGGCCCCGGAGTGTCACTAATAACCAAACGGACATCTTCACGCTCTGTAATACCAACAATATTCCCTTCCAACTTAATAAGTTTGGTATCTTCTAATTTGTTCCATTCTTGTAAGGTCGCAAGAGTGATTTGCTGTTGTGGATCAACCAGTTCACCGTCTTTGTTGTAGCGTTCACCAATAAATTCTTTATGTTTCATTTTGTCATTATCAGTGATTTGAGCAATAGTAGCTGTCGTTGCTTGGTTCGCATTCGGTAATAGTTCACAGCCTAGCATTGCGTTAATAAATGTCGATTTACCTGCCGACATTGTTGCTGCCACATATACGTCAAAATCACGGTTAAATGCAGCTTCAAAATTAGCTTGAATTTCTTTACTTTGTTCGATTTTTTCTTTGAAAATAGGGTGTTGCTGAGCTTCTTGCATCAACCCTTTAATTTGCTCCAAACGCTCACTAACTTCGGTAGCTTTTTCCCATTTAACATTAACTTCAATGCCTTTTTCTTTGGCTTTTTCTGCTGCAATTTTTACATCAGAATAATCCGCTTTTACGCCTTTAAAAATCACATTAAAACTGCCATAGCCATTAAATTCATTGCGATCGACTTCTTCAAAGAAGTTTTCAATCCAAAGTTGTAAACGTTTATTTGCATATTGCATTAACGATGAATTTACTGCTGGAGTTTGCCATTCTGCATCTTGTGAAGGGCGAGCAAAAAAGTGAGTTTCAATAGTAAACGGGTTATGTTCAATACGAATTTCGTAACTCATAGTCTTTTCCTTATGGGTAAGTAGATAAATTAAAATGGGGTTTTCGATAATCTTTGTTGCAATAAATATTGTACAACACCAAAACCAGTTCGCATTATTGACTTGCTTAGGCGTTGTTTGGTAATAGTGCCGTTAGCAAATTTTACTCTGCCAACAGCTTTTGTTTTCTTTAATTTATTTAATATTTTGAGTTTTTGTGTCGTTTCTATTGTAGATGCAATAATCAAATTATCGTTTAAGCTGTTCAAAGCAATATTGACATCTGCTCGTTCAGTGCGTGTAAGCGGTGTATTATTTAACATTTTTTGCAATATCAGTGCGTAATGTGCCGCTGTTGGAATAATAGTGGGTTTATTAAATCCAATGTTAATGAGATATTTTTGAGCATTTGCAACCACCTTATCTAAACGTTCGCCTTTTTCTTCATCTAAGCAATCCGCTTTATTGAGTAAGAAAATAATCTGCTTGTGTGGATCTTTTTCTAATGTAGCTTGGATTTTCTCTAACAGGCTTTTATCATCATTTACTCCTAGTTGTGTTGCATTTAGTACATACAAAATCAAACCATAATTACCATCATTAATGACTTCCATCGTTAAATTCTCGTGGCTTTCATCTTGGCTATTATTAGGGCCTGGTGTGTCGTAAATAACAATATCCATTGCATCATTGTGTAAAGCCTGAATATCTCCTGCAATATCAATCAATTTGATATTAGGGTCAGCATTCCACTTTTTCATCGTATCAGCATCAATTTTGTGAGATTCTTCTAGCAATTCATTTTGGTATGAATAAGCACTTCCAGAAAAGAAAGGTAGATGATCTTGATCGTGAATTCGGGTAATGGTAGCTGTCGTTGCTTGATTGGCAGAATGGAGCAATTCTTTCCCTAAAAGAGCATTGATCACCGTTGATTTTCCTGCACTCATTGTGGCAATCACAACCACATCAAATAAATTTTTTGACATATATATCCTATGTTAAAGATTACAATTACGATTTTTTATACACTACACTAATTCGATTATTTGCAATATCCCTTGCAATTTCATAATCAGGGTCGTAAGTTAAGATATTATGTGCAGCGATAGAGGCGAGAGAGAAAATACCTAATGCAGGGTTTAATAATCCTGCCATTCCTGCAACAATGCGATTTTTAGTGTAAATTCGGCATTTTAAGTATTGGCTTTCAATATACTTTTCTAAAACTTCTGTGATATCCAGCATATCTTCCGTTTTTACACCGCAGATCTCAAAAGATTGTCTGCTATCAATAAGTGTTTGGAATTGGTTGTAATAATTTGAATAAGTGAGTGTTGCCATTGTTGTTCCTTAGTTATTACTCGTTAAATATTGCTGAATATTTTCAATCATTTTATGTTGTAGCCTGTCGGGGCTAACAATCGTCAAATGGGGGATCCAGTACTGCACAAGGGGAACGATTTCCATTTCGTTGATATTTTTACAGGAAAGGAGTAGTCCGCCGTCATCGAGTCGGTGTAATAATTGTTGGTTAGGCAGTAAATTGCGGCGTAAAAAATAAGGGGCGGCAATTTTGTTCACTTTCACCACCACTTCAGCAATTTGGTTGCCGTGAGAGATGCTGTCGTTTTGTTTAATCTCTTCTATAAATTGTTGATTGGGTTCGAAAGTTTGATCAAGCACTTTGAGTTTGCTAATCTGTTTAAAGCAAAAGGTTTTCTGTTTGTCTTGATCGGTGCCGAGTACATACCAAATGCCGTTTTTGTTGATCAGTGCGTAAGGGGCAATTTGGTAAAATTTTCCGTCAATCTGACCGCTTTTGATGTAATCAAAGTGGATAAATTGGTGTTTTTCGATGGCGGAATGAATTTGATCAAAGGCTTTTTCTAAGCCACTAATATCTTCATATTCAAAGCCTTTAATGCGAATGCTATCAACCAGTTTTTCTTGGAAGAATTGGCGATCAATTTTAGGGAAAAGATCAGCTATGCTGGCGAAACTGGCAAAGCGTTCAATTTCGCTTTGGTTGAATACGCCTAATTTTGAGCGGTCAATTTGGTAATAACGTGGGCCTTGCTCTTTCCATTCTAAAAAAGAAAGGCGTTCGTTGATATCACGTTGAATGGTGCGAATGGAGCAATCAAATTCCCCTGCTAATTCATTGATGTCGATTCGTTCTTGTGTATTTAATTGCGAGAGAATAAACGCTAAACGTTGTGCGAGTAGATTGTTCTTTTTCATTTTTTCTCTTGTCTGAGTTGCTTATGGCACTATATTAAAACAGTCATATTGAATTAGCACGTCAGGTTATGTCGCTTATTAAAAATTTGCTGATGTTATACTATTTTTATGTTGGACTGATGAGCATGTATTTAGCTAAAATAATGGTTCAGCTTTTTAGTATAACGCTTATACTCCCTTTTTAATCCAGTACTGATAAGGCACAGATGCAGTTTGGCTTTGTAGCAGTTGATGATCCATAAATTGACAAAAACTCGGAATATCGCGGGTGGTGGCAGGGTCGTCAGCAATGATAAATAGCACTTCCCCATCAGCCATATTACGAATCGTTTTACGGGTAAGCATTACAGGCTCAGGGCAACGCAGCCCTAAGGTGTCTAAGGTTTGATGAATAGTTATTTCGTTCATTATTTTTGATTACTTAACATAAGGCAATAAGATGAAAACATTATTTTCGCAACATATTGTACGATTACAGCAGATTGTCCAACAAGCGTTAGAATTAGCTCGCTTAGATGGCTTGTGGATTTACGCAGGGGGAATGAAATATCATTTTTTAGATGACCAAACCGCACCCTTTAAAATCAACCCACATTTTAATTATTTCTTCCCAGACCCAACCGCAGAACAAAGCTGGATTTTTGTTGATGGAAAAAATAAACCGAAAGTTTATTTTTATGCACCGCAAGATTACTGGCACGTTGTGCCTAATCCGCCTGTTTCTGCATTTTTTGCCGATGAATTTGACTGGCAAATGCTAACTGAACCTAGCCAAATTAAGCAATATATTACGCAACCGCAACATTGTGCTTTTATTGGTGATGATGTAGCGTTGGCAGAAAGTTTAGGCTTTGAACATATCAACCCTAAGAAAGTGTTAAATGTACTGCATTTTGAACGTTCGATCAAAACAGAATTTGAAATTGAATGTATTGCTAAAGCACAATATAGTGCAATTAAGGGGCATTTAGCAGCGAAAGATGCCTTTTTCTCAGGGAAAAGTGAGTTTGAAATCAATCTCGCTTACCTGCAAGCAACAGAACAATCGGATAATAACGTCCCTTATGGCAACATTGTTGCGATTAACCAAAACAGTGCAGTGTTGCATTATACTCGCTTAGACACTCAGTTACCAAAAGCTCGCCACAGTTTCTTGCTTGATGCAGGTACAACTTGTTGTGGTTATGCCTCAGACATTACCCGTAGCTATGCTTATGATCCACAAAGCGAATTTGCTCAGCTTGTGGCTCAAATGGAGCAATTTAAATTAGCAATCATTGATGAGCTAAAAGTGGGAATTAACTATTTGAGCTATCACACGCAAATGCACCAGTGGATTTCGCAAATGTTGCGTGAATTTGATTTTGTTAAACTACCCGCCGAGCAAATTTTTGAAGAAGGAATTAGCCGTATTTTCTTCCCTCATGGATTAGGGCATCAGCTTGGCTTACAAGTACACGATGTGGCAGGTTTTCAACAAAATCATCGGGGAACACATAAAGCTCCGCCAGATATTTATCGAAGTTTACGTTGTACTCGTGATCTTGCCGAAGGAATGGTACTCACAATTGAGCCGGGGTTCTATTTTATTGAGATGTTGCTAAATCCTTGGCGAAATGCACCGCTTGCTCGTTTCTTTAATTGGGACAAAATTGATCACTTTAAGCAGTTTGGTGGTATTCGAGCGGAAGATAATGTTGTCATTCGAGCGAATGGAGCAGTAAATCTAACTGCGCTGGCAGAAAGGTAAAATAATTATTGAATTAAATTGCATATTTATGCAATAATTGACGCCATTATGAAGCGGTGCGATCCGCTTTTTTATTTACAAAAGGAAGAAATGAGTATGGCACTTTGGGGTGGGCGTTTTACACAAGCCGCAGATCAACAATTCAAATATTTTAACGATTCATTACGTTTCGATTATCGTCTTGCTTTGCAAGATATTGATGGCTCAATGGGGTGGGCAAAAGCCATTCACTCTGTTGGTATTATTAGTGCAGACGAATTAACGCAATTACTTGCTGCATTAAAACAGTTGCGTGCTGAAGTTGCACCCAATTTAGCGATTGTACTGCAAGAAGATGCGGAAGATATTCATAGCTGGGTTGAATTGCAACTGATTAAAAAAGTGGGCGATCTCGGTAAAAAATTACATACGGGGCGAAGCCGTAATGACCAAGTTGCTGTGGATATGAAATTGTGGTGTAAAGCACAAGTCCTTTCTTTGCAAGAATCTGTTCGTGCTTTACAAGAAAAATTAGTTGAAACGGCTGATGCTAATCAGCTTTCTGTAATGCCAGGTTATACCCATTTGCAACGTGCCCAACCAATTACTTTTGCTCACTGGTGTATGGCGTATTATGAAATGTTAGAACGTGATTATAGCCGTTTAACCGATGCCTATAAGCGAATGAATACTTGTCCGCTCGGTTCAGGGGCTTTAGCTGGAACGGCTTATGGAATCGATCGCGATCAACTGGCACAAGATCTCGGTTTTGAAACCGCAACTCGCAATAGTTTAGATAGCGTATCAGATCGTGATCACGTGCTTGAATTATTAGCGGCGGCTTCGATTAGTATGATGCACCTTTCACGTTTTGCAGAAGATCTGATTATTTTTAACAGCGGAGAGTGTCATTTTGTTGAGCTTTCTGATCGTGTGACATCAGGTTCATCACTGATGCCACAAAAGAAAAACCCAGATGCTTGTGAGCTTGTTCGTGGTAAAACAGGGCGAGTATTCGGAGCATTAACAGGTTTATTAACCACCCTAAAAGGCTTACCGCTTGCTTACAATAAAGATATGCAAGAAGACAAAGAAGGTATTTTTGATGCCCTTGAAACGTGGCAGGCTTGTATCAACATTTCAGCGTTAGTCCTTGAAGATATTAAAGTCGATACCGAAAGTACCAAAGAAGCCGCTCGCCAAGGTTATGCAAATGCCACCGAATTAGCCGACTACTTAGTTGCAAAAGGCATTCCATTCCGCGAAGCACATCATATCGTGGGCGAAGCGGTGGTATATGCCATTGCACAAAGTAAGGCGTTGGAAGAATTAAGTCTTACGGAATTTAATCAGTTCCATTCTTCGATTGCGGAAGATGTTTATCCTATTCTCTCCCTGGATTCTTGTTTAGCAAAACGTTGTGCTAAAGGTGGCGTGAATTTAGATCGTGTTGCTGAAGCAATCCAAGTGGCAAAAATCAATTTAGGGTTGTAATAATTTATTGTATTTACAAATGGACACACGCAGTGTGTCCTAATAAAAAAGCAAAAGTTTTGCCAAAAAAGAGCAATATCTCACTGCTTAAGGAGAAAACCATGAGCCAATCATTTCCCCCTGAAATCAATATCGTAACCTATAATCAAATTCCCGTTGTTGAAGTGAATCACCCTAAATGTCAGGCTAAAATTTCACTACAAGGGGCACAGTTATTCAGTTGGCAACCTGCTCATTGTTCGCAAGATGTATTGTGGCTCAGTGAAGTCGAACCTTTTGTAGAAGGGAATGCAATTCGTGGTGGTATTCCGATTTGTTACCCTTGGTTTGGTGGAGTGAAACAACCTGCTCATGGTTTTGCTCGTTTGCGTCTTTGGACATTGAACCAATATCAAATCACAGATGATGGCGTTGAGCTACTTTTCAAGCTCGATAATGATGCTGAAATTAAGATGCTATTAAATGAAACTTGCACCCTAACTTTTACTCATTTCAGTGAAGAAGCTGCTCAACTTGCTCTGCATAGCTATTTCAATGTTGCCGATATTGAGCAAGTCGCAGTGTTTAATCTACCTTCTGATTGCTTTAATTCTCTGACACAGCAACAACAAGCGGTCAGTTCGCCACGAAAAATTACCGAAAATGTTGATGAAATTTATTCAGCTGAAAAATCACCAAGTATCATTGCAGATCAAGATAATCATCGTGAAATCAGTGTTGAGCATATCAACGCTTCACAAATTGTCGTATGGAATCCTTGGCATAAAGTCACGAGTTCAATGAGTGAGCAAGGTTATCGAACAATGTTATGTGTTGAAACCGCTCGAATTAGCTCACTTTTAGCTAAAGGCGAGCAAGTTAGTGTGAAGATCAGCGTAAAATCAAACTAATTTATGCTATTATTTGCCCCATTGCCAAATGGGGCATTTAATTTTTAAGAGAAAGCTATGACAGAATTAAAAAATGATCGTTATTTAAGAGCATTATTGCGTGAACCTGTGGATATGACACCTGTCTGGATGATGCGTCAAGCAGGGCGTTATTTGCCAGAATATAAAGCAACTCGTGCACAAGCAGGGGATTTTATGTCGCTATGTCGCAATGCAGATTTAGCTTGTGAAGTCACGCTACAACCTTTACGCCGATATGATCTTGATGCGGCTATTCTGTTTTCCGATATTTTAACCATTCCAGATGCAATGGGCTTAGGGCTAAGTTTTGGTGCAGGTGAAGGGCCGAAATTTGCACGCACGATCCAAACTAAAGCTGATGTAGATAACCTACCCATTCCTGATCCTGAAGGGGAATTACAGTATGTAATGAACGCTGTGCGAACTATTCGCCGAGAGTTAAAAGGCGAAGTACCCTTGATTGGTTTTTCAGGTAGCCCTTGGACACTAGCAACTTATATGGTTGAAGGTGGATCGTCAAAAGCCTTCACCAAAATTAAAAAAATGTTATATAGCGAACCAAAGGTCTTAAACGCTTTACTGAATAAATTAGCCGATAGCGTAACGCTTTACCTGAATGCTCAAATTAAAGCGGGGGCTCAATCAGTGATGATTTTTGATACTTGGGGGGGCGTATTGGCTCATCATGATTATCCTCAATTCTCATTGCAATATATGCATAAAATTGTCGATGGTTTAATTCGTGAGAATGAAGGACGAAAAGTGCCTGTAACTCTCTTTACTAAAGGTGGCGGATTATGGTTAGAAGCGATTGCAGATACTGGCTGTGATGCCGTTGGTTTAGACTGGACGGTGGATATTGCTAATGCACGAGCCAGGGTGGGACATAAAGTTGCTTTACAGGGTAATATGGATCCGAGTGTGTTATATGCGCCTGCTGAGCGTATTGAGCAAGAAGTTAGCGATATTTTAGCTGGGTTTGGTAATGGTTCAGGTCACGTTTTTAACCTTGGACATGGTATCCACCAAGATGTACCTGAAGAAAGCCCGAAAATATTTGTTGATGCAATTCACCGCTTATCTCAACATTATCATGAAAAATGCAATGACTAGGCTCAACAGCTAGCGAATAATTTAAGGAATATAACGATGCGCAATCCTATTCATAAACGTATGGAACGCTTTGAAACTTGGCAACACCTAACTTTTATGGCGTGCTTATGTGAGCGAATGTTGCCGAATTTTGAGCTTTTTTGTGATGTGAGCAAGCGGTCAGATCAGGCTAAAATTTTCCAAAATATTCTTAATTTAGTTTGGGAACATCTTACTGTTAAAGGAGCAAAGATTAACTTTGAAAATCAATTAGAGAAACTTGAGGAGATTATTCCTGATGTTAATCAATTTGATTTTTATGGCGTTTTACCCGCAGAAGATGCTTGCGAAGGTTTATCCGAATTGCTACACGCTATCATCGCAGGGGAAACATTAGAGCAAGCGATTAAATTAAGTCAGCTCTCATTATCAACTGTTGCGACTTATGTGGAAATGCAACAAGAGCGAGAATTAAACGAGCAAGAGCTAAAAAATACCCCTGAAATCCAAGAAGAATTAGACGTACAGTGGCAAATTTATCGTTTGTTAAATGAATGTGAAGAACGAGATATTGAATTGATTTTAGCCCTTAAAAATGAGATACGCACCAGTGGGATTAGTAATATTGGGTTAAAATTTAACCAATAAGTGCGGTAAAACTAACAATTTTAAAATTATTCTCTTTGAGAATAATTAACTTTAGATTAAGCTATCGCAGCATTCACGCAATTTTATTAAACTAAATCTTTTAGAGGATAATCATTATGAACAAAACTGAGTTAATCGATGCAATCGCAGCAGGTGCAGAGTTAAGCAAGAAAGATGCAAAAGCAGCATTAGAAGCAACATTAAATGCGATTTCTGATAGCCTTAAAAAAGGTGATGCAGTACAACTTATCGGTTTCGGTACTTTCAAAGTAAATCACCGTAAAGCTCGTACAGGTCGTAACCCAAAAACTAACGAAGCGATTGAAATCCCAGCAGCTAATGTACCAGCGTTCGTTGCAGGTAAAGGATTAAAAGATTTAGTAAAATAATTTCGCTGAATTAAATTTGAGAATAAGCCTAGAGAATATCTAGGCTTTTTGCGTTTATTAGACTTGATTTTTCCGCTACAATATCGCCAATTTTTACCATTCAACGAAATAAGACAAAAATAACACAATGAAACCATCTATTATCAGTAAATTAGAAAGCCTTAGCGAACGCCATGAAGAGTTACAAGCCTTGTTAGGTGACCCTTCTGTTATCAATGACCAAGAAAAATTTAGAGCTTATTCTAAAGAGTATTCACAGCTCGAGGAAGTTGTTGGAACATTTAATCGTTGGAACAAATTACATAGCGATATTGAAGAAGCTCAAATTCTGCTTGATGACCCAGATATGAAAGAGATGGCTCAAGAAGAGATTGCAGAAAATAAGGCTGAGATTGAACAGCTAGAACAGCAATTACAAATTTTACTTCTACCAAAAGATCCGAATGATGAATATAACGCATTCCTTGAGATTCGTGCAGGAACAGGCGGCGATGAAGCGGGTATTTTTGCAGGTGATTTATATCGTATGTACAGCCGTTATTGTGAAGGCAAACGTTGGCGTATTGAAGAGCTATCTGCTAACGAAAGTGAGCAAGGGGGCTATAAAGAAATCATCGTGAAAATTAGCGGTGAAGGTGTTTATGGACAGCTCAAATTTGAATCGGGCGGACATCGAGTTCAACGTGTACCAAAGACAGAATCACAAGGGCGTATTCATACTTCAGCCTGTACGGTTGCAGTAATGCCAGAATTGCCAGAGTCTGAGCTACCTGAAATTAACCCAGCAGATTTGCGTATTGATACTTATCGTTCATCGGGTGCAGGTGGTCAGCACGTTAATACAACCGATTCAGCGGTGCGAATTACCCACATCCCAACAGGGATTGTTGTGGAATGTCAAGACGAGCGTTCCCAACATAAAAATAAAGCAAAAGCTTTAGCAGTATTAGCTTCTCGTATTGTACAGGTTGAAAAAGAGAAACAAGCACAGGAGCAGGCAGATACTCGCCGTAACTTACTTGGCTCAGGCGACCGTTCGGATAAAATTCGTACTTACAACTACCCACAAGGGCGTGTTACTGATCACCGCATAAATCTCACCGTTTACCGTTTAGATGAAGTGATGAACGGTAAAATTGATGAGTTAATTCAGCCAATTATTACGGAATATCAAGCGGATCAGCTAGCAGCATTGTCGGAGCAGCCTTAATAACTAAAATGAATTATCAACAATGGCTCAAATTCGCTGAACAGACCTTGCTTGAGAATACGGAGCAAGATCCCTTTCTCAATGCGAAAGTTGATGCGAATTTACTGTTACAAGCGGTAACAAAACGTTCTAAATCTGCAATTTTTGCTTTTTCGGAAACAGTGCTAAATGATGTTGAGCTAAAACAATTAGCAGAATTGCTTGCTCGCCGAGCTAAAGGGGAACCTATGGCATATATTTTAGGCGAAAAAGAGTTTTGGTCATTACCGCTAAAAGTATCAACGGCGACTTTAATTCCCCGTCCAGATACCGAGCGATTGGTTGAAATTGCGTTAGAGCAGGCTCATAAGCGGGCAGATTTACATAAAAATCTACAAATTTTGGATTTAGGCACAGGCACAGGAGCAATTGCTTTAGCGCTAGCCAATGAGCTACCGAATGCAAGTATTATTGGGATTGATAAACAGCCAGAAGCGGTAATTCTGGCGGAACAAAATCGCCAACAATTAGCTTTATCTAATGTGAAATTTTTCGTTAGCGATTGGTTTCAAACCTTGCAAAATCGGCAATTTGACCTTATTGTGAGTAATCCCCCCTATATTGACGCTAACGATGAAAATTTAATGAAAGGGGACGTGCGGTTTGAACCATTATCCGCATTAGTAGCAGAGCAAAATGGTTTAGCGGATTTGCAAAAAATTATCGAAAACGCACCGCTTTATTTGCACAAAAATGGAGTGCTAGTACTGGAACATGGTTGGCAACAAGCCAGTGCAGTACAAGCACTATTTAAACAATATCAATGGGATAACCCACAAACCGCACAAGATTATGGCGGTAATGATCGAGTAACTTGGGCAGTATGGACGAAATAATTAGCATATCAACTTTTACCAAAAAGCAACGTACTGAATTACAACGTTTTTTATATCGTGAGCTAATTCGATTAAGTACGCTAGTAGATGATAATCTGACTGAACCACAAATTTATGGTTTGATGTCGGCATTAGTTAAAAAAGCAAAATATCAAGTTAATGCAGAAGGCGATCTTCCACGTATTCAGCAATTACTCAATTTTATGTATGGCGAGCAAGGTTTTCATTGCCATCATCAAGAGTATTTTTACACCGATAATTTACAGATAGACAAAGTGCTACGCCGTAAACGTGGAATGCCAGTATCATTAGGGGCTGTATTATTGCACCTAGCATCTGCATTGGATTTACCACTCTATCCTGTTAATTTTCCAACGCAATTAGTTGTACGAGCAGAAATTACCACCGAAACAGGACGTAAAGAAACCCATTTTATTAACCCTTGGGACGGTTCTTTTTTAACTCGAGAAAAAATGGAAAAATGGTTAGAGGGAGAAATGGGATTTGGCACAGAGCTAAGCCGAGATTTTTTACGAATTGCAGAAGCTGACGAAATGTTAGAGCGGTTAGAAACAGTCTTTAAAATGGCACTAAGCCGAGAAGGTCGCTATGAAGATACTTTGCGTATTATTGAGTACCGCTTGATGTTTCAGCCTGAAGATCCTTATGAAATTCGGGATCGTGGAATGGTCTTGGCGAGTATGGATTGCTATCAAGCGGCTTATGATGATCTTAGTTATTTTATCGATCAATGTCCTGATGATCCGTCTGCGATGATGTTAAAACTAGAAATTGCAGGGCTTGAAAAACAAAGTAAAGCCAGTATGGTGCATTAAATACGGGGCTAATATACTTCAGCACCTATAATTTTGTTTTTCAATTGGTTATTATTTTTTATCGGGACGCTCTGTATAGTATACGTCCCGTCTGAATGGAAAAACTTTTCAACAACCTAAGGTAAATTTACTTCGCCGAAACGTGTTTAATAAAAATCTGGCGAGGCTGTTTTAGACCAAGTTGTTCAGCTTCATTAACTAAATTCATCGCTTTGTTGATATCTTTGTCTTTTAATGCTTTAAGTACAGCTTGGTTAAAATAGTTTTCCGTACTTTGTTCTACTGGTTGAGTAGGTTTATTCTCTTTAGTCGATTTAGGCATATCGGTTGCCACAGTACCAATTTGTGTCGTTGGTGTTTTGGCTTCAAATAAAGGGCCATTTAAACCGATAAATTGACTTGTTTGAACGCCTTCCACTTCCACGCTTACTTTACCTTGATTACTATGTGTTACTGTAATATCTGCAATCGCAGGTGGTTGATTACCTTTTGCTTTAGCTAATAATTTGGCTGGGTGAGTCATCATTGTTTTGCCTTGTAGCTCTTGCTCAGTTGTGTAGATCAACAGATAAATAAAATCTTGATTGTTAGCTGGTGTTAAACTTAGCTCAGCTTGATATTGTGCTGGGTTTAAACCACGCTCTTCACTGAATTTGAATTGTGATGCGGGATAACGCATCGCAGGATTAAAGTGGGAATCAAGCACTAAAGCATTAGGTACAAAAATAGTATTATTTTTTTGTACAGGACTTGCAATGTTAAGTTTTATCATCCCTTGATTAGCGGGGATTTTATAAGCAAGTACATTACCGCTTGCACCTTGTAATTGGTTAGTAAAATGGTCGACATCACTGTCATTTTGCTGTGATAATGCTACATCTTTCCATTGGATATTCGCAAGCTCTGCCTTACTTGGTTGTAAGACTGTGGCATACAGTTGTGAAGTAAAAAAAACGGTTGAGAGTAAAAGGGCAATTTTGGTTTTCATAACGCCTCCGAGAGATAAACAAGCGGTCAGTTTTGCAAATTTTTTTACCAATCTGACCGCTTCACTGTTTTATTTTGATTTTAATCCATTATATTTGGAAGTAATCAAACATTACCACCACGCTTCAAATTGAACGCCACCAATAAATTCACCATCTTTTGCTTTATAGCCAGCATTGGTACGATTTGCTGTGTTGAATTTGTCGTTCCAGTGAGCGTAAGTTCCAAAGACTCGGATCGCAGGGCGTGCCCAAATACTTGAACCTGCTTGCCATTGTTGTGCAAGGGTGTATTTGGTTAGACTGTTTTTCTTGCCGGTTGCTTGATCTTTAATTACATCATAGCCAACTTCTGCCAGTGTGCTCATCGTATCATTCCATTTATACATCGGACGAATACCGGCTGAATACCAGGTTTTACCTTGTTTATTTTTTAGGTTTGTTTTTTCGTAGATTAAAGCATACATTACTTCAACTTTATCACTTGCAGTAACAACGCCTTGATTGATTAAGCGGAGCATATCGCCACGATTGCTAGATAACGAACCTTGTGCGTGTCCGTTATTCCAAGATGTCATCGAGTCTTTAGCGTATTGTGCAGTGAATTTATTAAAGCCACCAAAGAAATTACCTTGGGTATATTCTAGCGTTGCCATATAGCCTTTTTTCGTTGCTTTATCATTGGCAAAGCGTGAATCATCTTTTTTGTGAGCATTACCATAATCAAAGCCGATTTCTAATGATCCGTCTTTCCAAAGTTCAATCCCAGCTAAACGAACATCAAAAATATCGTTGTAAACGTCTTTTTCCTTACTACGATCACTCTTATAAGTTTTTGTTGCATAATCATAGTAGTAAGAGAATGCACCACCCGATTCGGTATCGCGAGTTACCGCTAAAGAGAGTTTACCAAAGCCTAAATCCACATTTTCAAGTCCAGCACCCGGACCTGAAATATCCCAGTAGTAGAAGTCATTCATATGCACATCGTGGCGTTGGTAGAAACGTTTACCTGCCCATAAAGTCGCACCCGGTAAGCTATCAGCAAAGTTTTTGAATTGTACATTTAATTCTCGTAATGCTGGGCTTGTTGCTGTCCAGTCATTATTGTGTAGCGTACCGCCATAAGCGACATTCGTATCAAAATAAATGGATTTTTCACCCGATTTAAATAATTCTTGACCTAATTTCAGTTCAGCATAAGTATCTGACTCATTACCTAAACGGTATTTTGACCCACCACCGTTTACGCTAAATGCAGATTGCTCACCACCGCCAGAAGTCCAGCCGATACCTGAACGAGCATAGCCGTGAAAATCAACCGCTAATGCTGAAGTAGATAGTAAAGCACCAGAAATAAGAGTTGCTAATACGCTCTTGTTAATATTCATAGGAAACTCCTTATGTAATAGTTGTAAGTTAAGGTTTACATTATGAAAAAAATCGTTATACGCCGAGTTCTTTGAATAACCGCTTGCACGCTGTGCCATCTTCTTTGAAGAGATGGCAGCGATTTGGATTGATGCCAATGGACATTTGATCTCCTTCTTCCACAAGCACAATATCATTTTGACGGTAAACTAGGCTTTGTTTGATTGGTGGCATTTCAACGTGAACTTGGGTTTCATTGCCAAGTTGTTCCACCACTTTTACGGTGCCTGTGATACAAACTTCACTTTGATCACAAGGTAAAAGATGCTCTGGGCGAATACCAAGAGAAAGGTTATCGCCTACTTTCACACCTGTACTATCCACAGGAATCCAGAAATTCAGGTGTGTTGAATCTGGTAACTCGATTTTTACGCCATCTGCTTTTGTATCAATGACTTTTACAGGTAAGAAATTCATTTTTGGTGAACCGATAAAGCCTGCAACAAAGCGGTTAGCAGGGTAGTGATAGAGCTCTAAAGGTTTACCAATTTGAGCCACATTGGTGGTAATTTGTGTGTTGTTTCCTAGCGCTTGTAATACCACGATTTTGTCAGCGAGTGTCATCGCTTCAACTTGGTCGTGAGTAACGTAGATCATTGTTCTACCAAGTTTTTTATGTAGCTTAGAAATCTCTACTCGCATTTGTACACGCAAGGCTGCATCTAAGTTAGAAAGCGGTTCATCTAGCAAAAATACTTCAGGTTGAGAAACCAAGGTTCGACCAATCGCAACACGTTGGCGTTGTCCGCCTGAAAGCTCTTTTGGTTTACGTTGTAATAAGTGTGCAAGTTGTAAGATTTCTGCGACTTGATTAACACGTTGTTCAATTTCTGCTTGTTGTTTTCCTGCTAATTTCAAACCGAATGACATATTTTCAGCCACATTTAAATGTGGATAAAGGGCATAAGATTGGAACACCATACCTATATTACGTTTGGCAGGCGGTACATCATTCATTCGTGTTTCGCCAATATAGAGATCGCCTGTTGTAATATCTTCTAAACCGGCAATCATTCTTAATAAAGTGGATTTTCCGCAGCCTGAAGGGCCAACAAAAACAACAAATTCGCCTTCTTTAATATCAAGATTTACATCTTTTGAGATATGTATATCGCCGTAGGATTTTCCGACACTCACTAATCTTACATTTGCCATTTTAATTATCCTTCATTTACTATTATTTCAACGTTGCTAAGATTACTCATTCTTTGTCCAGTTGAAATCATACTTAGCAAAAAATTTTTTACTCAAGTTAAAAAATCTTTTTAACTAAAAAACACAAAATTTTGTGAGCTTACTCACATTTTTAAGTGATATTTTTGTGATCTGTTTCACGCTTTTTCCGCTTTGATCTAAAAATGTGAAATAGATCACTAAATAAACTGATGGGGTTGAGAAAGGGGGATGATGAACTCCATTATCAAATCTTTCATTATGCAACCGTCAAATTTCATTTAACCTAAAATGAGGAAAAAGCGATGAAAAACTTAACCAAAACAGCATTAGCCGTATTTGCAGGATTATGTTTAGCACAAGGCGTGCAGGCGAAATTAGTTGAAGGTCAATTAAACATTTGGATTAACGCCGATAAAGGTTATAACGGCTTAGCCGAAGTGGGTAAAAAATTTGAACAAGAAACAGGGGTAAAAGTTGTTGTAGAACACCCAAGCAAATTAGAAGAATTATTCCCACAGGTTGCATCAACTGGCGATGGCCCTGATATTATTATTTTCGCTCACGACCGTATGGGCGGTTATGCACAATCAGGTTTATTGGCAGAAGTTCACCCAAGTGCAGACTTTAAAGCAAAACTTTCTGATATTGGTTGGAATGCGACCAAATATAATGGCAAACAAATTGCGTATCCGATTGCGGTTGAATCTCTTTCATTGATTTACAATAAAGATTTAGTAGCAACTCCGCCGAAAACGTGGGAAGAAATTGAGAAATTAGATAAAGAACTCAAAGCGAAAGGCAAAAATGCGATTATGTGGAACTTGGCAGAACCGTATTTCACTTGGCCGATTATTTCTTCACAAGGTGCTTATGCCTTTAAAGTAACGCCTGAAGGCTATGACGTAAAAGACATTGGCGTAAATAATGAAGCCGCTCAAAAAGGCTTAAAATTTGTCGTTGATCTTGTTAAAAATAAAGTAATCAATGCGGATACAGACTATTCTGTTGCCGAAGCGTCTTTTAATAAAGGCGAAACTGCAATGACTATCAATGGTCCTTGGGCATGGTCAAACATTGAGAAAAGCAAAATCAATTACGGCGTTGCGGTATTACCAACTTTAAATGGTAAAGCAAGTAAACCATTTGTAGGTGTTTTAAGTGCGGCGGTTAATGCTTCAAGTCCGAACCAAGACCTTGCTAAAGAGTTCTTAGAAAATCATCTCTTAACGGATAATGGCTTAGACACTGTAAATACAGATACACCACTTGGTGCGGTGGCATTAAAGAGTTTCCAAGCAAAATTAGCCTCGGATGCTCGTATTGCAGCGACAATGGCAAATGCTGAAAATGGTGAAATTATGCCGAATATTCCGCAAATGAGCCGTTTTTGGTATGCTGAAAAAGCTGCTATTGATAGTGCAGTCAATGGTCGTCAGCCTGTGAAAGCAGCTCTTGATGAAGCTCAAGCAAAAATTGAGAAAGAGTAATTTAAAGCACTCTCTTTAGAAAAATCTAGGGAGATTTGATATAAATGATTAACAAAAAGTAAGTGATAAAAACCCTCTTATTTTTCTACAAATCTCCCCTAACCCCTCTTTACTAAAGAGGGGAATAAAATGACAAGCGGTTACTTTCTATCAATTTCTTGCAATTTCCTACTCGCCGTTCAAAACAAGGAAAATAAAATGCTAACTTCCACTCATACTTCAACTGCTCCACTTTGGAGCAAACGCATTTTTATTGCACTTTTGTATCTCATTGCTTTTTATTTAGTGTTTACTATTTACTTACAAGGCGAAATTCTTTTTGCACTTTTAACCTTGGTTGTTGTGGCATCAGGTATTTTTGTATTTAGTTCAGAACGAGCATATCGCTGGCGTTATCTTTTCCCTGGTGTTTCGGCGGTAGGTATTTTTGTGGTATTTCCACTTGTTTGCACCGTTGTGATTGCATTTACTAATTATAGTGGGACGAACCAACTCAATTTTGAAAGAGTGGTCAGCCAACTACAAGCCCAACGTTATTTTTCAGGAGAACGCTACAATTTCAAATTACTTGAAGCAGAAAGCGATAAATTCCAAATCTTATTAGAAAATAGTGCATTGCAAAAAAATTATCTTTCCGCACCGCTTGCACTGACTGAATTAAAAGGAGATGTGAAATTAGACGAAGTGGCTCTTTTGCCTGAAAGCAAAGTTGCAC
Organism: Ursidibacter maritimus; assembly: GCF_009761395.1. GTDB lineage: Bacteria > Pseudomonadota > Gammaproteobacteria > Enterobacterales > Pasteurellaceae > Ursidibacter > Ursidibacter maritimus. The sequence goes on along the minus strand of NZ_LEKN01000001.1, from coordinate 151,546 downwards.
CATTAAAAACTATTACGCAAAATCGCCAACAATTACAAACAATCAATGCGATTTTGCCTAATGATGAAATGCTGACAATGAGTTCACTTCGTCAATTTTCACAACAAAGCCACCGCTTTAGTTTTGATATTGAAGGTCAAATTTTAACCAATAATGAAACAGGCGAACGCTATAAACCGAACGATCATATTGGTTTCTTTCAACAGATTGATGAACAAGGGAATTTTAGTGGAAAACGTTTAGAACCTGGCTACACAGTGGGTATTGGTTGGCAAAACTTTGTTAAAATTTTAACCGATGAAGGCGTACAAAAACCTTTTATTCAAATCTTTATTTGGACAGTGACCTTCGCTTTTCTTACGGTTTTTTTCACTACGCTGTTAGGAATGATCTTTGCATCTTTAGTACAGTGGGAACCTTTAAAAGGTAAAGCAGTGTATCGCCTATTATTGATTTTGCCTTACGCTGTACCAGGCTTTATCTCCATTTTGGTGTTCAAAGGCTTATTTAACCAAAGTTTCGGGGAAATTAACCTTATTTTAAATAACTTATTTGGTATTCGCCCTGAATGGTTTAATGATCCGTTCTTGGCTAAAGTGATGATTTTGATCGTCAATACTTGGTTAGGTTACCCTTATATGATGATCGTCTGTATGGGATTATTGAAAGCTATCCCGAATGATCTTTATGAAGCCTCTGCGATTGACGGTGCAACGGTATGGCAGAACTTTACTCGCATTACAATGCCACTGCTGATTAAACCATTGATGCCATTAATGATTGCTAGTTTTGCCTTTAACTTTAATAACTTTGTGTTAATTCAGCTGCTTACACAAGGTCGCCCATCAATGATCGGTACAAGTACGCCAGCAGGACATACTGATTTATTAGTCAGCTATACCTACCGCATTGCCTTTGAAGGTAGTGGAACTCAAGATTTCGGCTTGGCGGCTGCGATTGCGGTGATTATCTTCTTACTTGTGAGCGGTTTAGCATTATTCCAAATTCGCTTAACCAAATTACAGCAAGATTAACAGGGAGGAAAATATTATGGCTATTGTTCAACCTAAATCAATGAAAACACGTTTGTTTGCTACACATTTTTTCCTGATTGTATTTTGTGCGTTAATTATGTTTCCATTGTTAATGATTTTAGGGATCTCACTTCGTCCAGGTAACTTAGCTCTTGGCGAAATTATTCCAAGCCAAATTTCACTTGAACACTGGAAATTAGCATTAGGGTTTAGTGTGACCAATGCAGATGGTACGGTAACTCCGCCACCATTCCCTGTCTTATTGTGGCTGTGGAACTCCGTAAAAGTCGCTGGCATTACGGCAATCATTACGCTTGCTCTTTCAACGACTGCCGCTTATGCCTTTGCTCGTTTACGCTTTGCAGGGAAATCAATGTTGCTACAAAGTATGTTGATTTTCCAAATGTTCCCTGCTGTGCTTTCTCTTGTTGCGTTATACGCATTGTTTGATCGACTAGGCAACTATGTGCCATTCTTAGGACTGAATACTCATGGTGGCGTTATTTTTGCTTATCTTGGTGGAATTGCAATGCACGTTTGGACAATCAAAGGCTATTTTGAAACGATTGATAAATCACTGGAAGAAGCAGCCGCTCTTGACGGTGCAACACCTTGGCAAACTTTCCGCTTAATTTTATTGCCTTTGTCTGTACCCATTCTAGCGGTGGTATTTATCCTATCTTTTATTTCATCAATTATCGAAGTGCCTGTCGCTTCTTTACTCTTGCGTGATGTAGAAAACTATACGCTTGCCGTTGGAATGCAACAGTATTTACACCCACAAAACTATTTATGGGGGGATTTTGCAGCTGCAGCAATTTTATCCGCTATCCCAATTACGTTGGTATTTATTATTGCACAACGTTGGTTAGTTGGCGGATTAACCGCTGGTGGTGTAAAAGGTTAAAGAATTCGTAAGATAATTTTCTTCTGCTTGTAGGGACACACTGCGTGTGTCCGAACGAAAAAATAGAAATAAAAAAGATTTGGAGCAATAAAATGAAACAATCTCACCCATTTTTAAACAGCTATTTCCTTGATGAACACGGTCGCCGTTGCTATGCAGAACCAAGTGTATATGAAAAAGTGGCTAAATTACTTGGGACACCCAAAAGCCCGAAAATCTTACCCTTTGTGAAAGTATTCAAACAAGGTGAAGCGATTTCTATTGCATTATTTGTTGCGGATAAAACGCAAAAAATTCCTCAAGCGTGGCAATTAACCTTAGAAAGCGGTGAGATTTTAACGGGAAAATGTAAACGCAATACCATTCATTTACCGAATAATTTGCCCCTTGGTTATCACCAACTTAGCCTTGGCGATAGCAATGCAAATTGCCGTATTATTATTACCCCTGAACGAGCATTTCAGCCAACTGAATTAGCAGAGAAAAAGAAACTCTGGGGAGCAATTTTACAGCTTTATACGCTCCGTTCCGAACAAAACTGGGGAATAGGTGATTTCGGCGATTTAGCTGAATTTCTAACGCGATTAGCGGAAAAAGGCGGACATTTTGTTGGTTTAAACCCTATTCACTCACTTTTCCCTGCTAATCCTGAAGGGGCAAGCCCGTATAGTCCGTCTTCTCGCTTATGGCAAAATATTCTTTATATTAACGTTGGTGCGATTGAGGCATTTCAACAGAGCCAAGAAGCTCAAGCGTGGTTCTATTCTAATGAGATCCAACGCCAATTAAATGAAGCTCGTCAAAAAGAATATGTGGATTATTCACAAGTAACTTGGCTGAAATTAGAAGGGTTACGCTTAGCTTATCGCCATTTTTGCCAACAAGATCAATCCCAATTTGAACAATTTATTGCCGAAAATGGCGAGCCATTAAAAGTGCAAGGAACATTTGATGCATTACATCAATGGCTTTCCTCACAATTTAGTGAGCAGTGGGGCTGGAGTAGTTGGGATGTAAAATATCAAAGCTATCACACCGCTTCCGTACAGCAATTCCAAGTAGAGCAAAGCGATCTAGTACGGTTCTATATGTGGTTACAATTTATCGCACAGCAACAGTTACAAGCCTGTAACCAACTTGCAAAACAATTAGGAATGCCAATCGGTTTTTATCGAGATCTTGCTGTTGGCGTAGCCGATAATGGTGCAGAAACCTGGGCGGATAAAGATCTTTATGTGTTAGGTGCATCTGTGGGGGCTCCGCCTGATATTATGGCTCCACAAGGACAAAACTGGGGCTTATCGCCTATGCACCCAGAAGTATTGCAAGAACGTGGCTATCAACCCTTTATCGATCTATTGCGAGCCAATATGAAAGACTGTGGGGCATTACGGATTGACCATATTCTTGGCTTTGCTCGTTTATGGTGGGTGTCAAAAGGCGATAGTGCTAAGAACGGGGCCTATGTGAAATATCCTTTAGAAGATCTGCTTTCTATTTTAGCCCTTGAAAGCCAACGCCATCAATGTTTAATTATTGCTGAAGCCTTAGGTACTGTACCAGAAGGAATGTTAGAAGCTCTAGAGGATAAAGGTATTTTGGCGTACAACATCTTCTACTTTGAATATGATAACCAAGGTAGCAAGCCACTAGAAAACTACCCTTATCAAGCAATGACGACACTTAGTACCCACGATTTACCAACGGTACAAGGCTACTGGAAAGGCTATGACTTTGAACTTGGGCAAAAATATGGTGTTTACCCAAACGAAGAAGTGTTGCATATCTTACGCGATACTCGTCATTCTAATAAAGAAGCGATTCGTAGAGCGGTGGAAAGTGTTCAAATTTTAGAGCCTGATAGTGCAGGTATAACCCAAGTGTTCAATCATCAGCTACAAAGCTATGTAGCTGATACGAATAGCGTGCTATTTGGAACACAGCCTGAAGATTGGCTGAATATGTTAGAGCCTGTTAATATTCCCGGCACAAGTACCGAATATCCAAACTGGCGTAGAAAGCTATCTCAAACCACACAAGCTATCTTTGCTGATGAAAAGGTACAACAGTTACTTGATACAATTTGCCAAAAGAGAAACAAATAAAGATCCATTCATTGATTAGACTGAAATAAAAATGCTGCTTAACAAGTCGTGATTTCAGACTATGGATAACCCCACTTTTACAGACAATCTAGTAAGGGTGGGTTTATTTTGGCGCTTTAGTTCTTTTCTTGCGCTTTACTTTAAATTGTCGCTTAAGCGGTGAGTTTGGCAGATTTTTTACCACCATCTTATATAAAACCTTTTAATTTACAAATTTCTTTAAGAATCTCACCGCTTTTTGCTGTTTTATAGTATCCTTCTTGCTTTAGTTATTGCCTTGTAAGAGAGTATTTCCTTTGAGTAAACGCCGATTAACCCAAAATCAACAACGCCGTATTCAATCTAATCATCATAAAAAAATCAGTAAAAAAGAATTTGAGTGGCAAGATGAAATGCTTGGCGATATTCAGCAAGGTATTGTCGTTACTCGCCACGCCAAACACGCTGATGTGGAAACGGAAAGCGGTGAGATTTTTCGTTGTAATTTACGCCGTACACTAAAGAATGTTGTTGTGGGAGATGTGGTTTCTTGGCGGTTAGGAAATGAGCAATTACAAGGGATAAGTGGTGTTATTGAAGCGATTTATCCACGCAAAAATGAATTAAGTCGCCCTGATTATTATGATGGTATCAAGGTAATGGCGGCAAATATTGATCAAATTATTATTGTGTCCGCGGTATTACCCCAGCTGTCGTTGAATATTATTGATCGTTACTTGGTCATTTGTGAAAATGCGAATATTCCTGCTTTGATTGTGTTAAATAAAATTGATCTGCTTGATGCTCAAGCTCGTCAAGAAGTCGAAAAACAGTTGGCAATTTATCAAAAAATTGGATATCAAACGCTCTGTTTATCGGCAGATAGTGGTGAAAATATGGCAACATTAGATGCTTATTTAGCACAAGGTACTTCTATTTTTGTTGGGCAATCAGGCGTTGGAAAGTCGAGCTTAATCAACCGTTTATTACCTGAGGTGAACGCTCAAACGGGGGAGGTTAGTGATATTTCAGGGCTAGGACAACATACTACAACTGCATCTCGTTTATATCATCTACAACAAGGTGGGAATTTAATTGATTCGCCAGGGATTCGTGAATTCGGATTATGGCATTTAGAGCCTGAACAAATTACCCAAGGCTATCGTGAGTTTCAATCTGTATTGGGAACTTGTAAATTCAGAGATTGTAAGCATAAAGATGATCCAGGTTGTGCAGTGCGAGAAGCGGTTGAATTGGGTAAGATTGATTCTGTTCGTTTTGAAAACTATCATCGTTTAATTGAAAGTCGTGAGGAAACAAAAAGCCAGCGACATTTTCGTAAAGAGGATTTGTAAAATTGTAAATCTAAAATTTGCAAATCATTTTCATTTGCTTAATTTCCGAGAAAGTATATAATAGAAAGTGCGTAAGGCCATAACTTTTTTAAGGAGATTAAAATGAAAAAAATAGTCGCGCTCTTAGGTACAATTTTACTTGCTGCTACACCATTGTCAGCAAAACAATTTAAAGTTGTCACAACCTTTACTGTTATTCAAGACATCGCTCAAAACGTAGCGGGTGATAAAGCAGTGGTAGAATCTATCACTAAACCAGGTGCTGAAATCCACGATTATCAACCGACCCCGCAAGATGTTGTAAAAGCACAATCTGCTGATTTAGTGCTTTGGAATGGAATGAATTTAGAACGTTGGTTTGAGCGTTTCTTCACTCAAGTGAAAGATAAACCAGCGGTAGTAGTAACAGAAGGTATTACCCCAATTTCAATTTATGAAGGCCCATATAAAGATATGCCAAATCCACACGCTTGGATGTCTACCAAAAATGCCTTAATTTATATTGAAAACATTCGTCAAGCATTGGTGAAGTATGACCCAGAGAATGCAGAAGCCTATAATAACAATGCAAAAGCTTATGCAGCAAAAATTACTGCGTTAGATGAGCCACTTCGTGCAAGACTAAATAATGTGCCTGAAGCACAACGTTGGTTAGTAACTAGCGAAGGTGCATTTAGCTATTTAGCACAAGATTATGGCTTTAAAGAACTCTACTTATGGCCGATCAATGCAGATGCTCAAGGCACTCCGCAACAAATCAAAAATGTTATCAAGAAAGTACGTGAGCATAAAATTCCTGTCGTATTTAGCGAAAGTACAATTTCTGATAAACCTGCAAAACAAGTTGCAAAAGAAACAAAAGCAAAATACGGTGGCGTGCTTTATGTAGATTCTCTATCTACTAAAGAAGGTGCAGTGCCAACTTATATCGATCTGCTTAATGTTACTGTAATTACCATTGTAAAAGGTTTCGAAAAATAGGTTGTAACTAATGAGATATCACGTAAGTTCGCTTTCTGTGAAAGATGTTACTGTACGTTATAACAATGGGCATACTGCCATCCACGATATTACCTTTGACCTAACTGGTGGCACAATTTGTGCATTACTAGGGGTCAATGGTAGTGGAAAATCCACTCTATTCAAAAGCATTATGGGGCTAGTAAGTCCCGAAGGAAAAATCAATATTTGCGGTATGCCTGTTGATCAGGCATTAAAGCAAAATTTGGTTGCCTATGTACCGCAAAGTGAAGAAGTGGATTGGCAGTTTCCAGTGTCTGTTTATGACGTGGTAATGATGGGACGCTATGGTTATATGAACTTCTTACGCTTGCCAACAGCGTTAGACAAGCAGAAAGTGCTTGATGCAATGGAGCGAGTCAATATTGCTCACTTGCGTGATCGCCAAATTGGTGAGCTTTCTGGTGGGCAAAAAAAGCGTGTCTTTCTTGCCCGAGCCTTAGCACAAGAAAGCCAAATTATTTTGTTAGATGAACCCTTTACAGGAGTGGATGTAACCACTGAAAACGCAATTATGGATCTATTGAAACAATTGCGGGATGAAGGACATCTTATTCTTGTTTCCACACATAATCTAAGTTCTGTTCCCAGTTTTTGTGACCAAGCAGTAATGATTAACCGAACCGTTCTCGCAGCAGGTGCGATTGAAACTACTTTCACCTCTGAAAATTTAGAGCGTGTGTTCGGCGGAGTATTGCGTTATCAACATTTTCTTGCGGATGAATCAGAACAACGCAAGGAATTGTAATGTTTGAATGGTTACTTGAACCTTTCTCTTATGATTATATGTTTAAAGCCATAGTGGCAAGCGGTGCGATAGGAGCAGTCTGTGCTTTTCTTTCAGCTTATTTAATGTTAAAAGGCTGGTCGTTAATTGGTGATGCACTTTCTCACGCTGTCGTTCCGGGTGTTGCTTTGGCATACGCATTTTCATTACCTTATGCGATAGGGGCGTTTTTTTCAGGCTTTATTGCAACTATTGCTATTTTAGCGATTAAATCGGTTACCAAATTAAAAGAAGATGCCATTATTGGTTTTATTTTCAGTACTTTTTTTGCTTTTGGATTACTGATTATTTCTATCAATCCAACATCAGTAAATGTGCAGTCTATTATTCTTGGTAATATTTTAGGTATTGCCGATGAGGATATGTTACAGGTTGCTATCATTCTTGGGGTTTCACTCTTTTTTCTGATTATTTATTGGAAAGATTTATTACTTGTCTTTTTTGATGAAGTGCAAGCAAAAGCTGTCGGTATTTCACCTATTCGACTTAAAATTCTATTTTTCTCTCTGCTCAGCGCTTGTATTGTAACTGCTTTACAAAGTGTGGGTGCAATTTTAGTCATTGCGATGGTGGTTACACCCGGGGCGACTGCTTACTTACTGACGGATAGATTTGGAAAATTACTGATTATCTCAATTATTCTTGGTGGCGTAACTGGTTCCGTTGGAGCTTATTTAAGTTATTTTGCAGATGGTGCAACGGGTGGATTCATTGTTTCACTACAAACTTTGATTTTTCTAATCGCCTTTTTCTTCGCACCTAAATATGGATTATTACCCCGTAAATTTGCAAAAAAATCGCAAAAAGTGACCGCTTACGGAGAAAGTAATAATGTTTGATGCCATTATAAATTGGTTTGCTGAACCACTTTCATATCCCTTTATGCAACAAGCATTGATTGTTGCTATGGTTGTTGGTGTTGTTTGTGCCACTTTGTCCTGCTATTTAGTCTTGAAGGGGTGGTCATTGATGGGTGATGCAATTTCTCACGCCGTACTACCAGGGATTGTAATTGCTTACTTACTTGCTATTCCATTAGCAATTGGCGCTTTTGTCTCGGGTATTTTCTGTGCTGTTGCTGTCGGTTATCTGAAAGACAACAGTCGAATTAAAGAAGATACCGTAATGGGAATTGTTTTCTCAGGAATGTTTGCCTTTGGATTGGTGTTGTTTGCCAAAGTACAGAGTGATCAGCATTTAATGCATATTTTGTTTGGCGATTTACTTGGTATAACAGCAGAAGAATTTCGTCAATCGTTGTGGATTGCATTAACAGTATTACTTGTTATTTTAATAAAACGCAAAGATCTACTGCTTTATTGCTTTGATCCTAGTCACGCAAGAACAGTTGGACTAAATAACAAAGTGTTACACTATGGTTTATTGGTCCTACTTGCATTAGTTATCATCAGTGCGATGCAAGTGGTTGGGGTTATTCTAGTTGTTGCGATGTTAATTACTCCAGGGATTACAGGATATACCTTAGCAAAGCGTTTTGATCGTATGTTACTTATTGCCATAGCAACATCCTTGATGAGTGCCTTTTGGGGCGTTTTCCTAAGTTTCCATTTTAATGTTGCGACGGGTCCGGCTATTATTTTGATACAAGCGTGCTGTTTCTTGATCAGTTTTGCGATAAGTAAGTTACGCTGATGTTACCGATATAAATAGAAAGAGCCAGTAATCGAATTACTGGCTCTTTTAGCTAATACTAGACATATCAATAACGTTGTTTAATTGAATTGAGAGCAATTAACCCTTTATCACAACTTTTTTGTTGAGTGGGAATATCCATTTTAACAATTTGTTGTTTAGAGGAAGAAAGTTTCTCTTGTAATTTTTTTACTTGGGCTGTGTGCGTACCAGGTTGTTTAGCGGCTTCAGCAATTAACTTATCACCTTCATTAAATAACTTTTGGCATTGTTGAGCTAGTTTATTACTAGATGATACTTTTGCCATTGATAAAGAAGATGTTTTTACTTCAGATGCTAAGGTTGTTCCTGAGAGAATAACTGTACTTAGTAAAATTAATATTTTTTTCATACAAAATACCTAAAGATAACGATTTCTGAATCCTATCAAAGAAAATCATTTTAGTCACATATTTATTTTTATTTCTTGTAAAATTTTTTGCTATATCTAATGACTTTTAACGGGAAATTCGTAGATTGATTTATATCAATAAAGATTAAATAAAGGTTAATAAAAGTTAAATTTTAAGCCAAAAATGTGAATTATGTAATGGTTTTGCTATTTTTAATTCCAATGTTTACGAGTAGAATGTAGCGCTGACAATCTAGATAAAAATAGGTTTTAAGCTGTTTTTTATTCAGGTCAATTTTTATGGGTGATTACTTGTATTTTGTAGTCAATAATTCAGATTCATATAGACAAAGAGGTTTGAGATGTTAGACGTTGTTGAACTCTCACGATTGCAGTTTGCTTTAACTGCTCTCTATCACTTCTTATTTGTACCTTTAACGTTGGGGCTTTCTTTCGTACTTGTTGTGATGGAAACACTTTATGTTACCACGGGCAAAGAAGTGTATAAAGATATGACAAAATTCTGGGGTAAATTATTTGGTATTAACTTTGCTCTAGGGGTAACAACTGGTATCACAATGGAATTCCAATTTGGTACTAACTGGTCATACTATTCTCACTATGTAGGTGATATTTTTGGTGCTCCATTAGCTATTGAAGGCTTAATGGCATTCTTCTTGGAATCTACATTTATTGGTCTTTTCTTTTTTGGTTGGGATCGTTTATCTAAAGGTAAACATTTAATCGCAACTTATGCTGTTGCATTTGGTTCTAACTTCTCTGCATTGTGGATTTTAGTTGCAAACGGTTGGATGCAAAACCCAGTAGGTTCAGAATTTAACTTTGAAACAATGCGTATGGAGATGGTAAGTTTCTCTGAGTTATTACTTAACCCAGTAACTCAATCTAAGTTCTTACATACCGTTTCAGCTGGTTATGTGTGCGGTGCTATTTTTGTATTAGGCATTAGTGCTTACTATATTTTAAAAGGTCGTGATTTAGGTTTTGCACGCCGTTCATTCTCTGTGGGAGCTAGTTTTGGTTTAATTTCTATCGTTGCAGTGTTAGTAATGGGGGATGAATCTGGCTATGAAATTGGTAAAGCACAACCAGTAAAATTAGCTGCGATGGAAGGTGAATTTGAAACTCACCCAGCACCAGCACCTTGGAATGTGGTTGTATTACCAAATACTGCGGAGATGAAAAATGAATTTTCACTTTCTATCCCTTATGCAGCAGGTATTATTGCAACTCGTTCTTTAGACACTGAAATTACAGGTTTAAAAGATTTAAAAGCTCGTAATGAACAGCGTGTTCGTAATGGTATGGTTGCTTATGCGTTATTAGAAAAATTGCGTTCAGGTAACTATACAGCAGAAGAAAAAGAAGCGTTTAAAGCTGTTCAACCTGATTTAGGCTTTGGTTTATTATTAAAACCTTATACTGATAAAGTGGTTGATGCAACTGAAGAACAAATCAAGCAAGCTGCTGCAGATACAATTCCTAATGTTGGTCCAACATTCTGGTCTTTCCGTATTATGATGGCTGCTGGTGGTTTAATGCTACTTCTTATTATTGCAGCATTCGTACAGAACGTTCGTGGCACGGTAGGAACAAAACCAATCTTACTTAAAGCATTATTATGGGGATTACCATTACCATGGATTGCAATTGAGAGTGGTTGGTTTTTAGCTGAATATGGTCGTCAGCCTTGGGCAATTTACGAAGTATTACCAACAGGTGTTGCGAATTCAGCATTAACTACGACAGATTTATGGATCTCAATCGGTTTAATCTGTGGTTTATACTCACTATTCCTTGTAGTAGAGATGTATTTAATGTTCAAATATGGTCGTTTGGGACCAAGTTCATTAAAGACAGGTCGTTATTATTTCGAACAATCTACTAACAAGTAGGAGATTAAGATATGTTAGATTATGAAGTTCTACGATTTATTTGGTGGATTTTAATCGGTGTTCTGTTGATTGGTTTTGCGATTACTGATGGCTTCGATATGGGGGTATTAACCTTATTACCTGTTGCTGGAAAAAGTAATGTAGAACGCCGAGTAATGATCAATTCAATTGCTCCACACTGGGATGGTAACCAAGTTTGGTTATTAACAGCGGGTGGTGCGATCTTCGCTGCATGGCCAACTGTTTATGCAACATCATTCTCAGGGTTCTACTTAGCAATGATCCTTGTGTTAGCCGCATTATTCTTCAGACCAGTAGGTTTTGAATATCGTGCAAAAATTGATGATGCTAAATGGCGTAATGCTTGGGACTGGGGATTATTTGTTGGCGGATTCGTTCCATCACTTATCTTTGGTGTAGCATTCGGTAACTTATTACAAGGCGTTCCATTTGAATTTAACGAGTTAAATCAAGTGAAATATACGGGTTCATTCTTTGGTTTATTAAATCCATTTGCATTGTTATGTGGTGTTGTAAGTTTAATGATGCTTACTACACAAGGTGCAACTTGGTTACAAATGAAGACCACAGGTGAATTACGCAATCGAGTAAGAACGATAGCTCAAGTAACAGCATTAGCTACTTTAGGTGCATTCATTCTGGCTGGTGTATGGATTTATTTCAAAGATGGTTTTGTTGTAACAAGTACTTTAGATCATACCGCTCAGTCTGTATTTACAACTAAATCAGTTGCAGTGGAAGCGGGTGCTTGGTTCCGAAATTATGCAGAAATGCCAGTACTTTGGGTAATTCCTGCGTTGGGTGTAGTGGGTGCATTACTAACAGTTGTTGCTTCTAAAGCAAATAATTCTGGTTTAGCATTCTTTGCATCATCAATTATGTTAGCTGGAATTATCTTAACTGCGGGCGTTTCAATGTTCCCATTTGTTATGCCATCAATTTCTCACCCAGAAATGAGTTTAACAATGTGGGATGCAACAGCGAGCCATAATACATTAAATATTATGTTTATCGTTGCGTGTATTTTCGTTCCGATTGTTTTAGCTTACACAATCTGGAGCTACATTAAAATGTACGGACGTCTTGATGTTAAATTCATTGAGAAAAATAGTGCAAGTTTATACTAAGGAGAACCAAATATGTTTTATGTAACTTGGGTATTAGGTGTTTTACTTGCTATTCTATTTGCGACAGTGGTTACGATTAGCATTGAAAAGACAGGTAAATTTGACGAATAATGATTGATTTATTCTATGACATTACAAGAAAGGGCTGGCTAAAAGCCCTTTCTTTTATCCTAGCAACAGCAATGTTTGCATCAATTTTATTAAATGCAAATACGTTTGCGATGTATTTTGGGGGGCGTATTCCTTATTTGGCGGTTCTTGTATTTTATGGAATGGCTATTTTATGGATCCACGGAATTGGGTTTGAGATCAAATCCAGCTTTTTTAAAGCTATTTTCCTACCCATTATTGGCTATTTGATTGTTTTACCATCACTTCTTTACATTGCTTTAAACTAAAAAGGCTATTTCACTCAAGCTCTAACATTTTTACTCATCGAAAGTGGAAAGAGCTTGCACAACAAATTTTCTCTCTCTAAAATAAGCAAAAATTTGCGCCTAGTTTTTGGGCGTTTTTCATTTGCACAATAGGATTGCTCAATGAATTTTCCTATTCGAATATATTATGAAAATACTGATGCTGGTGGTGTCGTTTATCACGCTCAGTATTTAAATTTTTTTGAACGAGCTAGAACCGAATTTTTACGCTCTTTATCTTTTTCACAAGAAAATTTATTGAGAGATAGAATTGCCTTTGTAGTTAAGAAAATTGAGATTGATTATAAAGTACCAGCTCGTTTAGACGATTTACTTAATGTTGAAACAACGATTATTGACATCAAAAAGGCGTCAATTTTATTTCAACAAAAACTGTTGAAAGATAACCTTTGTTTAAGTGAAGCGAGAGTGTTAGTTGCTTGCGTGGACTTAAATAGAATGAAGCCTATCGCAGTTCCTCAGGAAATTTATCAAGCAATGCAACAAGCGGTTTGATAAGTTAAAAGTTTTACAAATTCGGAGTTTGATTAAATGGCAACTGAATTTAATTTAGTTTCATTATTTTTAGAAGCAAGTATTGTGGTAAAAGTAGTAATGTTTATCCTAATTGCTTTTTCTATTTTATCTTGGGCTGTGATTATTCAGCGTAGCAAAGTACTTGCGAGAGCAAAAAAAGATTCTTTAGCATTTGAAGATCGTTTTTGGTCTGGTGAAGATCTTCATCGTTTACACGAAGGTTTAGAACATCGCCGTGATGGTTTAAGCGGTGCAGAACAAATTTTTTATGTTGGTTTTAAAGAATTTAACCGTTTACAACAGGCTAATCCTGATGCTCCAGAATCGACTATTCAAGGGTCAAGCCGAGCGATGAACTTAGCATTAAATCGTGAGTTGGAAGAAGTTGAAAATTACATTCCGTTTTTAGGTACAGTCGGTTCAATTAGTCCATATATCGGTTTATTTGGTACTGTTTGGGGGATTATGCACTCATTTATGGGATTAAGTGCGGTGAAACAGGCTACATTACAATCGGTTGCCCCAGGTATTGCAGAAGCGTTAATTGCTACGGCGATTGGTCTATTTGCAGCAATCCCTGCGGTAATGGCGTATAACAGATTAAGCTTACAAGTTTCAAAACTTGAGCAGAATTATGTGAATTTCATTGATGAATTCACAACTATCTTACACCGTCAAGCATTTGCTAAAAAATAAATTGCAAGTTTTAGTATAAAACTGACCGCTTAGAGTGTTCGGAAAGTATTTTGATATAAAGAATTAAAGAGGATATATGTCTTATCGTCGTGGTAAACGTAATGGCATTAAATCGGAAATTAACATTGTTCCCTTTCTAGATGTATTATTAGTATTGTTGCTTATTTTTATGGCAACAGCACCAATAATTAGTCAGAGTGTGGAAGTTGATTTACCAGAAGATCGTCATAGCCAATCAGTCTCTAATGAAGATAAAACTCCAGTGATTTTAGAAATTGCTGGTGTGGCACTGTATAAGTTAAAAATTGAAGGGAACTATATTCAGGCTAACGGACAAGAAAATCTGACTGAGCAAGATATTATTGCTTATGCAGGAGAGGCATTCCAAAAAGATAACAACACGTTATTTTTGGTAGCAGGGGGAAAAGATGTTCCTTATGAAGAAGTAATGAAAGGCATTTCATTATTGAAAGATGCAGGCATTAAGTCCGTAGGATTAATGACCGAAGGTAAATAATCAGCAAGGATAATGTGTGAAATCTAGAAACGATAGACTAGAGTTAGCCGTAATTATTTCAATCCTACTACATCTTGTATTGATAGGATTGTTATTGTTAGGCTCATTATTTACCAAAATGATTGAACCTGCTGCTGGCGGTAGTGGGGGCGATTCTGAGTCTTTTGACGCTGTGATGGTAGATACTGGGCAGGTTGCGGCAGAATATGGGCGAATAAAGGAAAATAAACAAGGTAATCGTCCTAAAGTCGAACCAAAAGAAGAACCGAAGGAAGAAGTTCAAGAGTCTGTTGAAGATGTACAACCTACTCCTGAGGAAGTTGCAGAAGAGAAGAGAAAAGAGCAAGCAATCGCTTTACAAAAGAAACAGGAAGAAATTAAAAAGCAACAAGAGCAAAAACTTCAGGAAGAACAAAAACGTCAAGAGCAACAGCGTCAGCAAGAGTTAGTCAAACAAGAACAACAAAGAAAACTTCAGGAAGAAGAGGCTACTCGTAAAAAAGTAGCTGAAGCAGCTAGACTAAAAGCTGAAGCAGAAGCTAAAAAACTGGAAGCAGCGGCTAAGCAAGCTGAAGAAGATAGAAAAGCTAAAGAAGCTGAAAAACAGAAAGTATTAGAAGAACAGAAGAAAGCAGAGGCTAAAGCTAAAGCAGAAAAAGAAGCAAAAGAAAAAGTTGAGAGAGAGGCTAAAGCTAAAGCAGAAAAAGAGGCAAAAGAAAAAGCTGAAAGAGATGCTAAAGCGAAAGCAGAAAAAGAGGCAAAAGAAAAAGCTGAAAGAGATGCTAAAGCGAAAGCAGAAAAAGAGGCGAAAGAAAAAGCTGAGAAAGAAGCTAAAGCTAAGGCAGAAAAAGAAGCTAAAGCCAAAGCAGAAAAAGAGGCTAAAGCGAAAGCCGAAGCTGCCGCAAAGGCCGAAAAAGCCAAAAATAATAAAGCCCTAGATGATTTCTTAAATAATGGTGATATTGGTGGTGGTACAAGTAAAGGCGGGAATAAAAATAGCTCTGGAAGCCAAGGTAGTGGTGGAACGAGTGGTTTAGGTCAAGGAGCGAATGTTGATGGTAGTGCCTACGGGCAAAGAATTAAGAAATTGATTGAATCACGTTATCGCGTTGATCCAAGTTTTGCTGGAAAACAATGTGATGTGAAAATTTTCTTAGAGCGAGATGGTACTATCAGAAATTATCAGGTTGTAGGAGGCGATAAAGCTGTATGTGATGCTGCCGTAAGTGCAATTGTCGCAACAAGAAAAGTACCACCTGCACCATCTGATCAAGTTTATCAGCAATATAAATCACCAACGCTTGATTTTAGTTTAAAAGTTAAATAACAATCTAACCCGAGAGGTTCAAAATGAAATTAGTTTCTCGTTTTACGAGTACAATAATGGCAATGGGTTTATTAGTATCAGGTTTGTTAAAAGCAGAATCTGATGTCAGAATTTCTATTGACCAAGGTGTAAGTACAGCACAGCCGATTATTGTCGTACCATTTAAAGCAAATGGTGCGGTGCCAGCAGATGTTGCTCAAATTATTTCTGATGATTTACGCAATAGTGGTAAATTTTCTCCAATTCCGAGAGAAAGGCTACCATCTCAACCAGGATCTGCTACTGAAATTGTGCCTGACCAATGGTCAGTTTTAGGGGCTGATAATGTTGTTGTTGGTCAGGTGTCTGCATCTGGCGGTGGCTATAATGTTGCTTATCAATTAATAGATGTATTAGGTACTTCAGGTGCTGCAGGAAATGTGATTGCACAAGGTTCCTTTAATGTACCTGCGGCACAAATTCGTTTAGGTGCTCACACTGTAAGTGATCAGGTTTTTGAGAAATTAACTCAAATTCGTGGTGCATTTAGAACAAAAATTGCTTATGTTGTTCAGCGTGGAGTATCTTCGTATGAATTACGTGTTTCAGATTATGACGGATTTAATGCTTTTACGGTTGTAAGTAGTAAAGAGCCTTTGATGTCGCCTGAGTGGTCGCCAGAAGGTTCAAAATTAGCTTATGTAACTTTTGAAAATAAAAAATCACAAGTAGTTGTTCACGATTTACGTTCGGGTGGACGTAAAGTGGTCGGATCACTGAAAGGGCATAATGGTGCGCCAGCATTTTCACCAGATGGTTCAAGAGTCGCTTTTGCGTCCAACCAAGATGGACAACTAAATATTTATGTTACTAGCGCAAGTGGTGGTTCACCAAAGCAATTAACAAGCGGAGCAGGTAATAACACTGAGCCTAGCTGGTCTCCTGATGGCGGTTCAATTTTATTTACTTCTGATAGAAGTGGTTCTCCACAGGTTTATCAAATGAGTGCATCTGGTGGTGGTGCTAGCTTGATTGGTGGCAGCGGTAGTGGTAAAATTTCAGCAGATGGCAAGAATTTAATCATGGTTTCGAGTGATAAAATAGTAAAACGGGATTTGACTTCAGGTAGCACAGAAGTATTGAGTTCTACGTTTTTAGACGAAAGTCCAAGTATTTCACCAAATGGAACAATGGTTATTTATAGCTCTACCAAAGGTGTGAGCAAAGTGCTACAATTGGTGTCCGCAGATGGCCGTTTTAAAGCTAACTTGCCAGGAGCAGGTGGACAATATAAGTTCCCTGCTTGGTCACCGTATTTGACAAAACAATAATTCTTTTGGAGAAAAAAATGAAAAAACTAGCTAAAGTATTAATGATTGCGGCACCAGCTTTCGTTTTAGCGGCTTGTAGCAGCTCAGATGACAAAGCAGCAAGTGCGAACGCAGGTGTAAATGGCCAAACATTTGGTGGCTTATCAGTACAAGATTTACAAACTCGTTATAACACTGTGTATTTCGGTTTTGACCGTTATACTGTTGAAGGCGAATATCAACAGTTATTAGATGCTCATGCAGCATACTTAACATCTTCACAAGGTAAAGTAACTGTTGCGGGTCATGCTGATGAACGTGGTACACCAGAGTACAACATCGCATTAGGTCAACGTCGTGCAGATGCAGTACAAAACTACTTAGCATCTAAAGGTGCTTCTAATGTAGCAACAGTTTCTTACGGTGAAGAGAAACCAGCAGTATTAGGTCACTCTGAAGCTGACTATCAGAAAAACCGTCGTGCAGTGTTAGAGTACTAATTTTTACTTTAATTGTTAGCACTAAAGCCCCGATTTTTCGGGGCTTTATTTTTTAAGTATTTTTTAAGTTTTTTCCGTTAAAATAGCCAACACTATTACTTGTAGTTGGGAGATAAAATGCAATTTGTAGGAAAAATATTAGGTTTTATTTTAGGATATAAATTTTTCGGTGGATTCTTTGGTGGGCTATTAGGGCTTATTATTGGGCATTGGGGAGATAAAAAACTCTATGAGTTAGGTTCTGTTTCATCAAGCATTTTTGGGAAAGGGCTGACACGTCAATCTTTATTTATGCAAACTACTTTTGCTGTTTTAGGACATATCTCTAAGGCAAAAGGAAGAGTAACTGAAGATGATATTCAGTTAGCTCGCAATTTAATGGCATCAATGAAATTAGATGCCAATCAACAGCAATTAGCTCAGAAAGCCTTCACATTAGGCAAAGATACTGAGTTTCCTTTGCGTAAGGTCATTCAAGAATTTAGGGAGGCTTGCGGACAACGTAATGATTTATTGCGTTTTTTTGTTGAAGTTCAGATGCAAGCAGCCTTACAAGATGGTTCTTTAGATCAAAAAGAGCAGAAAATTTTATTTACTATTGCTGAAATTTTAGGAATGTCACGTATTCAATTTGAGCAAATGCTCGCAATGGTGGCTGCTGCACAGCAATTCCGTTCAGGTTATTATCAACAAAGAGCCTATCAACAAGGTCATTATCAGCAATCACAGAGTAGCAATGGACCAACTTTAGAAGATGCTTATAAAGTATTAGGTGTAGCTGCATCAGATGAACAAAATACAGTGAAGAGAGCTTATCGTAAATTGATGAATGAACATCATCCAGATAAATTAGTTGCTAAAGGTCTTCCTCCAGAAATGATGGAAGTGGCAAAAGAAAAAGCACAACAAATTCAGGCGGCTTACGATCTTATCTGCAAGACAAAAGGATGGAAATAATGCAAACGCGTTCTCATATTGTTCCGTTATTTCTTGCAATTGTTATTATTGCGCTCTCTATTTGGTCAGGATTAGCACCTACCGATAGAGCAGTATGGTATGCGGAAGTTATGCCTATTTTTATTATCTTTGGATTATTGATTGTAACCTATCCACTCTTTCAATTTAGTGGACTTGCTTATTTCTTAATGTCTTTATGGATGATAATGCACTTGGTTGGTGCAAAATATACTTTTGCAAATGTTCCATTTGAATGGGCTAATCAATATCTTTCCCCTTTTTTAGGTGAAGAACGCAACCATTTTGATCGAGTCGCGCACTATATTATCGGTTTTTATAGTTTCCCAATGGCAGAATGGTTATTACGTAAACGTAAATGCGGATTAGGTGTTGCCTTTTTCTTTTCGCTATTTTTTATTATGTCAGTGGCTGCGAGCTATGAAATTATTGAATGGCAATATGCGGTGATCGAAGGGGGCAATGCAGGGATTGAATTTCTTGGTTCACAAGGAGATATTTGGGATGCTCAAAAGGATATGCTAGCCGATACTTTAGGCGCATTGACTGCTTTGTTGATTTACTTAGTTGCTCGTCCAGATTTACGACTACGTAGTTCCTACTAAGCGGTAAGATTTTGTGAAAGATTTGCAAATAGTACCAAGACTGATTTTGGCTCCAATGCAAGGGGTGTTAGATCCTTTTGTTCGTCAATTACTGACTGCAGTAAATGATTATGATCTCTGCATTTCTGAATTTGTTCGTGTCGTGGATCAAAAATTACCGAAAAAGGCTTTTTATCGTTTGTGCCCAGAATTACATAATAATGGTTTTACGCCGTCTGGTACACCTGTTCGGGTGCAGATTTTAGGGCAACACCCGCAATGGTTGGCTGAAAATGCAGCGTTAGCAGTGGAATTAGGATCGCACGGCGTGGATCTGAATTGTGGTTGTCCATCAAAAACAGTGAATGGCAGTAATGGTGGAGCATCATTACTCAAACAACCCGAATTGATCTACCAAGCAACAAAAGCAATGCGAGAGGCTGTACCAACCGATCAACCCGTATCGGTCAAAGTCCGATTAGGTTGGGATAATAGCAACACTTGTTTTGAAATTGCCGATGCGGTGCAACAAGGCGGTGCAACAGAAATTACGGTACACGGTCGAACTAAAATGGACGGATATCGTGCAGAACGTATAAATTGGCAAGCTATTGGAGATATCGCGAAACGGCTTACTATTCCTGTGATTGCAAATGGTGAAATTTGGGATTTTGCATCTGCAAAGAAATGCCAAGAAGTCACCGCTTGTCAATCGCTAATGATTGGGCGTGGAGCATTAAATGTGCCAAATCTGAGTCGAGTCATCAAATTTAATCAGGTTAAAATGAGGTGGGATAACGTATTAGAGCTACTTTTCCAATATGTCAATATGGAAAATAAGCAAGATACGGGGTTCTATCACGTTGCTCGGATTAAACAATGGCTACGTTATCTTGATAAAGAGTACCCAGAAGCAGAGCAATTATTTGATATTCTCAAAAAAGAACATGGCTATGATGGTTTAAAACAACATATTATTCAGGCGGTAAATCAGAATGGAAAAACGTATTTTTAATGAAGAAGAGCCAAAAGTTGCTCAACATCAACCCAAGCAAGAATTTTCTCATACGGACGATATTCAACTCGATATCACTGAAGAAATTGAACCTAAATTAGCCTTTGAAGAAACGGTTAAACCGTCTCGTTTTTGGATTCGTTTGTTTTTAGGTGCATTGGTTCTTTTAGGTGTGGCAGTTATAGCCCAATCGGTTCAATTGGTGATTGATTCGTGGAAGCAAAATCAATGGATCTATTTAGTTTTTGCTATTGCATTTTTTGCGATTAGCTTAGCTGGCATTGGTGCGATTATGAGTGAATGGCGTAAATTGTTGTGGTTGCGTAAACATCATTATCAACAGCAAGTAAGCCAACAATTACTAGATGATCATTCTGCAACAAGCGGTGAAAAAGCCACTGAATTTTGCAAATCCACGCTTGGCAATTTATCTCAAACACCAATGATCCAACAAGCACAACAACGTTGGCAATCACAGCTTGATGATGCTTACAATAGTAAAGAAGTATTTTATCTTTTCAGCCAAACAGTGTTAAGCCCAATTGATAATCAAGTAAAAAAATTGATTAGCAAAAGTGCAACTGAAAATGCACTGATTGTTGCCATTAGCCCGTTGGCTATTGCCGATGTATTGATGGTGGCTTGGCGAAATATTGCTCTTGTTAATAAAATCACGAAAGCTTACGGAATGGAATTAGGCTATATCAGTCGTTTAAAATTATTTAAGATGGTCTTAACGAATATGGTATTTGCTGGAGCAACGGAGATTGTTACTGATGTGGGCAGTGAATTTTTCTCGCAAAATCTTACCGCTAAACTGTCAATGCGAGTAGCTCAAGGGATAGGCGTAGGCTTATTAACGGCTCGTTTAGGTATCAAAGCAATGGAATTTTGTCGCCCAATTGTTTTTCAAAAAGGGGAACGACCAACACTTTCTGTTGTCAGACAAGAGCTATTAGGTGTCTTGAAAACGACTTTATTTAGCAAATCAGGGCAAAAAGAAAGAGAAGTGAACTTGTAAGGTTTCACTGAACTAATAAACAAAAGGTCAATAGACCTTAGCATAGAAATTTTAACATTAGAGGTTTACATTTATGAAAAAATGGATTGTGATTATCGTCCTTGCGGTTGTGGCATTATTTGGAGCGATGACATTAAGTAGTAGTTACAACAGCTTGGTAAAGGCAGAAGAAGATATAAATTCTGTTTGGGCAAATGTAGAATCGGCTTATCAACGCCGAGCGGATTTAATCCCAAATTTAGTGAATACGGTAAAAGGGCAGGCTAACTTTGAGAAGGAAACGCTCACTAATGTGATTGAGGCTCGAGCAAAGGCAACTCAGACTAAAATTGACCCAACAAATGCGACTGAAGAACAAATGGCTCAGTTCCAACAAGCTCAACAAGGTTTAAATTCAGCACTTTCTCGTTTATTAGTTAGTGTAGAAAAATACCCAGAATTAAAAGCTCACGAAGGGTTCTTAAATCTTCAAGCTCAAATTGAGGGTACAGAAAATCGTATCAATGTAGAGCGTAATAATTTTAATGCGGCAGTAAAAGAGTATAACAAAAAGGTTCGCCAATTACCGACCAAATTAGCAGCTTTGTTATTTGGTTTCAGCCCAAAACCACAATTCAAAGCGGAAGTCGGCTCAGAAAAAGCACCTGTTGTAAACTTTAACTAATCACGTAAGGGCGTAATATACGCCCTTCATCTTTTTGCTATTTTGCAAGAAAATGCAAAAATCTAACCGCTTATTAAATATAAATGAGGAATGAATGGGATTATTTTCATTTTTTGAACGTAAATTGCCTCTCGATACTAAACAGATCGAAGAGGCAATTTCGCATTTAGAGAAAACAACATCGGCTGAGTTACGAGTTGTAGTAGAGCGTAAAGCTAAACATAAAAATGCACTTGAAAGAGCAACACAACTTTTTAATGAATTAGAAATGTATAACACAGCAGACAGAAATGGCGTATTGCTTTATCTCTCTTTTAAGCCACATTTAATTGCGGTGATTGGTGATGAAGGTATTCATCAAAAAGTTGGAAATTCATTTTGGCAGGGTGTCTATGATGCAATGAAAGCGGATTGTCAAAAAGGACAGTTTACTCAAGCGATTTGTGAAGGTATTAAGCAAGTGGAAGGACAGCTAGCACAGTACTTTCCTATTCAAGCGAATGATGTGAATGAATTATCGAATGAGGTGATTATTAAATGAGAAAAAATATAGCTCGTTATGCCATATTATGTGCCACGCTATTTTTTACGTTATTTAGTTTTGCTAATTATCCCACAGTGCCTAAGCCATTTCGCTATGTGTCTGATTATACTCAAACATTGACACAACAAGATCGCCAGATCTTAGAGAATGCTTTAATTGATTATGCATCAAAAACAAGTTCCCAAATTGCCGTTGTGATTGTTCCCAATACAAATGGTGAAGCGGTATCGAGTTATTCGCATAACTTATTTAATCAATGGGGAATTGGCAGACAGAAAGAAAACAATGGTGTGTTGTTGCTGATTGCGAAAGATGACCGAAAACTCTTTATTGCAACAGGACGTGGACTAGAAGCTGCATTGCCTGATGCGATTGCATCTTCAATTATTCGTAATGACATAACCCCTTATTTCAAACAGAATTTATATGCTCAAGGCATTGCTAAGGGGCTATCTTCAATTATAGCTGCAACACAAGGGGAATATGCTCCCGCTGCGGAGGAAGAAACTCAAAACTTATTTGGCTTAGATGATGAGCAGATCTTTTTTATCATTGCTATTGCTATTTTCATCTTATTCCAATTTATTGGTCGAGGAGGAAATAGATACATAAGCCCAAGTACCGCAGATAGAATTATTCGTACGGCGAGATCTTCTGGCGGATTTGGTAGCGGACGTGGTGGCTTTGGCGGAGGCTTCGGTGGCGGTAGTGGCGGAGGATTTGGCGGCGGAAGCTCTGGCGGTGGCGGAGCTGGAGGGAGTTGGTAGTTTAAAATAGAAGGGGTAATACTTTACGAAAATCAACAGTACAAACAAGCCATCGAGCAACTTACTATTAGCACCAGCAATTCAAGATCTAGCTGAACGCTATTTAGCAAAAATGGAGAAAGAACAGGGCTGGCAACCTGATTTCATTGTGCAATATGTTCGTACCGATAATGTTAATAATGCCTCTAGTTCCTCAGTAGTTAATATCAATGGACGACAATTAGCCAAAGATAAAGATTCATTACCACAATCGGCAGAAGGTTTTCGCTATGGTGTTGGCATATCAAAATCCCATAATCTGACAAGTAATCACTATCTTAACACTTCACTGCATTACAACGGTGTTTATTATTGGGATAATCAAGATTACAGCGAGCAATCACTTCGCTTTAGCTTGGGATACCAATATCGCAATGCCAAAATGAGCTTGGGTATTACGCCATTTGTTGAGCAAAATTGGCTAGGTAGCCCACGCTATAGTAAACAGTTCGGTGTAACACTGCACAGCTATCGCTATTTAAACTTAAAATGGATTGCTTCAGCTCGCTTAAACCATAGCCAAAAACGTTATCAAGACTACTTAACCGCAAGCCGTTATGATGGTTTCCAAAATAGTGCTTCATTGGCATTACGTTGGCAAGCGGTCAGATCTTGGCAATTTTTTGCAAGTATTGATGCAAATCGAGATCAAACCAAAGAAAAAGCATCATCTTCCCATAAATTTGGTGGAGAACTTGGCGTCATTTATCGCTGGAAAAGTTGGGGAACGGAATTTAGAAGTAGCTATGCCAAACGCCATTTTGAAGGAAAGCATTATCTTTATGGCTATAAACGTGCCGATAAAGAATATCGGGCAAATTGGTCTCTATGGAATGAAAAATGGGCGTGGAAAGGCTTAATGCCGAAGTTGAATTTCAGTTATATGAAAATCCATAGCAATATGCCTGATTTATATTCAAGAAAAAATGGAGAATGGTTTTTGACTGTGGAAAAACAGTTTTAAATTGAATTTCCTATCACGATATAATCTAGTGGTTCGTCCCAACTCTCTAGTGGTAAACACTCTAACTGTTGGCATTGATGAGCCAATCCAACGCTGATTAAATGTTTGGCTTGGGAAAGGGTTCGGTCGTAAAACCCGCCGCCCATACCAAGCCGATTGCCTTGTGTATCACAAGCAACAAGGGGGACGAAGATCATTTCTAATTCGCTAATTGGCAATACTTTTCTAACGTCTAATTTGGGTTCTAAAATTCCAAAACGGTTAGAGGATAAATCTGATTTATCATCAAAACGCAAAAATAACAGTTGGTGTGATGAAAAGGGGTGTAATACGGGAAGATAAATCTTTTTGCCTATTGAGCGTAATTTTTCAATCAAAGGAAGCGGTGAGATTTCGCCATTAAATGGTAAATAAAAGGCAAGGTGTTGAGCGGCATAATGTTCAATCAATTCTAGCGATTTGGGGATAATATTTTGTGCTGCAAAGCGTTGCTCATCAAGGGTTAATGCTTGGCGTTTGGCTCGCATTTGTTTGCGAAGTTGGTTGCGTTGTTCGCAAAGTGGAAGTGGGGAAATATCATTCATCATAAAAAGAGACCCGAAGTGCCGTTATCAGTTGTGGTCCTTGAACCAGACGGTTCAAGGGAGTCGAACGTAATCACTTTTAGGCTTCTCGCAAGCGAGCCTGCTCACCAACGATTAAGGGTTCAACTCAAGGAGTTTTAAATATCGGCTCAGGGACGTAACTAACAACGCACACCTCAGGCAAAATGAATACTAACGGAATTTAGCAAAATTTCCTAGTGTTCAGATCAAGAAAATCGCTGAAATCGAATTATTCGTTATTTTCTTGACCGATTGGAACTGCTTGAGCATCAGTCGATTGGAATTTTGCCAATGAGCTGTCTAGTTGTTGTACACAAGCCATTAAAACATTTTTATTTTCTACGTTTTTACGTTGTTCTTGTTCCAGCTCGTAGTTTAAGTTAAGGGCAACAATAGATAGCACTTTCTCAAGTTGAATAATTCCAGATTGCTCTTTTAATGTTGCAACACGTTCTTCTAAGCGTTTCGCTGATGCTAATAAAAAATCCTGTTGCTCAACAGGACAATAGAGACGCAGAACCTGTCCGAAAAGGGATAATTCAATATTATTTTTCGACATTATCGGGAAATCCTTACCAAAACAAAAATTTTTGCTATTATGCCACTCTTTATTCAAATCACAAAATAACAGGTTATGGCTATTTTACAACCGAACGAATTTCAACAACTTATTACAGATTTACAGATTGAATACACCCCGGCTGAGTTTCATGGTTTTATCAGTGGATTAATTTCAGGCGGTATTCAAGATGAGTCGTGGAAGACACTCACCTACCAAGTGACCAATGATGGGCACGCTTTTTCACAAGCTCCACTCAAAAAATTAACTGATTTTTATCAACAGCTTAGTGAAAGTTTTGATGAAGCGAATACGCTATTTTCACTTTGGTTGCCAAGCGAAGAAGATGGTTTTGCTTTAGCTGATGGCATTGCACAATGGACAAATCACTTTTTACTGGGGCTAGGTTTAGCTCAACCTAAGCTACAACAAGAAACTGATGAAGTTGGCGAAGCCATTGATGATTTAGATGAAATCGCTAAACTTGGCTACGATGAAGAAGATAAAAGTGAAGATCTACTCGAAGCAGGGGAAGAAATTGTTGAATACTTGCGTATTGTTTCACTTTTCCTACACAGCCATTTTACTCAGACCAAAACGGTAAATAAACCACAAGTACATTGATATTGATGTTCTCTCTCATATTTCTGTGAGAGAGAACTATTTATTCTTAGCTATTTAACCAATTTCTTAAAATCTGCTCTCCATATTCAGTCATAAAAGATTCAGGATGAAACTGCACGCCATAAATCGGCAGAGAATAGTGTTTCATCGCCATTAACACATTTTGATCACAAATAGAAGTTGCAACAAGCGGTGTATTTTCAAGAGACTTTTGCAAGATAGCCCACGAATGATAAAGCCCAATATTAAATTGTTCGGGCAGATTTTCAAAAATGGGATTTTGTTCTTTCTGGATTAACGGACGTTGTTGCCCGTGGCGAACATTTTCTAAGTTATATAACGTCCCACCAAAAAATTCACAAATGGTTTGATGCCCTAAACAGACACCTAAAATAGATTTATGCTGATGGTAGCGCTCTAGCATTTCAAAAAGTTGCGGATAGGCTCTAGGTACATCAGGGCCAGGTGAGATCATAATATGGCTGAATTTTGCTACGTCATCTAAATTTAATTGCTCAACAGAAATAACTTGGCTTTCTACGTTCATTTTGCGTAGTAAATCAACCAAATTAAAGGTAAAAGAGTCGTGGTTATCAATGATTAACAACATTATTTCTGATCCTGTTCGCTGTTTTCCACTTTATCAATAATTAAACCTAAACGAGTCGTATCCCAGTCATTCGCCAGTAATTCCACTTGGGGCAAGGTTTGACTCGCTTTTGTTGAAAGTTGTTGGAAACGCTCAACCTTACCGACTAACCCTTGTTTACCCACTAAAGACGTAACTGTCTGATTATAGTATTTGCTTGCGGTGGTTAGCGTATTCCCAAGTTTAGCTAAACGCTCGGCAATTACACAGACTTGATTATAAATATCCCCTGCTTTTTCACTGATTTCTCGCGCCTCAGCATTACCACGCTCAATTCGCCATAAGTTTGCAACAGTGCGTAAAATTGGCATTAAGGTTGTGTGCGACACAAGAATAACATTTCTTTCATAGCCATAATTGAATAATTGCGGATCGTGTTTCATCGCTTCAATATAGGCTGGCTCAATCGGCACAAACATCAATACAAAATCAGGGCTTTTAATCCCAATTAAGTTACTATAATTTTTCTTCGATAGCCCATCAATATGCTGACGCAATGAACGGCAATGTTCATCTAAGGCTTTATGAATTGCAAAATTATCTTCGGAACGCACCGCTTGGTCATAAGCAACAAGGGAAACTTTGCTATCTAAAATAAGCTGCTTATCATCAGGCAACCGTACAACAAAATCGGGGGCAAAGCGTTTTCCTTCGTCATTTCGATAACTTTCTTGGGCAAGATAATGCTCGCCTTCAAGTAAACCTGCCGATTGTAAGGCACTTTCTAGCTGGATTTCCCCCCAATTCCCTGCAACTTTATTATTTCCTTTCAATGCAGTAGTTAGATTTTGGGCTTCTTGCGACATTGATAGTCCAATTTCAAGCACTCGTTTAATTTCGGTTTCTAAATTAGCATTTCCCTTGATGGCTTCAGAATGTACTTCATTAACCCGTTTTTGAAAGCCTTCTATTTGCTCTTTAAACGGTTTTAAAAGTAAGTCCAATGCATTTTTATTACTTTCAGAAAATGATTTACTTTTTTCGTCTAAAATTTGCTGTGCTAAATGCTGAAATTCCACATTTAACTGCTGACGAACTTCTAAAAATTGCCGTTGCTGACTTTCAAAATTCGCTTGTTTTTCATTTAATGTGGTGCGTAGCTCAGCTAATTCTTGCTGAGATTGAGCAAGTTGAACGTAAAGCCCCTGAGTTTCTCGCTCTTTATGGCTAAATTGATTTTGGCTGTGTTGAAGCTGTTCTTCTAAACCTTCCGCTTTGGTATGAGCAGAACCAATACGCTCTTTTAACTCATTGATATAACGCTCTAACTGATTTTCTGCATTTTCTGCTTGTTCAATTTTCTGCTGTAACTGAGTAATTAAGTGATCGCGTTCCAATAAACGCTCTTGGCTACTTTCAAATCGAGTTTGTTGTTGAATACCCCATTGTTCTAATTGACTTTTTTCAGCTAAGAGTGATTGATGCTGACTTGAGATCTGTTCAAGTTGTTGTTGAGATTGACTCAGATCTTGCTGTAATTCAAGACGATCTCGTTGATAGCGACTGCCTGAAAAAAACAGAAATAAACATAATATGATTAAGCATAGAATGGCAATATACAGCCAAATTTGATCAATATGAGGCATTAGTGTTATCTAAAATACTGTAAAAAATTATAGGTATTTTACACATTAAATAGGCTAGATTGAATAGTAATTGAATAGATTAAATGAAAAGGTGGGCAAATTATAGGCATTTTATTTTGCTATACGCTCATTAGATAAAACCTCTAGCCAGATGTCTAGAGGTTTTTAGCGGTCTGAGTGAATCAAAAACTTTGACTAAGCAAACTATTCTGTTGGTGCGACTTCTTCAATTGGGGCTTGGCCTTCCACTTCATCAGCCTTAGTTGGTTGATTTTGCTGCTTATCCTTACTCAAAGAGAGGGCATCCCATACACTTGGTTTCGCTTCTACCACTGTTCCTCCACTGGTACAATAACGCTGTCCCTTATCTTTCCAAACAGGGATTTGACGTGGGCTTGAACAATCCCAAGAGCCGTAACTATTAATACCAACCCACTGTAGATTTGGAGTTTTTGGTAAAACAAAAGGCAGTGGTGTAGTTCGTTTTAAATACTCTTTATAAACTTGCAATGCACCACTTGAACCCGTTAAGTGCGTATCGCTATTGTTATCTTTGCCTAACCAAATAGTCGTCACATTTTCACCGTCAATACCTACAAACCAAGTATCACGAGCATTGTTGGTTGTTCCTGTTTTGCCGGCTAAACGGAGTTGAGCAAAATCATTTTGTAAGCTACGAGCTGTTCCACGTTCTACGACTTGTTGCATTGCGTATAAGGCTTGAATAGCTGCTTCAGGCGGTAGTACTTGAGTGCTAACTTTGTCTATATCCCGCTGTTGAATCACTTCGCCAGTATGAGAAATAATCGCCTCAATGGTCGTAAGCGGTGTTTTTAGCCCTGAATTTGCCAATACTTGATAAGACTTAGTGACATCATAAGGCGAGATTGAATACGAGCCTAATAATGTTGCTGGGTACGGTGGAATTTCTGCACTATCCCAACCCATCTCTTTTTGTTTTGCAATGACTTTTTTCAAGCCGACTTTCATTCCAATATTGACCGTTGGAATGTTTAAAGAGCGAACAAGGGCATCCATTAACATTACTGAACCGCTGAAACGGCGATCATAGTTGCGAGGAGACCAAGGCGGACTGCCTTTGATCGTAATCGTAATTGGTTGGTTATTAATTGGAGTGTTTAAACGGAATAAATTCGGTTGTGCTAAACCAATCGCATAGATTGAAGGCTTAACTAATGAACCAATCTGTCTTTTCGTTTGAATTGCGCGGTTAAAGCCCGCAAATTGTGTTAGACGCCCCCCAACCACTGCACGCACTTTACCCGTTTTATATTCTGCAACAACAATCGCTGATTCTAAGTCTTTGATTTTCTTATTTTGTTCTTCAAGACTTTCTAAACCATTAATAACAGCTTGTTCTGCTGCACTTTGCTGTTTATGGTCTAAAGTGGTAAAAATTCTTGCTCCCGAAAGCTTGGTCATATTATTTTCGCCAAATTCCGCTTTCAATTCAGTAGCGAGAGTTTGCATAAAGGCGGGCTGTTGGCGGTAAACGCTGCCTTTTTCTTTAATACCTAACGGCTGTTGTACGAGAAAATCATATTCAGATTGCGTGATTTTTTGATGCTCTAGCAGAATTTTTAAAACCACATTACGTCGTTCTAAGGCAAGTTGTGGATTACGCCAAGGGTTGTAGAGAGATGCACCTTTCGCCATACCAACCAATAATGCCATTTGTGATAAGCTAATTTCCTGAATAGGTCGCCCAAAATAGAACTGGCTAGCAAGAGCAAAACCGTGAATTTGATAACTACCGTTTTGTCCTAAGTAAATTTCATTTAAATAGGTTTCAAGAATACGGTTTTTATCATAGCGAGCATCTAAAATAATGGACATCAATGCTTCGTTAATTTTACGCTCTAACGATTTCTCACTAGTTAAAAAGAGATTTTTAACCAATTGTTGAGTAAGCGTACTTGCGCCTTGTACTGTTTTCCCTGCTTGATAGTTTGTTACTAAAGCTCGGATAATACTTAATGGGCTAATCCCATTATGTTCATAAAAACGCTTATCTTCGGTCAAAATTAACGTATCTATCAGCAAACTAGGATAATTATGCAAATGCAGAGCCTGACGTTCTTCATCGTTGTCTGAATGTAACATTGCGATCAATTTAGGATCGAGACGAAATTCATCGACTTGCTTACGTTGAATAAGATCTTCGATCGCCGCCAGTTTATTATCAATAAAACGCATACGAAGGACACGTTGAGCTTCAGGCGTTTCAGGAAATGGAAATGCGCGGCGGAGTAATACTAAGGTGTTACCATCAATTTTAAAATCACCAGGCGTTACAATATTAGAGACTTCACGATAGCCATTGTGAATTAAAATTAGCTTGGTTTGCTCTAAATCTAAATTGTCGGATAGTTTAATACTTTCAATGCGAGAATACACTTCAGCAGGTAGCTGCCAAATCTGCCCTTCCATTTTAGAGCGAATTTTACTATCTAAATAAATACCGTAAATGCCGACACAACAAGCTCCAAGCACTGAGAGCTTAAAAAGTGTTGGAATAAAGTATGCTTTGCGTTTAGGTTTTTCAGGTTGTTCTGTTTCAGGCAAATTTGACATTGTAATGTTATCTATAAAAATTAAGCGGTGTGATTTTACAAGAATTTTGCAAAATCGTACGCTATCAAATCAATTATTTTTTATTTTATTGCAAATTTTCTTGACCCTAGCAAGATTAAGGTAAATCATATAGGTGATAATGGTCACTTACTTTAGCTATGGAGTTATGATTATGTCTGAACAACATTATATTCTTGTTATAAATTGCGGAAGCTCCTCCCTTAAATTTTCAATAGTTAACCCTGAAAATGAAGAGAGTGTTTTATCGGGTTTAGCGGAATGCTTACTCTTGCCAGAAGCAAAAATCAGCTGGAAATATCAAGGCGAAAAACAGCAAACAGCCCTACCTCAAAAAGCAAATCATACAGACGCTCTGCAATTTATCACCGAACAAATTCTTACCCACTTCCCTGAACTCAAACAACAAATTAAAGCCATTGGACATCGTATAACGCATGGCGGTGAAAAATACTCTCAACCGACTATTCTTACCCCATCAGTACTTGATGATTTATCGGCTTTAGCGGAACTTGCCCCATTACACAATCCGGCAAATGTAACGGGAGTAAAAGCTGCACAAGTTGCTTTTCCTCATTTGAAAGAAAAAAATGTAGGCGTGTTTGATACAGGTTTTCACGCGACCTTACCACCACAAGCGTATTTATATGCGTTACCGATTTCCTACTATGAAAAATACGGTATTAGACGCTACGGTTTCCACGGTATTAGCCACTATTATATTGCTTATAAAACCGCCGAGTATCTAGACAAGCGGTTGGAAGATTTGAATATGATTAGCTGCCATTTAGGAAATGGGGCATCCATTACCGCAATCAAAAATGGACAGAGCATTGATACTTCAATGGGCTTTACACCTTGTGAAGGGCTGGTAATGGGAACACGCAGTGGAGATGTCGATCCGGCGTTATTGATTTACCTAAAACAAAAGCTCAATCTTTCTACACAAGAAACGAGCGATCTTATCAACAAACAATCTGGCTTACTTGGCTTAACCAACGGAAGTAGTAGCGATTTTCGTTACATTACAGAGAATTACGCCAAAGACAAATACTGCCAAATTGCATTAGACGTATATATCCACCGCCTTGTAAAATATATTGGTTCTTATGCAGTATTGTTAGATAACAAACTCGATGCCATCGTATTTACTGGTGGAATTGGTGAAAACTCGGAATTAGTTCGCCGTTTAGTGCTTGAAAAATTAACCATTCTAGGTTTTGAACTTGATCAAGAACGTAATTTAGCTGCTCGCTTCGGACAAAATGGCAAAATCACTTCGGATCAATCTCAGCACTCAGCCTATGTGATCCCAACAAACGAAGAACTCGTTATTGCAAAATATACAGCCAGTTTTATTTAGGTCGCTTGAAAGTATTTCTTGAGAAAAGCTATTTTCGGTGGGTTTTAAGCCCACCTTATATTTTTCATCAGTAAACAAGTCATCCATATATCGTTTTAAACTGGCATAAATAATTAATCTTCAATAAAAATTTTCCTTAACCTACCGCTTGTCAGGTACAATAGACTCATTTTCAAATCCAAGTAGAGAACATATAGATGAAAGAAACCATTGTGGCACAAGCTACGCCAATCGGTCGTGGGGGCATCGGTATTTTACGCGTGTCTGGTCCACAAGCAGCCGAAGTGGCTCAAGCAGTATTGGGTAAATGTCCAAAGCCGAGAATGGCTGATTATCTTCCTTTTAAAGATGAAGATGGCACAATTTTAGACCAAGGAATCGCCCTCTTTTTTAAAGCACCAAATTCATTTACAGGGGAAGATGTCCTTGAATTACAAGGACACGGCGGACAAGTGATTTTAGATATTTTGCTTAACCGTATTCTCAAAATTAAAGGTATTCGTATTGCACGAGCAGGGGAGTTTTCTGAACAAGCCTTTTTAAATGATAAACTCGATCTTGCTCAAGCAGAAGCGATTGCCGATTTAATTGATGCGACATCAGAACAAGCTGCTCGCTCAGCATTAAAATCACTACAAGGTGAATTTTCTAATAAAATCAATCAATTAGTAGATTCTGTAATCTATCTTCGCACCTATGTTGAAGCGGCTATTGATTTTCCTGATGAAGAGATTGATTTCTTAGCGGACGGTAAAATCGAAACAAAATTAAACGAAATTATTGCCCAATTAGCGAATGTTCGTCAAGAAGCCAAGCAAGGCACAATTCTGCGAGAAGGAATGAAAGTCGTGATTGCAGGCAAACCAAATGCAGGCAAGTCTAGCCTACTCAACGCATTGGCAGGGCGAGAAGCAGCGATTGTGACGGATATTGCAGGCACAACCCGCGACGTATTGCGTGAACATATTCATATTGACGGAATGCCTTTACATATAATTGATACAGCGGGGTTACGAGAAGCCAGTGATGAAGTAGAGAAGATCGGGATCAAACGAGCTTGGGACGAGATTGCTCAAGCAGACCATGTCTTATTGATGATTGATAGCACTGAGTCCCAAAGTGAACATTTCCAACAAGAATGGGCAGATTTTTTAAGTAAATTGCCGAAAAATATTCCAGTTACGGTGATCCGCAATAAAGTAGATCTGACAGGCGAAAGTGAAAGTTTAGTCGATGTGGATAACTTTACGCTTATTCGTCTTTCTGCCCAGACTAAAGTGGGCGTAGATTTATTGCGTGAACATCTCAAAAAATCAATGGGTTATCAAAGCTCTACGGAAGGTGGATTTATCGCTCGCCGCCGCCATTTAGTTGCATTGGAAACTGCCGCAGAACATTTACAGCGTGGACACATTCAACTAACGCAATTCCACGCAGGTGAGCTACTCGCCGAAGAATTACGTCTCGTGCAAAACGCATTAAGCGAAATTACAGGGCAATTCACTTCAGACGATCTACTTGGGAACATTTTCAGTTCTTTCTGTATTGGTAAGTAGCCAGTCTTTCCAATAAATCAAGCGGTCACTTCCCCATAATCTTTTGCAAATTTTTATGGAAAAGTGGTCGCTTGTCTATGTATAAAAAATTACAACATGGTTAATGTGCAGAATTTTCTAATCCATAAATTTCTCGATTAGGGTCACAGTATGTATTTGCTAACTCTTTACCATTTTTACTGACAGATACTCCACCACCAGCTTCCCTAACAAAGTTATTCCAAATAAAATATTCAACACCTTTATTGAACATTGTAATATTCATCGCCTGAATACCACTATCACGAGTATTTTCAACATCAGAGATTCTATTTGTGAATACCATTTCAGGTTTGCCTGGTTTTCCATAGCTATACTGGTAATTGCTACCAACTTTCTCGATTGAAAGATGTTTCCCATTTTTCATAAAACAAGAAAATATAGTGCTATTAGCCATTGTAGGCTGGATAGTCGCTGTAAATAAAACGGTTATTAGAGCTAATTTTTTCATTTTAAATATCCTTTAGGAGTAACAAGATCATAAAATCATTTAATAAAATTGTTTAATCGGTTTTAATTTAGATGGGGATTTAACATCTTTTACTTTTAAGGGTATCCCACCAATTTCAGTGATTTTTACATAGGATTTCTTCTTTGTCCCTTTATTCATTCCTTGAGAATCACTTTCATTTAAACCAGGAGAATGAATATATAATGTTCCTTTGATTGTTGCAATATAAAACCCATCTTCACTCTCATCCTTTATTCATTTATGGAATGATAAAAATTGATCTGATTACTCGTTATAACCCATAATTTTCCCAAAATGTCATGTGAAAGCAACCGCTTACTTTTCTATTTAGCAAAATTAGCTTACTATTTCTAACATTTAGTTCTCTTGTCAGGTTGCACTATGCACTTCGCCATTCTACCGATTCGAATCATTCTATTTGCATTATTGGCCTTTGGATTATGCCGTATTGGTTTATATTTTGTTCATTATGATTACTTCTCGCCATTAACACTTTCTGAAGTTGC
The DNA here is from genome assembly GCF_009761395.1 of Ursidibacter maritimus. Taxonomy (GTDB): domain Bacteria; phylum Pseudomonadota; class Gammaproteobacteria; order Enterobacterales; family Pasteurellaceae; genus Ursidibacter; species Ursidibacter maritimus. Next base: position 116,824 of record NZ_LEKN01000001.1, on the reverse strand, counting down.
CAAAGGGTTGGTCAAAGGCATTCAATTTGATAGTGCTACAACAATGCTTTTCTGTTCGCCAATGTTGGTATTGCTAAGCTTACCTTTTAAAGCCATTCAAGGAACGAAATGTCGCACATTATTAGCTTGGCTGTGTGCTTTAATGATTTTTGTAATGTGTGCTTATAGTTTAGGCGATCTCACTTATTTTGGTGAAGTACAGCACCATATCGGTGCGGAAATTCTCAATTTGAGTGCCGATCAAGGTGCGTTAATTGAAATTGCACTCAGTTCTCGCTTAGCTTATACCCTAGGTAGTTTAGTCGGCTTAATACTATTCGGGATTTTGTGGTACTACGTCATTCAACGTCCACTCACACAGCAAGCCGTCCTTCCGCAAAATAAATGGTTACGTTTAGCTATTTGGTTGTTACTTGCAGGGATCTATTTCATTTTATTTAGGGGGATTGTTCTTTCTAGTCGCCCAATCAATTTAAGTGATGCTTTTACGGGGAGTAAATTACAACAGGCGAATCTCGCCTTAAACCCCGTTTATACCACTTATCGAGAAAGTCGTAATCGTTTAAAAGAGCAACCACTCAATTACGTTTCTTCAACGGAGTTGCAAAATTTTGCCAGCAAACAACCGCTTATTTTTAAATGGCAACATCCTGAAAATAAGCCAACGAGTAAAAATGTGGTACTCGTGTTATTAGAAAGTTGGAGCTATAAATATATTGATGCATTAGCAGGTGGAAGTTATAAAGTTACACCGTTTATGGACAGCCTTGTGGCGAAATCTCAAGTTTGGGATAACTATTACGCAGCAGGGCAACGTAGCATTGTGGGTATTCAAGCGGTTCTTTCTTCTACGCCTTCGTTACAAAGTCAGCCTACTCTTGGCTTTGGCTTAGAATTAAAAGAGATGAGCCGTATTGCTCAGATTGCCAATCAACAAAATTATCGCACTGTAATGATGCAATCTTCTGCTCGCCGTTCATTTCATATGGATAGCATTGCCAACGCACTTGGTTTCCAAGAATATTACGGTAAAGAAGATGTTCCGCTCTTACGAGAATATCCGCAAGAGCAGCCTCGTTTTGGTTGGGATTACGATGCGTTGCAAACCTTTAATCAAAAATTAAGTGAACCAGCCAAAAAACAGCCATTCTTTGCGTTTATGTTTACAGGAACAACACACGAACCATTTCCTAAAATTGGTAGTGAGTTCGAGTTATATCCACACGATGACCAAGGCGAAAATGGTTTCCTAAATACGCTAAAATATAGTGATTGGGCGTTACAGCAGTTTATGCAATCGGCAGAAAAACAGCCTTGGTATCAAAATACTATCTTTATTTTTACAGCTGACCACACACTAAATGCAGAAAGTGATGATAATTTGCCACAGCGTTTCCATATTCCGTTGGTCATATTTAGCCCTGATGGCTCATTAACGCCGATACGTCATACTGAATTAGCTTCACAGTACGATCTATTTCCTTCCATTATGGATTTACTAGGATTTAACCAGCCTATTTATACTTTCGGGAAATCATTATTTGCCAATGAAAAGAGTGAAAGCGTGATGCTTAATCAAGGTGATACAGTTGGAATGATTACACCAACAACGTGGGTAGGTTTTACACCTGAAGGTATTCAAGAGAAGGCTGAAAACTACTCCGCTAAAGATGAACAGGCTCTGCAAAATCTTAAACTAAAAATGCAATATGCCGATCAGCTTTTACGAGAGAATCGTTGGATAAAGCCATGATAGAAGATTAAACCCAATCTTCTACACATAATGCTCTTATTGAGTGATACATTATTTAACATTTAATATACCCTTTACCCTAACTAAGCGGTTAGTTTCGGGTATTTTTTTACAAATTTTGCTTACTTTAGGGGCTTTGTTATAATCACTTGGTGTTTTTTAAACATAACAAAAATTATGGGATTATTTGAGTCAATTTTAAGTATTATTTTGCTGATTATTATCAGTGCGATTATTTCATCTGGTGAAATTTCGTTAGCAGGAGCAAGAAAGCTAAAATTACAACAGATGGCAAATGATGGGGATTTACGAGCCAAGAAAGTCTTAGAACTTCAAGAGCAGCCGGGACAATTTATTACGGTTGTTCAGATAGGGCTAAATATGGTTGCTATTTTAGGGGGGATGATCGGTGAAGGACAAATCACGCCTTATGTCTATGCATTTTTATCTAAGTATAGCCAAGCGGAATGGTTAGAAAGTGTATCGTCTTGGTTATCCTTTGCTTCGGTTACGATGTCTTTTATTGTGTTTGCTGATTTAATGCCAAAACGAATGGCAATGGCGAGTCCTGAAAAAGTCGCAGTGAAAATGGTCGGTATTATGACCTTCTGTATTTTCTTATTTAAACCGTTGGTACTGTTATTTGATAGTTTAGCCAGCGGTTTATTCCGAGTCTTACGCATTTCAACTATTCGCCAAGAAAGTATGACACCCGAAGATATCATTGCGATCGTTGATGCTGGAGCAGAAGCTGGGGTGCTAAAAACACAGGAACATTATTTAATTGAAAATATTTTTGATATGCAACAGCGAACCGTTACTTCAACAATGACAACACGTGAGCATATTGTCTTTTTAGATAAATCGTTTACACGCCAGCAGACCTTAGAAACCTTACAGCAAAATTCACATTCCAAGTTATTGATTACAGATGGCAGCCTTGACAAAATTATCGGTTATGTTGAATCGCACACGCTATTAACGCTCTATTTGCAACAAGATATTGTTTCGCTGACAGATAATCGAGTATTAAGAAAAGCACTGTACATTCCCGATACACTCTCACTTTATGAAGTGCTTGAGCTTTTCAAATCATCAGGAGAAGATTTTGCTGTTATCATCAATGAATATGCACTTGTGGTGGGCATTGTAACCCTAAATGACGTAATGAGTATTGTGATGGGCGAACTCGTTTCTAATGAAGAAGAACAAATTGTTCGCCGAGATGAAGATTCGTGGTTAATTGATGGCTCAACACCATTAGAAGATGTAATGCGTGCGTTGAATATTGAATCTTTCCCAAATCAAGAAAACTACGAAACAATCAGTGGATTTATGATGTATATGTTACGAAAAATCCCGAAAAAGACTGACTTTGTGCTATTTGAACAGTATAAATTTGAGATTATTGATACCGAGAATTTTAAAATCGATCAACTGATGGTATCTCTACGCAAAGACATTAAAACGGAGGAATAATGGCAATTACGTTATATCATAATCCTAAATGTAGTAAATCACGTGAAACCTTGGCACTGATACAACAAGCGGGTATTGAACCAATCATTGTGGAATATCTTAAAACACCTCTTTCACAAGAGACAATTCAGAGGTTAATTCAAGAAAGTGGTATTTCATTACAAGAGGCGTTACGCACAGATGTTGAGGAATACGCTCAATATATTGAAGGAAAAAGCCTTTCAGACGATGCCATTATTCAGTTAATGGCACAATATCCAAGATTACTGAACCGCCCTTTTGTAAGCGGTGAGAAAGGTACAAAATTTTGCAGACCGCCAGAGTTGGTAAAGTCATTGCTCTAACATTTGCAAAACATTTAACGAAACAGACCGCTTGAATGCAACAAGCTAAGGGAAATAATGAAAAACATTCTGCTACTTAATGGGCCAAACTTGAATATGTTAGGTAAAAGAGAACCACAAATTTATGGTTCTCAAACATTGTCTGATATTGAACAACATTTACAACAACTGGCTAAACAACAAGGTTTTCAGCTTGATTATTTCCAAGCTAACGGCGAAGAACCACTTATAAATCGTATTCATCAAGCATTTGGAACGGTTGATTTTATTATTATTAACCCTGCCGCATTTACGCATACCAGTGTTGCGTTGCGTGACGCATTATTATCAGTGGCAATTCCATTTGTTGAGGTGCATTTATCGAACGTCCACGCTCGCGAACCTTTCCGCCATCACTCTTATTTAAGTGATATTGCCAAAGGTATTATTTGTGGACTCGGTGCAAAAGGTTATGAATATGCACTCGATTATGCTATTCAGTCTCTAAACAAAGCGTAATTTATTGTTATTTTCAATCACTCAAGCACTATTTTTATTTTATTAACTGCTACGATCAGTTAGAAAATTTGGCGAATTTCGCCAATTTTGCAATAATTTTATCGCAAATTAGCGGAAATTCGGGTAATCTATACCACGTTTTGCTCTGAGGATTTTACTCAGAGTCCTTCTTATTTTTTATATCAAAACGGATCTCACTATGGATATTCGCAAAATCAAAAAACTTATCGAACTTGTTGAAGAATCAGGTATTACTGAACTAGAAGTTTCAGAAGAAGAAGGTACAGTACGCATTAGTCGAGCTGCACCTGTTGCAGCACAAGCTGCGGTACAATATGTGGCAGCACCACAAGTTGCACCTGCAACGCCTGCGACTCCTTCAGCACCTGCTCCTCAAGCAACAACGCCAGCAGCACCTGCTGAAGTGAGTGGACACGCAATTCTTTCACCAATGGTTGGTACTTTCTACCGTAGCCCAAGTCCAGATGCAGCACCATTTGTAGAAGTGGGTAAATCGGTAAAAGTTGGCGATTCACTTTGTATCGTTGAAGCAATGAAAATGATGAACCGTATTGAATCAGATAAAGCTGGGGTAGTAAAAGCTATCTTAGTAAATGATGGTGAAGCGGTTGAATTTGATCAAAAACTTTTCATTATTGAATAATTCATTTCTCTCAAGCGGTGAGTTCTTGCATTTTTTTCGCAAAATGTAACCGCTTGTCATTTTAAGGAAAAATGCCAATGTTAGAAAAAGTTGTCATTGCAAACCGTGGTGAAATTGCTTTACGCATTTTACGCGCGTGTAAAGAACTCGGCATCAAAACTGTGGCTGTTCACTCTACAGCAGATCGTGAACTCAAACACGTTCTACTTGCAGATGAAACCATTTGTATTGGGCCAGCACCATCAACCAAAAGCTATTTAAACATTCCAGCGATTATTGCTGCAGCAGAAGTAACAGGGGCTGATGCAATTCACCCTGGCTATGGTTTTTTATCTGAAAACGCTAATTTTGCAGAGCAAGTAGAAATGTCAGGTTTTACTTTTATCGGCCCAACAGCAGATGTTATTCGCCTAATGGGAGATAAAGTGTCTGCAATCAATGCGATGAAAAAAGCAGGTGTGCCTTGCGTACCAGGTTCTGGTGGCCCGATTGGGACTGATGTTCAAAAGAATAAAGAAATCGCTCAGAAAATTGGCTACCCTGTGATTATTAAAGCATCTGGTGGCGGTGGTGGTCGTGGAATGCGAGTTGTTCATCACGAAAAAGATTTAGAAGAATCTATTGCGATGACAAAAGCAGAAGCGAAAGCCGCCTTTAATAACGATATGGTTTATATGGAAAAATACCTAGAAAATCCACGCCATATTGAAATCCAAGTGCTTGCAGATACACACGGAAATGCAGTGTATTTAGCAGAACGTGACTGCTCAATGCAACGTCGCCATCAAAAAGTGGTGGAAGAAGCACCTGCACCAGGTATTACTGAAGAATTACGCAAGTTTATCGGTGAGCGTTGTGCTAATGCTTGTATTGAAATTGGCTATCGTGGAGCGGGTACTTTCGAGTTCTTATATGAGAATGGTGAGTTTTATTTCATCGAAATGAATACTCGTTTACAAGTAGAACATCCTGTTACAGAAATGATTACAGGTATCGACTTGGTAAAAGAACAACTTCGTGTTGCGGCAGGCTTACCTATCTCAGTAAAACAAGAAGATATTAAAGTGCGTGGACACGCGATTGAGTGTCGTATCAATGCGGAAGATCCAAGTACATTCTTACCTTCGCCAGGTAAAATTACGCGTTTACATATCCCTGGCGGTTTAGGTGTCCGTTGGGATTCTCATATTTATGCAGGTTATTCTGTTCCACCACATTATGACTCGATGATTGGTAAACTAATCACTTATGCTGAAAATAGAGATATTGCCATTCGCCGTATGGAAAATGCGTTATCAGAAACCATTATTGAAGGCATAAAAACGAATATCCCACTTCATCAGCAAATTTTATCTGATGAAAACTTCCGTAAAGGTGGGACTAATATCCACTATTTAGAGAAGAAACTAGGGTTAAAATAGTTTAATTCCTGTAAAAACCCCGACTAACTCATCGTTATCGGGGTTTTTGCTAGGCACAGTAGAAAAATTTGTTGCTAGTGTTTATTTTTTAAATGTTAGTAACTCTGTTTATTTAAAAAATCTTTTATAAACAACACATTACGTTTTTCGTTAATTCATTGTGATTGTTTAATCCTCGCATCACAATCTGTTGATAGGTTTGTCTACATCATGTGTAATCGTCCAAATTTTAATGGGAGCTAATTTATTCTTGAAGGAAAATGTTTTATAGCATTTATGACAAAAATATCGCTGAATATTATTTATGGTCTCAAACTGACTAATTCAGTTGCCTTTTCTCAATTTTGGCTAGAGATTGTGTAAACAGACGATATATCATTTCATATTCTTCAGTATTTTCTGACAGCGTTGGGTTAAATTCTGTGATTTCAAATACGCTAAGATTTTGTAAGACTAAGAGCTGCTCTAATAACATGGTCATTTCTGCTTCTGTAAAGCCTTCCGAAACAGGTGTTCCCGTTGCACTAATTAAGCCAGCATCAAGGGCATCAATATCAAAACTTACATAGAGTAAATCAACATCGGCAAATTGCTGTTTAACTTGGGCGAGAACCTTTTCAAATCCAAGTTCTCGCATTTTCTGTGTTGAATAATAAGGAATACTTAGTTCTTGAATAAGAGCTATCTCTTGTGATTCAAAGTCTCTTAAACCTAAGAAACAAATATCTTGTGGCAAAATGCCTTGAGAAGTTGGTGCAAGCTGTTTTAAATGCTGCCAGTAGCGAGCTACTTCAGGGGTAAGTGTATGAATTTGTTGGGCTAAATTATCTTGGCGTAGTATGGCCGCAAGGCTCATTCCGTGGATATTGCCTGATGGTGTGGTATATGGTGTATGTAAATCAGCGTGAGCATCGATCCAAATCACACCAATACGTTTTTTAGGATAAGCATTACAAAATGCGGATAGCGTTCCTATCGCATTGGAATGATCCCCAGTCAGTATTACAGGGAATTCTGACCGTTGGTAATATTGCGTTAAAACAGGAACAAATTGTTGGAAAAAAGCGGTCAGATTATCAATATATTTTGCAGGTGGGGTAAGATATTTACTGTTTGAATGGTTTTCAAAAATGGCAGTAGGTTGAATAGAATGTCGCTCGCATAACCATTTTACTCCCTCATGGCTCCCCCGTTTGCCAGCACCAGTATCTGATAAAATTTGAATAATGTTGATTGTTTGCATACTGTTTCTCCATAAAATAGTATGAGTATTACCTAAGTTATGCAAATAATCAACATTTCCCTAACAAAAAATTAACATTTTGGAGTTTATCTAGGTAATTTCTGGCATTTAGGGCAGTAAAAACTGTTTCGCTGCCCGATAATTTGGGCTTCGATCAAGCTACCGCAGTCATTACATTCCTTCCCTTTTCGCCCATAAACTTGCAATACTTGAGCAAAATAGCCAGGTTTGCCATCAGGCTGAATAAAGTCCTTGAGCGTTGTACCACCTTGTAAAATGGCTTTAGAAAGTACAGATTTAATCACAGTAACCAATCGCTCACACTGTTTTGGGCTTAAATTTTGTGTAGCCAGGTTAGGATGAATACCTGCCTGAAAAAGCGATTCACAAGCGTAAATATTACCCACACCGACAACCACTGCATTATTCATAATGAAGTTTTTTACTGCAACAGTTTTATTACGGCTTTGTTGATAAAGATAGTTGCCTGTAAATTGCTCTGAAAGTGGTTCAGGGCCTAATTTGACTAACAGCTCCGCATTTTCAGCATTTTCCACCCATAACCAAGCCCCAAATTTACGAGGGTCGTTATAACGCAAAATAGTTCCATCTGTGGTAACTAAATCAACGTGATCGTGCTTACCAATCTCTTTTTCAGTCTGTTTAGTTAAAATCCCCAGTGAACCAGACATTCCAAGATGAATTAAAATATCGCCTTGATTGGTCTGAATGATGAGATACTTAGCTCTGCGATAAATCGCTAGAATTTTTGCTCCAGTCATTTGGTTTAATTCATCACTGACAAGCCAACGTAGTTGCTTTTGGCGAATAATAATTTGCTCAATATTTTTCCCAACTAAGTAAGGGGAAACACCACGCACACTCGTTTCAACTTCGGGTAATTCAGGCATTTTTTCTCCACATAAGCGGTAAGATTCACGAATGATTTTGCAAAACGGGAAGTGTTCCTCACTTCCCGTTTTACGCTATTTTGTCATTTTGGCAATAATGTAGCCCAACAATGTTCCGATAATTGCAAAAGGCAACCATTCCATTGAGTAAGCAGTTAATGGTAACTGAGCAATAAATTCCACTTTTGCCACTGATGCGATGGATACGACAGTAACCAAAATAATCGGTAAGCCTTGAGCTAATTTAGGCAAAGGCATAACTAGATTAACTAGCAGAACCAGTAAGGCGGTCATTGAAATCGGATAAAGCACCAACAGTACAGGAACAGATTTGCTAATCACAGCATTTAACCCTTGATTTGCTAAACCAAAGCCGATCAAGGTAAATAGCACTGCATAGGCTTTATATGGAATTCTTGGGAATACGCTGTGGAAGTAGGCTGAAGTGGAAACTACCAAGCCAATAGCGGTAGTTAAACAAGCTAATGTTACAATTAAACCAAGCAGGCTACGCCCAAGCTCACCAAAGGTTTGATTTGCGGTTGCATTGAGAATAAATGTACCTAAATTTTGACCTTTAGTTGCAACATCAGTGACTGTATCTGCACTTAATGGAATTTTATAACCAATCCAACCAATAGAAATATAAATCACTGCAAGTGAAATGGCGGCGATCAATGCGGCTAAGGTCGTTTGTTTTACAAGTGAACTATTAGCTTGAGCTTTTGCTTTGATACCATTGATGACAAGCACGGAGAAGGCGAATGCGGCTAGTGCGTCCATTGTCTGATAACCTTCAATAAAACCTGTAAAAAATGGTGTTTCTAATGTTTTTACTTCTGCCGTTTCTATACCAGAGAAGATCATTACCGCACGAATAACTAGGGCTATAATAGCAATTAGCAGAGTAGGGGTAAGAATTGCTCCGATACGATCAACCATTTTGCTTGGGTTTAAACTTAACCATAACGTAATCGCAAAATAACCAAAGGTAAACAACAATAATGATGTAGGGCTAGTTTGTTCTAAAAATGGTGTAAGAGCGATGTCATACGCTGTTGCGGCTGTACGCGGAATGGCAAAGAAAGGCCCGATGGTCAGATAAATTGCTCCAAGCAATAATAACGAGATGATTGGGCTAATATTTTCCAACGCTTTTTTGTAACCGCCTTCGTAGTAAGCTGCCACAATAGTTGCCACTAAGGGTAAACCTACGCCAGTTAGCACAAAACCAGCAATAGATGTCCAGAAATCAGCTCCACTATCAAAGCCTAATTTTGGTGGGAAAATTAAGTTACCTGCTCCAAAAAAAACAGCAAATAACATAAAACCTACCACAAGGGTATTTTTATTCATTATAAAACCTCACAAAAACGCAAATTGCGTATTATCCACTAAAAATAAAAAACGATGAACCAATTCAATTTGGAATTGGTTCATTTACTACTTAATCAATGATATTGATATAAACTAACCGCTTATAGCGATTAGCTCATATATAAACCACCATTAACGTGAATGGTTTCACCGTTGATGTAGCCAGCATCATCAGATGCAAGGAAAGCAACTGCTTTTGCAATATCTTGTGCTGAGCCTAATTTTCCTGCTGGAATTTGACTTAAGATCGCATTTTTTTGATCTTCGGTTAATTCATCAGTCATATCTGTTGCAATAAAGCCTGGAGCGACTACGTTTACTGTAACGCCACGAGATGCCACTTCTTTGGCTAATGATTTTGAAAAACCAACCAAACCTGCTTTAGCTGCACAATAGTTTGTTTGACCAGGGTTACCCATTGAACCTACCACTGAACCAATCGTAATGATACGTCCGCCTTTTTTCATCATCGGACGTAATACTGCTTTTGATAAGCGATAAACTGACGTGAGATTAGTTTGAATAATATCGAACCAATCATCTTCTTTCATACGCATTAACAAGCCATCACGAGTAATGCCGGCATTATTGACAAGAATATCAATATCACCAAATTGTTCTTTAATTTGAGCGAGTACTTGTTCGATAGATTCAGCGTCAGCAACGTTTAACACTAAGCCTTTACCTTGTTCACCTAAGTAAGCTGAAATAGATTCTGCTCCTTTTTCAGATGTTGCTGTCCCGATGACGAAAGCGCCTTTAGATACTAATTCTTCTGCGATTGCTCGCCCAATTCCACGAGTTGCACCCGTTACCAATGCGATTTTATTTTGCATATTCGTTTATCCTAATTGATTGATTATTTTCTCTTTAGAAAAGTTAAATTAAAATTCGATAGTTTCAAAGGTTGCGACATCATTGACTGCTTTTGCCGAAAGTTCTTTGACAATACGGCTTGTTAAGCCTGTTAATACTTTATTTGGCCCGATTTCATATAAGCTTGTAACGCCTTCTTGTGCCATTTTTTCAACACTTTCTGTCCAACGAACAGGACTGTAAAGTTGGCGAACTAGCGCATCACGAATCTTATCAGCATCACTTTCTACCGCAACATCAACGTTGTTGATAACAGGCACAAGCGGTGCGTTTAATGGAATATTTTGCAATGCTTGAGCCAGCTTTTCAGCTGCTGGTTTCATTAAGGCACAGTGAGATGGCACGCTCACAGCTAATGGTAATGCACGTTTTGCACCAGCTTCTTTACAAAGTTCTCCAGCACGTTCTGCGGCTGCTTTTGTTCCTGCAATCACAACTTGTCCTGGTGAGTTAAAATTCACCGCAGAAACAATTTCGCCCACTTCTTGTTGGGCTTGTTCACAGGCTTTGATGATCGAATCATTATCTAAGCCGATAATCGCAAACATTGCGCCAGTTCCTGCAGGTACAGCACTTTGCATTGCTTGTCCGCGCAGTTCAACGAGTTTAATCGCATCTTGGAAATCTAACACGCCAGCACAAACTAGTGCAGAATATTCGCCTAAACTATGTCCTGCCATTACCGCAGGTTTTTGTTCTGGGAATTTCTCTTGCCAAATACGATAAAGTGTGACTGATGCAGCTAATAGAGCAGGTTGTGTACGTTGTGTTTGACCAAGATCTTCTGCCGTTCCATTTTGAACAAGATCCCATAAATCATAACCAAGTACATCACTCGCTTGTTTAAAAGTTTGTTCAACAACTGGGTAAATAGGTGCAAGATCCGCTAACATTCCAACCGCTTGCGAACCTTGTCCGGGGAATACCATTGCAAATTTAGACATTTTTTATCCTCTTATTTAATTTCTGAATTTTTCCATTTCTATCACGAAGTGGGATAGCTAATCATTTAATCCGCTGAATAATATAGTTTACCGATCTCAATCTTTTGGCGACCATTTGCTTCACGCCATTTATTCGTATCTCTTAATGAATAGACACAACCACAGTATTCTTGTTGATAGAAACGCTCACGTTTACTGATTTCAATCATTCGTTGTGAGCCACCACCTTTACGCCAGTTGTAATCCCAATAGACCACATCATCATATTTTTCAGCGGCACGATGTCCACAGCCATTGATTTGGTTCATATCTTTCCAACGAGAAATCCCTAAACAGCTAGTAAACACAGGAAACCCGTTTTGATGAGCATATTCGGCTGCTTTTTCAAAACGCATATCAAAGCACATTGTGCAACGAATACCACGCTCAGGCTCATCTTCCATTCCCTTCGCACGATCGAACCAATTTTGGCGGTCGTAATCTGCATCAATAAATGGAATGCCCCATTTTTCAGCAAAGCGAATGTTTTCTTCTTTACGGATCAAATATTCTTTCAATGGGTGAATGTTCGGGTTGTAAAAATAGATGGTAAATTCAATCCCTGATGCGTGAATGGCTTCCATCACTTCTCCAGAACAAGGGGCACAACAAGAGTGTAGCAACAATTTGTTATGTCCATTTGGCAGTTCTAATTTTTCACGCACAAAAGGTGCATTTGGATCTTTGCCCTTACGGGTCTTTTTGATTGGTTGTTCAGTCATAGGTATCACTTAAAATTCTAAAAAATATCGGTATTAGTAACTTCTATCCACCGACAAATATGCCAATGAAATCAACGCTTGTTTATATTCATTATCAGGTAACTCTACAATTGCATCAACGGCTTTTTGTGCTTCTTGCTTGGCTCGCTGCATTGCATAATCAAGAGAATGATGTTCAGCCATAATTGCCAAAATGTCATCAAGAGCTTCACGTTTTCCGCCTTGCTCAATTGCTTCACGAATAAGGGTGGATTGTTGTTCATTGCCGTTTTTCATTGCGTGTAATAATGGCAATGTTGGCTTGCCTTCGGCTAAATCATCGCCGATATTCTTGCCTAATTTTTCTGCATTCGCACTGTAATCTAAAATATCATCAACTAACTGGAAAGCCGTACCGAGGTAACGCCCATAATCTTTTAGTGCCGTAATCAAGCGAGCATCTGCTCCAGCAACAATCGCCGCACATTGTGTTGCGGCTTCAAACAGGCGGGCGGTTTTGCTGTAAATGACCTGCATATAATTTTCTTCAGTCGTGTCAGGGTCATTTACATTCATTAGTTGCTGTACTTCACCTTCCGCAATCACGTTAGTTGCATCAGACATTACTGCTAAAATATCTAAGGATTGTAAACTTGCCATCATCTGAAAAGCACGCGTATAGATAAAATCGCCAACTAATACGCTTGCAGCATTGCCAAAACGTGCATTTGCTGTTTCACGTCCTCGACGCATATCCGATTCATCAACAACATCATCGTGTAATAACGTTGCCGTATGGATAAATTCCACAAAAGCTGCGCAGGTAATGTGCTGTTGCCCTTTATAGCCTAAAGCATTAGCCGCTAATACTGCAATTAATGGGCGAATGCGTTTACCACCGCCACTAATAATGTAATGTCCAAGTTGGTTGATTAGGACGACATCAGAATTGAGTTGAGCCAAAATTGCATGATCAACAGCTTGCATATCCGCTTTGGCAAGTGCAGAAATCTGTTCAAGGGTAAGTTGCTTTGTCATTGATGGAATCTTTTTATAATAAATAAGGCGAGATTTTACCTTAATGTGTAGATTGGTTCAAAATAAGAATGCAAACAAGCGGTCTGTTCCGATGAGAAATTTGCAAAAATTGTCATTTTAAGGGATTTTTGAGTGTAAAGGACGCTAATAAAGCGTCCCGTTTTAATTCACTATTCTGTGTTGCTAGAAGATGTCGGATTAAATGGTTCGACTTTAGCCAGTTTCACCACATTATCGTTTACTTCTAAAATGGTTACTTTGAGATTAAGTAAAGTAAATTGCGTATCTTCATCGGGAATTTTTTCTAGATGTTCCAAGATCAAACCATTAAAGGTGCGGACTTCATCAACGGGTAAATTCCAGTTAAAGAGTTTGTTGAGATCACGCAAGTTTGCAGAACCTTCAATCAATACTGAGCCATCAGATTGTGGTTTAACTTCTTCATCTAATGTTGGTGCGGCAGATGTGGTAAATTCACCCACAATTTCTTCTAGAATATCTTCCAAGGTAACCAAACCTTTAATATCGCCATATTCATCAACCACTAAACCGATACGTTCTTTATTGGCTTTGAAGTTCATTAATTGGGTAGTTAATGGTGTACCTTCGGGGATAAAATAAGCTTCATCAACCGCACGAACAAGCATTTCTTTAGTAAATTCATTACGTTCGAGCATTAGACGGAATGCTTCTCGAACTCTTAACATGCCAAGAATACTTTTATCCATATTGCCTTTGTAAATCACCACACGCGCGTGTGCAGCACCAGTGAGCTGACGCATTATGGCTTTCCAATCGTCATCAATATCAATGCCACCGATGTCGTTGCGTGGAACCATAATATCGTCCACTGTTACCTTTTCCATATCTAAGATAGAAACAAGCATATCTTGGTGAGCCGTTGGAATAAAACGTCCAGCTTCAAGTACCACTCCGCGTAGCTCTTCACTACTTAGCCCCGATTTTTCTGATTTACGAATGCGTAAAACTTTCATTAACCCCCTGATGATAAGGTTCATCAAGAAAACGAGTGGTCGCAGCAATTTTTGTAGTGGCATTAAAATGTGGCTAGCACTAAAGCCAACTTTTTCTGGATAAATTGCTGCAATGGTTTTAGGGAGAATTTCAGAGAACACCAGCATTACAAGAGTCAGTAAACCTGTTGCAATCGCTACGCCTGCATCACCAGAAAGTTGTAAACCAATCATACCTGCGATAGTCGCAGCCGCATTATTGACTAGGTTATTACAAATTAAAATAAGGCTTAACAGCGAGTCGGTTTTACCAAGAAGTTTTTCCGCTTGTTTCGCACCACGATGACCTTTTTCAGCCAGATGTCGCATTCGGTAGCGGTTTAAAGACATTAGCCCTGTTTCAGAGCCAGAAAAAAATGCAGATAAAACGAGAAGGATAGCGAGGGCAATAAATAAGCTACTCAGGGGGATACTTTCCAACGTAAAATTCCTATGTTCGTGAATCAAATAAGCGGTTAGATTGCAGGAAATTTTTGCAAAAAATAGCGATAATCCAACCGCTTGCTAATCCGTATTTACACCATACGGCTGCCAAAGTAGGCAAAAGTTAGCAACATCATACCTGAAATTGAGTAAATTAGCACCCGATTTCCACGCCAGTGCAGTTTCCATTGTCCTAACAATAAAATGCCATAAACAATCCACGCCATAAATGAAAAAATTGCTTTATGAATGTGTTCAGTCTCGAGGAAATTTTGTAGGTATATCATCCCTGACAAAAGTGTTAGGGTTAGAAAAAATTGTGCGACTAAATTAAGTGTAAAGAAATGGCGATTGACCGTCATCAATGGCGGTAATACTGGCGAGAGAACATTTTTCTTGCGTTTGAGACGACTATCTAACCATTTCAGTTGGAAAGCGTAGAGTAGTGCAATCGAAAACAGCGCGTAAGAGAAAATCGCAATGGCTAAATGCAACATCAAGCCTGTATTTTCTGCGATTTGCTTAATAAAACTGCCTTCCACAAAGGTGGATAGCACAAGATGAACAATACCCATTGCATAGATAATCGACAATGGAAACCAAATGGTTTTCCAACGGAGTAATGCCAATGTGGCTAAACCGCTGATGCTCACACTAATCAGTGAGCCAACATTCATTATCGTGAAATTTTGCCCTCCCCCCACAAACAAGAGTTGTGAAATATTAACCGAATGGAAGATAACAGCAAACGAACCTAAAATAAATACAGCTTTTACATTAAGTTTTTGGCTACTGTCCAGATGAGCCAATGTGAGCGTAATCCATAACAACGCCCCAAGATAAGTTAGAATGGCTAATATAGCGAATAACATTGTGAATGCCTAAAAAATAAGAATAGTTTTCAATAGAGTATAACGTTATCAGTTTTTCGATTTTTTGGCTACGATACGGATCAAAAATTTATATGAGCAGATTATTAATTTCATTTGGGATCTGTTTTGGCTCGGGAATAAAAATTTGTTTATGTCTTTGTAACTCGCCTTTTTCTAACACAATGCTACTTTTAGGGACTTTGAATAGCTTACTTAAATATTTGATTAAATGAGCATTTGCTTGTCCATCGACAGGTGGGGCAGTAATCGCAATTTTAAGCTCATTATCGTGTAAACCGACAATTTGATCTCGGCTGGCTTTGGGTTGTAAAAAAATCCGCAAGCGAATACCTTGCGGATTTGTGGTTAATTCAACGGCTTGCACTGTTAATCCTTAAGCCACAGCCCATAGTAGCCCAAATAAATTATAGAACAGTGTATTGAGTAGAAGTAAGCCGAAACCCAATACCATTACTGAAAAATCAAGCATTCCTGTGCGTGGTAAGACTTTACGGATAATACTGAGAACTGGTTCAGTAATTTGTGCAACAACATAATCAAGAGGGTGATTACCTTGTGTTACCCAACTCATTAAGGCACGAATTAAGGTCGTAAAAAAGAGAATTTGCCCAAAAGTTTTTAATAAACTGAGTAAACCAATGAGTACAGCTCTAGGGATCTCAAAACCAAATAAGATAAATTGTAAGCTAACGATAGCCATTGCTAATAATAATGCAGCAAAATTTATGCGTTTAACCGTTGGGATAATTTTGCTCACAGGGTTTACAATCGGATTGGTTAAACGCATCAACGTTTGTGAAATCGGCATATAAGGATCGACATTACAAAATTGTAGCCACGTTCTTAATACCAAGACAAAGTTAAAAAAGCCAACAATAATTGACAAAATAGGGGCTAGGAACTCCATTTTATTTCTCCGAAATACTCTCTCTTAAAGAGAGAGTATAGATATGACTACGCTTCGTTAATTGGTAAATCCCACCAAATATCAAATAAGCTACTCACTTCAATTTCAATTAAACCGTTAGCTTCTAACCATTTTTGTACAAGTTCGCGGTGTGATTCATCGCATTTGCCTAATTTTTCTAAGCAAACTAAGCCTTCCCAATGTAAATAGCCGCTACCTTCGTAAGCTAAACCATTTGGGCGGATCACTTCATCAATAAAACGATCAACGGTATTATCAATTTGGTCAATACCAGTGCCTTCAGCAAATTGGAATTTCACTAAAAAACCAAGTTCTTGGAATTCAGCTAAGTGCATTTTTTTACGTTGTCTGCGGTTGCGAGTTGGTTGTGTCATTTTAAGTCTCCTATGTCATTACTGTTTAATAAAGTAGAGATCCCAAACGCCGTGTCCAAGTTTATGTCCACGTTCTTCAAACTTTGTAAGCGGACGAAAATCAGGGCGAGGGATAAAATCATTCGTTGCAGATTGATTTTGTAATTGTGGGAATTGGCGTAATACTTCAAGCATATGCTCAGAGTAATTTTCCCAGTCTGTTGCCATATGAATAAAACCCTTTGGTGCTAATTTTTCGAGTAAACGCTCGACAAAAGCAGGTTGTACAATACGGCGTTTATGGTGTTTTGCTTTTTGCCAAGGGTCAGGGAAGTAAAGTTGTAATCCACCCAGTGAATTTGGTGCGATGCTATCTCGTAAAATTTCTGTTGCATCGTGGCAAATTACACGCAAGTTTTTAACGCCTTTTTCCACTGCATAGGCAATACAAGCCCCAACACCAGGGGTATGAACTTCAATCCCAATATAATTGCGATCTGGATTTTGTTCTGCCATTTCCACCAGGGATTTCCCCATTCCAAAACCAATTTCTAGCACAACAGGGTTATTATTGCCAAAAATAGTTGCAAAATCGAAAGGGGTATTTTGATAATCTAAACCAAGATTAGCCCAGTTATTATTCATCATATCTCGTTGATAATCGCTTAGGCGACCTGTGCGTAACACAAAGCTACGCACTTTTCGCACATAACGACCATCAGCAGTAAATTCGGCTTGTTCAACGGTTTTACGCTTTTTGTCCGCAAAAGTTGTCTGTTCCATATTATTTTAGTTTTGTTCCATTAAATACTTGGAAGTGTAAAAAATCCTAATTATCTCACCGCTTCGCTAGAAACGAACTAAGGCAGAACCCCAAGTCCAACCGCCACCGAAGGCTTCAAGCAACAATAATTGCCCACGTTGAATACGCCCATCACGCACAGCTTCATCTAATGCAACAGGGATTGTCGCTGCACTTGTATTACCGTAGCGGTCTAGAGTAATAACGACTTGGGAAAGATCCATAGCCAATTTTTCCGCCGTTGCACTAATGATGCGTAAATTGGCTTGATGTGGAACCAGCCAGTCAAGAGCAGATTTATCAAGGTTATTTTCACTTAATGTTTCTTCAACAACATTAGCCAGTTCTCTTACGGCAAGTTTGAATGTCGCATTGCCTTGCATCTCAATATAGCCAGATTTTTCAACACCACGTTCTGCTTGTGGTAACACGAGTGAGTTTGTTTTATCTGCTGCAGAATGTAAATGCGTAGAAATAATCCCTTCTTGTTCACTAGTTTCTAAAATGACCGCACCAGCACCATCACCGAATAACACGACTGTGCCACGATCGGTTTCATCTAATTTGCGAGAGTTAAGATCAGAACCAACCACTAATGCCTTTTTCACTTTACCACTTTTGACAAATTGATCTGCAACACTTAAGGCATAAACAAAGCCTGTACAAGCTGCGGCCACATCAAAAGCAATGGCATCTTCAATCTCTAAAATACCTTGAATTTGGCAAGCAGCACTTGGATAAGCGTGCGAATTGCTGGTTGTTCCAACAATGATGAGATCGATTTCTTGTGGATCAATCTGTGCTTGTTCTAAACATTTTTTGGCTGCTTCTGCCCCCATTGTTGCGGAAGTTTCGTGAGCAGCGGCAATACGGCGTTCTTTAATACCTGAACGGGTAGTGATCCACTCATCTGAGGTGTCCACCATTTTTTCTAAATCCGCATTAGTACGGATTTGGCTTGGTAAATAGCTACCAGTCGCTAAAATTCTACTGTACATATCTTGTTCTCAATAAATTTAGACTGCTCCCATTATACCGCAAAATCCGCATATTGCGAAAATGGTGTAGAAAGAGATTAGAAAAATAAGGAATGCAGATCTTTTAAGTTTTGAATTTACAATCTAAATACAACAATTTTAACCTCAAATACAACTCAAAACATTGTGAAAATAGTATAAAATTTAGGCTAATATAATACAGCCCCATATTTTCACAAATTTGAGATTGCAAATAGTGAGAGAAAAATTCAAAATAGCGGTTTGATTTTTCTAAAAATTTACCATTTAAGTGAGTGATTATGAACGTAGCAGAATTTCATCAAGAAATAGAAAAAGTATGGGAACATATCGAAGAACAGCTAGAAGAACAAGGCTGTGATGTAGATTGCGAAACACAAGGTGCGGTATTTACCATTACTTTTGATGATGACTCTCAAATTGTGATCAATAAACAAGAAGCAATGTTAGAACTCTGGTTAGCAAGCAAATTAGGTGGTTTCCATTTTGCCTATCGTGATGGCGATTGGGTAAGTGCCGAAGGGCGTTCTTTTTGGGTTCATTTAGAAGAAGCCGTTGCTCGCCACGGAGAAACTCTCTCTTTTAGCTAATGCCCATCTCAAATCTTGCAAAAGCCAAAGAAGTTTTACATAACGTCTTTGGCTATCAATCATTCCGACAAGGTCAATCTGAAGTAATTGACGCCATTCTTACAGGCAAAGATTGCCTTGTCATTATGACTACTGGTGGCGGTAAATCGTTATGCTACCAAGTGCCTGCATTATGTTTAGACGGCATTACATTAGTGATTTCCCCTCTCATTTCGTTAATGAAAGATCAGGTAGATCAATTATTGACAAACGGTGTGGAAGCCGCCTATCTCAATTCAACTCAAACCTTAGAAGAACAGCAGAAAGTTGAGCAAAAAGCCCTATCAGGACAACTTAAATTACTTTATCTTTCGCCAGAAAAAGTAATGACATCAGGCTTTTTTCACTTTATTTCACATTGCAAAATAAGCCTGATTGCTGTTGATGAAGCACACTGTGTTTCACAATGGGGACACGATTTCCGCCCTGAATATACTTTACTCGGCGGATTGCGAAAAACTTTCCCAAACATACCGCTTGTAGCACTTACTGCAACTGCCGATCCTACTACTCGAGTAGATATTTTACAGCATCTAAAATTACAAGATCCGCACACTTATTTGGGCAGTTTTGATCGCCCAAACATTCGTTATACCGTACAAGAAAAATTTAAACCAACAGAGCAGTTAATTAAATTTATTCTTAGCCAACAGGGTAAAAGTGGCATTGTTTATTGTAATAGTCGTAAAAAAGTAGAAGAAATTACCGAAAAATTAGCTGCTAAGCGAGTAAGTGTAATGGGCTATCACGCAGGAATGACAATGCAAGAGCGTGAAACGGTACAAAATGCTTTTCAGCGAGATAACATTCAAGTAGTTGTCGCTACCGTTGCTTTTGGAATGGGGATCAATAAATCTAATGTCCGCTTTGTTGTACATTTTGATTTACCCCGTAGTATCGAATCCTACTATCAAGAGACAGGACGAGCAGGACGAGATGATCTTCCAGCAGAAGCGGTGCTTTTTTACGATCCGTCAGATTACAGTTGGTTAAATAAAGTCTTATTAGAAAAGCCAGAAACTGAACAACGCCAAATTGAGCAACATAAATTACAAGCGATAGGGGCATTTGCTGAATCTCAAACCTGTCGCCGTTTAGTATTACTCAACTATTTTGGGGAATCTCAGCAACAACCTTGTAAAAACTGCGATATTTGTTTAGATCCACCTAAACAATACGATGCCTTAGTGGATGCTCAAAAAGTGATGTCAGTTATCTATCGAACAGGGCAACGTTTTGGTCTTCATCACGTTATTGCGGTATTACGCGGATTGAATAACCAAAAAATTCGGGAATTACAACAAGATACTCTTTCAGTCTATGGTATCGGTAAAGATAAATCACAAGAATACTGGATAAGTGTTGCTCGTCAGCTTATCCATTTGGGGCTTATCCGCCAAAATATTGTAAACCATTCAGCATTACAACTGACCGAATCTGCCCGCCCCATTTTGCGTGCAGAAACAAGTTTATCACTCGCAATGCCACGATTGAGCTTTTCTGCAACGGCTTATGTACAAAAACAACAAGTTAATCACCGTTATGATAAAGATTTATTTGCTCGTTTACGTTTCTTACGCAAGCAAATTGCCGATAAAGAAAATATTCCACCTTATGTCGTTTTTAATGATGCAACATTACAAGAAATGGCAGAATATTTACCGAGAACCGAAGATGAAATGCTAGAAATCAACGGTGTCGGCGAGAGAAAACTAGAGCGTTTCGGCGAGTTATTTTTAAATTTAATCAATGAGCATTTGGATAATCGCTATTCCTGATCCCAAGGGTAAATACCACCATAATTTGATAAATTTAGCTCGTTAAGATATTTAATTATTGCGTTATGTATTTCATACTTTTCTTGTTCTAGAAATGTGCCATAAATGCAAAAACCACCAAAAAATTTTTGAACATCAAAAATATAATTTACAGTGAATAGCTTGGTACAAATACCTTGTAATCCACTATTTACTAGAGTTTTCCATACATTAGTATCGTTTTGTTTACCACTAAACCACGTATTACATACTAAAAGTGCTATATTTCTATGGAGAAAAAAACAGTTCGTATCTATATGGCTTTCTTTATGTAAATTCACAGAAAAATTGACTATATTTCCATATATATTCATTTTTAAATCTATGGGGTTAGGCAAAATAGAGCGATAAAATCCGATAGATTCAATAGAATCTGGTGATAAAAATTCCCCATCTAGCGTATATAGATTGCGTAATGAGTAAGCATAATCATATTCCTCATTTTGCAATAACTTGACACCCGATTCAACGTGATTAGGTTCATACCAGTTATCATCATCTAAATAACAAATAACATCTTCTTTCACTAAAAAGGGAGCAATAGCGTTGATACTGCTATTTGTCCAGCCATTTGCACCTGTATTCATCGGTAGGTAGGTAACAATAACTTCAGGATATTTATCAAGAATTGTTTTTGCTTGTTGATGGTATTGCTTACCATCAACAAACACATAATGTTTACAAGGGTAACTTTGCTGACGGACGCTTAAGATAGCTCTCTCCAAATCTGAGCGACCAATTGTGGAAGTAATAACCGCAACACTTAACATAATGACACCCTAAGTATTGCGTATTGCGTATTGCGTATTGCGTATTGCGTATTGCGTATTGCGTATTGCGTATTCTACCATAGTATAGTTTCTTCCTGTATCAACATTTATAGAGATTTATGCGGATTACGCGTATTACTATCAACTAAATTACGCATTAGTAACGCATAATCCAGTTCAACATCAGCTGGAACATCTAAGAAAACAAAATGACCATCGCCAAGCCCTGCTTCAACACTTTCGTTTTTACGATTTAGCATTCGCTCAATTTTGAAGACAATATTGCCTTTTGGCGTCATCATTTCCACTTCATCGCCGAGTAAAAATTTATTTTTTACTGCTACTTCCGCCATTCCTTGCTCATTACGTTTGCCTGTGAATTCCCCGACAAACTGCTGACGTTCAGAAATAGAATAACCATAATCATAATTTTGATATTCATCGTGAGTATGACGACGTAAAAATCCTTCCGTATAGCCACGATGAGCAAGAGATTCTAAAGTATCCATCAATGATTCATCAAAAGGTTTCCCTGCAACAGCATCATCAATCGCTTTACGGTAAACTTGAGCAGTTCTAGCACAGTAATAGAATGATTTTGTACGACCTTCGATTTTCAATGAGTGAACACCGATCTGAGCTAATTTTTCAACGTGTTGTACCGCTCTCAAATCTTTTGAGTTCATTATATAAGTACCGTGTTCATCCTCATAAGCGGTCATTTGTTCGTCTGGTTTTTGCGATTCTGCTAGTAAAAAGACTTTGCTGGTGGTATCACCTTCCCCTAAAGTCGGTGCAACATTTTTAATTTGGATTTGCTGTTCAGGCTCAATTTTATCGGCAACATTGTTTGACACAATATTCCCAACATCATCTAATTTTCCTTCTTCTACCTGATATTCCCAGCGACAAGCGTTAGTACAAGTCCCTTGATTTGGATCTCGCTTATTGATATAGCCAGATAATAAACAACGTCCAGAGTACGCCATACATAATGCACCATGTACGAAAATCTCAATTTCCATATCTGGTACTTGTTGACGAATTTCTGCAATTTCATCAATCGATAATTCACGCGATAAAATAACGCGAGTTAGCCCCATTTGTCGCCAGAATTTAACGGTCGCCCAGTTTACCGCGTTCGCTTGTACTGAAAGGTGAATATCGATTTGTGGGAAATGCTCACGCACAAGCATAATTAAACCAGGATCCGACATAATTAACGCATCGGGTTGCATTGCCACAACGGGTTCTAAATCTTTAATAAAAGTTTTTAATTTTGAGTTATGCGGTGCAATATTCACGACCACATAAAATTTTTTACCTTGAGCGTGTGCTTCATCAATCCCAATTTTTAAATTAGCGTGATTAAATTCATTATTACGCACACGTAGGCTATAACGCGGTTGCCCTGCATACACAGCGTCTGCACCATAAGCAAAGGCGTAACGCATATTTTTTAGCGAGCCAGCTGGCGACAAAAGTTCTGGTTTGTTTTGTAACATTTCAAGTCTCTTTCTGATAACAAGTCAGCACCTTCTTAATAGAAGGCGTAAAAAAGGCGACATTCTAACGGAATATCGCCTTTTGAGTAAGCGGAAAATTTGCAAAATTAAGCAGAAATCTCACCGCTTATTTGAAAGATGAATTAGCCTTGTGCTTTCTCAATCAAAAACTGGCTTAATAATGGCACTGGTCTGCCCGTTGCACCTTTAGTTGCTCCTGATTTCCATGCAGTACCCGCAATATCAAGGTGTGCCCAAGAGTATTTTTTCGTAAAATTAGATAAGAACACGCCAGCCGTAATTGCCCCACCAAAACGTCCACCGATATTTGCAAGATCAGCAAAGTTTGATTTTAGTTGCTCTTGATACTCTTCACCCATCGGTAAGCGCCACGCTTTGTCTTCTGCTTGTTCAGCAGCAGAGAGTAATTTATTCGCTAACGTATCGTCAGTTGAAATTAAACCACTATTATGCGCACCAAGTGCTACCACACAAGCTCCCGTTAGGGTTGCGACATCAATCACCAATTCAGGTTCAAAACGTTCTACATAGGTGAGTGCATCACACAATACTAAACGCCCTTCAGCATCGGTATTTAACACTTCAACCGTTAATCCTGACATGGTAGTAAGAATATCGCCTGGGCGATATGCATTACCATCAGGCATATTTTCACAACCGGCTAAGACACCGATAACATTTAACGGCAATTGCATTTCAGCAACGGCTTTCATCGTACCATAAACAGAAGCTGCACCACCCATATCGTATTTCATTTCATCCATTGCTTCCGATGGTTTAATTGAAATACCACCTGAGTCGAAAGTTAGTCCTTTTCCAACTAACACAATTGGTTTTGCATTTGGATTTGGGTGATTTTTGTATTCAATTACCGACATATAAGCAGGATTTTCTGAACCACGAGAAACCGCTAAATAAGAATGCATTCCTAAACCAGCCATCTCTTTTTCATCAATAATCGTCGTTGTCACGTTTGAATAAGCTTTAGCCAACGCTTTGGCACAATCTGCCAAATATTTTGGGTTACAAACGTTTGGTGGGCAATTTGCCAGATTTTTTGCAAAATTTACCCCTGAAACAATCGCTTGAGCCTGTTTTAAGGCAAGCTCCGCAGCAGACATATCACCCCAAATAGAAAATTGAATCTGCTCCAAGCGGTTATTTTGTTCAGATTTTATGCTTTTAAAGTCATTGTAGCTATAACGTGTTTCAGCAATACTTTCTACAGCAAAGCGTAAATGCCATTGCTCACTGCGATCTTTGATTAGCTCATTATCTAAAGCAAAGGTAAGCTTGGTCGCAGCGGTTTCTTGAGTAGCTTGCAAGGCTTTCTGCACAATTTGCTTATATTGACGTGTTGTTAGTTCGCCTTTTTTACCACAACCTAACACAACGATTCGCTCTGCTTTTACATTTGGGACAGTATGTAATAATAAGGCTTGTCCTACTTTTACCGGTAAATCGCCTTTATTTAATAAAGCGGTTAAATAACCACCACTTAATTGATCGATTTTTGCGGCGACTTGAGATAATTGATTATCTTCATAAGCACCGACAACAAGACAGTCGGTAGCTTGTTGTACAATATCATCTTTAATCAGATTAAATTCCATAAATACTCCAGTGATTTTTTTTGCTGAAAAGGGTATGATTACACATTTTTAAGCGGTCATTTTCTGAGAAGAATTTGCAAAAGAATGCAAATAACTTACCGCTTGAACTTGCGTTAAAAATGCGAGTCGTAACGCTACTCACTTACGAAAAAATTGCAAGCACTAATTTGCTAAAATGAGAAAAACTTCGTGATTTTAAGTCGATATCTAACAAAAGAAATTTTTAAAAGCCAGATTGCTATTCTGTTTATTCTGTTGGTCATCTTTTTCTGCCAACAGCTTGTGCGGGTTTTAAGCTCGGCAGTCAGTGGGCGAGTGCCTACGGATTTAGTATTAAGCCTATTAGGGCTAGGTATGCCAACAATGGCACAGTTGATGTTGCCATTGTCGCTGTTTATTGCCTTATTGCTGACGCTTGGGCGTTTTTATGCGGAAAGCGAAATTACCGTAATGCGAGCTTGTGGCGTAGGGCAAAGCATTTTGGTGAAATCCGCCCTATTTTTATCTTTGTTTACCACCGTTGTTGCAACCTACAATGTCTTTTGGCTCACGCCTTGGGCAATCAATAAGCAGAGTGAAATGTTAGCCGAAGCAAAAGCAAACCCTCGTTTTGCAGCACTGTCGGCGGGGCAATTTATGTCTGCGGGGGGCTATGTTCTGTTTATTGATAACATTCAAGAAAACAAAATTAACGATATTTACGTTTTTCAGCCACATCAACAGAAGAAAAATAAACCCTCTGTGGTGGTGGCAGAATCGGGTGAATTACAAGGCTTACCAAATGGTGATCAACTGCTTACATTAAGCCACAGCACTCGCTATGAAGGCACACCACAAACGGCTGATTTTCGTATTTCGAGCTTTGAGAACTATACCGCTCATCTTGGCTATCAAGATGTTGAAACAGATGAAAAATTAGTCCAACGTGCAGATTTAACCAAACTGCTCAATGATACATCACCAGAAGCACAATCTGAATTACACTGGCGTTTAGCGTTAATTTTAGCTGTACCGTTAATGGCATTATTAGCCGTACCGATGAGTAGCGTAAACCCACGTCAAGGACGATTTGCAAAACTACTCCCAGCACTTTTGCTTTATCTCATTTATTTCTTACTGCAAAGTTCGCTCAAATCAGCAGGCAGTTCAGGCAAGGTCGATGCTTCCGTACTGATGCCACTAGTTTCAGTTGCATTCTTGTTATTGGGCATAGTGTTAAATGCTTGGGATAGTAAAGGATTATCTGCACTACGTTATCGTTTAAGTGCTAAGAAAGGTGTGAATTAAGATGAATGTATTAGAACGTTATATTGGTAAAACTATTCTTGCATCAATTATGCTCACACTATTTATGTTAGTTGGGCTTGGCGCAATTATTAAATTTGTAGAAGAATTTCGTGCTGTCGGGCAAGGCTCTTACGATGGCTTACACGCTGCTTATTATACCTTTCTGACCATTCCAAGAGATGTCGAAACCTTTTTCCCGATTGCAGCACTGTTAGGCTCACTAATGGGGCTTGGCGCATTAGCAAGCCGTAGTGAATTGGTCGTAATGCAAGCGTCTGGATTTTCACGTTTCCGCATTGGATTAGCGGTAATGAAAACCGCAATTCCACTGGTTATCTTCACAATGGTTATTGGTGAATGGGGTGTGCCGCAGACGGAACAATTTGCAAGAAATATGCGTTCTATTGCTCAAAGTGGTGGCTCAATGTTGGCTACGCAAGGTGGTTTTTGGGCAAAAGATGGGAATAATTTCATCTATATTCAAAAGATCAATGATGAAAGAAATTTGAACGATATTTTGATCTATGAATTTGACAAGCGAGAGCTAAAATCCATTCTAAAAGCCCAAAAAGCGGAATATCTGAATGATGAATGGCTATTAAAAAATGTAGAAAAATCCATTATTGGCGAGAACCAAATCAATCAAGATAAACAAGCTCAACAATCTTGGCAGACCAGCATTACACCAAGTAAATTAGGGATTGTTTCACTCAAGCCTGAGTCGCTATCCATTACAGGATTAGCAGACTATGTTGGTTTCTTGAAAGAAACAGGGCAAGATCCAAAACGCTTTGAAATTACGTTATGGCGGAAAATTTTCCAACCGATCTCAATGGCGGTAATGATGTTGCTAGCAATTTCCTTTATTTTTGGTCCATTACGCAGTAGCACGATGGGAGCAAAAATTGTTATTGGTATCCTTGCAGGTTTCGTATTCTATGTTGCAAATATCGTGTTTGGTAATTTAAGCCTTGTTGTTTCGTGGCTACCTGTTCCACTCGGTGCATTAACCCCAAGTTTAATCTGTTTGATGATTGTATGGTGGTTATTAGGTAAGAAAAGGGATTAAGGAATTTCATAATGTCACAACCACGCTTTGTCCATTTAAAAGTTCACAGTGATTTCTCGATGATTGACGGTTTAGCGAAAGTTAAACCGTTAGTCAAAACTTGCGTTGCGAATAATATGGTGGCAATGGCATTAACTGATTTCACCAACTTCTGTGGTTTAGTCCGTTTTTATGGAGAAGCATTGAGTTCTGGGGTGAAGCCGATTGTCGGGGTGGATATAATGGTTCGCCCTGATCCAGAAAGTGATGAGTTGTTTGAACTAACACTACTGGCAAAGAATAATGTTGGCTATCATAATATTACTCTTTTAATTTCAAAGGCTTATCAACAAGGTTACTTTCAATTCCCTGTGGTTGAAAAGGCGTGGTTAGCCGAGTTAAATGAAGGCATCATTGTGCTATCTGGTGGGCGTAATGGTGATGTAGGCAAAGCCTTACTTAAAGAAAATTTGGCAGAAGCGGAACAGTTACTTCAATTTTATCAACAACATTTTGCCGAACACTACTATCTTTCGCTCTGCCGCACTGGGCGAACCGATGAAGAACGCTATATTCAACAAGCGGTGGTTTTTGCTCAAAAATTTGCAATTCCTGTTGTTGCTGTCAATGATGTCATTTTTTTACACCAAGATGATTTTGATGCTCACGAAATCCGAGTAGCTATTCACGATAGCTATACTTTAGACGATCCAAAACGTCCCAAAAAATACTCCGCCCAACAATATTTCCGTACTGAAGCGGAAATGTGTGCATTATTTGCCGATTTACCTCAAGCTATTGAAAATACGCTACAAATTGCGCAACGCTGTAATGTAACGATTCGTTTAGGGGAATACTTTTTACCGAATTTCCCAACGGGCGAGTTATCTGTCGAAGATTTCTTAGTCAAGAAATCGAAAGATGGCTTGGAAGAACGCCTTGAGTTTCTCTTTCCCGATCCTGAAGAACGATCAAACAAGCGGTCGGTTTATGATGAAAGATTGCAAATTGAGTTAGATGTCATCAACCAAATGGGGTTCCCAGGTTACTTCTTGATTGTAATGGAATTTATCCAGTGGTCAAAAGATAACGATATTCCTGTTGGTCCTGGACGTGGTTCTGGGGCAGGATCATTAGTTGCCTATGCATTAAAAATTACCGATCTTGACCCCCTTGAGTTTGATCTGCTTTTTGAACGTTTTCTCAATCCAGAGCGGGTTTCAATGCCCGATTTTGATGTTGATTTCTGTATGGATGGACGAGATCGTGTTATTGAACACGTTTCCGAAACCTATGGAAGACAAGCTGTTTCACAAATTATTACCTTTGGTACGATGGCAGCCAAAGCAGTAATTCGTGATGTAGGGCGGGTATTAGGGCACCCTTATAGCTTTGTGGATCGTATCTCTAAATTGATTCCGCCTGATCCCGGAATGACCCTCGCAAAAGCCTTTGATGCAGAGCCGAAATTACCTGAATTATATGATACCGATGAAGAAGTGAAAGCCTTAATTGATATGGCTCGCAAACTTGAAGGGGTAACGCGTAATGCAGGGAAACACGCAGGTGGCGTGGTAATTGCACCCACTGCCATCACCGATTTCTCACCTCTGTATTGTGATTCAGAAGGGCTACACCCTGTTACTCACTTTGATAAAAATGATGTTGAGTATGCAGGCTTAGTAAAATTCGACTTCTTGGGCTTACGCACTTTAACGATTATTAAATGGGCGTTGGAGATGATCAACCAACGCCTTGCACGAGAAGGGAGAGAGCCTGTTCGAATTGAAAGCATCCCCCTTAATGATAAAAAAGCCTTTGAGCTGTTACTCAAGGCGAAAACCACAGCGGTATTCCAACTTGAATCTCGGGGGATGAAAGATTTAATTTCTCGTCTCAAACCAGACTGTTTTGAAGATATTATTGCATTGGTTGCATTATTCCGACCAGGCCCGCTAGAGTCTGGAATGGTGCAAAACTTTATCGATCGTAAACACGGCAAAGAACCTGTTTCTTACCCTGATCCACAGTATCAACACGAATCATTACAACCGATTTTAGAGCCAACCTACGGGGTTATTGTTTACCAAGAACAAGTAATGCAGATCGCACAAGTATTAGCTGGTTACACATTGGGTGGTGCGGATTTATTACGGCGTGCAATGGGTAAGAAAAAACCTGAAGAGATGGCAGCACAACGTTCCACCTTTGAAGAAGGGGCGATCAAAAACGGCATTGACGGCGGATTGGCAATGAAAATCTTCGACTTGGTAGAAAAATTTGCGGGTTATGGTTTTAATAAATCTCACTCGGCTGCTTATGCGTTGGTTTCTTATCAAACACTGTGGTTGAAAGCCCATTATCCTGCTGAATTTATGGCGGCGGTAATGACATCAGAGTTGGACAATACAGATAAAATTGTTGGTTTCTATGATGAATGTATCAATATGGGACTAACAGTTGTACCGCCTGATATTAACACAGGAAAACACCGCTTTAGTGTGAATGAAAAGGGTGAGATCGTCTATGGTTTAGGGGCAATTAAAGGGGTTGGCGAAGCACCTGTTGATGCGATTTTAGAAGCGCGTGATAAAGGGGGTATTTTTAAAGATCTGTTTGATCTCACTGCTCGAGTTGATTTACGAAAAGTCAATCGCCGAACCTTTGAAGGCTTAATAATGGCAGGGGCTTTTGATAAATTAGGCCCACATAGAGCCGCTTTGTTAAAGAATTTAGAAGATGCACTAAAAGCTTCAGATCAACATTCAAAAATGGAAGCATTAGGGCAAAGTGATATGTTTGGGGTGCTTACCGAAACGCCAGAAGAAGTTCAAAATGCCTATGCAAATACCCCAAAACTCAGTGAACAAGCTATTTTAGAAGGCGAAAAATCAACCTTAGGACTTTACTTAAGTGGACACCCAGTTGGACGTTTTTTAAAAGAACTTGCTCATTATGCCCCTGCTCGTTTAAATGAGATACAGCCAACTTATCGCGGACAAACAGCTTGTGTTGCAGGAATGGTAATGGCATCTCGTATTGCGGTAACCAAAAGAGGAAGTCGCATTGGTATTGCCACCATTGAAGATAGGTCAGGAAAACTCGATATAACCTTATTTTCAGAAGCACTTGAAAATTATGGCCATCTATTACAAAAAGATGAAATTATTATCGCCATCGGTTCGATACAGCACGATGATTTCAGCGGTGGTTTAAAAATGTCTGCTAGAGAACTACTCTCTCTTGATGAAGCAAGAAGTCGTTATGCCAAAAGCCTTGCACTTGCAATTTCACAAGAGCAACTGACCGCTAGTTTTGTTAAAGAATTAACCGAAATTTTAAAGCCTTATAAAGATTCAACTTTACCTTTACATTTCTACTACCAAAGCCCTGAAGGACGAGCCTTATTAGTGGGCGATATTGAGTGGCGAGTAACGCCCAAAGAGATCATGCTCACCAAGCTAAAAGAGTTACTCGGTGAGAATGCTGTTGAATTGGAATTTGAATAAAACTATCGGTTATTAAGGAACTGAAATGCTAGTCCGTTTATATACTTTACTTGGTTATATTATTCAGCCACTACTGTTATTGGTAATGTGGTATCGTGGTAGAACTTTGCCTGAATACCGTCAACGTTTATCCGAACGTTACGGATTTTATTCAAAAATAACACAACCTAAAGCGAATGGCATCGTGATTCACGCCGCCTCAGTCGGTGAAGTGATTGCCGCAACGCCATTGATTAAAGCAATTCAAACTCAATATCCTGAACTCGCGATCACTGTTACCACAGTAACTCCAACAGGATCCGAAAGGGTAAAATCGGCTTTTGGAAATAGTGTATCGCATGTTTATCTTCCTTATGATCTACCCGATGCAATCAATCGTTTCCTAAAATTTGTTCAACCACGACTTTTTATTGTGATTGAAACGGAATTATGGCCAAACTTAATTGATCAAATATATCAACAAAATATTCCATTTGTGATTGCTAATGCTCGCTTATCGCCAAGATCAGCTAAACGTTATGGCTGGATAAAAAATCATTTAAAGGGAATGTTCAATCAGATTGATCTAGTTTTAGCCCAAGATGAAGTGAGTGCAAATCGCTATATTCAACTGGGTTTTGATTCACAACGTCTAGTGAATACTGGTAATCTTAAATTCGACTTAAACGTAACTACAAAGCAATATCAAGCAATAGCAGAGGCCAGGGTTCACTTAAATCTTAACCTACGTCGCCCAGTTTGGATTGCAGGTAGCACGCACGAAGGGGAAGAAAATCTAATTTTAGAAGCTCATCGTAAATTGTTAATTGCACACCCGAGCCTATTATTGATTTTAGTACCACGACACCCAGAACGCTTTGCAAATGTTGAAGAACTACTTAGAAAAATAAAAATACCTTATGTTAAGCGGTCAGATCAACGTAGTATTTTACCAAATACTCAAGTGTTACTTGGTGATACAATGGGGGAAATGATGTTACTTTACGGCTTAGCACAAGTGGCTTTTGTTGGTGGAAGCCTGGTGAAACACGGAGGACATAACCCACTTGAACCGATAGCATTTGGACTCCCTGTTATTTCTGGCTTACACACGTTTAACTTCCCAGAAGTCTTTAGTAAATTGCGTAATGTCGATGGAGTCGTTGAAATTGAGAGTAATGTCGATGATCTTGCGGATGCCGTTAATTATTTCTTGGAAAATCCTGAATTAGGTAAAGAAATTAGCCAAGCAGGTTATGATGTTTTAAAAGAGAATCAAGGGGCGTTAAAACGCCACTTAGCATTACTATCGCCTTATTTAGAATTAAAGAGGAATAAAGATGAATAAAACGGTCATTTACCCAGGTACTTTTGATCCGATTACCAATGGTCATTTGGACGTTATTCAACGTTCTGCAAAGTTATTTGATCACATTATTGTTGCCGTAGCTAAAAATCCGAGTAAACAACCGCTTTTTAGCCTTGAACAACGGATTGAATTAGTTAAGCAAAGTTGCCATAACCTAAATAATGTAATTGTGCTGGGATTTAGTGGTTTACTGGCAGATTTAGCCAAAGATCATAATGCCACTGCATTGATTCGCGGTGTTCGTGGTGGAGCGGATATTGATTATGAAATTCACCTTGCACAACTTAATCAACAGCTACAAAATGAATTAGAAACGGTATTTTTACCCTCTTCATTGGCGTTGCGTTATCTCTCTTCTACAATGGTGCGAGAAGTTTATCGACACCAAGGCGATGTCGCACAATTTGTGCCAAAGAATGTTTATCAAGCGTTACAGCAATTAAGGAATGATAATGAGTGAACAAAATAAACAAAATTTAATTTGGATCGATCTCGAAATGACTGGGCTAGATCCTGAAAAAGAGCGTATTATTGAAATTGCGACCATTGTTACTGATAAAGATTTGAATATTCTTGCCGAGGGACCTGTGCTCGCTATCCACCAGCCTGATGAACTGCTCAATAAAATGAGCGAATGGTGTGTCAAAACACATACGGAAAATGGTTTAGTCGAGCGAGTTAAGCAAAGTAAATTAACCGAACGAGCGGCAGAATTACAAACTCTCGATTTCCTGAGAAAATGGGTACCGAAAGGTGCATCGCCAATTTGTGGTAATAGCGTTGCACAGGATAAACGCTTTCTTTATCGCTATATGCCTGATTTGGCAGAGTTTTTCCATTATCGTCACCTAGATGTTAGCACCCTAAAAGAACTAGCAAGCCGCTGGAAACCAGAGATGCTCAATCAGTTCAGTAAAAAAAATACACATTTAGCATTAGATGATATTAAAGAATCAATTGAAGAATTAAAATTTTACCGAGAACATTTTATTAAATTAGATTAAATAGCAGACAATAATGACAAAAATACAATTTTATTTTGAAAATGAAACACAAATGTTGGAATTTGCTAGCAAATTAGCGGTCTCATTCCAAGATTTTTTTGCAAATCATCGTGATAAAGGGTTAGTGATTTATCTCAATGGTGAATTAGGTGCAGGAAAAACCACTCTTACTCGTAATATTGTGCAAGCCTTTGGGCATAAAGGGAATGTAAAAAGCCCGACTTATACGCTAGTCGAAGAATATCATCTACCGCCTTATTCTCTTTATCATTTTGATCTTTATCGTTTAGCTGATCCTGAAGAATTAGAATTTATGGGTATTCGTGATTACTTCCGCCCACAAACACTCTGTTTATTAGAATGGGCAATGCGTGGGCAAGGAATGATCCCAAATGCAGACATCATCATTCAAATTGATTATGCACAAACGGGCAGAAACCTTGAATTACAAGCACAAAATGAAATCGGACAAACAATTATTGCGAATTTTCTAGCAAATCAAACCGCTTAGTAAAGTCTATTTGAGAAATAAAATGAAACATAAACTTTTAAAAATTTTACCGTTGGTTGCTTTATTTACTTTTAGCATTACAAGCTATGCCAAAACAGTCATTGCGATTGATGCTGGGCACGGCGGAAAAGATCCAGGTGCAATGGGGAAAACTTTAGGTATCAAAGAAAAAGATGTTACCTTATCTATCGCAAAAGAGCTAAAATCCCTACTGGATGCCGATCCCAATTTTCGAGCAGTGATGACTCGTAGCGGTGATTATTTTATTCAGCTACCAAATCGAACAGAAATTGCACGTAAAAATAAAGCCAACTATTTGGTGTCTATTCACGCAGATTCATCGCCAAGTTCAGAGAATTTACGCGGTTCATCTGTGTGGGTTCTATCTAACCGTCGTGCAAATGATGAATTAGGTAAATGGCTAGAAGATCATGAAAAACAATC
This sequence comes from Ursidibacter maritimus, assembly GCF_009761395.1. Lineage (GTDB taxonomy): Bacteria > Pseudomonadota > Gammaproteobacteria > Enterobacterales > Pasteurellaceae > Ursidibacter > Ursidibacter maritimus. The sequence goes on along the minus strand of NZ_LEKN01000001.1, from coordinate 82,581 downwards.
TGAATTACTAGGTGGAGCAGGTTCTGTACTTGCTCAGGCTAACGAGCGATATTTAAGCCAAACCGTCCTCGATTTACAATTTTCCCATTCACAACGATCAGGTTATGAATTGGGTAAAACGATTCTTAGTAAAATGAGCAATGTGACTAAATTAGCCAAAAGTGCACCACAGCATGCAAGTTTGAGCGTGTTACGTTCGCCTGATATTCCATCTATCTTAGTTGAAACAGGCTTTCTCTCTAACGCAACGGAAGAAAAACAACTCTCTTCTCTGGCATATCGTCGCCAAATTGCTAGAGCTATCTATAACGGTTTAGTTGAATACCAACGTAAATACTATAAGGTATCTCCAAAAGCCATTCATGCTGAGAAAAACGAAAGTAAGAAAGAGAGAAAGGAAAGCAAATCGGAGACAAAAGAAACTAAAAAGGTAGAGCAATCTCAGGCTAAACCGAATAATAAAGCTGAAGCTAAAAAAACAGCAGATAAAACATCAAACGAAACGACCAAAGGAAATACAAAGACTAAAGAAAAAACATCAAGTAAAGAGAGTAAGAAAGAAGTTGATATCAATGCCAAATTCCATATTGTGCAACAAGACGAAACTCTCTATTCTATCGCGAGAATGTATAAAACTACCCCTGAAAAACTAAGCCAACTTAACGATATTAAACAAAATAAAATCGTGGTCGGGAAGAAGTTAAAATTGAGGTAGTTAGGTGTAATGGAAAAAGTGGCTTAGAGTCTTATACTGTAAGTATGAACTTCTAAAAATTAACAAGCGGTCGGATAGGCAAAATATTTTGCAGATCTGACCGCTTAGGTTTGATCTTATACATATAAACACCACTATCTAGCTTAATTTCCTTTTTAATAATAGGGAGTAGCGTTTCACTCTTGCTATTTTCAACAATGACTGTAAATAGCTTGACCTTGTCGTTTTAGGATGCAGAAAAAAGCTACGATGACCGTTCGAATAGGTTCCGTCTAACTCAATTTTTCCGTCAAATACTTCATCTGTCCCAAAAGATAAATGATAAAGCATAACCTCAATAATTTTGTGGTAAAACAATGCCGCAGAATTAGGACTTATCTCCAGTAAATCAGCTGCTGAGCTAGCTGTTACTTCTAATACAAAAAATTTAAGTAGTTTTTTCTGCATGGATTTCTTTAGTTTACAATGAGTTATCTTCATTTTTATAGGCATAACATAAATGTTAATCTACTTTAGCTCTATATTTTATATCAGTAAGTTAGATGTTGAGTTAGGCACGTCAGCTCAATGTATTCGAAACATCATGGATGTTGTTTATAAAAAGGTGAATGTACCGTAGGTGATGAGTGGAAAGTACGAAATCTGGCCATCTTGTGTCTATTATCCTTGGAATTGGCGCGATTCCATTTGAAAACGGGCAACATATGCGGTTGCACTATGCTTTTGATATTTAGCTCATAAAACCGCTTGCTCATAAATGGTTAAAATTATAAAATCTTCCGATTAAAGTGGTAAAAAGTGGTATTTTGTGGTGAAAGTTGTGATTTGGCCATAAAATCTATAAGAATCAAACTATTAGGTACGAGTATGTTTCGTGGTGCATCTGCAATTAGCTTAGATAATAAAGGGCGGTTGGCTATTCCAACACGTTATCGAGCTGAGTTATTGGAAAAACACCAAGGACATTTAATTTGCACAGTAGATATTCGTCAGCCTTGTTTACTGCTTTACCCATTACACGAATGGGAAATTATTGAGCAAAAATTACTCTCTTTGTCGAATTTTGACCCAGTACAACGCCGTATTCAGCGTGTAATGCAAGGGTTTGCCACTGAATGTGAAATGGATTCTGCAGGGCGTATTTTACTTAGCCCAACCTTACGTCAGCACGCACAACTTGAACAACAGATAATGCTTGTTGGGCAATTAAATAAATTTGAAATTTGGCAAGATAAACAATGGCAGGAGCAAATTGCTGAAGATTTGGCAATTGGTGGCTCAGTCGATATGCTAACTTGCGAAGCGTTACAAAATTTCTCTTTGTAAATCATTGGATAGCTAAAAATAGCAGGAAATTAAAATGAGTGATAACCCTAAACATATTACCGTACTGTTGAATGAAGCCGTTGAAGGATTAGCAATTGATCCTAATGGGATTTATATTGATGGTACTTTTGGTCGTGGTGGGCACTCTCGTCTGATTTTAAGTCAATTAAGTGAAAAAGGGAGATTGATTGCGATTGATCGTGATCCTCGTGCTATTGCGGAAGCTCAGACCATTAGAGATTCTCGTTTTCAAATTGTTCACAGTGCATTTTCGGCAATCCCTGAAATTTGTCAGCAGTTTGAGTTAGTCGGAAAAATCAACGGTATTTTACTGGATCTAGGGGTTTCTTCTCCGCAATTAGATGAAGCGGAGCGTGGTTTTAGTTTTATGCGTGATGGGCCTTTAGATATGCGAATGGATACCACAAAAGGTTTGTCAGCGATGGAATGGCTGGCTCAAGTCTCCGTAGAAGATTTAGCCTGGGTACTCAAAGAATTTGGTGAAGAACGTTTTGCAAAAAAGATTGCACAAGCGGTGGTTTCTTACAATAAATCTGCACCTGAAAAGATTTCTCGCACACTTGAATTGGCTAATATTGTCGCCAATGCCGTTCCCTTTAAAGATAAACATAAACACCCTGCGACTCGTACTTTCCAAGCAATCCGCATTTTTATCAATAGTGAGTTAGATGAATTAGAAAAAGCACTTAATTCTGCAATCAGTGTGCTTGCTCCACAAGGTCGTTTATCTATTATTAGTTTCCATTCACTTGAAGATCGCATGGTAAAACAGTTTATGCGTAAACATAGCAAAGGCGAAGTTGTGCCAAAAGGTCTGCCTATTTTAGAAAGCGAGTTGAATAAAAACATTCCGCTTAAAACGATTGGTAAAACTATTATGCCAAGCGATGCTGAAATTGAAGCAAATCCACGCTCACGAAGTGCTGTTTTACGAATTGCGGAGAAAAGATAATGTCGAATGAACGCTATCCTTTACGTCAAGTTATTTTAGACGACTTAACAAGCCATAACAAAGTGGCATTACTTTTGCTGTTATTGGTCATAGTAAGTGCTGTCGCAACAGTATGGGTAACACATAAAACACGTCTCTTAACAGCAGAGCAAGGGAAATTGATTCAAACAAATAATAAATTACAAAATCAGTTTATTCATTTGCAGTTAGAAGAAAAATCACGTAGCCAGCGAATTCAAGTGGAAGGAGTGGCGAGTAAATTAGGACTACAAGCAGTAAAGAAAGAGCAAGAAATTATTTTAGTGAGATAACGAGTAATGAAAAAAACGGTGAGATTCAAGCCTAAAAAAGAAAATAACAAGATACCAGAGCAACCATCTAAAAACATTCCTAGTTTTATGCCAAAGCGATTTTGGTTTGTTTATGTTTTTATTGGTGCGATGGCGGTCGCCTTATTTGGTCAAAGTTTTTATTTACAGTTAACAGATTCTGAGCGCTTAATAAAAGAAGCGAATAAACGTTCATTACGTGAAAGTGAGATCCCTTTTACTCGAGGGCAAATTCTCGATCGTAATGAGCAAGTTCTCTCTATTAGTGTCCCAATGTATTCGATTACGATGGATCCTAAAGAATATTTTGATTCATTATTACGTCGAGATAAACAAAGATGGCGTAAGCTTTCTATGGAAATTGGTGTATCGGCCAGTAAAATGGAAGCCAGTGTTAATAATTTTATTAAACAAAAAATAGATAAAACACAAAAAAAATATGATCCTCGCTCTATTTTAAACAGTAAAAGTGAAGATTATTGGGCGTTGCTTGCTCGTTCTACGGGTGTTGATTATAACTTATTGATTGAAAAGGTTAGAAACAATCCAAATTCAGCTTTTGTATTAGCGGATAATGAGATAGAAAATTTAGAAAAAGAGAAACTCCAAGCATTAGCTAAGAGCGTATCAATGAGCTATAAAGATGTAATCGGTCGTTTATATGATGCATCTGAGCAACGTTTTATTTATATTTCTCGACACCATTCTGAAATTTCTGCTGATTATGCGAAAGCACTTAAAATTGAAGGGTTAGTCATTAAAACGGAATCTCGTCGTTTTTATCCAATGGGCGAAGAAATCTCTCAGCTAGTTGGGTTTACGGATGTAGAGGATAAAAAAGGTCAGGAAGGCTTGGAGAGAAGCTTTGATTCACTATTAATAGGCAAAAATGGTAAACAAGTTTTTCGTAAAGATGCTCGTGGCAACGTGATTGAACGTATTAGTGATGAGAAAGAATATACCCCACAAGATGTCATTCTGAGTATTGATGAAGAACTACAATCAATGGTCTATCGTGAAATCAAAAAGTCTGTTATTGAAAATAAAGCAGAGTCTGGCACTGCAGTATTGGTCGATATTCAGACAGGGGAAATTTTGGCAATGGCGAATGCACCATCTTATAACCCGAATAATCGTACTGATTTTAAACCTGAGCTAGCACGTAATCGAGCGATTACTGATACTTTTGAGCCTGGTTCAACGGTAAAACCTTTAGTCGTCCTTACCGCTTTACATAATAAAGCAACTTATCCTGGTGAAATATTGAACACTCGACCATTTGCAGTAAATGGTCATACGATTACCGATGTTGCACCTAGAGAAAGCCTATCATTAACTGGAATTTTACAGAAATCAAGTAATATCGGGGTAAGCCGTTTGGCATTGAGAATGCCACCATCGGCATTAGTTGATACTTACAGCAAGGTAGGATTTGGTAAAGATACAGGGCTAGGTTTGGGCGAAGAACGTGGTACAAACGGAGATCGTAAACGTTGGGCTGATGTTGAAAGAGCATCAATGTCTTATGGCTATGGGTTAAATGTTACGCCATTACAGTTAGCTAGAGCCTATGCTACTTTAGGTAGTTTTGGTATTTATCGTCCTTTGTCTATCACTAAAGTTGATCCGCCAGTAATTGGAGAGCGGGTACTTCCAGAGAAAATTACACGTGATGTAGTACATATGATGGAAGGAGTCGCTCAAAAAGGCGAAGGTGGACATCGTGCTGCGGTTGATGGTTTCCGCGTTGCAATTAAAACAGGTACAGCACGTAAATTAGAAAAAGGGAAATATGTAGAAAAATATATTGCTTATACAGCAGGCATAGCGCCAGCCAGCGATCCTCGTTTTGCTTTGGTGGTATTAATTAACGAACCAAAAGCAGGTGTGTACTATGGTGGTGCTATTTCGGCTCCACTATTCTCTAGTATTATGGGTTACACATTAAAATCCAGAAATATTAAACCTGATAATATTACAGAAGAAACTCGCCAAGCAGTAAGAGAACTTAAACCACATCAAACGAATTAGAGAGAAAGATTATGAACCGTTTGCTCACTTTTTTACCTGAATTACCAATTTGGACGGAAATAAAGTCCTTAAATCAGATGACACTAGATAGCCGCCAAGTACAACAAGGCGACTTGTTTGTCGCCTTAAAAGGACATAATGTCGATGGTCGTCAATTTATTAGTAAAGCCATAGAACAAGGTGCTGCAATTATCTTAAGTGAAGCCGATGATGACATTGATGAAGCAGAACTGGATAGCAAATTTGCAAAATATAATCTTGATCGTACCGCTTGTAAGGTTATTGCAATGCCTAAATTGGCTCAACATCTCTCTGCTATTGCAGATAGTTTCTATCAACAGCCTTCGCATAAATTAACACTAGTTGGGATTACTGGCACAAACGGAAAAACCACAACAGCTCAATTACTTGCTCAGTGGTGTAATCTGCTTGGCGGAAAGTCCGCAGTAATGGGGACGATCGGCAATGGCTTATATGGTGCAGTACAAGAAGCGGTAAATACCACTGGTTCAGCAATTGAAATTCAACGCAATTTAGCTAGTTTTGTTGAACAAGGCGCAGATTTCTGTGCAATGGAAGTTTCCAGTCACGGTTTAGCTCAATACCGAGCAGAAGCGTTAGATTTTGATTTGGCAATTTTTACCAATTTAAGTCGAGATCATCTCGATTACCACAACACAATGGAAGAATACGCTCAAGCAAAATTTCGCTTATTTGATGAACTTAATACCAAACAGCAAGTCATTAATGCCGATGATGAGATAGGGCAACAGTGGTTAAGTCAGTTACCAAATGCCGTTGCGGTGAGTATTAACCCTCAAATATCGTTAAGTCAAAGCCGTTGGATTAAAGTGACAAAAGTCGATTATACCTTGAAAGGTGCCACCATTGAGTTTACCTCAAGCTGGGGCAATGGCTCACTAAACAGCCGATTGATTGGGGCATTTAATGTGAGCAATTTACTTACTGCGTTCGCAGGGTTACTGGCGTTAGGCTATGATTTGCAAAAATTAGTCGAAACCGCACCGCTATTAAATGGGGTATGTGGGCGTATGGAATGTTTGGTAAGTGAAGAAAATCAAGCAGAAAACCCAATGGTTATTGTGGATTACGCACATACACCTGATGCATTGGAAAAAGCCTTGGAAGCTGCTCGTTTGCACTGTGAAGGTGACTTATGGTGTGTCTTTGGTTGCGGTGGCGATCGTGATACAGGAAAACGTCCGCTAATGGCACGCATTACAGAACAAAATGCCGATAAAGTTATTGTAACGGATGATAATCCACGCACAGAAGACCCTGATGTTATTTTTTCCGATATTATGCAAGGTTTTAAAAAGCCGAATAAAGTCCAACAAATGCACATTCGACAATATGCGATTGAAACAGCAATTGCTCAAGCAGAGCCAAAAGATGTGGTGTTGATTGCAGGAAAAGGTCACGAAGACTACCAAATTATCGGCACGAAGAAATACCATTTCTCCGATCAAGAATGGGCGAAGAAGTTTTTGGGGTAATATGAGTCAGATTCTTGATTTTTTAGAGCAGAAAGGTACTGATCATAAAGGGAGAACGATCCAAGATATTTGGGCGTTTGATATTTTTAATTTAGAGAATAATCATGATTTTATCCAGTGGATATTTCCATTGGATACACCCACAAAATCTAATCGTTTTGCTCCAATATTGACCGAGAGCGATTGTGGGCAGATTAAGAAAAGCGAAATTGCACAATATAGTTTGCAGAAATCCTTAGATGTAATGCTCTCTTTTTGGGGGCTAAAATTAGAGAATGGGCGAGTTATTGTAGCAGAAGAGCTTGATCGTAATAGAATAAACCACTTTTGGATTCGCCGTACAAACCATAATCAACTAAGAATAACTAGAACGATTAAAAGTCTTGCAATGTTAGGGCAATTAGAATTAGCAAGACAATTACAACAAGGTATTTTAGAGATTGCTAAAAATTATGCGATACACCCAGAAACCATTGAGTTTTGGCAGTCTGCTTTAATAGAGCAGCCTGACAAAGATGAATGGAAGTAGTAATCGCTAAATAAAAACAATGTATTAAGTAAAATAACATGATAAAACAAACCACCCAACAGATCGCCCAAACTTTAAATGGCAAATTGATCGGTAATGGCGAGATTACGATTGAAAGCATTAGCACCGACACTCGCCAAGCGGTGTTAAATGGCTTATTTTTTGCATTAAAAGGTGAGAAATTTGATGCTCACGATTATGCTCAACAGGCTGTAGAACAAGGCTGTATCGCTGTAGTGGTGGAAAGGGAGTTAAATCTTTCCGTACCACAAATTATTGTAGAAGATACTCGTTTAGCATTAGGGCAGTTGGCAAAATGGTTAAAGGCAGAAATTAACCCTAAAACAGTAGCAATGACAGGCTCTTCGGGTAAAACAACTGTTAAAGAAATGACTGCAAAAATTTTGCAGAAAGTTACCGCTTGTGATGATGAAGTGCTTTACACTTTTGGTAACTTAAACAACGATTTAGGGGTGCCGATGACGTTACTCCGTCTTACACCACAGCATAAATTTGCAGTGGTCGAGTTGGGGGCAAATCATATTGGCGAAATTGCTTATACCGCAGAGATTACACTACCTGATGCTTGTTTAGTCAATAATGTGGCGGCGGCTCATTTAGAAGGCTTTGGCTCTTTAAGTGGTGTTGCACAAGCTAAAGGAGAAATTTATCGTGGCTTAAAACAAGGCGGTAAGGCGATTGTGAATTTGGCACATTATTATCCCCAATGGCAAAAAGAGATTGGTGAGCACGAGTTACAATCTTTTTGTTATACAGGCGAGGATAAAGATAGTTATGCTGATTTTTGGGCAGAGAATGTTGAGCTACATTTGAATGGCTCTCGCTTTACGTTACATTCCCCACAAGGGGAGGTCCAGATCAATCTGCCTTATTTAGGTGAACATAATGTCAGTAATGCTTTAGCGGCAAGTGCTTTAGCAATGGAAGTTGGAGCGGATCTCGATGCGATTAAAATGGGGTTAGAACAACGTTCTAATGTTAAAGGACGTCTATTCCCGATTGAAATCAATCCACATTTATTGTTGATTGATGATAGCTATAATGCCAATGTAGATTCAATGAAATCAGCGGTTTCCGTTCTGAAGAATTATCCTGCATTTCGTATTTTTGCAGTGGGTGATATGGCGGAATTAGGCGATGAAACTACCGCTTGTCATCAAGAAGTCGCGGATTTTGTGGCTAAAGCTGAACTGGATTTAGTGGTTTCATTTGGTAAAGAAAGTGCAGTTATTAGCAATAATGCAAGACATCATTTTACAGATAAAAACCAAATGGCAGACTTCTTACTGCCGATTATTTTACAAAAAATAGAAGAAAAACAACCGCTTGTTTTATTAGCGAAAGGCTCTCGTAGTCAAAAAATGGAAGAGCTTATTCGCTCTTTATGTCACTCTTTTAATGTTTCTTTTTAAGGATTAACAAATGTTAGTTTGGTTAGCTGAATATTTAGTGCAATATCACACTGTATTTAATGTGGTGTCATATATCACTTTCCGTTCCATTATGGCACTTTTAACTGCATTGATTATTGGGTTATGGATTGGACCGACGGTTATTCGCCGCTTACAAATCTTAAAATTTGGTCAAGAAGTCCGTCACGATGGGCCCGAGAGCCATTATAAAAAGCGTGGAACACCAACGATGGGCGGAATTATGATTTTATTTGCTATTGGCGTCAGTACGCTACTTTGGGCAAATCTTTCTAATCCATATGTGTGGTTTGTTCTATTTGTACTTTTTGGCTATGGTGTTATTGGCTTTGTTGATGATTATTGGAAGATCGCCCGTAAAAATACCGATGGTTTAATTGCTCGTTGGAAGTATTTTTGGCTTTCAGTGATTGCCTTGATCTCTGCTTTTGGAATGTATGCAGTAGGTAAAGATACCGCAGCGACACAATTAGTTGTCCCATTCTTTAAAGATGTGATGCCACAGCTTGGTCTATTCTATATAGTACTTACTTATTTTGTGATTGTCGGTACAAGTAATGCAGTAAATTTAACGGATGGGTTAGATGGGTTAGCCATTGTGCCAATTATTATGGTGGCTAGTGCTTTCGCTTTAATTGCTTGGGCAACAGGTAACTATAACTTTGCTCAATACTTGCATATTCCGTATATCAAATATAGCGGTGAGTTAGTTATTTTATGTACGGCGATTGTCGGGGCGGGTTTAGGATTCTTGTGGTTTAACACTTATCCTGCTCAAGTCTTTATGGGCGATGTGGGGTCCCTTTCTCTCGGTGGGGCATTAGGTGCAATCGCCGTACTCGTTCGCCAAGAATTATTACTCGTCATAATGGGCGGTGTGTTTGTTGTAGAAGCATTGTCGGTCATTTTACAAGTCGGCTCTTACAAATTACGCCAAAAACGTATTTTTAGAATGGCTCCTATTCATCATCATTTTGAATTAAAAGGTTGGCCAGAACCAAGAGTTATCGTCCGTTTCTGGATTATTACATTGATGTTGGTATTAATTGGCTTGGTTACATTAAAACTACGTTAATTAAACTGACGTTAAAGCGGTTTGATCAGCACTAAATTTTACAATTAAGAGAATCATAAAATGCAAAATCAGTATCAGGGTAAAACAATCACAATTATTGGGCTTGGCACAACAGGGCTTTCTTGTGTGGATTTCTTTGCAGATAAAAATGCAACTGTGCGTGTTATTGATACACGAGCTAACCCAGCAGGAGCAGATAAACTGCCAAGCGATATTGCATTGCATACTGGCAGTTTAAAGCTAGATTGGTTATTAAGCTCTGATTTGATTGTGATTAGCCCTGGAATTGCTTTGGCAACACCTGAAATTCAACAAGCCATTCATCAAGGTGTAGAAGTGGTGGGCGATATTGAGTTATTTTGTCGTGAAGCTAAAGCTCCGATTATTGCGATTACAGGCTCAAATGGTAAAAGTACTGTAACATCATTAACCACAGAAATGGCAAAGCAAGCAGGCATAAAAGTGGGAATGGGTGGCAATATCGGCGTGCCTGCGTTGAGTTTATTAAAAGGTGATTATGAGCTCTATGTGCTTGAATTATCGAGTTTCCAGCTTGAAACAACCTATTCACTTAAAGCGAAATCAGCAACCGTATTAAATGTCAGTGAAGATCATATGGATCGTTACGACAGCATTGAAGATTATCGCCAAGCAAAACTCAAAATTTATCAGAATGCAGAATATGTCATTGTGAATGGTGAAGATCCGCAAACCCTGCCCGAACAAGCGGTAAGTTGTTTGTTTAAATTTGCAGAAAATAGCGGAGAATATCGTTTAGAAAACGGTGGGCTGTATAGTGGTGATGAGTTAATTCTTCCAAGCCAAGAGATGTTATTAAAAGGTCGCCATAACGAAATGAATGCTCTTGCTGCCATTGCATTAGCTGAAAAAGCGGGTGTGGCGAGAAGTGGTATTATTCAAGCCTTGAAAACTTATTCAGGATTAGATCATCGTTTCCAACCTGTTCCAACTACTGATGGCGTGCGTTGGATTAACGATTCGAAAGCGACTAATGTAGGCAGTACTGTTGCTGCATTAAATGGATTAAAAGTTGAGGGTACACTTTATCTACTATTAGGTGGCGATGGTAAAGGAGCCGATTTCTCAGAATTAAAACCGCTTATCAACCAAGAGCATATTTGTTGTTACTGCTTTGGGCGTGATGGTAAACAGCTAGCAGAGCTTACCACAAATAGCGTATTAGTTGAAACAATGCAACAAGCGGTAGAGGCCATTCGTCCACTATTAAAAGCCGGCGATATGGTTTTACTTTCTCCTGCTTGTGCAAGTTTGGATCAATTCCCTAATTTTGAAGTGCGTGGTAAGCAATTTGCAGAATTAGCACAAGGAGTCGCACATTAATGCGAGAAAAAATAAAGCAAGAGTGGGATAAATGGATGAAATTAACTCCTGCAAATTCCCTTTATGATCGTGCATTGATTTGGTTATTTATTGGCTTGCTTACCATTGGTTTTGTAATGGTCACTTCAGCATCCATTCCTGTAAGTACACGATTGTATGACGATCCTTTCCATTTTGCGATTCGAGATGCTTTTTATGTGGCGATCTCACTTCTAGCATTTAGTCAATTTATTCGTATCCCAAGTGATAAATGGGAAAAGTGGAATGTATGGTTTTTTATGATCTCATTATTGCTATTATTTCTCGTATTGATACTGGGTAAAAACGTAAATGGTGCAACTCGTTGGATTCCAATTGGTCCGATTAACTTCCAGCCTGCTGAATTAGCAAAACTCTCTGTAATCTGCTATTTCGCCAGCTTTTATGTTCGCCGTTTTGATGAAATACGTACTCAACGCTGGGGGTTTATTCGTCCATTTATGATTTTAGGGGTGTTTGGTGGGTTACTGCTTTTACAGCCAGATTTGGGGAGTACAGCGGTATTATTCGTATTAACTTTTGCAATGCTATTTATTATGGGAGCAAGACTTTTCCAATTTATTGTCTTAGCCGTAGTGGGTGCACTATTATTTGGCGCGTTGGTTCTGACATCAGAGTATCGTATCAAACGAGTAACATCGTTTATGGATCCTTTTGCAGATGCTTATGGCGATGGTTTCCAGCTTTCTAATTCACAAATGGCTTTTGGACAAGGTGAATTCTGGGGGAGTGGTTTAGGGAATTCCATTCAAAAGCTCGAATATTTGCCTGAAGCACACACCGACTTTGTAATGGCTGTTGTTGGAGAAGAATTTGGTTTATTAGGAATCATTGTCATAGTGTTATTACTTTGTACTTTAACTTTACGTGCTTTAAGAATCAGTAAAGAATCCCTAGTATTAGAAGAGCGTTTTAAAGGATTCTTTGCGTTTGGTATTGCGGTGTGGATTTTTATTCAAGGCTTTGTAAACCTTGGTGTTGCATCGGGGCTACTACCGACTAAAGGATTAACTTTCCCTTTAATTAGCTACGGTGGTTCAAGTTTAGTTGTTATGGCAATCGCGATAGCAGTATTGGTTAGAATTGATCATGAAAATCGTTTAGTGAAAGTTGGACACGCCCACTTAAACGATGATTGATAAGGGATAAATATGACAAAAAAATTATTAGTAATGGCAGGCGGAACGGGTGGACACGTTTTCCCTGCTATTGCAGTGGCTAAAGAATTACAGCAACAAGGTTGGGACATTCGCTGGTTAGGGACTAAAGACAGAATGGAAGCAGAGCTTGTGCCCAAGTACGGTATTCCGATTGAGTTTATTCAAATTTCAGGAATTAAAGGCAAAGGGATCAAAGCCTTATTAACCGCACCTTTTGCTATTCTAAGAGCAGTATTCCAAGCGAGAAAAATTATTAAAGCCTATCAACCTGATGCGGTATTGGGTATGGGGGGTTATGTGTCAGGGCCGGGTGGTATTGCTGCAAAATTATGCGGTGTACCAGTTATTTTACATGAGCAAAATGCTGTAGCAGGTTTAACTAATGTTTGGTTGTCAAAAATTGCACACAAAACATTGCAAGCCTTTCCAACTGCTTTTGCTCATGCTGAAGTGGTGGGAAACCCTGTTCGCCAAGATTTATTTCAAATTGCACCACCAGAACAGCGTTTCGCTGAAAAAGGCTACCCAATCAATATTTTAGTAATGGGTGGAAGTCAAGGAGCAATGGTGATTAACCAAACTGTGCCTGAAATGGCTAAGCTCTTTGGCGAGCAAGTTTTTATTAGTCATCAAGTTGGTAAAGGTAAATTAGCTGGTGTTGCTGAAATTTATCAAGCTACGGGTAATGGGATCGCTAGTGAGTTTATTGATGATATGAAAGCAGCTTACGAATGGGCTGATTTAGTCATCTGTCGTTCTGGTGCTTTAACTGTTTGTGAAATTGCGGCAGCAGGTTTGCCTGCAATCTTTGTGCCATTTCAACATAAAGATCGCCAGCAATTTTTTAATGCTGAATATCTTGCTCAATCAGGTGCGGCAATTATTATTGAGCAGAAAGATTTTAATTCTGAAAGTTTAGCTCAAGCCTTAGCACCATTGATTGCAGATCGTCAGAAATTAACAGAAATGGCGATAAAAGCGAAAGAAAAAGCTACACCATTGGCAGCTAAACGTGTCGCAGATGTTATTAAAGAGCATTGTTTATAATTTTATGATGAGTCATAACGGGCTAGATAAAAGATCTAAGCGGTGAGATTTGACTTATTTTTTACAAAATATCCGAATAAGGAATCTGAATGAAAAATTTCCAAGATAAAGTTAAAAAGCTAGTACCTGAAATGCGTCGTGTAAATCAAATCCATTTTGTTGGTATTGGCGGTGCTGGAATGAGTGGTATCGCTGAAGTATTACTTAATGAAGGTTATCAAATCAGTGGTTCAGATATTGCAGATGGAGCTGTTACTCAACGTTTAGCTAAAGCAGGGGCCAAGATTTTTTTCGGTCATCAAGGTGAGAATGTTACTGGTGCAAGCGTTGTGGTTATTTCGAGTGCAATTACCGATGATAATCCTGAAGTGGTTGCAGCCAAGAACGCAAAAATTCCAGTGATTCAGCGTGCACAAATGCTATCGGAAATCATGCGTTTTCGTCACGGGATTGCGATTGCAGGTACTCACGGGAAAACAACAACAACTGCAATAATTTCAATGATTTATACTGAGGCTGGCTTAGATCCTACCTTCGTTAATGGCGGTTTAGTGAAATCAGCGGGCAAAAATGCTCATTTAGGTGCAAGCCGTTATTTAATTGCAGAGGCGGATGAAAGTGATGCGTCATTCTTACATCTGCAGCCAATGGTTTCTGTGGTAACCAATATTGAGCCTGATCATATGGATACTTATGGTGGCGATTTTGAGAAGATGAAGGATACTTATATCCGTTTCTTGCGTAATTTACCCTTCTACGGTTTAGCTGTGATGTGTGCCGACGATCCTGTAGTGATGGAAATTGCACCTAAAGTAGGACGACAAGTTTTAAGTTATGGTTTTAGTGAATTTGCCGATTATCGTATTGAAGATTATCAGCAAACAGGATTTCAAGGTCATTATACGGTAGTTTGCCCGACAGGCGAGCGAATTGAAGTTCTATTGAATGTACCTGGTAAGCACAATGCACTAAATGCAACGGCAGCATTGGCTGTTGCGAAGGAAGAAGGTATTGATAACCAAGCGATCTTGGCAGCTCTTGCCGAATTCCAAGGGGCTGGTCGTCGTTTTGACCAACTTGGCTCATTTATTCGCCCTAATGGTAAAGTAATGTTAGTAGATGATTACGGGCATCACCCAACTGAAGTTGATGTAACTATTAAAGCCGCTCGACAGGGCTGGGATAATAAACGTGTTGTAATGGTCTTTCAACCGCATCGCTATTCTCGTACTCGTGATCTTTTTGATGATTTTGTACAAGTATTATCGCAAGTCGATGCACTTGTCATGCTTGATGTGTATGCCGCAGGTGAAGCCCCAATAGTGGGGGCGGATAGTAAAGCATTATGTCGTTCTATTCGTAACTTAGGAAAGGTCGATCCAATCTTAGTTTCGGACACTAGCCAGTTAGGTGAAGTACTTGATCAGATTATTCAAGATGGCGATTTAATTTTAGCTCAAGGAGCTGGTAATGTGAGCAAACTTTCGCGTGATTTAGCGGAAAGTTGGCGTCAATAATATTCTCTTGCGGAAGACCTAGTTTGGAAGCGGTGAGATCAATAAAATATTTTGCAAGTAGATAATGGTAATAGCAATGAGTTTAAAAAATGAAAAAATAGCGGTGTTATTTGGTGGTGTTTCTGCCGAGCGTGAGGTATCACTGAATTCTGGTGCAGCAGTTTTAGGTGCTTTACAAAGTTTAGGCTATGATGTTGAAGGAATTGATACAAAAGAGTACCCGATTGAAAAATTAAAAGAAAAAGGTATTCAGCGCGTTTTTAATATTTTACATGGTGGTATCGGTGAGAATGGCGTATTACAAGGGGCTTTAGAGCAACTTGGTATCCCTTATACAGGTTGTGGCGTAATGGCATCTGCAATTACTTTAGATAAATTCCGTACGAAATTGTTATGGAATGCTGTCGGTTTACCTACTGCAGAGATGGTTGTTGTTCGTCGCGGTGAAGCGGTAAGTTCTGAAGAAATTATTGCGAAATTGGGTTTACCTTTATTTGTTAAGCCTGCTAGTGAAGGGTCGAGTGTTGGAGTCAGTAAAGTAAAGACCGCAGAACAGCTTATCCCAGCCATTGAAGAAGCTCTCAAATATGATGCCATTGTATTAGTAGAAGAGAATTTAGCAGGTGCAGAGTACTCAGTACCTGTATTGGACGGTGAAGTATTACCCGCTGTACAAATTATTCCAGATGGTGAGTTTTATGATTACCACGCCAAATATGTATCTGATAATACACAATATCTTTGCCCAGTTTTATCAGAAACACGCCAAGCAGAAGTTGCAAAATTGGTTAAAAAAGCTTATG
This sequence comes from Ursidibacter maritimus, assembly GCF_009761395.1. Classification (GTDB taxonomy): domain Bacteria; phylum Pseudomonadota; class Gammaproteobacteria; order Enterobacterales; family Pasteurellaceae; genus Ursidibacter; species Ursidibacter maritimus. The sequence continues at coordinate 66,707 of NZ_LEKN01000001.1, read as the reverse complement.
ACGTAGTGGGTTGTCGTGGTTGGAGTCGTATTGATGTAATGGAAGATGCGAACGGACAGTTCAGATTGGTTGAAGTGAATACTTGCCCAGGAATGACAAGTCACAGTATTTTCCCTAAATCAGCCGCAACAGTAGGATATAGTTTTGAGCGTTTAGTAGAGCGAGTATTGGAGCTAAGTATTTAATGGTAATGGCGTTTCGGAAAAAACCGACATCGGTAATTCGAACTAAAGCAAGTAAACCGAAAACTCCAACGAATTGGTTACATCTGATTAAACCAATGTTGATGTTTTTGTGTCTTCTGTTTGCTTATGTAATGTATAGCAACTGGTCTAGTTGGTTAGCATTGTTAGATAAAACACCGATTCGAGCATACGCATTAACCCATAAAACACAATTTACCACCAATTCGGATATTCGGGATCTATTATCAAAAGAGCCTGTGCTTAAGGGCTATTTTGGACAAGATATTCAAGAAATTAAAGATAAATTTCTTGAAATCCCTTGGATTAAAGATGTCGCAGTGAGAAAAGTTTATCCGGATCGCATCAGTTTAACTTTGGTTGAACATCGCCCAACGGCAATTTGGAACCAAACACGTTTTGTTTCCGCTCAAGGTGTGGTATTTGATTTACCTAAAGAGCGTTTTAATGCTGATGGGTTGCCGGAGCTCTATGGACCTGATTCCGAAGCAAAAAAAGTCTTAGAGGCTTGGTATAAAATCCAAAAAGATTTAGAATCTCGTAATTTGGTTCTAAAATCTGTGGCAATGGATATTCGAGGTTCTTGGACAATAACACTCAATAATCACGTTGAATTAAGACTGGGGCGTGGTGATTGGTTGCCCAAAATTGATCGATTTGTTACCATTTTCCCTGAAATAGAGATTCCGGATGGAAAACGTTTATCTTATGTTGATCTACGTTATGAGCATGGTGCGGCAGTAGGGTTTATTTCTCAATAATTTTATCATTTGGCAAGTATAATAAATATGACAAAAGTAGCAGAATCTAAAATAATAGTTGGTCTTGAAATTGGCACACATAAAGTGGTTGCTGTAGTAGGCGAAGTATTGCCTGATGGTGTTATTAACGTCATTGGTTCAGGTGTTAGTCCTTCTAAAGGTGTACAAGGTGGTAGTGTTGTTGATTTAGATGCCGCAGTAAGTTCAATTCAACGTGCTATTGAAGAAGCTGAATCTATTTCAGAATGTAAAATTATGGGAGTAACATTAGCGTTATCGGGGGCTCATATTACAGCGTTTAATGAAAGTGGTACTGTGCCACTTTCTGGTGAAGTGAAAGCCGAAGATTTAGATAATGCTATCCATATTGCTCGCTCAATTAAATTACCTGATGGATTAGAAACCTTACATATTATCCCGCAAGAATATAAAGTGGATAGATTACCAGCTACTAAAAATCCCCTAGGTTTATCAGGAATGCGATTACAAGCACAAGCTCATTTAATTACTTGTCATAATGATTGGTTGCGTAACCTTAAAAATGCAGTGGAACGAAGTAAACTGAAAATTGATCAAATTATCTTTTCAGGGCTAGCATCAAGTTACTCTGTTCTTACTGAAGACGAAAAAGAACTCGGTGTCTGCTTAATTGATATTGGTAGTGGCACGATGGATGTGTTGGTTTATACCGATGGTGCTTTACGTTATAGTAAAGTTATTCCTTTTGGTGGATATAATATTACAGACTATATCGCCAATATGCTGACAACGTCTCGTAATGATGCAGAAAATATTAAAGTGCAATATGGCAGTGCTATTTCTCCACCAACACATTTTCCTGAAAAGAAAATTGAAGTTGCTGGCTTAGGTGGAAGAGCACCAAGAACTTTTAGTAAAGAACAGTTGTCGAAGATCACATCTCAGTGTTATCAGGATTTATTAGGTATAATTGCTAATGAATTAACACAATTACGAACTGATTTGTATCAAAAAGGGATAAAACAAGAATTAATTGCGGGAATTGTTTTAACTGGTGGTGGTTCTCAAATCGAAGATATTGTAGAATGTGCAAAATCTGTCTTTGGTTTACAAGTAAGAGTGGGATATCCACTGAATATTACGGGTCTAACAGACTATGTGAATAAACCACAATATGCTACAGTTTTAGGATTATTGCAATATAGCCATTATAACGAGGATTCTGATACAACGCCTCAGATACCTGGTGAAGGATTCGTTGAATGGTTGAAAAAAGCGGTTAAGAAAACAGTTAAATTTACAAAAGATAAATTCTAAACATCAGCGGGTAACTGATGTTTTACAGGGAGAATAAAAATGTTTGAGCCTATTTTTGAAACAACTCAAGATGCGGTGATTAAAGTTATCGGTGTCGGCGGCGGCGGCGGTAATGCTTTGAACCATATGGTTGCAAGCCAATCTGATGAGGTTGGAAGTGTTGAGTTTTTCTCAGTAAATACAGATGCTCAAGTGCTACGCAGTAGTGTTGTTCGTAATACCATTCAAATCGGTGCGAACCTGACAAAAGGTTTGGGTGCTGGTGGTGATCCAAATGTTGGACACCAAGCAGCTGAAGAAGATAGAGATGCATTAAGCAGTATGCTGGCTGGTGCCGATATGGTCTTCATTGCTGCTGGTATGGGTGGTGGTTCAGGGACTGGTGCAGCCCCAGTAATTGCAGAAATCGCCAAAAGCCAAGGTGCTTTAACTGTTGGTATCGTGACTAAACCTTTCTCTTTTGAAGGAAGAAAACGCTCTGCCTATGCAGAACAAGGTATCAAAGAGCTTGCTAAACACGTTGATTCTCTCATTATTATCCAAAATGATAAATTATTAAAAGTGTTACCTAAAAATGTAAAATTTAACGAAGCATTTGGGGTAGCTAATGATGTATTGCGTAATGCGGTATTAGGTATTACGGATATGATTACTTCAGAAGGTCTAGTAAATGTTGACTTCGCTGACGTGAAAAAAGTAATGTCTGAAATGGGTCGTGCAATGATGGGAACTGGTATTGCAGAAGGTGAAAATCGTGCGGAAAATGCAGCGAAAGAAGCCGTAGCAAGCCCATTATTAGAAGATGTTGATTTATCAGGTGCTAAAGGTATTTTAGTGAATATTTCTTCAGGTTACGATATTGAGCTTGCTGAGGTAAATACCATTATGGAATATGTAACTAGCTTTGCAGATCCAGATGCAGCGATTATTTTTGGTTCGGCATTCTATCCTGAAATGGAAGGTAAAATTCGTGTTACGTTAGTGGCAACAGGTATTGGACAACCAGAGGAAATCGTTCCACTAAGAATGACTGGACAGCAACCACAACCTCAGGTACAACCAGCTCAGCAACCACAAACGTACCCATTTGGTTCTAGTTATGGGCAACCCACTCAGTTTGGTGGGCAGCAACAACAAACTGTACAAAAGCCACAGCAAGTAGATAATTCTCAAATTTTTAACCCAACAGCTATTCCTGGCTTTATGCGTAATGGGCAGTAATAGTTTGATTGAGATAAATGGGAAATAAGGAAAACGATATGATTAAACAAAGAACCCTTAAACAAACTACAAAAGTGACAGGTATTGGTCTGCACAGTGGTAAAAAGGTAACTCTCACGTTGCGTCCAGCACCTGCAAACACAGGTATTATTTATGCACGTACAGATCTTGATCCTGTCGTTTATTTTCCTGCCAGTGCAGATGCTATTCGTGATACTACATTATGTACCTGTATGATCAACGATGATGGCGTGCGTATTTCGACCGTTGAACATCTCAATGCAGCGATGTCTGCATTAGGTTTAGATAATATTATTGTAGAAGTTGATGCTCCTGAAATTCCAATTATGGATGGTAGCTCAAGTCCTTTTATCTATCTTTTATTAGATGCTGGAATTGAGGAACAAGAGGCAGCGAAAAAATTTATTCGCATTAAAGAAACGGTACGTGTTGAAGATGGCGAGAAATGGGCTGAGTTTAAACCGTACGAATACGGGCTAAAACTAGATTTTACGATCGATTTTACTCACCCTATGATTAGCAAAAATGTGCGTAATTATAAAATGGAGTTTTCAGCTCAGCATTTCATTCAGCAGCTAAGTCGTGCAAGAACATTTACATTTATGAAAGATGTTGAATATCTTCAGTCTATTGGCTTAGCTTTAGGCGGTAGCCTAGATAATGCGATTGTCTTAGATGATTATCGTATCCTGAATGAAGAAGGCTTGCGTTTTCAAGATGAATTAGTTCGTCACAAAATGCTAGATGCTATCGGTGACCTATTTATGTGTGGGTACAATATTTTAGGTGATTTCACAGCATATAAATCTGGTCATGGGTTAAATAATAAATTGCTCAGAACTGTCTTAGCAAATCAAAATGCTTGGGAATTTGTAACCTTTGAAAACAAAGAAACTGTACCACAGGCGTACCGAGTGCAAGAGGGAGTTTTTATCTAATATAAATAAACCCTGCGTTTTCGAGTGTTATACCTACATTGCTAGCTATATGTAGTGAGAATAAAATAAAACCGAAACTTCATTTCCTAATTGGGAATGGTTTTTCGGTTTTATTACTTTATAAGAGAGTAAATTATTACGATTAATAGCGATGTGATTTCTGCTATTTTTTGCAAAATTTCCGTGAAATCTCACCGCTTGTTATCCTTTCCCTACACAATTAAAGCCTTTTCCGTTACAATTCAATCATTTTTTGCTATATGTTAGAGAGATTATCAATGTCAAATCCACAAAGAAAGATTTTAGTTACTTGTGCCTTACCTTATGCTAATGGAGCAATTCATTTAGGGCATATGCTTGAACATATTCAAGCGGATATTTGGGTACGTTTCCAACGTATGCGTGGGCATAAAATTCATTTTGTCTGTGCAGATGATGCTCACGGCACCCCAATTATGCTTAATGCAGATAAATTAGGCATTACACCAGAAGAGCTTATCGAAAAAGCGAAAGCAGATCATATCGCAGATTTCTCAGGGTTTAATATTAGCTTTGATAACTATCACTCTACGCATAGCGAAGAAAACAGAGAGCTAACTTCGGCAATCTATAAAAAATTAAAAGCAAATGGCTTTATTAAAAGTAAAGTAATTTCACAATTATTCGATCCTGAAAAAAATATGTTCTTGCCTGATCGCTTTGTTAAAGGTACTTGCCCAAAATGTAAAGCAGAAGATCAATATGGCGATAACTGTGAAGTCTGTGCCTCTACTTATAGCCCAATGGATTTAATTAACCCACGTTCTGCTGTATCGGGTGCAACGCCAGTGGTTAAAGAATCGGAACATTTTTTCTTTGATTTACCAAGTTTTGAAGGAATGTTAAAAGAATGGATAAGTTCAGGCTCACTCCAACCTGAAATTGCCAATAAAATGCAAGAATGGTTTGAAAGCGGTTTACAGCAATGGGATATTAGCCGTGATGCACCTTACTTTGGCTTCCAAATTCCTGATACAGAAAATAAATTTTTCTATGTATGGTTAGATGCACCTATCGGTTATATGGCCTCGTTTAAGAATTTATGTGATCGCACCGACATCAACTATGATGATTTCTGGAAAAAAGACTCCGATGCAGAGCTTTATCACTTTATCGGTAAAGATATTGTTTATTTCCACAGCCTCTTCTGGCCAGCTATGTTAGAAGGTAGCGATCACCGCAAACCAACCAATGTGTTTGCACACGGTTATGTAACGGTAGATGGACAGAAAATGTCGAAATCTCGTGGTACTTTTATTCAAGCAAGTACTTATTTAAAACATATCGATCCTGAATGTTTACGTTATTACTATGCAGCTAAATTAAATGACCGAATTGAAGATCTCGATTTCAACCTCGATGACTTCGTACAACGTGTAAATAGCGATATTGTCAATAAATTAGTGAATTTAGCTTCTCGTAATGCAGGTTTTATCACAAAATGTTTTGATGGAAAACTGGCAGGTGAACTGCAGGATCCTATTCTTTTTGCTGAATTTATTGCACAATCAGAACAAATTGCTGCATATTACGAGAGTAGGGAGTTTAATAAAGCGATTCGTGAAATTATGGCATTAACCGATAAAGCGAATAAATATATTGATGAAAAAGCACCTTGGGTTATCGCCAAAGAAGAAGGCAAAGAGACGGAATTACAAGCCGTTTGCTCAATGGGGTTAGAATTATTCAGAGTATTGATGAGCTACTTAAAACCTGTGTTACCACAGCTAGCGGAGCGTGCTGAAGGGTTCTTACAAACTCAATTACGTTGGGACAACATTGATACCCCATTATTCAACCATACTATTGCACCATTTAAATCATTATTCTCTCGTTTAGAGAAAAAGCAGATTGATGCAGTAATTGAAGAAACAAAACAGCTCTTTGCTCAAACTACTCAGCAAGGCGCAAAAAAAGGAAAAGAAATGACCGCTTGTGATACTGCAGTAGAACCTATTGCTCCTGAAATTACCATTGATGATTTTGCAAAACTGGATTTACGAGTGGCTAAAGTGTTGAAATGTGAGGCAGTTCCAAAATCGGATAAGTTATTACGCTTTGAATTAGATCTTGGTGACCATACTCGCCAAGTATTCTCGGGTATTAAAGCAGCTTATAACAAGCCTGAAGAGTTAGAAGGTCGATTTGTGATTATGATTGCTAACCTTGCACCACGTAAAATGTCTTTTGGTATGTCAGAAGGAATGATTTTATCGGCAGGAACGGGGGGCTCAAACCTCTTCTTACTTTCAGCCGACAGTGGCGTAATAGCAGGAATGCAGGTGAAGTAATCACTAATAATGTATTACTTCAAATAGTTAGACGGGAATAAGGAATATTATGATCCAACAAACACTTTCAATCATTAAGCCTGATGCGACTAGGCGAAATATTATCGGTGAGATTCTTACGCAGATTGAACAAAGTGGCTTATCTGTTAAAGCCTTAAAAATGTTACATTTAACCCAAGAGCAAGCGGAAGGATTTTATGCAGAACATCAAGGCAAGGATTTTTTTGCACCACTTGTTGCATTTATGACGTCTGCTCCGATTGTTGTTGCAGTCTTAGAAGGAGAAAATGCGATTACTCACTATCGCACTCTGATGGGGGCTACTGATCCTGAGAAACGTGAAAAAGGCACAATTCGAGATCGCTTTGCACTAAGCTATCGAGAAAATTCAGTTCACGGTTCAGACTCAGAAAACTCTGCAAAACGTGAAATTGCTTACTTCTTTACTCCGAATGAGATAGTAAAGTAGCAATTAGTGTTTCATCTTAAACTTAAGGTGAAAGTCAGATATAAACTATACAAACTCCAAATGAAATCCCATTTCGTGAGAAACATCATAAAATGGGATTTTTTATTTGATTCTTATTTCCAGATGGATCGATTTAGCAAAAATGGGTTACAATCATAATAATTATTTTATTATATAAATTAAATGCAAGGGGTTTAAATGCTAAATTTATCAGCACAAAATATCCGTTTAAATAATGTTGTTAGCAATAAAGAAGAAGCAATTCGACTTGTTGCTCAAGGCTTAGTAAATAATGGTAATGTCGCCGAAGGCTATGAAACGGGAATGTTAGCGAGAGAAACGCAAACATCGACATTCTTAGGCAATGGTATCGCGATTCCGCACGGTACACTTGATACTCGCCATCTTGTACAACAAACAGGCGTACAAGTATTACAATTTCCAAATGGCGTAGAATGGGGTGAAGGTAATACCGCTTATGTAGTTATTGGTATCGCTGCTAAATCAGATGAGCATTTATCACTTTTACGCCAACTTACAACCGTATTAGGCAATGAAGAAACCGCTGAAAAACTGGCAAAAACACAAGATTTAGCTGAATTTATTGCATTATTAAGTGGTAAACGTAGTGAACCTGTTCTTTCAGCAGAACTTCTATCCTTAAATATCGAATCGACTAGTCTTATTACTTTATCCGCTATCAATGCCGCTAAACTTCAAGAAAAAGGCTATGTTAATCAATCTTTTATTAGCGATGTGTTGGCTACAACACCGCTTAATTTAGGTAATAACGTTTTCTTGGCAGATAGCGCAAAAGGAAATCAACTCAATGGGATTGCAGTAGCCCGCAACCAAGTAGGTAAAACGTTAATTACCGTTTCTGTTATTGATGAAAGTCTAAATCCACAACTTGCGAAATTGACACAAATTGCTGTTCGCCAAAAATTAACCATTGCACCCATTGAGCAAATTCTTAATCTGTTTGGCATCGAAAGCCAAGCTCACTCAGCTAATGAATATGCGACTGCTGCAAATTCCAGCCAAGATCAAACCGCTTGTGCAGGACAAATTGTGGCAACCTTCACCGTACGCAATGAACACGGTTTACACGCCCGCCCTTGTGCCGTATTAGTTCAAACGTTAAAGCCATTTGAAGCAAAAGTAACGGTTGAAAACCTTGATCGCCCAGTTGCCCCAGTTAATGCAAAAAGTACAATGCGTGTTGTTGCATTAGGTGCAACTAAAGCTCATCGCTTACGCTTTGTCGCAGAAGGTGTCGATGCTCAACAAGCATTAGAAGCCTTAGGTAAAGCATTTGCTGAAGGGTTAGGCGAAAATGTGAGTTTTGAACCGCCTGTTGCTGATGTAATTGAAAGTGGTAATGCTCCGTTGGTGCAAGTAGAAAACTCGGTACAAGCGGACAGTTCTGTACAAAATTCTGCAAATCCTACTGTTGAAAGCACACCAGTAAATACAGGCGAATTAGAAGCGACCTTTACGATTAAAAATGAACACGGTTTACACGCTCGCCCTTGTGCAATATTAGTGAATGAAGTGAAAAAATATAATGCGACCATTCAAGTACAAAACCTAGATCGTGATACTCAACTGGTTAGTGCGAAAAGTTTAATGAAGATCGTGGCATTAGGTGTGCAAAAAGGACATCGCTTACGTTTTGTTGCAACAGGCGAAGAAGCACAAAAAGCCTTAGATGGTATTGGTGCAGCTATCGAAGCTGGCTTAGGCGAATAGGAGCAAATAATGAGCCAACAATTACGCATTGCTACTGTTACGCTTAACCCTGCTTTTGACCTTGTCGGTCGCCTTGCTCGTATTGAGATTGGTGAAGTGAATACGGTTGAAACACTAGGGCTATACCCAGCAGGTAAAGGGATCAACGTTGCGAAAGTATTAGCTGATTTAGGGACTTGTTTAACCGTAACAGGCTTTCTTGGTGAAGAAAATCAAGGAGATTTTGTTCACGCATTTCAGCAAAATGGAATGAATGATGAGTTCTACCGTATTCAAGGTAAAACCCGTATCAATGTCAAAATCACCGAAACGGAAGCGGACGTTACCGATTTAAACTTTCTTGGTTTTGAGATTTGTACAAATGATTGGCGTAAATTTACCGCTTTATCACAACGTTGGAATGAACAATTTGATTTAGTGGCGGTATGTGGATCTTTACCGCGTGGCGTTAGCCCTGAGCAATTTGCTGAGTGGTTAAAATCACTACATGAACAAGGCTTAAAAGTGGTGCTAGACAGCAGTAATGCGGCGCTGACTTGTGGTTTAAAAGCACAGCCTTGGTTAGTTAAACCTAACCGTAGAGAGCTTGAAGTGTGGGCTGGTCATCCATTGAATAACTTAGATGAGATTATTACCGCTGCCCAACAACTTCGTGGCGAAGGCATTGAAAATGTAATCATCTCAATGGGAGAAAAGGGCTCAATTTGGATCAACCAAGAGGGTGTTTTACAAGCTCAACCACCACGTTGTGAAAATGTTGTCAGCACTGTTGGTGCGGGCGACTCAATGGTCGCAGGTTTAATTTACGGTTTTGCACAAGGTTGGGACAAAGCTCAGACCTTACGCTTTGCTAGTGCAACTTCTGCCCTCGCCGTTTCACAAAGCAATGTTGGCATTAGTGATAAAACCGCATTAGAACAGATTTTGAGTAATGTGGTATTAACCGAATTATCGTAAATCACCCTATTTAACTATTTTAAGATTAACCATAAGGAACTAAATAATGAATATTTCATTTGTATTCCCAGCACAACTTGGCAAAGCTCGTACTTTCCTTGTAAATGAAGTGCTAACTGCCGCAGCGAAACAACAAGGACACAATGTTGTTGCAGTAGATCAAGCTGAATTTGTTGTGTTATTTGATGAACAAATTCCTGCTAATGTTGTAGGTAAACAAGGCGCTATCGTCAGTTTAGAACAAGCCTTTACCCAGCCTGAAAACGTGCTGACACAAGCGGTAAGTTCTGCTCAAACTTTTGCAAATGCAACTCAAGCCGCAATTTCAACATCAGCGGTCAAAAATATTGTGGCAGTGACTGCTTGTCCAACGGGCGTGGCTCATACATTTATGTCAGCTGAAGCGGTTGAAAATTATGCAAAAGCTCAAGGTTGGAATGTGAAAGTTGAAACGCGTGGACAAGTTGGTGCAGGTAACCCTATTTCAGCGGAAGAAGTGGCTGCGGCTGATTTAGTCTTCGTTGCTGCGGATATTGATGTTGATCTCAGCAAATTTGAAGGGAAACCGATGTATCGTACATCGACAGGTTTAGCTTTAAAGAAAACGGCTCAAGAGTTTGAGAAAGCCTTTAAAGAAGCAAAAGTTTATATGGGTGGTAATAGTTCAGCTCAAGCAGGTAATGAAAGCTCAACCAATGAGAAAAAAGGCGTGTATAAACACTTAATGACAGGGGTTTCTCATATGTTACCGCTTGTTGTAGCAGGTGGTTTATTGATCGCGATCTCATTTATGTTTGGGATTGAAGCTTTCAAAGATGGCAATATTGGAGGTGGCTTACCAAAAGCGTTAATGGATATCGGTGGCGGAGCTGCATTCCACTTAATGATTGCGGTATTTGCAGGTTATGTTGCTTATTCGATTGCAGATCGCCCCGGCTTAGCGGCTGGTTTAATTGGAGGTATGCTTGCGACTAACGCAGGTGCAGGGATTTTAGGTGGTATTATTGCGGGTTTCCTTGCAGGTTATGTGGTGAAATTCTTAAACGATAACATCAAATTACCCGCAAGTCTTGCCTCGCTAAAACCCATTCTAATCCTACCGCTATTAGGCTCTGCCATTGTGGGTTTAGCGATGGTATATCTTATCAACCCTCCTGTTGCAAGTATTATGGAAGCACTTTCTAACTGGCTAAATTCAATCGGTCAGACTAATGCGATCATTTTAGGTGCGATTTTAGGTGCTATGATGTGTGTTGATATGGGCGGCCCAGTAAATAAAGCAGCTTATACTTTCGGTGTTGGTTTAATTGCCTCTCAACAATATACGCCAATGGCAGCAGTAATGGCAGCAGGTATGGTGCCACCAATTGGAATGGCTATCGCAACGTGGATTGCTCGTAACAAATTTACCACCAATCAGCGTGATGCAGGAAAAGCCTCATTCGTATTAGGTTTATGTTTTATCTCGGAAGGTGCGTTACCATTCGTAGCGGCTGATCCAATGCGTGTTATTGCAACCTCTATTCTAGGTGGTGCAACTTCTGGTGCGATTTCATTAGGGTTAGGAATTACGTTACAAGCTCCACACGGTGGTTTATTTGTCATCCCATTTGTATCTCAACCACTAATGTACTTAGCGGCTATCGCAATCGGTTCAGTGGTAACAGGTGTAACCTACGCCATTATCAAACCAAAAGTGGAATAATTCAGACAGAATAATAAGATATAACAATATGGGTTTTAATAGATCCATATAAAATATGTTTGATATTGATTTTTATTTAAACTGATTATATATTTGGAACTGGTTTTTAAATAAAAAATCATATACTAACTTATCATTGTAGTTCTATTTACAGGGGAATTTTTATGAAAAAATTGACTAAATCAACATTAACGGTATTAGCAATTGCAGTTTTATCAGCATGTTCTAGTGGTGGTAATAAAGGAGGAGATAATTCATCAAATAATACGACTGCAACTAGTTCGTCTACTCAGAATACAGCGACACAATCAGACCCAAAAACTCAACAGCCTAATAATAACAGCAATAAAATTTTTGGTGGTGTGTACTATGGTGGAAAATCTTATCCGATTGATGATGTATCAAAACATCCAACAACATTAATTATTGCAGGGCATGAATTTGTACTACAACAGCCAGGTTTGTCTTCGGGTTCTTTTACAACTATTGGTCAAAATGTAAAATATAATGGAACAATACTACAACCTGGTGTATATAGCGGTTCAAAATTCTCAACAGCATTTGGCTATATTGCTGCAGGTTCTCGTTCAGCAGTTTACTATCAAGGTAATAATCCAACTGACGTATTACCAAAAGGTAAAGCGACTTATATTGGTGATTCTGTATATGTGAATCACGGGCAACCAAAAACACAAAACGGTAAATTAAATCTTAACGTTGATTTTGATAAAAAGAGCCTAGAGGGTACTATTTTTGCAGCTGAAGATAATATCGCAGCGGTGACAGTTAAAGAAGCTCAATTAAATGGGAATTCATTTGCGGGTAAAGTTGTTCAAAATGGTCAAGAAGCTGATGTCAACGGTAAATTCTATGGTATTAATGCTGGGGAATTAGCTGGTGCTTACTCTGATGGTACAGGTAATTCAGGGTGGCAAGGAGCTTTCGGGGCGAAAAAACAATAGCTATAACAAGATGGCTGAGAAATGGGTGTAATGGACAAAGTCATTAGTGAATTGTTCGTTACACCTATTTACATAAGGAAGCTAGTTTTTTTGCTGAAACATCATAAAACCAATGCGATGTCTTGCAGAAATTCTGCGTTTTAGACGGTAAATTTGTAAAATACGGCGTGATTTATTGCAGTTTAAGCGTTTTATTCTGCGTTTTAATTTTCGTTTTTTAAACACTTATAGCTCCTTAGAATTCGGTGTCTCATTTTCTACTTTAGATGATTTTTTTATCGAATTATCTTGTTCTGTTGTTTGTTCTTCCTGACGTTTATTCTCATTAGCTTGCTCTTTTACTCGTTGGTAATTGATTATACTGTGGTAATAGCGCCGAATATTCTCAACATAATTAAAGGCTTCAAAGCCACGAGCGTAGCCATATTTTAGATCGCTGTAATAGCGCTTTTCAGCGAGTAACGGTAAATTCTTTTTCACATCTAACCAATTATCAGGATCACCACCAAGTTGCTTAGTTAAGCGTCTCACATCAATAAGGTGTCCAAGTCCCATATTATAAGCGGCAAGGCCAAACCAAATTCTATCTTCTTTCGCAATCGTATTTGGAAGTTGATCTATTAATAGATGTAAGTATTCTGATCCCGCTTTAATACTTTGCTCGGGGTTGGTGCGATCTTTAATATTCATTCTATCTGCAGTATCTCGAGTCAGCATCATTATGCCACGAACTCCCGTTGGAGAGGTTGCATTTGGATCCCAGTGTGATTCTTGATAAGCGATGGCGGCTAGCATTTGCCACTCAAGATCACCTCGATATTTTTCAAATAAATGTTGATATTTAGGCAAAGTGCTCTCAATAGCTTTTAAATAACTTTGTGAGTCAACGTAGTCAAAACGGAATAAATGATTAAAATATTTCTCTTCAATACGAGCAATCACCCCTGTTTCATTAGCTTGGTGCATAAATTCTAACAATGCTGCTTGTAGCTCGCTATACGCATTATTTTGTAAATACCAAACGACAGGAGACTCATCTGTTAAATCAAAACCAACAGCCAGATTAGGTTTAATATGTTGAGCTGCTGAAACATCCACTGAAGTTGCAACAGTATAAGGAATTTTCCCTTCTGCAACTTGTAATAAAAGTTCTTCTTGAGTGAATTTATCGCTAATAATCCAACGTAACTGCGGATGATTTTCTTGGAGTTGTTGAAGAATAGGTAGTACTGCTGAACCAGTAGGGATCACTAATTCGCTTTTAATATCTTCAATTTTGTACGGGCGTTGAGTGCCTTTTTGATACACAATTTGCCAAGATGTTGAATAGTAAGATGCACCAATTTGAAACTGTTTAACTTTATCTAAATGAAAGAGTAAACCCGCTGCGGCAATATCAATCTCTCCATTCTTTAATGCTTGTAATAAGGATTCACTGGTTTGATAGGGCTCAATATGTAGCTTAACTTTCAAATAATTAGCAAAGGCATTCGCTAAATCAAATTCAATCCCTTCTTGTCCATTTGCTCCAACAAAATATGAGAGCGGGTGGTTGATCATTCCCACTCTCAATGTCTTACTATGCTGAATTTGGGTATAACGATTTTGTTCTTGCTGCATTGCCTTTTGCCAAGGATATGTCATATCCCAAGCCCATAATAACAAGGCAATCCCCAAAACAAGTCGGATAGCAATATTCTTCAAATCAAATTTCTCTAGCGGTTTAATTTAATTGTGTAAGTGTATAGCAAAGCCAAGTGAAGATCAAAATGTCGCTAATAGCTTATGAATAAGCAGCCAAAGCCTGTAAGGTTTGATAGGCTCGATCAGTTACAAGCAAGGCTTTTACTTTTGTAACGTTTGCTTTGATATCTCGTTTTTCCCAAATAACCGCATTAGCATAGCGACATTTACATCAACTGCATCAATATGAGCTTGTTTGCCTTTTCCTTGCAGTAAAGCGGTCAGATTTTGCTAAAAATTCGCAAACAGGTGCAGGGGATAATTGCAAAAGAGTTTGTTTAATCAAAGGCAGAACAGCTTTACCATTCTCGGTGAGTGCTTGAAAGGTAACTGTTTTTTCATGACAAAAAAATATGCATAGCCGATTGAACGAACAATAGGCCTTTCAAGCTATTAAACTAGTACAAAACAACAAGGTCAAGCGAGTTTTGTTATTTATTCCATTTTGTGTAGGATAGCTGTAACTTTTCTCAAAATCCAATCACCTGCGAGAGTTAAAATCTCGTTTCAAAAATCAGATTGATGTTTTTATCGGTATAAGAATAAAGTGTCGGTAAATTACTACGGTTTTTACGCCACGAAAATTGTAATTTAGGTGTAATACCAAATAAATGCCAATCTCGTTTCCATAAGGTTAAACTACTGCTCAACACTTTGTCTTGACGGATTTTTCCTAAATTTAAGACCCCACCTAAAACTGCAACATCTTTATATTGTCGTTGTGAATAGCTGAGATTTAAGCGGCTAGATAGCCCCCATAATTGCCACTCTTGTCCCCAGCCAAAACGTAGGCTTTTGGTGTCGGAGCTATACTGGCGAATTTGTGTTGTTTCTCGGTTAAAATCCCCACCAAGATAGAAAAATTGTTGTGGTTTTGTTAGCCACAATAATGTGGCAGAAACTAACTTGCTGTTACCATTTTGCAATGGATTATCATAATAGCGGTGTTTGCCATATTCCATTGCTGTCGAGATTTGCCAATTCGGTGAAAGCCAATGGTTAAATTCGGTGCGAACACCTTGAGTGTTACGGTCTCGGGCATTACTTAACCAACGTCTTTCAAAAAAAGGTAGCAAGCGGAAAGTGGATTTTTCCGTTTTATAAGCATAGCCAAGCAATGTACGGTTTGTCATTTCATCATTATCGTGGTTGTCCCAATAGAGTTTGCCATAGAGATTGTTCTCAAAAGCAAGATAATGTGCATTCATCATATTAAAATCACGAGATAAATCGGCACTGTATGCCACACCATTGGCTTTTTTCGGGAGTAAACCGTTCCCTTTGACAAATCCTGTGTTTTCTATTTCAGGGCTATGAGAGGCGTTATTTACATTATCATCTTTAATATAGTAAGCCGTTGCCCCAAATTGCCAACTGCTGCGTTTTTTTAAGGCTGCAAGATAAGCATCAATCAGCTGGGCAACTTGAGGAGGGAGATTTTCCACACTTTTGGCTTTGTTAAATTGGTCTTCTGCGGCATTGTTTTGTTGAGCATTAAAGAGTGAAATGGCTAACTCAATTCGTACTGCATTTAGGTTGGGCTGTTGTGCGAGAATTTTGCGGTAGAAACGAATAGCTGTGACATTATCATTATCAAAACTAGCCAGTTTGCCTTGTGCGAAATCAATTAAAATAGGGTCGGTATTTGGCAGGGTTTGGTAAATCTCTAATAATACACGAATAGCCTCTTGGTTACGGGCAAACAGAGCATCACTCAGCAATTTATGAGTAAGTTGTGGGTTTTGTTTCAGTTGCTGTTCGTTGATTTCAATAACGGGCTTAGTTGCACTTTCTGCTGGTAATACAGGGCTTGCTTGTGGAGCGGTAGGTTTAGCCACATTATGTAAATGTTGTTCTGTTTCATTTGGTGTGGCACTTAATGCGGTAGGTAAGCAGAATAAAGGCAAAAGGTATTTTTTCATAAAGGCTCTCGAAGATTTATAGTTTGCAAAAAATCAGCCAAAACTGACCGCTTTTATCATTTTCAGTGAAAATAAAAGCCGATCTGTCGCAAAAGCAGATCGGCTTAGGGGCTAATAATTATTTAGCTTCTTTGGTTGCACCGAATACAGCGTCATAGCTCTTAATATCGCCTACTTTCGCTGATTCATTATGTAGCTTAATATGACCTACAGCATCACTCATATCTTTACCCATAAACACAGCTTGATATTCTCCAACAAGCGTGCCATTTTTTTGATGTACAATAACAGCTTCTTCTCCAAATGTTCCTTTGAATGCTGCGTTTATTTTTTCCATAGGTAGCGTTACTTTACCTAATGTTTGAGAATCTAAAGTACCTGATACGCTACTTTTATCAATATTTTGATCAAAGCGAGCATTTAATGTAATTGAGCCATCAATTTTAGGTGAGGATATAGAATTAACCTTAGAGAAAATTGAATTTGCATTTTGTGATTCCTGTAGTTTTCCTATAGATGCTACTACGTTTCCTTTATAAGTTGCATCGCCTACGAGATGTGGCTTCCATCTAATAACACCATCATTGACAGATATATCAATACTTTCGCTTTGAAGTGAAAAACCTCTATCGTGTAAGCCTAATGCAAATAACTGTATTCCATTATCGGTAAATAATGCTCCGTAGGAAGAATAAGGTTGGTTCACTACAATAGTATTGATTTCTTTGGTTTCGCCAACTATATTCGGATCTTTAAATTTACCAATATTTACTCCCATTTTCGGAGCTTCTTTGTTCAAATCAACGTAAATAGTATCATTATACTCAGAGTGCTTAATAACAGAGCCAACACGTTTTATTATAGTAGACCCTACTTGCTCGCTCTTACTCTGCTTAGATTGAGCTATAACAAAACCTGTAGGGATATTATCGACAGAATACTCATTTATAAGCTTAATATTACGCCACTCGACTCCATTTTTATCCAATTTATTATCAGTTAAAGTTGGTGAAGATGGATTTGGTTGTTCAGTTGGTTTAGGCTGTTCAGTTGGTTTAGGCTGTTCAGTTGGTTTAGGCTGTTCAGCTGGTTTAGGTTGTTCAGTTGGTTTAGGTTGTTCAGTTGGTTTAGGTTGTTCAGCTGGTTTAGGTTGCTCAGTTGGTTTCGGTTGCTCGGTTGGTTTAGGTTGCTTAGTTGGTTTCGGTTGCTCAGTTGGTTTCGGTTGCTCGGTTGGTTTAGGCTGTTCAGCTGGTTTTGCTTGTTCAGCTGGTTTGACCTGCTCAGTTGGTTTAGTAACTTGAGTTGGGGCTTTTACATCAGATGATGAATCATTAGATTTACAGCCAGTTGCGGTAATTGCGACAAATAATGCAAGTGCAGAAATTTTAAATGTTGTATTCATAATGAATCCTTAATTGAATATAAAGAAAACAAATTGATCGCTTTTAATGTTATTTCTGTATAAAAAATACAAAAACTTACCCATTCTAAAAAAAAAAAAAAAAATCAAGACCTGAAGAAAAAAATAGAAACTTTAATTTTTTAGGAGAATTTGTAAATTATTGTCTAAATCTTACCGCTTGTTGTAGAATGTTTTCGTTCTCATTGGGGTGCTTTGTAATAAGGCTGAGAAATACCCATAGAACCTGATCTGACTAATATCAGCGTAGGGATTTGAGGCAGGAAACTTGTATCATCTTGTTTTAAATCCTTCTGTTTTCACAACGAGAAGGAACATTCAATGAAATTAACTCACCTTTTTGCACTTTCTAGTCTTGCACTTTCTGTATCTGCAGTGGCTAATCAATCTGTTTTAACAGTTTATACCTATGATTCATTTACATCAGAATGGGGACCAGCACCTAAGCTAGAAGGCTTATTTGAAAAACAATGTCAATGCGATCTGAAATTTATGCCTTTTGAAGATGGGGTAACAATGTTTAACCGTATTCGCTTAGAGGGCAAAAAAACGAAAGCAGATGTCATGCTTGGTATTGATAATTTTGTGATGCCTGAAGCAGAAAAATCAGGTTTATTTGCACCACATAAGCTAGAAAATAAAGGGTTAGATTTACCAGAGCAGTGGACGGATAAAACCTTTGTCCCTTACGATTTCGGTGAATATGCTTTTATTTACAATAAACAAAAAGTGGCAAATCCACCAAAAAGTTTAAAAGAGCTAGTAGAACGCCAAGATCTTAAAGTGATTTACCAAGACCCACGCACCAGTACCGTTGGACGTGGCTTGCTCTTTTGGGTAAATACAGTGTATGGAGATAATGCAGAAAAAGCGTGGCAAGACTTAGCGAAACATACGGTAACCGTAGGTAAGGGCTGGTCTGAGACTTACGGTGCATTTTTAAAAGGTGAATCGGATTTAGTATTAAGTTATGCCACTTCGCCACTTTATCACCAATGGCACGAGCAAGATCAAAATTATGTGGCAGCCAACTTTGAAGAAGGGCATTTAGTGCAAATTGAAGTCGCAGCAATAACAAAAACCAGCAAGCAACCTGAATTAGCTCGTCAGTTTTTGAGTTTCCTGCAACAGCCAGAAGCTCAGAAAATTATTTCATTCCATAATGTAATGAAACCAGTGGTGAGTGAACAGGCTGACCCTGCTTTCAAAACATTACCAAAATATGAGAAGTTAGCTTTTACTCAACCATCAACTGAAACAGTAAAAAAATGGTTAGCGACTTGGCAGCAGGTTTTGAGTAAATAAATTAGTCTCGGAATATAAAAAATGCCGACCAATTATTGTCGGCATTTTTATGATAGTCAGGTTAATTACGCTTTATCACCAATTAGCACAGATTCTAACGCAATTTCAATCATATCGTTGAAAGTCAATTGACGCTCTTCTGCAGTGGTTTGTTCGTGAGTACGAATATGGTCTGATACAGTACAAATTGTTAGAGCTTTTGCACCAAATTCAGCTGCAACACCGTAGATTCCCGCTGCTTCCATTTCAACGCCCAAAATACCGTATTTCTCCATTACATCAAACATTTCTACATCTGGTGTATAGAAAAGATCCGCAGAATAAAGGTTACCCACACGCACAGGCACACCTTTTTCTTTTGCCGCTTGAACTGCCGCTAATGTCATATCAAAATCAGCAATCGCTGCGAAATCGTTATCTTTAAAGCGAATACGGTTTACTTTAGAGTCGGTACAAGCACCAACACCGATAACAACATCACGTAATTTAACGTCTGGTCGAACGGCACCACAAGAACCAACACGAATAATTTTTTTCACGCCATATTCAGTAATTAGCTCTTTAGTATAGATTGAGCACGATGGAATACCCATTCCGTGCCCCATCACTGAAATTTGACGACCTTTGTAAGTACCTGTGTAACCAAACATATTGCGAACATCAGTCACTAATTTCGCGTCTTCTAAGAATGTTTCTGCAATGTATTTTGCACGAAGTGGGTCACCTGGCATCAATACAACATCTGCAAATGCACCTGCTGGTGCGTTAATGTGTGGAGTCATTTTATGTTCCTTCTAGTAGAGGTTATTTGTTGAAATCAATAATCGCTGTGCCGTAATCCATAGGCGATAAATCAAAGTAGGTTGCGATAGTTTGTCCTATGTCTGCAAAAGTTTCTCTGCGACCATAAGACTGTTTTGCTACGTTTTTACCGTATAGCAAAACGGGTATATGTTCACGGGTATGATCTGTTCCTTGCCACGTTGGATCGCAACCATGATCAGCTGTAATAATCAAGAGATCCTCATCTTGAATTAATGTTAGTAATTCAGGTAAACGGCTATCCCAATATTCTAATGCGTCAGCGTAACCTGCAATATCGCGTCGATGCCCAAAATCTGAGTCAAAGTTCACGAAGTTAGTAAATACAATGGTATTGTTACCGGCTGCTTTTACTTCTTCTAATGTACGCTCGAATAACTCGGGTAAGCCTGTCGCTTTGATTTTACGGGTAATGCCTGTGTGTGCGTAAATATCAGCAATTTTACCGATAGAAACCACTTCACCACCTTTTTCATCGACTAATTTTTGTAGAACAGTCGCAGAAGGTGGTTCTACCGCATAATCTTTGCGATTGCCTGTACGGCTAAATTCCCCTGCTTTTGCACCAATAAAGGGGCGAGCAATAACACGTCCGATATTGTAACCTTCAAGCTCTTCACGCACGATTTGGCAAAGTTCATAGAGTTTATCTAAGCCGTAGGTTTCTTCGTGACACGCGATTTGGAATACTGAATCGGCGGAAGTATAAAAAATGGGAAATCCTGTACGCATATGTTCTTCGCCAAGTTCATCTAAAATAACCGTTCCAGATGAATGGCAGTTGCCTAAATAACCTTCTAAGTTAGCACGTTTAACGATTTTATCGAGTAACTCTTGTGGGAAACTATTTTCGTGCTGTGGGAAATATCCCCAATCAAAAAGCACAGGAACACCGGCAATTTCCCAGTGACCTGAAGGCGTATCTTTCCCAGAAGAAATTTCTTTAGCATGGCAATAACCACCGATAAGCTCTACATTTTGTGCTAATCCAACTGGGTAAGAGCCCGACGACTCTTGAGCAGCAAGCCCCAAACCTAATTTATTCATATTAGGTAATTTGAGCAAACCTGAACGGCGGTGATCATCTGCTTTTCCTGCCGCACATTGTTCTGCAATGTGCCCTAAGGTGTTTGAACCTTTATCACCAAATTTCTCGGCATCTTCTGTATAGCCGATACCGAAAGAATCGAGCATCATAATAAATACACGTTTCATTTTACTTTCCTCTCAATAATAAGCGGTAGGATTGAGTTAAATTTTTGCAAAATCTTACCGCTTGTTGATTAGTAACCTGTTGTTTGGGTTTGATTTTGATCGTTTAAAGTTGCAAGTAAATTATTCAGTAAACTTGATGCACCAAAGCGGAAATGTGCTGATTTTACCCATTCTTTACCTAAAATATCAGCAGCGAGATCAAGATATTGTTGAGCTTCTTCGGTTGTTTTAACACCACCAGCTGCTTTAAAACCAACACGATCAGCTACGGCTAAATCGCGAATTGTTTCAAGCATTATGCGAGCGGACTCAAGGGTCGCATTCACAGCAACTTTACCTGTTGATGTTTTAATAAAATCCGCCCCAGCTTGAATAGCAATTTCACTTGCTTTACGAATTAGGTTTTCTGTTTTTAATTCACCCGTTTCAATAATTACTTTAAGCAATACATTTTGTTGTGCGCAGACGGCTTTACATTGTTTGACCAGTTCATAGCCAACTTGTTCATTGCCTGCAATCAGTGCTTTATAAGGGAATACCACATCGACTTCATCTGCACCGTAAGCAACTGCGGCTTTTGTTTCTGCCACTGCAATTTCAATATCATCATTACCATGTGGGAAATTCGTAACAGTAGCAATTTTTACTTGCTCATTTTTTTGTTGTGTCAAGGTTTTGCGAGCAATTGGCACAAAACGTGGATACACACAAACTGCTGCAGGTGTTCCAAATGATGTATTACCTTGTTGGCAAAGTGAGATGACTTTTTCGTCCGTATCATTATCGTTTAATGTGGTTAAATCCATTAAGGATAATGCGGTTTGAGCAATGTGTTTTAGACTCATTTTATTCTCCTTTTATGTACTTAAAAACTTGACGCAAACGTTTACCTAGCCCATAAACGACAACACCACAGAAATTCTGTGGTGTTGGTTTCGTTATTTATCGTTTACAGTACAGCACCGCCGATACCGATAAACAATCCTGCAATCGCAGCACTCATTAAGTTAGAGAGTGAACCGGCGATAACAGCTTTGATACCCATACGAGCGACATCGCCTCGACGATTTGGTGCCATTGCACCTAAACCACCAATTAAGATTGCGATAGAACTGAAGTTAGCAAAACCACAAAGTGCAAAGGTAACAATTGCGATTGTTTTTTCACTTAATACAACGGTTGTTTCAGGTTTTAAGTAGTTTACGAAATCAACATAAGCAACAAATTCGTTTACCACTAATTTCTGACCGATTAAAGAACCCGCTACTTGAGCTTCTGCCCCCCAAGGCACACCAATTACCCAAGCAAGTGGTTGGAATACATAACCGAGTAATGATTGAAGTGTTACACCTTCAAATCCTGCTAAACCACCAATCCAACCAATTAAACCATTTAACATCGCGATCAATGCGACGAATGAAATTAACATTGCACCTACGTTCATTGCTAATTGCATACCTGAGAATGTACCAATAGCCGCTGCTTCGATAACATTTGATGGTTTATCTTCAATATCTTCTTCAGATAATTCATCTTTAAAAGGCTCTGTTTGTGGGTGTAAAATTTTAGCAAATAATAAACCGCCAGGTGCAGCCATAAATGACGCTGCGATCAAATAAGTTAATGGAACGCCCATTCCTGCATAGCTGATCATTACAGCACCTGCAACAGAAGCTACACCACCACACATTACCGCAAATAACTCTGAGTTAGTCATTGATTTAATGTATGGTTTAACTAATAAAGGTGCTTCAGTTTGACCTACGAAAATATTTGCTGCCGCAGACATAGACTCAGGTTTTGATGTGCCTAATACTTTTTGTAACGCACCACCAAGAATGCGAATAACAAATTGCATAATACCTAAGTAATATAAAACAGAAATAAGTGCAGAGAAGAAGATAATAGGAGGAAGAACTCGAAGTGCGAAAACGAAACCGCCGCCGCCAAAGACTTCAAACATCTTATCGCTTACTAAGCCACCAAATAAGAAACTGATACCATCATTACTATAACCAATAACAGCACTTACACCCTCAGCAGCTTTAAGGAGTGCCTCACGACCAAGTGGCACATAAAGAATTAAAGCGCCAATACCAATTTGAATAGCTAATGCACCGAATACAGTGCGGAAGTTAATTGCTTTCTTATTATTAGACAACAAAAATGCAATCAAAAGGAGTACAGCAATACCTACAAGGCTCATTAATGCATCCATTGTTAAAAGACCTCAATAAATATAAGTAAGGAAAGGCTAATTTCAATAAAAATTAGCAGTAAAAAGTTCCGCTACTATACCGATTTTTTTTGTCAAAATCTTTAAATTTTTGCAACTTTGTAGAGTTAATTTAAATAGTGACCAAAAAATTTGATCTATCTCTCACTTTTTTTGTCTATTTGTTGCTTTGTGTAGCATAGCGTATTATGCTTGGAGTTAATCTTCTTTTTTATTAGAAATAATGGAGTTTATATGTCAAGATTATCCAAAGAACAGATTTTAGCACAGTTACAAAATGGACTTATTGCTTCTTGCCAGCCGGTTGATGATGGCCCTATGGATTCTCCAGAAATTGTTGCTGCGATGGCGGCGGCATCTGTCGCTGGTGGGGCTGCTGGGTTGCGTATTGAAGGTATTGAAAATCTGAAAGCCGCTCGTAAAGTAGTTAATGTACCTATTGTTGGGATCGTAAAACGTGATTTACCCGATAGCCCTGTTCGTATCACTCCATTCTTGCAAGATATTGATGATTTATATAATGCAGGTGCGGATATTATTGCGTTTGATGGAACAGATCGTATTCGACCAACAACCATTGAAGCCTGTGCAAAACGTATTCAGGAACTTGGAGCAATGTCAATGGCAGATTGTTCTACCTTTGCGGAAGGAATGTATTGCCAAGAATTAGGCGTGGATTTAATCGGCAGTACTATGTCGGGCTACACTGGTGGTGAAATTCCAAAAGAGCCAGATGTACAGCTTGTACGTGATTTGGTTGCGAATGGTTGTCGAGTAATGGCGGAAGGGCGTTATAACACCCCTGAGCTCGCTGCATTAGCCATTGAAAACGGAGCTTATGCAGTAACCGTTGGATCTGCACTTACCCGTTTAGAGCATATTGTTAGCTGGTTTGTCTCTGCTATCGATAATCGCAAAAAAGGGGCGTAAAATGACCGCTTGTCTTGCTATTGATGTGGGTGGTACAAAAATTGCTGCCGCATTGGTTACCTTAAAAGATAAAGAAGCCCAAGTTGCTCAACGTATTCAAATTCACACACCACAAAACCCAAGTGCTGAAGCTTTAGATGATGCGTTAGCTCAAGTGTTACAAACATTCCAAGGGCAATTTGATAAGGTTTCGGTGGCATCAACGGGAATTATCCAAAATGGGATTTTAACCGCACTAAATCCTAAGAATTTAGGTAATTTAGCGTTTTTCCCTTTAGAACAAAGTATTGCCAAACATACTGATAAGCCAATCACATTGTTAAATGATGCGCAAGCGGCAGGTTGTGCTGAATTTTTACGTCAAGATGATGTAGATAATTTTGCATTTATTACTGTTTCAACTGGGGTTGGTGGCGGAATTATTTTAAACCGCAAGTTATTTACAGGTACAAATGGCGTTGCAGGACATATCGGACATAGCCTTGCTGATCCAAATGGCGAACCTTGTGGTTGTGGTCGAGTAGGGTGTGTTGAAGCGATTGCGGCAGGCAGAGCGATTGCACGAGATGCTGCAAAATGGGAAAATCCTTGCGAACCGCCTGAAGTATTTAACCGCTTCCGTCAAGGCAATCCACAAGCGGTAGCTTTAGTCGATAAATCTGCAAAAGCGATCGCACATTTGATCGCTGATCTTAAAATCAACCTGGATATCCAGCGTATTGCTCTCGGAGGAAGTGTCGGATTAGCGGAAGGTTATCTTGCTCGTGTTGAGTATTTCTTAGCACAAATGCCAGAAATCTACCGACCAAATATCGTACTGGCTCACTATGCTCAAGATGCAGGGTTAATCGGTGCAGCTTGGTGGGCTGAAAATCAGTTTTAATATATCAATAAAAATGCCGAGTAATTCGGCATTTTTAATTTTATACGTTCAACTCTGCTTCATTGCCACGTTCTTGTAGCCACTGTTTACGATCTTCCGCCCGTTTTTTAGCGAGAAGCATATCCATCATTTCAAAGGTTTCAGCATCATCTTCTTCACTAAAAGTATCTAAGGTTAATTGCACTAGACGACGAGTATTCGGATCCATCGTCGTTTCACGCAGTTGGCTAGGGTTCATTTCGCCCAATCCCTTAAAGCGTTGTACGTTTGGTGTGCCTTTTTTCTTGGCTAAACGCGCTAAAATTGCCTCTTTTTCACTTTCGTCTAAGGCGTAATGGACTTCGTCTTTTCCAATATCAATACGGTAAAGCGGTGGCATTGCGACATAAACGTGCCCTTTGCGGACTAAATTTGGGAAATGGCGTAGGAATAATGCACAAAGTAGCGTAGCAATGTGTAAACCGTCTGAATCTGCATCAGCAAGAATACAGATTTTGCCATAGCGAAGTTGACTTAAATCATCGTTGTCGGGGTCAATACCCATTGCAACGGCGATATCGTGAACTTCGGTAGAGGCTAATACCTGATCGGAAGAAACTTCCCAAGTATTTAAAATTTTGCCACGCAAAGGCAAAATAGCTTGGTTCTCTTTATTGCGAGCTTGCGTTGCCGAACCACCTGCAGAATCACCTTCTACTAAAAATAGTTCTGTTTGCGATAAATCTTGTGAAATACAATCTTTTAGCTTACCGGGTAAAGCAGGGCCACTCACTAATTTTTTACGCACCACTTTTTTCTCAGCTTGCAAACGATGTTGTGCCGAGCTAATTGCCATTTCTGCGAGTTGTTTACCTACATTGATGTTTTGGTGTAACCAAAGGGTAAATGTATCTTTTATTGTATTTTCAACATAGCTTGAGGCTTGGCGAGAAGAAAGGCGTTCTTTCGTTTGCCCTGCAAATTGTGGTTCTTGCATTTTAAGCGATAACACATAAGTACATCTGTTCCAGACATCATCTGCGGCTAATTTTATTCCTCGTGGCAAGAGTGAATGGATTTCACAAAATTCAGCAATGGCTTTAAATAAGCCCTGACGTAAGCCATTAACGTGAGTGCCGCCTTGTGCGGTTGGGATTAAATTGACATAACTTTCAGTGAGTAATTCACCCTGTGGTAGCCACGTTACCGCCCAGTTTAATGCTTCAGTTTCATTAACAACATCACCAATAAAAGCAGGGTTTGGTAAATATTCTAGCGATTTTAATGCGTCTGCTAGGTAATCAGATAAACCATCTTCGTAATACCAAGTTTCTTGGGTGTTATTGATGTGATCGGTAAAGTTGATAGTTAATTTCGGGCAAAGCACCGCTTTAGCTCGCAGTAAATGGCGTAAACGGCTAACGGAAAATTTAGCGGAATCAAAATATTTGGGATTAGGATAAAAACGAACAGTTGTCCCTGTTTGGCGTTTAGGGCAAGTGCCGACAACAGTTAATTCTTCTACTTTTACGCCATTTGCAAAAGCGATAGTGTAAATTTCCCCGCCACGTTTAATCTTAATTTCAACACGCTCTGAAAGGGCATTTACCACCGAAATACCCACACCGTGTAAACCACCAGAAAAAGTATAATTTTTATTTGAGAATTTTCCGCCAGCGTGAAGCTTAGTTAAAATGAGCTCTACACCTGAAATTTTTTCGGTGGAGTGAATATCAACAGGCATTCCACGCCCATTATCGACGACTTCCAATGAGTTATCGCTATGCAAAATAACATCAATTTGATTTGCATAGCCTGATAATGCTTCATCCACACTATTATCAATTACTTCTTGCCCTAAATGATTTGGGCGAGTAGTATCAGTGTACATTCCTGGGCGAAGTTGTACGGGTTCAAGATCTTTGAGAACTGTAATTTCGTCCGCATCATAGCGTTTTTCAGACATTTTTAACTCTCGTGTAAAATTAGCGTGGTAATCGAAATCGGGATAATAAAACAGGGGCGGATTCTACCGAATTTATCCCTATGGCTCAATCAAAATCACAAGCGGTGGGTTTTCGCTCTTAATTTACAAATGACTTTTTAGGAGAAAATAATGGCAATGATTAAATTACAACTTGGTGGATTACATTGTAGCCACTGTGAAAAAAGCGTAAAAAATGCACTTGCAGGCGTTGCTCGTGAAGTGCATATCGACTTAACTACCCAGATTGCTGAAATTGATAGCGATGAAACAGTCGATAAGCTAATTGACTGTATTGAAGCTATCGGCTTTGATGCGAAAGAGATCTAAATGTCTAAAGAACAACAATTTTTACTTTCTGGTTTGCATTGTGCTGCTTGTGTGCATCGTGTCGAGAAAGTGGTAGGAAAAATTCCTAATGTGGAGTTTGTGTCGGTTAATTTAGTCGATCAAACCGCTTTTATTGAAGGTAATGTTTGCCCACAAGAGATTATTCAAACCATCACCAAAATAGGTTTTGGAGCGGAATTACTTGAGAGCGAAGAAATCCGTCGATCTAAACAACAAGCTCAAAATGCTCAGTTATTGAGAGAGAAAAAATGGCAATTTATCTTTTCTCTTGCAGTTGGAGCATTGTTAATGCTTTATGGAATGCTCACAGAGATGCACCTTACTCCCGAAAATCAGCCGATTTGGTTTGGTTGGGCGGTTGTGACTGCTTTGATGCTCTATATGAGTGGTAAGCATTTCTTCATAGGAGCGTGGACAAGCCTGAAAAACCATTCTGCCAATATGGATACGCTCATTGCAGTAAGTACAGGATTAGCGTGGCTTTATTCTTTTTATCTTACCTTAAATAGCCAATGGAATTCCCATCTATATTATGAAGCCAGTGTGATGGTTGTCGGTTTTGTGAATTTAGGTAAGTATTTAGAATTAAAAGCTAAACAACGTTCTTCTTTTGCATTAGAGAAATTACTCGATTTAGCGCCGCAACAAGCGGTGGTTTTTAACGGGGAATTTGCAAAAAGTATTTCGGTCCAAGGAATAAAACCTGAAATGAGAGTGCAAGCCTTAGCGGGAGAACGCATAGCCGTAGATGGACGTTTGGAACAAGGTGCTATTTGGGTTGATGAATCAATGCTAACAGGAGAAGCCTTACCCGTTGAAAAACATATTGGGGACAAAGTTCGAGCGGGTACGGTAGTGCAAGACGGTGCAGGTATTTATATTGCCGAACAAGTAGGTTCACAAACCGCTTTAGCTCGCATTATCAATGCGGTTCGCCACGCTCAATCAAGTAAGCCACCGTTAGCAAAATGGGTCGATAAAGTTGCCGCTATTTTTGTGCCTGTGGTTATATTGATTGCGTTATTGAGTGCAGCCATTTGGCTTTTGTTAGGTAAAGAGTTTCAATTTGTGTTGTCGATTTTTACTACTGTATTGATTATCGCCTGCCCTTGTGCTCTGGGCTTGGCAATTCCTCTTTCAACTATTGCTGGTGTTGCGCGAGCCGCTGAGTTTGGTGTATTAGTGCGTAATATTGATGCGTTACAAGCCTGTAATGAGCTTGATACCTTGGTCTTTGATAAGACAGGCACGCTAACCACTGGTGAAATGGAAGTGATCAATATTGAAACTTTGAATTGTTTTACTCAAACTGAGCTGCTTAGTTTGGTAAAAAGTATTGAACAACAGGCTACTCACCCAATTGCCAAAGCAATCGTAAAATTTTGTGATAATCATATCGCTTGTGAAATTGAAAATAGGGAAATAGATAAGCTACAAATTATTAAAGGGCAAGGCATTATTGCCACCTATCAACAGCAACAAGTTAAAGTGGGTAACCAGAAATTTGTTAATTTCACTGCGGATCTCACCGCTTATTCCCCTGCAACGACCTTTGTTTTTGTGGCTATTGATGAACAAGTTGTCGGGATTATTCAGTTACAAGATCGTTTACGCCCTGAAAGTAAACCGCTTATCCAGCAGTTTCAACAACAAGGCTATTATTGTGTAATGCTAACGGGGGATCGCCAAGTTACAGCGGAGTACTATGCTCAACAGCTAGGGCTAGATCAAGTTATTGCGGAAGTATTACCCGAGCAAAAGGCCGAGCAGATATTCAAATTACAGCAACAAGGCAGAAAAGTGGCGATGATTGGTGATGGTATCAATGACAGTCCCGCTCTCGCTCAAGCAAATGTGGGGATTGCAATGCATAACGGGAGTGAAATTGCGATTGAAACAGCCGATTTATCTTTAATGCGTAAGGGGTTACAGCCTTTCGCGGAGATTTTACCTTTTTCGAAACGAGTAATGCGTAATATGCAGCAAAGTTTAATGGGCGCATTTATTTATAACCTGATCAGTATTCCTGTAGCGGCAGGCGTATTTTATTCCTTAACTGGCTGGCTACTTAACCCAATGATTTCTGCAATTGCGATGACACTTTCGTCTATTACAGTGGTTTTAAACAGCCAACGTTTGTTGAAATAAGCGGTGAGTTTTATCAAAAGTTTTACTATTTACTGTTTCAATTTGGCGAAGTAGTTCATAATTAATTCACAAGCAATACGGACTTTTTCTGATTGAATTCGTTGTAGCGTGACTAAATAGAGCGGAACAGGCGGTAATTGCCAATCGATAAAAAGTTGGATTAACTCACCGCTTGCAATATCAGCTTGAACATCATCAATAGGTTGGATTGAAATGCCCAGACCTTGCATTGTTAAGCGGCGACTTGCATAGAGCGTATTACAACTAATGCGATAAATGGGCGTTATCACTTGTTTTTGATTGCCATTATTAAATGTCAGTGAATTAAAGTTAGGGTTTGAAAAATCAATCCAGTCTAATTTAGCTAATTCAGCCAAGCTAGTTGGAATCGCTTTATCTTGAAAGTATTGACGATGGGCAACAATGGCCCATTTAAAATCATAAATATGGCGTGCAATCATATTATTGCTTAATACGCCAGAGCCCGCACGCAGTGCAATATCGACTCGTTGTTCTAATAAATCAATCACAGTGTCTTCAAATAATAGGTTTAAACGAAATTCAGGATGATTATCTAAAACCGACTTGAAGGCGCTTGTGAGTAAGCTATCTGTAAGCCCTGTTACACAAGCAATAGTTAATTGGCCTATTGGTTGAGAACGCAAAATTTCCACGCTTTTCATTGCATCTTCGGCACTTTGTTGCATTTTGGCTGCGTGCTGATAGAAAATATCTCCAGCTTCGGTTAGTGATAATTTGCGAGTGGTACGATTTAATAATTTAATGTTTAGCTGAGTTTCAAGCTTTTGAATGGCTTGGGTAATAGCAGATGGTGTTAATGAAAGCAGATTCGCGGCGGCTTGCATTGAACCTTGTTCAACTACCGCAGTAAAAATAGTGATAGATTTATAATCGTACATAACACACCTCTGGCGAACTTTATTAAGTTATGCTTAATAGTGTATTTATAAAATTGATAATGATCAAATTTCTTTAATCATTATAATGCCTCCACAGCCTGACTTTCCGTCAGGCTTCTCATTTTTTATATAAGGAAAGTAAAATGAATCAATTATTAGACAAATTCAGCCCAGTCGTTTTTTTATTAGTGCGTATTGTTACGGGCTATATGTTTTTATTACACGGTACAGCGAAATTTTTTGAGTTTCCAGTATCAATGACAGGCGGGAACGGTAGCGTAGAGCTATTTTCTTTATTCGGTCTTGCCGCTATTTTAGAAGTGGTTGGCGGTATCTTTATTATTTTAGGTTTATTCACACGTCCAACGGCTTTTTTGCTCTCTGGTCAAATGGCATATGCCTATTTTATCGTGCATGCAACAGCGGAAAACGTATTACAGCCAATGCTTAACAAGGGTGAATTAGCCGCATTATATTCGGTTATCTTCTTATTATTTGTGGTAACTGGTGCTGGAAAATTATCGCTTGATTACAAGTTTTTTGGTAAAGCTAACTGAGATTCGTCCCAACCTAGATAATCAACTTAAACTTCTTTTAAGTTTAGTATTTGAATGCTCTTTGCTTGCTCATTATGATGAACGTTAGTGAATTGAATAATAAAAAAGCCTTGCATTGCAAGGCTTCGAAATGATTACAAATTAACGCTAATTTATTAAACTGGTGGAGATAATCGGGATCGAACCGACGACCTCTTGAATGCCATTCAAGCGCTCTCCCAACTGAGCTATATCCCCAAAAACGAGAGAATAATATGCTCTCGTTTTTTTACTGTCAATTATAAAAACACAATCAAAGGCTGATTGTTTAAAAACTGACTAATTATGAGTTTGGATAAATTCAATCGCTTTTTGAACACGAGCAAGCGTACGCTCTTTGCCAACTAATTTGGCTGTAATATCCATTGATGGCGATTGTCCAGAGCCTGTTACTGCTAGGCGGAACGGCATTCCAACTTTACCCATACCAATCTCAAGTTCTTGAGCGGTTTGGTTCATTGCTTCGTGGATATTTTCAACTGTCCAATCATTACAAGCGGTGAGTTTCTCGCTTAATTTTGCAAGTGGTGCAATCGCTTCAGCTTTAAAGTTTTTAGCAACTGCTTTTTCATCATAAGCAGTAAATTCTTCAAAGAAATAACGGCTTGCACTTGCCATCTCTTTTAAAGTTTTACAACGTTCACCCAATACGCTCACAATCTCAGCAAGAGCAGGTCCATTACTGTAATTAATTCCTTGGTGTTGCATATGCCATTCTAAGTATTTGGCAACATAGTTTGGATCAAGAGTACGAATGTAGTGCTGATTTAACCATTGTAATTTTTCGGTATTAAAGGCACTGGCAGACTTGCTTACCGCTTCAAGATTGAATAGTTCAATCATTTCTTCACGAGAGAAAATTTCTTGATCTCCGTGTCCCCAACCTAAACGAACAAGGTAGTTATTAAGTGCTTCAGGTAAATAGCCATCATCACGATATTGCATTACGCCAACAGCTCCGTGACGTTTAGATAGTTTTTGCCCATCATCACCTAAGATCATTGAAACGTGAGCATATACAGGAATTGGTGCACCCAACGCTTTTAAAATATTGATTTGGCGAGGGGTATTATTGATGTGGTCTTCGCCACGCACAACGTGAGTAATTCCCATATCCCAGTCATCAACCACAACACAGAAGTTGTAAGTTGGTGAACCATCAGTACGACGAATGATCAAATCGTCTAGCTCACTGTTACTGATTTCAATACGTCCGCGTACTGCATCATCAAAGATAACCGAACCTTCCGTTGGGTTTTTAAAACGAACAACGTGCGGAGCATTTATATCCTCTGGTGTGCTGTGTACACAGTGACGGTCGTAGCGTGGTTTTTCTTTATTATTTTCTTGTTCTGTACGTAATGTTTCTAAACGTTCTTTTGAGCAGTAGCAACGGTATGCTAAGCCTTGCTCAATCATTTGATCGATAACTTGATTATAACGATCGAAACGTTTGGTTTGATAATAAGGGCCGTGCTCCCATTCTAAATTTAACCATTCCATACCTTCTAAAATGGCTTGGGTCGCTTCTGGAGTAGAGCGTTCTAAATCAGTATCTTCAATACGTAATACAAATTCGCCTTGGTTATGTTTGGCATATAACCAAGAGTAAAGGGCTGTTCTTGCACCACCTACGTGTAAATAACCTGTTGGGCTTGGTGCAAAGCGAGTACGAACTTTCACATTTGGATCTAATGGGAAAAGGGTTTCAATTTTCATTCTCTATCCTAATTCAATTTTTTAGCAAAAAACTTAGCTATTTTACTCTTATGATCGGGGAATAGTAGTGAAAATTTAGTATTTTGGGCGAAAAAATCATCGAACAAGTAATATTTTGCAAAAATTGTTTGACGATAATTTTAAGATCCCTATAATGCCACTCCGCAACGCACTGTTGCACAGTTTGAAAAGGGCGATTAGCTCAGTTGGGAGAGCACCTCCCTTACAAGGAGGGGGTCACTGGTTCGAGACCGGTATCGCCCACCACTTCTTAAGTGCCAACCTTTCAAACATTCCCTTGATTTAAGTCTCAAGTGGGCGATTAGCTCAGTTGGGAGAGCACCTCCCTTACAAGGAGGGGGTCACTGGTTCGAGACCGGTATCGCCCACCACTTAGACTTAAAATCTAAACTTCATATCTATGAAGGGCGATTAGCTCAGTTGGGAGAGCACCTCCCTTACAAGGAGGGGGTCACTGGTTCGAGACCGGTATCGCCCACCACTACTTTAAGCTCAGTTCCACACTTAATTTTCAACAAACTTTTTTCTATTGTTACTTAATTTAGTTTTGTGATCTCGATCGAAAAATTTATTTTTTCAACTTTGCAAATCTAAGAAAAATCACTAGCCTAAATGCCCAGACATCAGTAGAATTCGCTCTCTTTTATTCAAGCAAAACTAGGCACAGTCCTAATCTTTGCCGTAAACCGTGTAATAACGAGGCTATTTCTAATGTCACAAGCAATTCAAGCAACCAATGCAGGTTGCCAAACATCTATTGAACAACCAGAAAAAGAAAAAATTAATTTATTAAATTTAAATCGCCAGCAAATGCGTGAGTTATTTGCGGATATGGGCGAGAAACCATTTCGTGCTGATCAGCTAATGAAATGGATTTACCATTTTGGTGAAGATAATTTCGATAATATGACTAACATCAACAAGGTATTACGAGAAAAACTAAAACGTGTTGCTGAAATTAAAGCACCAGAAGTTGCAGTCGAACAACGTTCTGCCGATGGTACGATTAAATGGGCGATGTGGGTTGGTGATCAACAAATTGAAACGGTATATATTCCTGAAGATGATCGTGCAACGCTTTGTGTATCATCACAGGTAGGTTGTGCATTGGCTTGTACATTCTGTTCAACAGCACAGCAAGGTTTTAACCGCAATTTAAGTGTCTCTGAAATTATTGGACAAGTTTGGCGAGCCTCAAAAATTATCGGTAATTTTGGGGTGACAGGCGTACGCCCGATTACCAATGTGGTTATGATGGGAATGGGAGAACCATTACTCAATATGAATAATGTCATTCCGTCAATGGAAATTATGTTAGATGATTTTGCTTACGGTTTATCCAAACGCCGAGTAACCCTATCGACATCAGGTGTTGTCCCTGCATTGGATAAAATGCGTGAACAAATTGATGTAGCACTCGCGATTTCACTTCACGCTCCAAATGATGAATTGCGTGATGAAATTGTACCGATTAACAAAAAATATAATATCAAAATGTTAATCGACTCAGTGAATAAATACCTTGAAGTCTCGAATGCAAATCACGGTAAAGTAACGATCGAATATGTGATGCTAAATCAGGTAAATGATAGTGTTGAACACGCTCATCAACTTGCCGATGTGTTAAAAAATACGCCGAGTAAGATCAACTTGATTCCTTGGAATCCATTCCCTGAAGCACCGTATGCAAAAAGCTCAAATACACGCATTGATCGCTTCCAGAAAACATTAATGGAATATGGCTTTACGGTTACAGTGCGTAAAACTCGTGGTGATGATATTGATGCGGCTTGTGGGCAGTTAGCTGGTGATGTCATTGACAGAACGAAAAGAACCCTTGAAAAACGCAAATTTGGGGAAAGTATTGCATTGCAAAATCACTAAATTTATTCAATTTCTCTTAATTTAAGAGAGATTGTTATACCCCCTTCTACAATGGGGAAATCAATGGAGAAACGAAATGGCATTTGCAAAATTTTTCAGAAATCTAACCGCTTGTATGCTGGCATTATGGTTAACTGGCTGTACTTCACAATCTTCGGAACAGGAACAAGTGAAGTTTAATCGCTCCGAAGCCGTCACAGCTAGAATTAAGCTTGCGATTGCTTATTTAGAACAGAATGATTTCCCCAAAGCGAAACAGAATATTGATAAAGCTCTTGAACACGATAATCAGGACTATCTTCCACATTCGGTATTAGCTTATTATTATCAACAAATTGGTGAGAACGCCAAGGCTCAAGAAACGTTTAAAACCGCTATTTCATTGAGTGAAAAACTCAGTGAAACAAAACAGCCACGCCCAGATGTACTGAACAATTATGGGGCATTTTTATGTAAACAGGGTGAGTTTGATAATGCCTACCAAAAATTTGAGCAAGCACTACAAAGCCAAGAACGCTACTATAATCAGGCTGATACCTTAGAAAATATTGCTTTATGTGCTCATCAACAACATAACCAGACTAAGCAGAATGATGCAGTGGCACAGTTAGAAAAGTTAGAGCCTAAGCGAGCAAATAACTTAAAAGTGTTACTTAAATAGCTTGCTGAATAATTGTTTGAATTTGTTGTAGGCCATTTAAACGAGTTTGGGTTAGGTTACGCGTAATTTGTAACCGATCAAAAATCTGTTGAAGATTGAGCTGGGTTAGCTCTTTCGTTGTGATATTTTGTAACGCAGTCACCACAATAAAGAGTAAACCTTGCATTAAACGGGCATCGCTATAAGCCTTAATAATTCGAGGTTCTGTTTGAAATTCAAACCATAAACGACTCTCACAACCATAGATTTCAGGCATTGATGCGAGTTCTGTTTCAGTTGGTTTAGGAAGTTGTCGGCTGAGTTGAATTAACAAGCGGTATCTTTCTTCCCAAGATTTGCAATGTTCAAATTGCGTATAAATTTCATCTAATAACATAAAAGTTGGTTGATTAAGAATAAATAGCAAAAGATTGTAACGATCCAACCGCTATTTGTTAATCTCTTTATTTATGCTTTGGGTAAATTTTGGTAGAATTTGCTCATTCAAACTGATTGATAGAAGGAACAAAAAATGGCAGTTATCCCAATGGTCGTTGAACAAAGCTCAAAAGGTGAACGAGCGTATGATATTTATTCACGCTTATTAAAAGAGCGCATTATTTTCTTGAGTGGTGAAGTGGAAGATAATATGGCAAATTTAATTGTTGCTCAATTACTTTTCCTTGAATCAGAAGATCCAGAAAAAGATATTCATATCTATATTAACTCACCTGGTGGTTCAGTGACTGCAGGAATGGCAATTTTCGATACGATGAATTTTATTAAACCTGATGTGAGTACTGTATGTATCGGTCAAGCCTGTTCTATGGGAGCGTTTTTGCTTTCTGCTGGAGCAAAAGGTAAACGCTTTGCATTACCGCATGCACGCGTAATGATTCATCAACCATTAGGTGGATTTCGTGGGCAAGCATCGGATATTCAAATCCATGCTCAAGAAATCTTGAAAATTAAGCAAACCTTAAATCAACGTATGGCAGAACATTCAGGTCAGCCATTAGAGAAAGTTGAAAAAGATACCGATCGTGATAATTTTATGTCAGCCGATGAAGCAAAAGCCTACGGCTTAATTGATGCGGTTGTTAGTCATAGAGAATAAAAGAATGAGTAAATTTGATAAAGAACCACATTGTAGTTTTTGTGGTAAACGTCGCACTGAAGTTGATGCGTTAATTGAAGGAACAGAAGGACACATTTGTAATCAATGTATTGAAGACTCCTACGCCTTATTAACGGGTGATGATGAAGCTTTAATTGATGATGAAATCAACCAAGACGAACAACAATTTTTTGAGAAAGTACCTACGCCACATGAAATTCACGCTCATTTAGATGATTATGTAATAGGGCAAGATCACGCTAAAAAAGTATTGTCTGTGGCGGTATATAATCACTACAAACGTTTGCGTAATGCCTTATCAGGTAATAAAGAAACTGACGGGGTAGAGTTGGGTAAAAGTAACATTTTGCTTATTGGCCCGACAGGAAGCGGTAAAACTTTATTAGCGGAAAGTCTAGCTCGCCGTTTAAATGTGCCTTTTGCTGTGGCTGATGCAACAACATTAACCCAAGCTGGCTATGTGGGTGAAGATGTTGAAAATGTGATCCAAAAATTGCTGATGAAATGCGATTATGATGCGGAACAAGCAGAGCGTGGCATTATTTTCATTGATGAAATTGATAAGATTACGCGTAAATCTGAAAACCCGTCTTTGACACGAGATGTTTCTGGCGAAGGGGTTCAGCAAGCCTTATTAAAACTGATTGAAGGTACAGTCGCAAATATCAATCCGCAAGGCGGACGTAAACATCCAAAACAAGAAACAATCCCTGTGGATACGTCCAAAATTCTCTTTATCTGTGGCGGTGCATTTGCTGGCTTAGATAAAATTGTAGAAACAAGAACAAATAAACAAGGCGGAATAGGCTTTGGTGCAGAGCTGAAGAAAGACAAAGATCGTGAGGCTTTAACAGAGCTTTTCAAGCAAGTTGAGCCTGAAGATTTGGTTAAATTCGGTATTATTCCTGAACTAATTGGTCGTCTGCCTGTGATTACGCCACTTTCAGAGTTAGATGAAGAAGCACTTATTCAAATTCTAACAGAGCCGAAAAATGCCATTATCAAACAATACCAAGCATTATTTAAAATGGAAGGTGTTGAGTTGAAATTTACTAAAGATGCCTTGGTTGCGATTGCTCAAAAAGCGATTTCACGCAAGACTGGTGCTCGTGGTTTACGTTCTATCGTTGAAAATTTATTATTAGATACGATGTACGATTTACCTTCTCTTAATGCGAAAAAAGTCACTATCGGCAAAGGCTGTATTGAAAAAGGCGAAAAGCCGAAGTTGGAGTAACAACGATCCTATTTTTCTGGTGGGGATAAACCCCACCCCTACAGTTTAGCAACAATGAATTTTTGGCAAAAAAAATCTATTCTTACTTGGCTACTATCGCCCCTATCCTTACTCTTTTGGTTAATCAGCCAAGGGAGGAAATGGCTTTTTAACAAAAAAATCCTGAAATCTTACCGCTCTTCTATCCCTGTATTAGTTGTTGGTAATATTTCCGTTGGTGGTAATGGCAAAACACCAGTGGTTATTTGGTTAGTAGAACAATTACAGCAACAAGGCATTAAAGTTGGTGTTATTTCTCGTGGTTATGGCGGAAAAAATAAACAATTTCCACAGCTAGTCACTGCCCAAAGCGATCCTAAGCAAATGGGCGATGAACCCGTATTGATTGCTCAACGCACTCAAGTGCCAGTCGCGATTTCTCCTAATCGTCAGCAGAGTATTGAATGTTTGCTACAACAGTTTGAATTAGACTTGATAGTCACCGACGATGGTTTGCAACATTATGCTTTAGCTCGTGATATTGAGTGGGTTGTGATTGATGGTGAACGCCGTTTTGGTAATGGATTTGTGCTACCAGCTGGGGGGTTACGTGAGTTACCAAGTCGCTTAGAAAAGGTACAAGCGGTCATTTGTAATGGCGGAATTGCAAAACAAGGTGAATGTTTAATGAGGCTTGAACCAGAATTTGCTGTTAATCTTAAAACGAATGAACGTAAACCATTAAGCGATTTTTCTCAAAAAGATGTGATTGCTTTAGCGGGTATTGGTTATCCGCCACGTTTTTTCAAAATGCTACAAGGCTATAATATTCAACTTGTGGCGAGCCATAGTTTTGCCGATCATCAATCCTATTCATTAGCGATAATTCAGCCATTAGCCAAAGATAATCTTCCCTTATTGATGACTGAAAAAGATGCGGTAAAGTGCTATGCATTTGCTCAAGAAAATTGGTGGTATATTCCCGTTTCTGCAAAATTTTCTGAAAAAGATACCGCTTATTTGTTAAATCCTATATTGACCTTATTAGGTCTGGAGAGAAAAGAAAATGAATGAAAAATTACTTAATACCATTGCTTGCCCATTAACTCATCAGAAATTAGAGTGGGATAAAGAAAATAATCGCTTAATCAATCGAGAAGCTAAATTAGCTTATCCCATAGAGAATGGTATTCCAGTATTGTTACCAGAAAAAGCCGAGCAAGTATCGCTATAAACCTAAATGCAAAAAAGGAAGCCTTTGGCTTCCTTTTTTGACATCAGTCAGATTATCTTGCACGGAAGATAATGCGTGCTTTACTTAGATCGTAAGGTGTCATTTCAACGGTTACTTTATCACCTGTTAAAATACGAATATAGTTTTTACGCATTTTTCCTGAAATATGAGCGGTAACAACGTGTCCGTTTTCGAGTTCTACTCGGAACATTGTATTTGGTAAGGTTTCTAAAATTGTACCTTGCATTTCAATGCAATCTTCTTTAGCCATTTATTCCTCTTTGAATTGATTACTTTTAAAAATTACTCTGTGCCAGTGGCAAAACGTGCCTATTATACTCTCACTTGCCCGAATTACAATCACTTACGCTTAAAAGCTCGACGTCGAGAGTGAAATCGTTGGCTCTGTTTAGCAGTTTCTATTTTATTTAGTCGGTTAGGGACGCTGATAATTTGTACTTTTTTCCGAGTGAAATAGAAAAAGCAGCTAATAAATAAACCACCTGCGAGAAATAAGATCACTAATTCTCCGTATAACAGATGGAAAAGCTCATTTACTTTGCCTTGTGTCGTTTGTCCATATTGAGAATCAAAGGTTACGCGTAAAAAACCAACTAAATCTTGTTGAGAAAAAATCGGTTCGACAATTTGCTGTGTAGCACGTTTTTCTTGGTTTTTATTGTGCAGTTCAGGCTCAAATTTGAGTGCGTTATGGCTTTGTGCAATAAGCGTACCTGTTGTGGAGTATAGATTTGCATCAATCACAAATTCTTCTTTGGCAAAGGTATCTAATGCCTCAACAAGTTCATCATTTTTAACATTTTTCACTAACATCAATGAAAAAAGCTTTGCTTGTTGGCGAACTAATAAATGCGATAAATTAGAAACTTGGTTGATACTGGCTAATTGTGAGCCGACTTTAAAGTGGTTTATCCCCGTTAAAATAACGGCTACGATTGCAAGGCAAAGTACCATTACAAATAAAATAGCACTTGTCTTAACGATTTTTCCGCTTGAAATTCGCATCTTTTTTCCTCAATGACTAACGCCGTGATTTTAGCCTGTAAATTGATAATGAACAATCTAAACTAGAAATAGACAGCTTGCGATTATTTTCTTATTATTCGTGTGGATGATTTCTCACAATGATTATTAAAGCAAATGACACAAACATTTTTTATTTATTCGCAAACACTTTCAAATCAACAAATGGAGCGGTTTCACCTTGAAAATCAGCTGACTTTTTTAGGTTCAACTCGCTATCTTGGCTATCAAATTGCATTTTTTGAAGGCGATCTTACCGCTTGTTTAGGTGAAAAAGCACAGCAAATCAATGCGGATATTAGCGCTCTTGATATTCAGGCTGATTTATCTCAAAAAGGTTTATTGGTAATGGATATGGACTCAACAGCAATTAAAATCGAGTGTATTGATGAGATCGCAAAATTGGCTGGAACAGGTGAAATCGTATCGGCAATTACAGCAAGTGCGATGCGTGGTGAGCTTGATTTTGAGCAGAGTTTGCGTAAACGTGTTGCAACACTAGCGAATGCACCCGAAACGATTTTGCAAAATGTGCGTGAAAACTTACCGCTTATGGATGGTTTTGAGCAAATGGTGTCAATTTTACAGCAGTACGGTTGGCATATAGCGATTGCCTCAGGCGGATTTGATTATTTTGCTGATTATTTGAAAAACAAGTATCAATTAGATGATGCGTTCTCAAATCAACTTGAAATTATTGATGGTAAACTCACAGGGAATGTACTCGGAAAAGTTGTTGATGCACAGTATAAAGCCGAAATATTACAAACATTGGCAGAGCGTTTTAATATTCCGCAAACACAATGGGTTGCTGTTGGCGATGGTGCTAATGATCTACCGATGTTAAAAACAGCCAGTTTAGGCGTTGCACTTCACGCTAAACCTAAAGTGCAAGAGCAAGCGAAAACTGTGGTAAACTTTGGTGATCTGAGTGCGTTAGTCTTATTACTTAATGCAAAAAATTTATTTAAAGAATTAAAAGGAGAATAAAATGCCCTCTTTCGATATTGTATCTGAAATTACCTTACACGAAGTGCGTAATGCGGTAGAAAATGCTAACCGCGTACTAAGCACTCGTTATGACTTTCGTGGTGTGGAAGCGGTTATTGAGTTAAATGAGAAAAATGAAACCATTAAATTAACTACGGAGTCCGATTTCCAGCTAGAACAGCTCATTGAAATTTTAATCGGTGCTTGTATTAAACGTGGGATAGAACATAATTCATTGGATATTCCAAGTGAAAGTGAACACCATGGTAAGTTATATAGTAAAGAAATCAAACTAAAACAGGGTATTGAAACGGAAATGGCGAAAAAGATCACTAAATTGATCAAAGATTCTAAAATTAAGGTTCAAACTCAAATTCAAGGCGAGCAAGTTCGAGTAACAGGGAAATCTCGAGATGATTTACAGGCGACAATTCAACTTGTAAAAGGTGCTGAATTAGGGCAACCTTTCCAATTTAATAATTTCCGTGATTAAGCTAACTTAATGAATTTGTGGCGATTTTGTTCATAAAGCATTAAAAAATCGCCATATTGACTAGTTAGTCGCCAAGTGTTTTATTTTTTCAAAAAAGCGTTTGACATATTTTTATAAACTAGTAATATGCACGCCCACAGACACAGTGAGTGGTGAGATGGCCGAGCAGGCTGAAGGCGCTCCCCTGCTAAGGGAGTATGGGGTCAAAAACTCCATCGAGGGTTCGAATCCCTCTCTCACCGCCATTTACTTTATCGGGCACCCGTAGCTCAGCTGGATAGAGTACTCGGCTACGAACCGAGCGGTCAGAGGTTCGAATCCTCTCGGGTGCGCCATTTTAATATTTCTATCGTATTAAAGTGGTTATTAGCCTTACTAAATAAGCTTAGAAATAAA
This sequence comes from Ursidibacter maritimus, assembly GCF_009761395.1. Lineage (GTDB taxonomy): Bacteria > Pseudomonadota > Gammaproteobacteria > Enterobacterales > Pasteurellaceae > Ursidibacter > Ursidibacter maritimus. The sequence continues at coordinate 24,863 of NZ_LEKN01000001.1, read as the reverse complement.
GTAAATCATCGTTATAATTCAAATACGCACCCGTAGCTCAGCTGGATAGAGTACTCGGCTACGAACCGAGCGGTCAGAGGTTCGAATCCTCTCGGGTGCGCCATTTCAATAAAATCAAATAACCCAAATTAGATAACTCCCCATTTTATGCTGACCTTTGCTCATCAAGAACATATCCAAACTTATTATTCTGATACTCGTAATATTCACTTAAAACAACCTAGCTTAACTCAAAAAATTTCTGCAGATGTTTGCATTATCGGTTCTGGATTTTTAGGGCTTTCCACTGCGATTGAGTTAGCTGAAAAAGGCAAAAAAGTTGTTGTTCTTGAAGGTGCAAGGATTGGTTTTGGTGCTTCGGGGCGTAATGGTGGTCAAGCGATCAACGGTTTTGAAGAAGGCATTGATGAATATATTGAACAAGTTGGTTTTGATAAAGCAAAACAACTTTGGGATATGTCCGTAGAAGCCATCAATATTATTGATGAGCGTGTAAAAAAATATAATATTCAGTGTGATTGGCGTAAGGGGTATGCAACATTAGCCTTGAACCAACGCCGTTTAGCCGATCTTATCGCCATTGAAAAGGCAAGTCGCCAACATTTTGGTTATAGCCAAATGGAATTATGGGATAAAGCTAAACTAAAACAACATTTGGGGAGTGATATTTATTGTGGTGCTTTGTATGATGCACAGTCAGGGCATTTACATCCCCTTAATTATTGTTTAGGTTTAGCCCAGGCAGCATTAAATTTGGGTGTGGAAATTTATGAACACTCACCTGCATTAGACATTCACTCAAGCTCAACAGTAAAAATTGAAACACCGCAAGGTATTGTGACTGCTAACAATGTTGTTTTAGCAATGAATGCTTATATTGATGAAAAGAGCAATAAGAAGTTTGGGCGTAAACTTGCTCGTAAAATTTTACCCGTAGAGAGTTTTATTATTACCACAGAGCCTCTTGAACAATCGGTTGCAGATAGCTTAATCAATAATGGAATGTCTGTTTGTGATAACAATATTCTTTTAGATTATTACCGCTTAACCGCAGATAATCGTTTATTATTTGGTAGTGACTCAAGCAATAATGTCGATATGGTTAAAAAGATGCGGAAAAATATGTTAGCTGTTTTCCCACAATTAGAAAATGTGAAAATTGACTATGGGTGGGGTGGACCTATTGATATGACATTAAATGCTTCACCGCATTTTGGACGAATTCAACCTAATATCTATTTTGCTCAAGGGTTTTCAGGACATGGTGTTGCACTTACGGGCTTAGCTGGACGCATTATTGCAGAAGCGATTGAGGGTAATGATCAGCGTTTATCCGTATTTGAACAACTAAAAGTGCCGACAATTTTTGGAGGAAAATGGGTAAAACGAATGGCACTTAACATTGGTATACCATATTACCGTTTCTTAGATAAATATCGATAGTATTCATTTATAGTAACTCAATCATATCAAAATATCTTAGTTACATTATCATCGTCCTAGACAAGCTTATAAGCCAAATACAACGTGAGAGAAGTCAATACTTTATCATGGTTAAAGGGGAAATTTCTGGGAAGATAATTGTTCGCCAGAGCAAATTCAATCTTGCTTAAAGTAAGAAAAAACTCTTATTTCACTAGTTTTATGACAATTTATCTTGCTATGTGTAGAGAGATAGGTAGGACGATATTAGGTTTACGGGTAAACAATGGTAAATAAAAAGTCTAGTCCTTTATAAAGAGAATATATTCCCAAATTTACTATAGTACTATGTTGGTAGGGGATTAGAAACAAAGGGCGGTAGATAAATGAAATCACCGCCCACTCAAATCCCCAAATTGTAAAACGCCCTATAAGGTCTACTTTAATGAAGTGTTCCAAAGAGTTTGACTATTCAAGGATTAAATAAATTGAATACAGGTTAGCCCATACCGTATTTTTTTAATTTTTTACGTAATGTACCACGGTTAATGCCTAGCATTGTTGCTGCACGAGTTTGGTTTCCACGAGTGTATTGCATAACCATATCTAACATTGGGTGTTCAATTTCAGATAAAACCAACTCATATAATTCTGTTGGATCTTCACCATTTAATTGAGATAAATAATTTCTAACCGCTTGTTTCACATTATCGCGAAGTGGTTTGTTCACTTGTTGAGATTGTGCATTCAGCATTGATACTGTTAATGGGTTTGTTACTTGTTGTTCTAACATTACTTTCTATCCAACTTATTAGGATTCTTTCGAATCAATTTTACAAAATCTTCTAATGCTTGCATTTGCTCTAAGCTCGAGCTTAACGCATTAAAAGTACGTTTAAAATTTGAGTTTGGGCTTAATGTTTCCACATACCAGCCAACGTGTTTTCGAGCAATACGATAACCTTTTTCTTCACCGTAAAACTGGTAAAGATCATCAATATGCTTGAGCATTAGTTGGCATTTTTCATCTATTGAAATAGATGAATATTCCCCTTTCTCTAAGAAGTCTTCCACTTCCTTAAATAACCAAGGATATCCAAAACTTCCACGTCCAATCATCACTGCATCAGCCCCTGTATAATCAAGAACTTGTTGTGCTTTTGGGGCAGAAATAATATCTCCATTGGCAATAATGGGTATCGAAACTGATTGCTTGACAGCTTTTATCGAATCATACTCAGCTTCGCCTTCAAAGAGACAACTACGAGTACGTCCGTGGATTGTTAGTGCAGATATACCTGCTTTCTCAGCTATTTGAGCAATCTCTAGGCAGTTTCGATTTTCAGGATCCCAACCTGTTCTAATTTTTAATGTTACAGGTACATCAACAGCTTTTACTACACTATCTAAAATACGAGCAACTAATTCTGGTTCACGCAAAAGGGCAGAACCTGCCATTTTTTTATTTACCTTTTTAGCTGGGCAGCCCATATTAATATCAATAATATCGGCACCATATTCGACATTGACTTTCGCAGCATTTGCCATTTCAGTAGGATCAGAACCTGCTATTTGTACAGCATTTATACCTATTTCGTGATGATGCGCTAAGCGTAACTTCGATTTTTCGGTATGCCATACATCAGGGTTTGTGGACATCATCTCTGAGAAAGTTAATCCTGCGCCCAATTGGCTACATAATCGACGGAATGGTTGATCCGTAATGCCCGCCATGGGTGCTAGGAAAATACGATTTTTAATTGCATATTGCCCTATTTGCATTGCGGTATTCCTTGATTAAAATAAAAGCAGATTTAACAAGAGTGTGATCCAAATAAAAAGTACGGCTTAAAACCGTACCTTCTTATATTCCCTTTTCCATAAGGAAAATATCCTTTTGATTCAAGGGTGGGTATAATACGCATTTTTTAGCGATTTTGGAAGTCTATTTCTTCATCAATTTGAAAAATTTTACAGAATAAAAATATTGTCATTTTTACAACATTGGTGAACGATTCTTATGTAAAAACTTGGAAACCAAATTTTCAATACGTGATTCTACTTGGTCACCTAATCGTTGAGCCAGCTTTTTCTTTTGACGATATTTTACTTCAATAACATCTTTTTCCTTGATCGCATTGAGCACAATGTCATCGCTTGTTGCAATTTCATCGACAAGATTCAATTTAATCGCTTGTGTAGCAAACCAATGTTCCCCTGTTGCGACTTGTTCAATTTCCACTTGTGGGCGATTTTCTTGTACAAATTGCTTAAATAACTGATGCGTTTCTTCCAATTCTTGTTGGAATTTCTGTTTACCTTTTTCTGTATTTTCACCCACGAAGGTTACTGTGCGTTTATATTCGCCAGCAGTCATTACATCAACATCAATCTCATTTTTCTTTAATAAACGATGAATATTGGGTACTTGAGCTACAACCCCAACAGAGCCAATCACAGCAAAAGGTGCAGAAATAATTTTATCTGCGACACAAGCCATCATATACCCCCCACTTGCTGCCACTTTATCTACCGCAATGGTTAAGGGAATATTACGCGTTTTTAAACGTTGCAATTGTGATGCGGCTAATCCATAACCATGTACAACACCACCAGGGCTTTCTAATTTTAATAAGACTTCATCTTTTTCTGGACTAACTAGTGCAATTAGCGCATCAATTTCTTTACGTAAACTGCTTACAGCACTGGCGTGAACATCACCATTAAAATTCAAGACAAAAAGACGTGATTTAGTTTCTTCGGATGGTTCTTCACCTGCTTTTAAGCGTTTCTTTTCTAACTTAGCTTTCTCTTTTTGTGCTTTCTTTTCTTGTTTTTCTAAATGTTTCTGTTCCGCTTCACTTAAAAATAAGCTACTCAGCGTTTTTTCTTGCTCTTGATACTTTTCTGTTAAATTTGTAATGGTGATTGTGCCTGTCTCAGGTTGCTTACGGCTTTCAAGAATAATCATCATCACAACAGCAACAATACCAAATACGGTTAAGAGTTCTAATAAGAAAATGCCGTAGTTTAGTAATATCTCTTTCCACATAATTTTTATTTTCCTTCATGATTTATGGTAAAGTGGTGGGTTTATATCAAAGTTTTGCAATATTTTGACTTCATCTCGCCGCTTGTTGCTAGTTAGTAAGCTGTTTCTATCGGAAGATCTGCTCTTACCCAACCTTCAAAACCACCTTTAACGCTATAAACACGTTCAAAGCCTTGTTCAACAAGATATTGCGCGGTATTGCGACTACTTACTCCGTGATAACAGCTTACTAAAATTGGCTGATCATAATCATATTCATCTAAAAATTTACCATAACTATGATTGGTTAAATGAAATGCATCTTGTGGATGGCTATAGCTAAAACGTATTGCATCTCGAATATCAACTAAAACAGCTCCTTCATTTTGCATCATATCCCAAGCTTGCTGGGGGGTTATTTCAATAAAAGTTTCTTCCATATTTTTCCTAAAAAATAAGCAATAGTGCCAAGAATATATCATTAAATGAATGATTCGCATAATGAATTTCATTTGAACTTTAGAGTTAAAGGCATATAATACGAACTATTCTCAAATACATAATCTTATTTATTTTATATTTTACTTACAGGAGGATTTTATACCATGGAACAACTATTTCACTTTTTACAACAATATATTGACTACATCATTTTGGGTTTGCTTGCACTGATGAGCTTAATTCTGTTTTCGAAGATCATTGAGCGTATTTTGTTTTATCGTAAGGTAAACGTTACTAACTATGAAACTTTGCAAGAACTAGAAATTGATTTAACGCATAATTTAACAACTGTTTCAACTATTGGTTCTAATGCACCTTATGTCGGTCTATTAGGTACGGTAATTGGTATTCTTTTAACATTCTACGAGTTGGGGCATTCAGGTGGTGAAATTGATGCAGCCTCTATAATGGTGCATTTATCTCTAGCGCTTAAAGCAACTGCTGTTGGTATTTTAGTAGCGATTCCTGCAATGATGTTCTACAACGGCTTTGGACGTAAAGTAGAAGAAAATAAACTCAAATGGCAAGCACTAGATGTGCGTAAATCACGTAGTTAAATTACTTACATAACATAGTTAAGCGGTTATTTTTACGAATAAATTTACCATTTGAGATAAAAATTATGAAAAAATTTGATGAAATCAATATTATTCCTTTCATTGACATTATGTTGGTTTTACTTGCGATTGTACTTGTTACAGCTTCCTTCATTTCTCAAGGAAAGATTCAGGTAAATGTACCAAAAGCCTCAACGACTCAAGCAATGAAAGCGGATGAACTTGCTAAATTATTGACTATTACAGAGAATAACGAGTTCTTTTACAATGATAAGCCAATCACTAAAGAAATGCTGAATAGTGAGATTGCAACTTGGGATAAAACACAAAAAGTAACTTTGAAAGTAGATGGTGCAGTTGCATTTGAGAAGTTTGTTGAGCTGACAGATGTATTAGCTGCGAATGAAATTAAAAATGTCGCAATCGTAACAAAGAAAGAAACAGCAAAATAGGGCGAGAAGATGGAAAAAAAATATTCTCGGGTTGGTTTTATTGTTTCTTTACTTGCACATAGTACTTTATGCTCAGGTATTTGGTGGCTTGTCAATCAACCAAAACCAGAAAAGCCAGTAGAAGAAGTAACCAGTATTTCGATGGAGATGATGGCGGCGTTGCTAGAACAACCCGCTGTTGCAACTGCGCCTGAAGAGGTTGTGGAAGAAAAACAGCCAGAGCCAGAACCTGAACCAGATCCAGAAGAGGAAGAGCCAGAAGCGATTCCTGAGCCAGTGAAACCTATCGAGAAACCGAAAGAGAAACCAAAAGAAAAGCCAAAACCAAAACCGAAAGAGAAACCAAAGCCAAAAGAAGAGAAACGCAAAGAGCCAGAGAAACCAAAAGAAATTAAGAAACCTGTTAAGGCATTGGAGAAAGCACCTGAAGTAAGACAAGGCATTGTAGCAAAAGCAGTACCAGCTCCAATTCAGAGTAATAATGTAAAACAAGGTACGTTGAATGGTTCTACGGCATCAACAGCAACTACTGGAACATCTAGTGGCTCGAACGCAAGTGCTTCTGGCAGTGAAATTGGTGCTTATAAAGCACAATTACAACGAGCTTTACAGCAACGGGCTCAAAATAGTTATCCGCAGAGAGAACGAATGATGCGTAAGACTGGTGTTGTTACTTTAGCATTTTCAGTCTCTGCATCGGGGCAAGTCACTAATGTAAGTGTGATCAATTCATCTGGAAATAGTAGCTTAGATGCAGCGGCTGTAAAAGCGGCACAAAGTACCAAAATGAATTCTCCGCCACCTGTTGGTTTCCCGACATCATTAACTGTGCCAGTAAGATTTAATATCAACTAATAAATAGCCCTTAATAATTCGACTTATTAAGGGCTATCATTTGATTAAATATTCTGCCTTGCCACTGAGTTTTGATAACCAAACTGTCGCCACGCTTCATATACGACAACAGCAACGGAATTGGATAAATTCATACTACGGCTATCTTTACACATTGGAATGCGAATTTTTTGAGACATTGGTAAGCTATCTAGAATAACTTTAGGAATACCACGACTTTCTGGTCCAAACATCAGAAAATCACCTAACTCATACTGAACATCGCTATGGTTAGGTTCGCCTTTTGTTGTTAATGCAAATAAACGTTTTGGTTTAGCTTTGGTGATAAAATCATCAAAATCTTTATATTTCTGAATATCGACAAATTCGTGATAATCAAGCCCAGAACGGCGTAATTTCTTATCGTCCCAAGCAAAACCAAGTGGCTCAATCATATGTAAGCGAAAACCACAATTTGCACATAAGCGGATAATATTACCACTATTTTGTGGAATTTCAGGTTCGTATAAAACTATATCTAACATTCTACTCTCTTATAACTGCTCTTTTTGATGAGTGATGATCCAGCAGTTGTGAATATGCGGATTGCGTTCAAAATCAAGGGGTAAAGTTTTGTGTGAAATATTTTCTGCATTGAGCCCTAGTTGTGCCAACCCTTCAAAATCCATTTTAAATCCACGTTTATTATTGGAAAACACGATAGTACCATCATTGGTTAAAATACGTTTGAGTTGTTTGAGTAGCTCAATATGATCCCGTTGTACGTCCCAGCTATTTTCCATTCGTTTGGAATTTGAGAACGTAGGTGGATCAACAAAAATTAACTCAAAACGTTCTCGACATTCTGCCAGCCATTGCAAACAGTCTGCTTGGAATAGACGATTATGGCGAAGTGATAAATTATTTAACTCTAAGTTTTGTTCCGCCCAGTTAAGATAAGTATTTGACATATCTACGGTAGTGGTAGATTTTGCACCATTTAATGCCGCGTGAATGGTTGCAGACCCTGTGTAAGCAAATAAATTCAAAAAGGTTTTACCTTTTGCCATTGTACCAACCATTTTACGCGTTAGGCGATGATCGAGGAAAAGCCCCGTATCAAGGTAATCTGTTAAATTTACCCATAATTTTGCCCCATATTCATTCACATAAAAGTAGTCGCCTTTATTCGCTAATTTCTCATATTGGTTTGTGCCTTTTTGCTTCTGACGTACTTTAAGCACTAATTTATTTGTTTCTACGCCAGTCACATAGAGCGTGGCTGATACTGCGTCTAATAGTCTTTGGCGAGCTTTATTTTCATCAATATTTTTTGGAGCCGCATATTCTTGCACCACAATATGATCCGCATAGCGATCAACAGCTAAGTTATACTCAGGTAAATCTGCATCATATAAGCGATAGGCGTCAATACCTTGCTGTTTTGCCCATTTCTCCATTTTTTTGATATTTTTGGCTAAACGGTTAGCAAAATCCTGTGCGACATCTTTCCCAGCGTGAGCTGTTTGTTCAAAAACGAGATCTGTTTTTTGTTCAACCGCTCGATCACTAATGAAATAATTTTTTTGCACACAATCTAATGGGCCATTTTTGGCTTTAAATTGGCGAGCGGAACGTAAGCGTAAGCAATTTAATAATTCAGGCTCACCACTAAAAATAGACGCATTCCAACCTGCAAATTGTTGTTTAAGGCGTTGCCCAAATACTGAATAGAGAGCAATCAGTGCAGGTGTTGTTCCTAAACGCTCACCATAAGGTGGGTTACAAACGACTGTTCCTATTTGCTCTGGGAATGGATTTTTAAGTGCTGCAACATCACCTTGTTGCCACTGAATTAAATGAGCGACCCCTGCATTTTCGGCATTTTGTTGTGCTTTCGCCAGTACTCGATGGTCAAGATCAAAACCATAAAAATTAGCAAGCGGTGAGATTTCACTATTTTTTTGCAATTCAACCGCCTGATCGAATACGTGTTTCCATAAGGCTTGGCTATGCCCTTTCCAAGCATAAAATCCCCATTTTTGACGGTTGATTTGTGGGGCAATGTTAGCTTGCATTTGAGCTGCTTCAATTAACAAGGTTCCGGAACCACACATAGGATCAACTAATACTGTTCCTTTTTTCCAACCTGAACGTAAAATAATTGCTGCTGCTAGCGTTTCTCGTAGCGGAGCTTTCCCTGTATCTTCACGATAGCCACGTATATGTAACGCATCACCGCTTAAATCTAAAGAAACCACAAGATTTTCACGATCTAAATAAACATGAATACGTACATCAGGGTTAATCTTATCTACTGTTGGGCGAGCAAAACCTTTACGTTCGAAATAATCGACGATTCCGTCTTTTACGCGCATCGCTCCAAATTGAGTGTGGCGGATTTCTTGGTTAGTACCATTAAAATCAACAAAAAAAGTATCTCGTGGATCAAACAGATCTGCCCATTGGTAACTGACGATAGAGGCGTATAAATCACTATCGCTAAAAATTTTAGTTTGAAGTAATGGTAATAAAATACGAGATGCCAAACGGCTATGCAATAAGGCTTTATACACTCCTGTTTGATCGGTAGTAAAGTGCACACCTCCTTGAGCAATTTTACATTGTGCATCAGTGATTTGCTCTAATTCGCTTTTTAGCATTTCTTCAAAGCCACGAGCAGTGGTGGCAAAATAAGTCGTTTTTGTTGTCATTGTGAGTTTTTCTGTCAATAAAATTGGGCTAATTATAGCGGAATAGCGTAATAAGCGGTGAGATTTGATGAAAAATTTGTAAGTGTCTAATTATTAAAATGCAAACTTAATAAAAAATAATTATTCTCATTTGCATTTTGTTGTACAATTAGTACAAAAGATTTCATTCACAAAACCAAAGGAAACTAATTATGAAAAAGTTATTTAATACGGCTGTCGCTCTTTCTCTTTTCGCAACAACACAATTCGTAAATGCGGTGACAGTTAAGGATCGTAAAGGCGATTTTACATTAGATACTGTGCCACAAAGAGTAGTGGCGCTGGAGTATTCTTATGTTGATGCCCTTGCTCAAATTGGAGTAAGTCCTGTTGGTGTGGCTGATGATAACGATAAAACTCGTATTCTTCAGCAAGTGCGTGATAAAGTTCAGCCTTGGGAATCTGTGGGTACACGCTCCCAGCCAAGTTTAGAAGCGATTGCAGCATTAAAACCCGATTTAATCATTGCAGATGATAACCGCCATTCAGCCGTATATGAAGAGTTAAAGAAAATTGCTCCAACAGTTGTGTTTAACTCTCGTAACGAGAATTATACGGAAAATTTAGAAACCGCACAGAAAATCGGTGATTTATTGGGTAAATCAAATGAAATGAAAGAACGTATCACTAAACACGAACAATATATTAGTGATATTGCTAAAAGTTTACCGAAAGGAAAAAAAGCGATCATTGGCATTTCTCGTGAAACTCAATTCAATCTATACAATAATGAATCTTATGCTGGTGGCTTAATTGAAAAACTCGGTTTTGAAATGCCTAAAGCAGCATCTGACAATAAACCAAATAGTGTTGTTGGCTTAGAGCAAGTAGTGGCAGAGAAACCAGAATTCATGATTTTAACTCACTATCGTGATGAAAGTATCGCTAAAAAGTGGGAAAACGAAGCATTATGGAAAGCAATTCCTGCGGTAAAAAATAATCAAATTATGATAGTAGATGGTAATCTTTTGTCTCGAGCTCGTGGTATTGAAGCGGCTGAAATTATTGCTAAAGAAGTACAAGGTTTCGTAAGTAAATCTACGAAATAATTAGCACAAAAGATTTCATTCACAAAACCAAAGGAAAATAGTTATGAAAAAGTTATTGAATACGGCTGTCGCTCTTTCTCTTTTCGCTACAACACAATTCGTAAATGCGGTTACAGTTAAAGACCGTAAAGGCGATTTTATATTAGACACTGTACCGCAACGAATAGTAGCGTTGGAATATTCTTATGTTGATGCTCTTGCTCAAATTGGCGTGAGTCCTGTTGGTGTAGCTGATGATAATGATAAAACTCGTATTCTTCAGCAAGTGCGTGATAAAGTTCAGCCTTGGGAATCTGTCGGTACTCGCTCCCAACCAAGTTTAGAAGCAATTGCAGCATTAAAACCCGATTTAATTATTGCAGATGATAACCGCCATTCAGCCGTATATGAAGAGTTAAAGAAAATTGCTCCAACAGTTGTGTTTAACTCTCGTAACGAGAACTATGCGGAAAATTTAGAAACCGCACAGAAAATCGGTGATTTATTGGGTAAATCAACTGAAATGAAAGAACGTATCACTAAACACGAACAATATATTAGTGATATTGCTAAAAGTTTACCGAAAGGAAAAAAAGCGATTATGGGAGTCTCTAGTGAAACTCAATTCCATTTACACAACAATGAATCTTATGCTGGTGGCTTAATTGAAAAACTCGGTTTTGAAATGCCTAAAGCAGCATCTGACAATAAACCAAATAGTGTTGTTGGCTTAGAGCAAGTCGTGGCAGAGAAACCAGAATTAATGATTTTAACTCATTATCGTGACCAACACATTGCCCAAAAATGGGAAAATGAAGCATTATGGAAAGTTATTCCAGCGGTAAAAAATAACCAAATTATGACTGTTGATGGCAATCTCTGGTCTCGAGCTCGTGGCATTGATGCGGCTGAAATTATCGCTAAAGAATTGCAAGGTTTTGTGAATAAATCTACGAAATAATGAGAACATTTGTTTATTGGTTTTTCCCCATTGTTGCGTTAATTATGCTTCTATGGGGAAGTCTTTTTTTGTACTACCCAACGGCTATATCAGGGTTTGAAGCCCTTGAAGCCTTTTATGGCAGTCATGATGAACTGATCCAAATTACAATTTTGGATTTGCGTTTACCTCGTTCTTTAGTTGCGATAGTAATGGGGGCAAATCTTGCTGTTGCAGGTGTGTTACTTCAAACGATCACCCGTAATCCTCTAGCCTCTCCCTCCCTACTCAGTGTTAATGCGGGGGCAAGTTTGGCTATGGTTACCGCAACGGCTGTAATACCAGCTTTCTTTTTAGGATATAGTATTGCGTTTATCGCCAGTGTCGGTGGTGGTTTAAGTTGGTTACTGGTAATGCTAATTAGTGGCGGTTGGCGTTCAAGCTCCGATCGTCATCGTGTTATTTTAGCAGGGATTGCGGTTTCACTATTTTGTGCAGCATTAACCAAATTAGTCATTATTATTGCAGAAGATCACGCTGCTAATATTCTTAACTGGTTAGCAGGCGGGATTGCTCATACTCGCTGGGTAGAATGGTGGATTATTCTTCCCTTTTTCTTGCTTAGTGTCATGTTTTGTACTTTTTTTGCTCAGCAACTCAATTTATTGAATTTAAGCGATGAATCTGCCCAATCTTTAGGCGTCGATTTATTTCGCTTACGTTGGCTGGCTAACATTGTAGCGCTGCTAATTATTGGCTCAAGCGTTAGTATTGCTGGTCCTATGGCATTTATTGGGTTACTCATTCCTCATTTAGCTCGCTACTATATCGGTTATGATTTGCGTAAAACCTTGCCGATGTCGATGATTTTAGGTGGAAGTCTAATGCTACTGGCAGATATTACTGCCCGAGCAGTTACTTTCCCAAGTGAAATTCCCGCAGGAGCCATTCTTGCTCTCATCGGAGCGCCTATTTTTGTACTCTTTGCAAAAGGAAAGCGTTAATGAATATATTTAAGCGGTCTGTTTTACGCTATTTTTTGCAAATTGGATTTTATCCTATAACGCTCATGATTACGCTCTTGCTTTTTATATTGAGCTTACAGCTTGGTACATATAGCCTGTCATTACAGGAAATATGGCAAATTTTACAAGAACCGAATAATCCGCATTATTTCACACTCTTTGAATATCGCTTACCTAGAGCCATTCTAGCGGTATTGATGGGCGGAGCACTAGCTGTTTCAGGAGTGTTGATTCAAAGTGTAGTAAGAAATCCTCTTGCATCACCTGATATTTTAGGTATCAATAATGCTGCAGGACTTATTGCTGTTCTCTGTTTAATTTTCTTTCCTGGAATTGCTTTCTACTGGCTACCTATTTTTGCTTTTATTGGTGGTATTCTGTCTTTTGTGATTTTATGGATTATATGTGGCTTTCATTTCCGCCCGATCAAAATGGCTATTATTGGTGTCGCACTTTCTGCGTTATGGGCGGCAATTAGCCATTATTTAATGCTCTCTAATCCGCTCGATATCAATTCAGCAATGCTTTGGCTGACTGGGAGCTTATGGGGAAGAAGTTGGTCTTACCTTACCGTTATATTACCTTGGCTACTTGTTTTATTACCATTACCTTTTATATTTTGTCGAGATTTAGATACTTTAGCTTTGGGAGAGCAAAAAGCAGCTACATTAGGTGTACATATCAGCAAAACTCAAATTTTAATTTTGCTTTTATCTGTTGCATTAGCGACGACAGCTGTTGCTATTTGCGGACCTATTGCTTTTCTAGGATTAGTTGCACCACACTTAGCAAGGCATTTAGTCGGAGGTCGTCACCGAAGATTATTACCTGCTGCCTTATTACTTGGTGTTATCTTACTATTATTATCCGATATTTTAGCTCGTATTATTGCTCCACCTGTTGAAATCCCTGCCGGGATTTTAACTGCTATTCTTGGTGCACCTTATTTCTTCTATTTATTGATGAGAACCAAATAATGAGTTTAGTTGTAGAACACCTTCAGCTTGCCTACCACGATAAAGTGATTGTACAAGATCTTAATTTAACCTTACCCAGCCAAAAGATTATTGGTCTTATTGGACCAAATGGCTGCGGTAAATCAACGGTACTAAAATCATTAGCTCGTTTACTAAAACCTAAAAATGGTAAGGTTCGCCATAAATCCTCAGATATCTGGCAAATATCTGCTAAAGAATATGCCAAAATTTTAGCATTCTTGCCACAACAGCATCTTGTTCCCGAAGGCATTAGCGTAAGAGAATTGGTTGCCTATGGGCGATCTCCTTACCTAAATTTATGGGGAAAACTAAGTGAAAAAGATGAACAATTAGTGGAGCAAGCAATGCAACAAACTCAAGTTGTTGAATTAGCTGATAAGTTAGTGAGTGACTTATCAGGAGGACAGCAGCAGAGAGTCTTTCTAGCAATGACATTAGCTCAAAATGCGGATATTATTTTATTAGATGAGCCGACGACTTATTTAGATCTCAATCACCAAGCTGAGTTAATGTCGATGATGCGTCATTTGCAACAGAAAGGAAAAACGGTAATTACGGTATTACACGATCTGAATCAGGCTTGTCGCTATTGCGATTATTTGGTTGTTTTGAAACAGGGAAAATTGATCGCAGAAGGGTCCCCAGATGAAGTTATGAATGCAGAATTACTGAAAGGGGTTTTTGATCTTGATGTAGAAATCCACCCTGATCCTGTCAGTAGGACGCCAATGTTTATTTTAAAGTAAGAGCTATCCTAGATGATTTGCCTGCCAAAAGCTAGATAGCTATTCAAAGGACTGATTTCGATATTATATCGAAGTTAGTTCCTTTAGTTTTGATTTAATTCGATTGATTCTTTATTGTAGTAACGTACATAACCACCTATTGACTATTTAACATCATTAATACTTTCAAGGGCTTTCTCTTGAATGAGTTGAGTAGTACAGTCATGAGGAATACCACGCAAACCTAGCGGTCAGATTGCGACAATAATTTGCAAAAATTACTCGTTATCTGACCGCTTGTGCAATAACTGATTGCTAAAGTGAGAAATATTGAATTAGTAATCCAAATCGTCTTTATAAAGAAGATAATCAGTTTTAAGAGCCTCAATTAGCTCAACAAAATCATCTGGCAAAGGTGCGTGCCATTCCATTAATTCGCCTGTAATCGGGTGTTCTAAACGTAGCATCGCAGCGTGAAGAGCTTGACGTTTAAAATTACGAAGAACAGTTAAAAAATCTTCACTCGCACCTTTAGGTGGGCGAGGTCTGCCCCCATAAAGTTGATCACCAAGCAGTGGGTGTGCTATATGAGCCATATGCACACGAATTTGGTGGGTTCTCCCGGTTTCTAAACGTAAGCGTAAACGGGTATAATTACGGAAACGTTCCATAATTCGATAGTGAGTTACCGCGGCTTTCCCCATAGGGTGTACTGCCATTGCGGTACGTTTTGTTGGATGACGAGCCATTGGCTCATCAACTTTTCCGCCTTGAGTCATAATCCCACTTGCCACAGCCTCATATTCACGCGTAATTTTACGCTTTTGGAGAGCATTAACTAAATGAGTCTGAGCAGGAATCGTCTTGGCTACCACCATTAAACCCGTTGTATCTTTATCTAAACGATGGACAATTCCCGCTCTCGGCACTTCTGCAATAGCAGGGTAATGATATAGTAATGCATTTAAAACGGTACCATTAGGGTTTCCTGCGCCAGGGTGAACGACAAGATCCTTTGGTTTGTTGATTACAAGAATATCATCATCTTCATATACGATATTGAGTGGAATATCTTCAGGTTCAAAACGTACTTCATCTTCTACTTCGGCTTGAATTTCAATATATTCACCGCCAAAAACTTTTTCACGAGCTTTGTTGATAATAGTGCCATTCACTGACACTTGATTATTTTCGATCCAAACTTTAATACGGGAACGTGAATAATCTGGGAATAATTGTGCAAGTGCTTGATCTAATCTTGCTCCCAGTAAATCAGGGGTTACTTCTGTTTGTAGCGTAATTTGTTGAGTCATTCTCTATAAAATTCCAAATTATGATTTTCTTCTTGTATGATGTCCTATAAAATAACGCCACTTTTAGATGAACTTTGTAAACAATGGCGAGTCGAACGCCATTGTACATTAACTTTTCATCGCAGACACTTATTATAGGTAAATCATTATGCGTAAATTCAGCTCAATTGCATCTTTTATTCTAGCAGCCTGTATTATCTCTGGCTGTTCAAATTCAAATAAAAATGAATTTGAAGGTATTCCATCTCAAGAACTTTATAACAAAGGCCAAACATTCTTACAGGATGGTGACTATAACAATGCAATTCGCTACTTAGAGGCTGTTGATGTTATCAGCCAACAAGGCGCTTATGGTGAACAAATTCAGCTAAGCGTGATTTATGCACAATATAAATTAGGCGAATATTATAAAGCACTAGATGCGGCAGAACGTTTCGCTCGTACTTACCCTAATAGTGCCTCAATGGATTATGTATTCTATCTTGCAGGTTTAAGTAATGCTCGTTTAGGTGATAATTGGTTCCAAGATTTATTTGGTGTTGATGATTCTAAACGTGCAGTTGAAACTTCTCGTAATGCGTTTGGAAACTTCCAAAGTATCGTGCAACATTATCCACATAGCCAATATGTTCAAGATGCACAAAACTGGATGGCATATTTAAGAAATCGTTTAGCAAAACACGAACTAAATATTGTGAAATATTATATGAAACGTGATGCTTATGTTGCCGTTGTAAACAGAGTAGAAGATATGCTTCGTTATTATCCAGATACTCAAGCGACACAACAAGCCTTACCATATTTACAAAAATCTTTTGAAGCTATGGGGATTACTGATTCAGCCCAAAAAGCAGCGACATTAATTGAACAAAATAAAGATAAAACCTTCCCTGATGCAACTAAACCAGCTTATGGTGAGCAATTCTAAGCGGTAAGATTCACTTTATTTTTTGCACAAATACCGTTAGGGCGTACGATATACGCCCTTTTAATATTTATATCCTTCCAATTCTTTGAATAGATAATCAAGATGCGTATTTTAGGAATAGAAACTTCTTGCGATGAAACTGGAGTCGCAATTTATGATGAACAATACGGCTTAGTTGCAAACCAGCTATACAGCCAAATTGAAATGCATGCCGATTACGGTGGTGTTGTTCCCGAATTAGCCTCACGCGATCATATTCGTAAAACATTACCTTTGGTTCAAGCTGCATTAGAAGAAGCAAATTTAATCCCCAATGATATTGATGGCGTTGCTTATACCGCAGGGCCTGGGCTAGTAGGTGCATTATTAGTAGGATCAACTATTGCACGCTCATTAGCTTATGCGTGGGATGTACCAGCCTTGGGGGTTCATCATATGGAAGGGCATTTACTTGCTCCAATGCTAGAAGAAAAAGCACCCGAATTCCCATTTGTCGCATTACTTGTTTCTGGTGGACATACCCAATTAGTCAAAGTCGAAAATGTCGGGAAATACGAGTTATTGGGTGAATCTATTGACGATGCCGCAGGAGAAGCCTTTGATAAAACAGCTAAATTACTCGGGCTAGATTATCCAGGTGGAGCAGCGTTAGCAAAATTAGCAGAAAAAGGAACCGCTTGTCGCTTTACTTTTCCACGTCCAATGACAGATCGTCCAGGTCTTGATTTCAGTTTTTCTGGGCTAAAAACCTTTGCAGCCAATAAAATCAATGCAAATTTAAATAGCGAAGGAATACTAGATGAACAAACTCGATGTGATATCGCTCACGCATTTCAACAGGCTGTTATTGATACATTGATAATTAAATGCCGCCGAGCCTTGCAACAAACAGGCTACAAACGTTTGGTTATTGCAGGTGGCGTGAGTGCAAATAAACAGCTGCGAGCCGATCTAGCGGAATTGATGCAACAATTAAAAGGCGAAGTATTCTACCCTCGCCCCCAATTTTGTACGGATAATGGTGCAATGATTGCTTATGCTGGGTTTATTCGCCTAAAAAATGGTGAGCAAACTGATCTTTCCGTTAGTGTTAAGCCTCGCTGGCCAATGACAGAACTGCCAAGTATTATTGAATAATTGTAGAAAAATTAAGGGGGAATATTCCCCCTATCATTTAGCTATTTAGTGTAACTTCATCGTTGGACGCAGGAATCGGTTAATTCGTCCTACTAGCATTATTAATCCCGTTTTTACACACCCATGTAGTGCAACTTGGTGCATTCGATATAGGGATAAATAAGCAATCCTTGCAATTTTCCCTTCAATAAACATAGATCCTTTCGTTAAATTGCCCATTAAGCTGCCAATAGTGCCAAAACGAGAGAAAGAGACTAAAGATCCTTTATCATCAAATACAAAAGCTTTTAATGGCTTATCCTCTAACTGAGCTATGATATTTTTACCACAAGCAGAAGCCATTTGGTGTGCAGCTTGTGCCCTTGGCGGTACAGGTTTACCATTTTCTTGCATTAAAAATGCACAATCACCAATTACATAAACGGAATCATCACTTAATGTTTGCAAAGTATCTTTTACTGCAATTTGGTTAAGGCGATTTGTTTCAAAACCAAATTTCGTAGTGATTTCAGATGCTTTTACACCAGCAGCCCAAACCATTAAATCAGCTTCAATCTTCTCACCATTTTTAGTGATCAACGAATTCTCCGTTGCTTCAACGACAGCTGTATTCGTCATTACATTGACGCCTAACTCACGCAGTTCTTTAATTGCAGACGCAGAAACACGCTCTGGCAAAGCAGGTAACAAACGGTCTCCTGCTTCAAGCAGAGTAACCTTCAAGCTTGTGTTATTTAATTTACCATAGCCATAAGAGTTTAAATTTTTAACGGTATTATAAAGCTCCGCAGATAATTCAATACCTGTGGCGCCACCACCTACAACTGCAATATGCACTTCTTTCTCATTGTTATTCGAGAACTTCAAGAAAAGCTCCATCATTCGTTGATGGAATAATTTTGCCTGTTCTGAACTATCTAAGAAAATACAATGCTCTGCAACACCAGGAGTGCCAAAGTCATTTGAACGACTACCAATAGCAATGACTAATTTATCATAAGAAATTTTACGCTCTGCCACGAGTAACTCTTGTTTCTCACTATAAATAGGAGCAAGAGTGATAAATTTTTCTGCAGCATTGACGCCTGTTAATGTTCCTTGTTGAAATTCGAAAGCATGGTTTTTAGCGTGTGCACGATAACTCAACGCATCAGTACCATCATCTAATGAGCCTGTAGCGACTTCGTGCAGTAAGGGTTTCCATAAATGGCTAATATTTTTATCAACTAAAATAATATTTGCCTTTTTCTTTCTACCCATTTTATTTCCTAAATAAGTAGCAAGTTCCAATCCGCCAGCTCCACCGCCGACAATAACAATAGTCTGCATAATTTGCTCCGAAGTATTAAAATTAAAAGTAAAACTGGAGGGAATTTTAGACCTTCTACATAATAAAGCTAGATTTTTTATTGAATTATTTTATGAAAAAAATAAATAACCATTCGTTTAAGTTGTACACAGGCTAATATTGTCAAGTAGCATCTTTCATAAATTTTTTTGTTTTTTTACAATACAACCCTAGTCAAAATATAACTTATTGATTTATAACAACAAGTTATTTTGCAATCAATTGTAAATTAGCAATAAAGATCCCAGTATTTATAAAGGGTTAAGCGATTTTAATTAAAATAATCCACAAAGTTATCCACAGGATTTGTGGATAGAAAAACTGAGTTTTATCGTTCTCTTTTTACTGATTTTATAAACAGTAATGGTGGGCGATGACGTAAATCTTTAAATTCATTATGCCACTCTGTCTGATCTGCTAACATCGGCTCTTCCACCTTTGAAATCTCAAATCCAGTTTCAATCAGACAATTTAAAATAGTCGCAGTGGTTCTATGATAAGTTTTGAAAGGTTGCTGAAACCAATTTCTATTTCGCAATCCTTCTTCTCGGTAAAAGTTAAGGCGATAGGCTATTTGCTGCTTATTTTGATCTTTAACCCAGCGTTCTCCTTCACGAAAGCACGTGGTTATTGGGTGTTCTTGTGAAAAAACTAACATACCATTGGGAGCTAGTTTCGAGTGAATACGTTGTAATAAGCCTTTCAGATCTTGAACATAGTGGAAAGCAAAAGAACTCGTCACTAAATCAAAATGAGTTTCCTCAATCTGATCTAAATGCTCCATTGGTAAACAGTAACAACGATAAGCGGTTTGATCATAACCATTTTTTGCAAAACCTTGCTCTGCCTGTGCTAGCATTGATTGAGAAAGATCTAAGCCCACCACTTTTTTTGCTCCTTGTTGCAAATAATGGATAAGATGCTCTCCGACGCCACAACCTAAATCAAGCACTTGCTTGTGATTAAGATCGGGCAAAAGCGAGAACATTGTTGGTTTTTCGACTATCTCATTTAGGCTAATCGGGTTCTCTCGCAATTTTAAATAATTAGCAAAAAAAATCGGATTATCATAAACACTCTGCTTCATTTTCTCTTGCTCACTTTTCTAATGCTATAGCTTTTCTAAATTTGCCATTTTGGCAATCAGCCATTTAATCCCTTGTTGTACAAAAGCAACTTGTAAGCGAGTTTGATCGCCACTGCCTTCGACATTGATGATTGTACCTTGTCCAAATTTCTCGTGACGGACTTTTTGCCCCATCTTCCAAGGGCTATCCTCTAGTATAGAAGCGGTTGGTTTTGGGGAATTTTTTGCAAAAAAGTGAGCTGGTCGATTGATGTTACCACGCAAACGGACTTCTCGAATGTGCTCTTCAGGTAATTCGGCAATAAATCGGGAAGGTAAATGACGCTCTTCTTTACCATATAAACGACGGTTTTCCGCATAGCTAATTGTGAGTTTCTTTTTCGCTCGGGTAATACCGACATAAGCTAAACGCCGTTCTTCTTGCAAACGCCCTTCATCAAAGCTCATTCCGCTTGGAAAAATTCCTTCTTCTACACCAACAATAAATACTCGTGGAAATTCAAGCCCTTTTGCTGAGTGTAAAGTCATCAGCTCCACATAATCTTGGTGTGGTGACGCTTGGGTTTCACCTGATTCTAATGATGCGTGAGTCAAAAAAGCAGTCAGATCGCTCATTTCTTCTGCTTCATCAGGTTTATTAAATTGACGTGCAGCAGTGACTAATTCTTCCAAGTTTTCAATACGAACTTCACCTTTTTCACCTTTTTCTTGTTTATACATTTCGTATAAGCCAGACTTACGGATAACAAAATCAGTCTGTTCAAAAAGTGGCATTTGTTCTGTTTCTTGCTCAAGTGCATTGATTAAATCCACAAAACGTAATAAAGCCGATGCAGCTCGCCCTGAAAGTTGCTCTTCCTGAACAGCAACTTGAATAGCTTGCCATAAAGTAATTTGGCGTGTACGAGTGAGCTGTCGTAAAATATCTAAGGTGCGATCTCCAATACTACGTGGTGGCGTATTTACCACACGTTCAAAAGCAGCATCATCTTGGCGGTTAGCAATCAAGCGTAAATATGCCAAAGCATCTTTGATTTCTTGGCGTTCAAAGAATCGCATTCCACCATAAATACGATAAGGGATACTTGCTTGAATAAGCGCTTCTTCAATAACACGTGATTGGCTGTTGCTACGATAAAGCACTGCACACTGATTTAGCTCTCCTTCATCTTCTTTCCATTGTTTAATTTGTGATGCAACAAAACGGGCTTCATCAAGCTCATTGAAGGCACAATAAATATCAACGGGCTCACCCTCGCCACTATCTGTCCATAAATTCTTACCTAATCGGTTTTCATTATTGGCAATCAAGCCATTAGCTGCATTTAAAATATTCCCCGTAGAGCGATAATTTTGCTCTAAACGAATGGTCTGTGCATTGGTGTAATCGTCTAAAAAGCGTTGAATGTTTTCAACTTGAGCACCACGCCATCCATAAATTGATTGGTCGTCATCACCAACAATCATTACATTGCTGCTATTGCCTGCAAGTAAATGAATTAAGTCATACTGAATGTTGTTGGTATCTTGAAACTCATCAATGAGAATTTGGCGAAATCGTTGTTGATAGCGCTGTAAAATCAATTTATTTTGTTTAAATAGCTCATAAGTTCTAATGAGTAACTCTGCAAAATCGAGTAAACCTGCACGATCGCAAGCATCTTGGTAAATTTGATAGATCTGAACTAATTTTTTAGTATTAGCATCATCATTAGGTTCGATATCTTTTGCTCTTAACCCTTGATCTTTCTTAGCATTGATAAACCAAGCGACTTGTTTTGGTGGAAAATGCTTTTCATCAATGTTATGTAATTTCAATAAGCGTTTAATCAGGCGTTGTTGATCTTCGCTATCCATAATTTGAAAATCTTGCGGAAGATTCGCATCAAGGTAGTGCATTCTCAATAAGCGGTTAGCAATGCTGTGGAAAGTGCCGACCCACATTCCAAATAGTCGGTGATCACTAGATTGAGATAAGGTATGTTCAATACGATGACGCATTTCTGCTGCGGCTTTATTAGTAAAGGTCACAGCCAAAATACTTGATTCCGGGATGTTCTCCACACCGATTAACCAGGCAATGCGGTGCGTTAATACCCGAGTTTTACCACTACCAGCTCCAGCTAATACAAGATAGTTACCTAATGGAGCAGCAACAGCCTCTCGCTGTTTATCATTTAATCCATCTAACAATAAAGAAAAATCCATCACAACGCCTCTTTTATGTGATTTTATACAGTGTTTTTGCCATTATAGCTTACAAGCGGTGAGATTGGATGATTTTTTTGTAAAAGAGCAAAAGTTAGCATAAAAAGAGTTTGTTTTATAAAAAAATAAGGGGCTGAAGTAGATTAACGCTCAGGACAATATCGCATTTTCTGTCAATTTATGATCTGATGGAAACTCATATTCCACATCAATATAGGTTGTAAAATGAGTATTGTCCGTTTTTTCGAGCATTTATCTGACCCTCCTAGAGCATATAATCAAAAGTACCCATTTTTAGATATCGTCTTTCTTGTTGTCACTGCTGTGATTTCAGATGTCAACAGTTGGACATAAATCAAAATGTTTGGAGAATTCCACTTGGATTGGTTGCGAAAATATCGTTCTTTTGAACAAGGCATTCCTGTTGATAATACCATAGCACGACCATAAAACATATTGAACCCACAAGCATTTAAAGAGGTTTTGCTGAATTTTATCAATGAGATAAGCTCACAACAAGAGCACAACTCCCTTGCATAGCATAACGATGCTAGAGTCGATCTAGCGGTAAGAAAAATGAACCGCTGGCAGTGATGGAAGTGTTAGACAGTTTTTGTGTGAAAAATGCGATTATCACGGTGGATGCCATGAATACGCAGAAGAAAATTGCATCAAAAATCATCGAGAAAGAGGTCGATGAGGTGATGCCCTTGAAGAAGAACCACCGCCAGTTTCAGTCTGAAGTGGAAACCTATTTTCACAAAATAAGTCGAGAGAGCTCAAGAAATGATAACGTGCTTTGAAGATATTGATGCAGAACGTAGTCGCATTGACGAACGTTGTTATCGCAGACTAAAAGTGAGTGATTGGCTGATGGATGCAAAGGAATGGAAGAGAAACTCACAGCAGCGGGTTGGTCTGATAAATTTAGAGATGAACTGTTTTTTGGTGTTTAGATTGAAAAATGGGTAATATATACGGTTACTCTGGCATAAAACACAAAATTATGTCCAGTATTTTTTTACAAATTAGGTGATATTAGATAGAATCCTTTATAGTTTAGAAGATTATTTATTGCGGAGACATTATGCTATGCCAACCAACCAACTGAATATATTTTTCAAACAGATTGGTTTAGTCACAATATTCCTAGTTTAGATATGGGGCTGAAGTAGATTAGCCCTAAATATCACACCATTTTTGCAAGGTTTTTAACTGTGGTTTTGGTGTACCAAAGTTAAACCGAAATTCACATTCCTTCAAGATTTTCGGTTTATTCCGTTATATTTTCGAAATACTCGCTTAGCTTGGCTCCAAAAATTTTCAATCCCATTGATATGATTTTCTCGCTCGGCAAATATCTCAGAATGGTTAATTCGCTCGTGGCGGAACTCACTCACATCAAGGGCATCATAGCTACGATAAGTATCGGTATAAACCCAGCTATCAGGCTTGATTTTCCTTTTAATAACAGGGAATAACGTTTCATCTTGGTATTTTCAACAACCACTGTAAACACCTTTCCCTGCCGTTTTAATATACCAAAAACAGCAATTTTTCCCGCTGCACCTCGACCACGTTTTCCTTTACGATGTCCACCAAAATAGCTCTCATCTAATTCGATTTTTCCCTCAAAATATCATTGGCTTCAAGGGATAAATGGTAGTTAATGACTTGACGAATTTTATGGTAAAACAAAATCGCTGAGTTAGGTTGAATACCAAGAATATCAGCAGCTGAACGAGCGGTCACTTCGAGTACAAAAATTCAAGCAGTCTTTTTGTGTGGATTTCTTTAATTTACAATGAGTTATCTTCATTTTTATAGATTAACATAATTACTAATCTACTTCAGCCCCTTAGATATTATTTTTAATCAATTGAAACCTATACGAATTTTAGAAATAGGTTCATTTGAAGGACGTTCAACGCTTCATTTTATGGAAAAGATGAGTGAATATGCAGAAACTATAGAAATCTATTGTATAGATAGCTGGGAAGGTGGACTAGAACATAAAGAAAATTGGAATATGGATACCGTAGAGCAAGTATTTGAACACAATATGCGTCTAGCTATTCAGCAATTCCCAAGAACAACACTTTTTAAGTGCAAAGGGTATTCACACCCTAAAATGATGGAATTACTAGTAGAAGGAAAGAAAGGTTATTTTGATTTCGTTTATGTTGATGGTTCTCACGAAGCTCCAGATGTATTGTTAGATGCTCTATTAGCTCACCAATTAGTAAGGGTTGGTGGAGTCATTGCATTTGATGATTATTTATGGTCTCCAAAAAGTTGGAATGAAGCAGATCACTATTTGTTAGTAAAACCAGCGGTAGATAGCTATGTTAATACATACCAGCGTAAGGTTTCTGTAATTCAATCATTACCGACTTACCAATTATATGTAGTGAAAATAGCAGAATAATAGTTGAAATTTTCAACAAATGGTGATTTTTTCCGATTTTTTGCCATTTTTTTGAAAAAAGTGCTTGCGTTGTGTTCAGATTTCTCTATAATGCGCACCACACAACGACGCACTGTTGTGAACGAATAAGGTTTTACGGTGCGTCGTT